>CANGFT010000109.1 GCA_947453205.1 Beijerinckiaceae bacterium | reverse complement strand
CTGCCGGGCTTCGCGCTTAGCCTGACGGCGAATGGCCTCAACCGCATCGCCCTGACCTCTGGCGATGACGAGGCGCGCATGCGCGTGGATCAGCCGCTCACCCTCGACGGCGGGGCGGGTACGGACAAGGTGACCTTCGCCTGGGGCGCAAGCGTCGCAAGCACATCAGTCTCCCTGCTGACAGGCTTCGCCACGACGACGCCTGCAAACGCGAAGATCCTGGCCAAGGTGGCGGACCTCAACCTCGCCACCGCGACGATGGAGCTCGGCGGGGTCTATGTGGGCGGCTCGGCGAAAGCCATCCTTGTCGATCGCTCCATCGCGGGGCAGGTGACCTTCTGGGCCGCGATCTATGACGGCTCCAACACGAAGGCGGTGAAGGTGCGTCTCGCCGATACGGCGGATGGCGTCAGCGTGACGGAGCTGCAGGCCAGATATGCCGGCGGCGACCACATGAGCGATGGCTATAATTTCAACACCACGGGCGCCGACATGACGCTCGTCTCAAGGGATGGCGATTATGGCTACGGGCTCAAGTCCCTCAGCGTCGTGGCGCCCGCCTATCTCACGTTGACCCAGGATGCCAGCGGCTGGGCGGTCCAGTCCTCGACAGGCGCGACGCTCGTGAAGCTCCAACAGACGCAGGCCGGGCAGAACGCCTATGCCCTGACCCTGACCAAGCCTGACGGGAGCACGATGGTCGAGACGCTGACCAATGAAGAGCTCGTGCGTTTCGAGGAGCTGCCCGGCTTCGGCTTCGACCTCTCGGCCAATGCGGTGGGCGTGCGCGGCTCGAGCAATGTGGATCTGATCGGTCTGAGCTCGCTCCGGACGACGCCGATCGACGCGGGCGACGGCCTCGACACCATCGCGCTCAACTGGGCCGCCGGGTCGCTGCCAAGCCTCTCAGGCGGCGCGCTCTCAATCACGCGCAACAGCGATTGCGACGCCAACGCCGCCGACTGGCGCCTGTCGATCGGACAGACGAAGCTGCTGGACGTCCGCCAGACCGTCGCAGGGGTCAACAGTTACTTCGTGACGGTTTGGAAGGCGGATGGCTCCAGCACGACGCAGATGATCCAGAATGCGGAATATATCCAGCTTGCCCAGCTTGACGCCTTGAAGGGCGGCCTGCTCGCCGACGCCATGCTCACGAGCGACCCGCATCTGACCCTGCGCCTCAAGAACAATGTCTATGTCGCGACGATCGACGCCACGGCCGACACGGACACAGGCTTGACGGCGACCGTGGCGAATGGCGGGGTGACCCGCGACGCCACGCTGGGCCTCAGAGGCCATGCCGACGCCGGTTCGAACGTGCAGATCTATGATGGCGTGAAACTGCTCGGCCAGGCCACGCTCGTGGGCGCTGACTGGAGCTATACGACGGCGAAGCTCAGCGATGGCGCCCATAGCTTCACCGCCAAAATCACCGACGCCATCGGCAATGTGGCGGTGACGAGCGCCTTCACGGTCACCGTGCAGGCCGCCGCCCCACCGCCGCCGCCCCCGGCGGAAGACATGGCTCTGCGGCCGCAGGATGCGAAGGTCAGCCTGGCCGAGGATCCCCTCGCCAGCCTCATGGCGGCCCGCGACCATGGCGGCGAGGCGCCGCTCCCGCCGCAGCCCTTCGCGCCCGATGGCGACCATCTGGTTTTCGACCGGGGCTATGACCAGCCGACTGGCGCGCGCAAGGGCGACATAGCCGAGGTCGATGACGCCGGTCAGGCGCAACCGGCCTATGACGCGGCGGAGAGCGCCCTGCGCTTCGATCCCCTCGCCCACCCCGAGCTGAATCCGGCGTTGATGCCCGAAGCCTACAAGGCCCTGGCCCTGCAGGATCACTTCCTGCTTTGAGGATGCAGATCGCCACCATCGCTCCGGCCGACGCTGAACCGTCGGCCGGCGCAGCCGGACACGCCAGCGCAGAGCATCTTTCAGGGATGTCGAGTGGTGGGCCGGGAGGGACTCGAACCCCCAACCAGACCGTTATGAGCGGCCGGCTCTAACCATTGAGCTACCGGCCCGGGGGAAACCCACGGGAGGCGTCCAGATAGACACAACTGGAGCCAAGTTCAACTGTCACGGCGCCTCGGGCGCGGGGATGGGCCGCGGGCGGCCGGAGTCGTCGATGGCGACGAAGGTGAAGGTGGCGAAGGTCACCTTCTCGCGGCGCGTGGTCTGGAAGCGTTGGGCGAAGGCCTCGATATGGATCTTCATGGAGGTGCGGCCGATGCTCTCGACCTCCGTATAGACCTCCAGGACATCGCCGACCTTCATGGGCGCGAGGAAGGTCATGGCGTCCACCTTCACGGTGACGACGCGGCCCTGGGCGCGCTCGACGCCTGCGATGCCGCCCGCCTGATCCATTTGCGACATGACCCAGCCGCCGAAAATATCGCCATTGGCGTTGGTGTCGGCGGGCATGGCGATGGTGCGCACGGTGAGTTGGCCGCGCGGCGGGCCGTTATGGTTGATGGCTGAAGACATGGGACCGCTCACGGGAAAGACGCGGGACTGTGCCCGTCCCGCCCGCGCGCCGCAAGGGCGCAAGACATAAGGCGCAGGCCATGGGGCGCAGGAGATAGGGCGCAGGCGATGAGGCGGGCTTCAGTCGGCGGCGCCCGCGAAGAGGCGCTCGCCCGTCTGGTCGATGATCTGACGGCCCTTGAACAGGGTCATCTCGATTGCGTCCTCGACGGTGGAGAAACGGTCGGCGCGCACATAGCGATGCTCCCGGAGAACGCCATCCACCTCACGCGAGATCACCCCGCACAGCTGATACTTCCCCTCTTCCTCATAGGGCGTGGCGCGGATCTCGAAGCCCTCATAGGGCTCGCTGCGCTCGGGCAAGGCCGCAGGGGCGCCGCCGCCGCCAATGCCGAAGAGTTTCTTGAGGAAGGACATGGTGCTCGTTCCCTTCAATGGTCCGCCAATCTAGCGGAAGGCGCCATCGGATGCACCTCCTGCGAAAGCCATGTTTACGCATCGCCAGCGAATCAGTTACAAAAGTAATGATTGAAATAATTTCAGGAAACG
>CANGFT010000108.1 GCA_947453205.1 Beijerinckiaceae bacterium | reverse complement strand
GATGTGGACGGCAATCTCTATACGGCCGCCAATGACCGGTCGAATGGCGGCAAGGAGGTGGTCGCCCTGCGGCCAGACGGCAGCGTGCTGCAGCAACTGCCGCTCCCCTCGGCCGGTCTGCCGGTGCAACTCGGTTTCGGCCGTGGCGATGACAGCTCTACGCTCTATCTTTCGACGGCTTTGCCTTGGGGTCTTTGGAAGATCAAGACCAACGTGAAGGGCTTCTATCGCAACTGATCCCTGACGCGTCGACGACATCCCTGTGCGTCGCGTCGGGCGATGGCCCCCGGTTTCCGATGCGCTATCCGGAAGGCCGCAACGGGGGAAGGGGGGCGGTCAAGCTCCATCCTGATGCACGGAGATGGGGTTAAGTATTGTGAACCCGATCGTCGTTGCGTGAACCGGAGCGTGCCCAGGTACAGCCCTGAGGCTGGACAGTTTGATCGCGATTGTCGTGTCAAAACGACAAACAAAACGTAATCCAATCACTACCCACAAAAGAAAAAGGGCGAGCCGTGAAGCCCGCCCCCGTAGTTCTCAAGCCGCCTTCTTCTTGAAGCGCGGGCGGTCCAGCGCCTTCAGGTGATGAATTGCAGCTGCTTCACCATTCGCATGCAGTTGCTCACGCGGTTCCATTTGGAACTTTATCGCAGCGGTCAAGCGGCAAGATTTCTACCCGTGCGCGGGGTGATTTGTCGAAAAGTCCTGCAGATTTTTTTATAGTTTTTTATAAGGCCGTGCTTTAGCTCAAGCGGGTCTAAAAAGACTAATATTTTCAGATATTTGATGGTGCCGCAGGAGGGACTCGAACCCCCGACCCCCTCATTACGAAGTAGCGTGAATCACAATGAAATCAATGACTTATTTACTTTTTTATAAAAGCCTTTTATAACTTTTTCATCATGAACTTAACAGTAAAAATACCATGAAATCAGTGATTTACGCTAGAGTCTCGACCGTCGGACAGACCACAAAAAATCAGCTTCTGGAGCTTCGTGAAGTCGCCCGCAAAAATGGGTGGACCATCGTGGAGGAACTGACAGACGACGGAATTAGCGGAGCCAAGGGACGCAACGAACGACCAGCCTTCAATCGCCTGCACAAGATGATACAGGACCGCGAGATAGACGTGGTGCTCACTTGGAGCATCGACCGCCTCGGACGTTCCATACAAGACCTCGTAGCTCTCATGAGCGAGCTGGAAGAGAAGCACGTCGAGCTTTACTCCCATCAGCAAGCCATCGATACGCGGACGCCCGCTGGCCGCATGACCTTCTCAATATTCGCCGCTATTGCTCAGTTTGAGCGCGAGCTTATAAAAGAACGCATTCACTCGGGCCTAGCGCGTGCAAAGTCGGAAGGAACGAAGCTGGGTCGACCGTCCGCCGTCACAGCCACCACCCGCGAAACTGTCCAGCAGCTTCGAACCGATGGCTTCTCCATCCACCGAATAGCTAAGCACCTGAAAATCGGCGTCGGCACGACACGACGCATTCTGATGGCCGCAGCATGAAGCGGAAAGGGAAAAGTATCCATTCCCTCGACGGCAAAATCATCATCATCAGACAAGGACTAGCAATCTACAAGACCTTCGCAACGCCATTCTACCAAGTCAGAATTCGCGACACAGTCGCTGGGAAATACATCGTACGGTCCACCAAGGAAACAGCACGCATCAAAGCTCGTGTCGCTGCGGAAGAACTAGCACGCGACATGCTCGGGAAAATTCCAGCTGTTCCCAGGCACCTATCGTTCGAACATTATGCGAAACTATATATACAACAGACACGGCAAAAAGTTGAACGCAGCGAAAAAGCTAGGTCTGCAATTGGAAACGCAATCGCGCCCATCGAGAATAAGCAATGGGGACTGATAAAATATTTCGGTCGCAGGAACATCAAGGAAATCGCGAGCTACGATTATACTTCGTATGTAAGATGGTTCATTGAAAAGCGTCCAGATATTGCACCATCGTCAATTGCGCGCACAACTTCTGTCTTTCGTTCCATTCTGCGCGTCGCTCTTCTGGATGGCGTCATACATAGCATTCCAGAAACGCCTAAATTGGTCTCCTCAAAACCAGCAGCTCGTACATTCTTTCGATTCCATCCGCTCGTGTCCCGCGAAAAAGACGATGTGGTGCGAATGCTCAAGGAAGCTGAACGCATGGCGCATGACGCAGTCGTTGTGCGCGGCGTGACAGTGAATGACGAACTGCGCGACATCATTCTGTTTACATTGCACTCGTTCGTTCGACCCACAATCACCGAACTCTATGCATTGCGTCACGCTGATGTGACTGTTGAAGATAATCCTTCGCGCTTGCTGCTGACAATTCGTAAAGGGAAGACGGGATATCGAGTGGCCAATACGATGGAAACTTCTGTTGAAGTCTTCCAACGAATTCGTCAGCGCAATCCACTCGCCAATCCCGAAGACTTCTTGTTCTTCCCACATTATCGAAATCGGGACACTGCGAAGCGTATGGTGATGCGTCAGTTCAACGTCCTCCTGGAAAATCTCGATTTGAAGAAAGACGTCTACACGGGCTTTCCACATTCGATGTATTCCCTGCGACACACTTCGCTTTCAATGCGTCTCGTCCTTTCGGGTGGTCAGGTCAACATCTACACGCTTGCAAAGAACGCTGGAACAAGCGTTGAAATGCTGGAACAACATTACCTTCGTCACCTGCCGATAAGTCGTGAACTTGCGCGGAATTTGCAAAGCGTCGGAAGCGTCGAATGAGAAAAAATTTTAAAAAAAATTCCGAAAAATCGAAAAGTAGTAATACCCTCGTATAAATAAGCTCGACGGACCAACTCACATATGAGCGCCAAACCTGTCGAGACTGCTGTGGAACTGAAAAGCCTAGCCGTACAGAATTCAGTAAGGGCGCAACCTTCCACATTATTCGGGTCTGTCACAAGCAGAAGGTTCCAATTGGAACTCGAAGCACGATGAGGGCGCTGCTATCACTTGCAGGTCGTGTCCCGGAGCGTGGTGTAACAAGCTGGCGCTGATCACCGCCATCGCCGGTCTTGGCGAGTTGGTCAGGTCGCCACGGCGGGCAGCCCGACGATGTGATTATCGCTTAATGGGGCGATTGTTT
>CANGFT010000107.1 GCA_947453205.1 Beijerinckiaceae bacterium | reverse complement strand
TGGTGCTCCAGCGCCCTGAGCATTCGCTGGGCGGTCCGGAAAGAGACCTCGTAGCGGCTGACCACGTCTTCCAAACTGATCCCTTGGCGCGATGCGGCGGCCCGCCTCGCCAACTCCAGGAATTTCTCTGTCTTGTTGAAACTCATCGCAACTGCCCCCAGCCAGAGTTACGCTACCCTAGCGGGGTGTCATTTTTTGTCACCCACCTTACCTTTGTTTATGACCCAAGGATGAAGAGTTGGGGAGCCTACTTTCTGTACCAAGGGAGGCTTGAGCTTCTCTAGAGAATTCCGCCATAGGCTGAGCTCATTCTTGACCTTCAAATGGAAATCTACCCTTTGACGCTACTCCCCAAGGAGATCGCGCGCAGAATTTTCATTCGATCCGCACAGATTGCACTTGCGCTTAAACGATCAGAGACCTAATGTGTAAAATGGATGTAAAGTGACAATCGTAATGTCAATCGGAGAGAGTGCCTTGGGTCAAAAAATGAAGAACGCGCCGGTGTACTTCGCCATTGCCCAGGTTCGACACAATCCCGTCCTACGACTGGGGGCATACGCGGACGAGATTCAGGATCGCATGCGCAAGGCGGGCTACCCCGACTTTAAAAAGGGTGTCGCTATGTCGATTTCACTGATGTCTCAAATTGGTGATGAGGCGCAACAGCAGCAGCCAACCGTCGAAAAAGTCGAGCGGATGATGTTCTCTAGCTCGGACAATATGAAGGGTTTTATCGTCGAGCAGAACGCGCTTTCATTTCAAACAACCGAGTACGAGACATTCGAATTGTTTATAGAAGAATTCATGAAGGGACTGATTATAGTGCACGAGTGCATGACCCTTGCACACACGGAGCGAGTTGGGCTTCGATATCTTGATGCGATCGTCCCACCTCAGGGCGAGGATGGGTTGCCTGACTATTTAACTTCCGGCGTCCTAGGGTTGAGCAGCAAGCTGCCTGACGACGTTCAGGTGTCTCATTCCTTTTCTGAGACGCACTTTCGAACTGCAGAATGCGCGGTACTTGCCAGAACAATTATTCAAGTCGGCCCTCTTGGGTTCCCCATGGATCTTCAACCGATTGGGGTTAAAGTTGCTGATCGGTTTCAAAAAATAAATGGTGTTCATGCAATCGTCGACACTGACGCTTCAATTGAAGGTCGACACGCAATGAGTTTGGATGGGATAAAATCCCAACTCACCACCCTTAGAGCCGGTATTGAAGTCGCTTTCAATGCAGTTGTTATGCCGGCGGCGCTTAAAGCGTGGAAGAACTGAGGCTGAGAGGCGGCTACTATGTACGCGACGCATCAAACCGATAATCGAGTTCGCCATCCTTTCATGGCAACCACATTTGCTACAAAAAATTCATATGAAGAACACTCTTCCGATCTCGACAAGAATTTAACTGGTCGGATCTTGAAATATTGGGTGGCAGGAACCTTCGGCCTTTTATCCCCGATGTACCTTCAAGCTAGTGCAGCGACATCGAATTGGGCAATCAACCAAATCGAGATTCATGATGCCGTAAACCAAGCAACCAACGACCGCAGTTCTTCTGTTCGCGATTTGGCGCACATCCGTGAGGTATTGAAACTCTCAATTACTGAGCTTTCACGGGTTTTTGGGGTTACACGCCAGGCAGTTTACGAATGGGTAAAGGGGGGAGCTCTTTCACCAACCAACGCAGAGAGACTTTCGACCTTGGCTAGAGCCGCTGACTTGTTGGCCGACTCGGGCCTTGCAATCACGCCCAATTTGCTGAGAAGGAAGATTGGCCTAACGCCATCACTCTTGGATTCCGTGGCTCAAGATGCAGATGTCATTGATCTGGCTCGGAAATTAATTGAAACGTTGGCTAGGGAGGCTCAGCAACGTGAAAAGCTCACTTCACGTTTGGCTCTGCGCAAGC
Source organism: Beijerinckiaceae bacterium (assembly GCA_947453205.1). Lineage (GTDB taxonomy): Bacteria > Pseudomonadota > Alphaproteobacteria > Rhizobiales > Beijerinckiaceae > Terripilifer. The sequence goes on along the minus strand of CANGFT010000107.1, from coordinate 1,717 downwards.
ATAGTTCGAATTCGCGAGCAGAGTTTGCGGTTCCGCACCTCGCTGAAGATGCATAAGGTTGTCACGCATGGCGGAATCTGCGCGAAATCTGTCCTGGCGCCAGGGCGATATTTTAGATGAGGACGCACTTGAGATCTGCAACTTAGCCGCTGCCAATGGTTCCAGTGGCCCCGTATATGCTGTCGTGATTTCTCACGATTGCGACTTGGCAGCTAGTGAAAGCAAAGAGCCGAACGCTGAAGTGATCATCGGAAGCCGGGGGCGCAAACTTGGCGGCGATTCATTTGCGAAGACCGCTCGTCGCCTGCAGGTCGAGTATCAATCAGCCGATGGCCCAATTGTTCTTGAGCTTGCTGCCACGGAAAAAGTGCTCGTCCCGAAGGAGGCGTTGTTCACATGCGCACCGCGCGGGGACATTACCCTGGATAAGCAAGGGCTCAACATCCTCCAAAGATGGCTAGCAGCTCGCTACCGACGCGCAGCATTTCCTGAGGCATTTGAAACGCGTCTACGCTCGCAACGGATCAATGGGAAGAAAACCTTCCTTGAGAGAATCGAAGGAATTCTCGAAGCTGGGGGTGATCACATACGTGGATTGCTCTTTGACCTAGATGACGGAGCAGATGTGGAGCGGGTTACGCCAACCGATACGTACCAACTTGGCATTGTGGTCTTGTATAATAGCTTGCGTGACGAACCCGCAGCGGCTGCTGTCGCAAGCAGTGCAGCTGAAGAACTGGAGCAGGTGTTCGCCGAGGCATTTGGGTCGCAGACAGGCGAGTGGCAAAACATCTGCCTTACGTATTGTGATGCCATGTCGGATAATGCAATCACAGTCGCTCAGTCGGAAATGCTCAAGGAGTGGCGCCTAGAACACATGAGCCTTAAAGATTATCCACCCCAAGCGACAATCAAAAGCTAATTGTGTTTGGTTCGCGACAGGCCCCATTGCGGAAAAGCTCATGCTGCACAAAGCGGATTTTTGGACTAAAAAAATGTATACAGGCAAGCTCGCAAACTTTCTTAGCTCCGGCGGGCCACATCGAAAACCTGCGGATCCACCCCCAAATTGGTCTCCCCGCAGCACCCCGCAGGGTTTATCAGCCCTCCGCCCAGCGAGTTGGGATTGAGTCACTTTCCCTCCGCCAATGAACCTTTTCAAACTCTCCAGAACCACGATCGAGGCGCTGAAATCCCCGGGATTTCCGCAGGTTTGCTGATTCCATCCCAACCTCTGAGACCGCCACGCGCCCGAAATCCGGTCTCAAATGCGCTTCCGTCTCATTCGGACCCAACCAGAGTCCCGTCGGGGTAGATGCAAATTTGCCTGCTTTTTCAGGGGTTTAAAATCTCTGCGTAGGCAGTCTATTTGTTATGGGTCACTTGGTGTCGAGATAGATAAAACCTCAGGTTGGGATGGTCGAACGGAGACTTTTTTCTAGGTTTTGGCTCAAATCGAGCGCTGGTTGACCCGCTTCGACAGGGCCTGCGCGCTCTCCTTGCGCTCCGAATAGCGATCCACGAGATAGCTGGAGTTGTCGCGGGTGAGGTGGGTGAATTTCACCAGTTCCTCCATCACATCAACGATGCGGTCATAGTAGGGAGACGGTTTCATCCGGTCCTTGTCATCAAATTCGGTGAAGGCCTTCGCGACAGACGATTGATTTGGAATCGTGATCAGTCGCATCCAGCGACCAAGAATGCGTAGTTGGTTCAC
>CANGFT010000106.1 GCA_947453205.1 Beijerinckiaceae bacterium | reverse complement strand
GCCATCTCGAGCATCTCGACGATGTCCTTCTCGCGCGCGCCGTCGAAGACGGGAGTCGCCATGGGCACGCCGCGACGCAGGTTCTCGCCGAGCTCCACGAGCGAAGGCTCGTCGAGCTGCGGGATCACTTCGTCATTGCCATAGATCTGCAGCAGCTTGTTGCGGAGCGGCGCCACATCCTTCGACTTCATATAGGCGTTGACGGCCTCGCCAACCTGCCTTCCAAGGCCCGCGCAGGCCCAGCCAAGATGCGTCTCGAGGATCTGGCCCACGTTCATGCGCGAGGGCACGCCCAGCGGGTTCAGCACGATGTCGACGGGCGTGCCGTCGGCGAGGAACGGCATGTCCTCGGAGGGCACGATCTTCGACACGACGCCCTTGTTGCCATGGCGGCCGGCCATCTTGTCGCCGGGCTGGATCTTGCGCTTCACCGCGACGAAGACCTTGACCATCTTCATCACGCCGGGCGGCAGTTCGTCGCCACGCTGCAGCTTCTCGACCTTGTCGAGGAAGCGGTTCTCAAGGCCCTTCTTGGCCTCGTCATACTGGCGGCGGATGGCCTCGATCTCGCCCATGAGGCGGTCGTCCTCGACCGCGAAGGTCCACCACTGCGAACGAGGATATTCCTCGACGATCTCGCGGCTGAGGGTGGTCTCCTTCTTGAAGCCCTTCGGCCCGGCGATGGCGACCTTGCCGTCGAGCAACTCGATCAGACGCGCATAGACGTTGCGGTCGAGAATCGTCAGCTCGTCGTCACGGTCCTTGGCGAGACGCTCGATCTCCTCGCGCTCGATGGCCTGAGCGCGCTCGTCCTTGTCGACGCCATGGCGATTGAACACGCGCACTTCGACGATGGTGCCCTGCACGCCCGGAGGCACGCGCAGCGAGGTGTCGCGCACGTCGGACGCCTTCTCGCCGAAGATGGCGCGCAGCAGCTTCTCCTCCGGCGTCATCGGGCTTTCGCCCTTGGGCGTGATCTTGCCGACGAGGATGTCGCCCGCCATCACTTCCGCGCCGATATAGACGATGCCGGCTTCGTCGAGATTCTTCAGCGCCTCTTCCGACACGTTCGGAATGTCGCGCGTGATTTCCTCAGGGCCGAGCTTGGTGTCGCGCGCCATCACTTCGAACTCGTCGATGTGGATGGAGGTGAACACGTCGTCCTTCACGATCCGCTCGTTGAGCAGGATCGAATCTTCAAAGTTGTAGCCGTTCCAGGGCATGAACGCGACGAGCACGTTGCGGCCGAGGGCGAGATCGCCAAGGTCGGTCGAGGGACCGTCAGCGATGATGTCGCCCTTGCGCACGAAGTCGCCAACCTTCACCAGCGGCTTCTGGTTGATGCAGGTCGACTGGTTCGAACGCTGGAACTTCATGAGCCGATAGATGTCGACGCCGGGCTTGGAGGGATCAAGCTCCTCCGTCGCGCGGATGACGATGCGGGTCGCGTCGATCTGGTCGATGACGCCCGTGCGGCGGGCGGCGATGGCGGCGCCCGAATCGCGCGCCACGATGGCCTCCATGCCCGTGCCCACGAGCGGAGCGTCAGCCTTCACCAGCGGCACAGCCTGACGCTGCATGTTCGAGCCCATGAGCGCGCGGTTCGCGTCATCGTTCTCAAGGAACGGAATGAGAGCGGCGGCGACGGACACGAGCTGCTTGGGCGAGACGTCCATATATTCGACGCGCTCACGGGCGACCATCACCACATCGCCGGTGTGGCGGGTGATGACGAGATCGTCAGCCAGCATGCCATTGGCGTCCACGACGGCGTTGGCCTGGGCGACGTGATACTTCGCCTCCTCCATTGCGGAGAGATAGGCGACCTCGTCGGTCACAAGGCCATCGCGCACGCGGCGATAAGGGGCCTCGATGAAGCCGTACTTGTTCACGCGCGCAAAGGTCGCGAGCGAATTGATGAGGCCGATGTTCGGGCCTTCCGGCGTCTCGATCGGGCAGATGCGGCCATAGTGCGTGGGATGCACGTCGCGCACTTCAAAGCCGGCGCGCTCGCGGGTCAGACCGCCCGGGCCAAGGGCTGAGAGGCGGCGCTTGTGGGTGATCTCGGAGAGCGGGTTCGTCTGATCCATGAACTGCGAGAGCTGCGAGGATCCGAAGAACTCGCGGACGGCCGCCGCGGCGGGCTTCGCATTGATGAGATCCTGCGGCATGACCGTGTCGATGTCGACCGAGGACATACGCTCCTTGATGGCGCGCTCCATGCGCAGGAGGCCCAGACGATACTGGTTCTCCATGAGCTCGCCCACCGAGCGCACGCGGCGGTTGCCGAGATGGTCGATGTCGTCGATTTCGCCGCGGCCGTCGCGCAGGTCGACCAGCGCGCGCACAACGGCGAGGATGTCCTCCTTGCGCAGGATGCGGGTCGTGTCAGGCGCGTCGAGGTCGAGGCGCATGTTCATCTTCACGCGGCCCACGGCCGAGAGGTCGTAGCGCTCGGAGTCGAAGAACAGCGAGTGGAACATCGCTTCTGCGGAGTCGATGGTCGGCGGCTCGCCGGGACGCATCACGCGGTAGATGTCGAACAGGGCTTCCTCGCGGGAGGAGTTCTTGTCGACGGCAAGCGTGTTGCGGATGTAGGGGCCGATGTTGATGTGGTCGATGTCGAGGATCGGAAGCTCTTCAAAGCCCGCCTCGACGAGCGCGACGAGGGACTTGGCGGTCAGCTCATCGCCAGCCTCGGCGAAGATCTCGCCGGTGTTGGGATCATAGAGATCCTCGGCGATATACTGGCCATAGAGGTCTTCATCTACGGCCTTGAGGAACTTCAGGCCCTTTTCGGCGAGCATGCGCGCGCCGCGCACGGTCAGCTTCTTGCCGGCCTCGACCACCACTTCGCCGGTGTCGGCGTCGATGAGGTCGACCGAGGTCTTGACGCCGCGCATGCGCTCGGCGTCATAGGGCACGCGCCAGCCGTCCTTCACCTTGGCGTAGGAGACGGACTTGTAGAAGGTGCTCAGGATCTCTTCGCCATCCATGCCCAGCGCGAAGAGCAGCGAGGTCACGGGGATCTTGCGGCGGCGGTCGATGCGCGCATAGACGATGTCCTTCGCGTCGAACTCGATGTCGAGCCAGGAGCCGCGATAGGGAATGATGCGGGCCGCGAACAGCAGCTTGCCCGAAGAATGGGTCTTGCCCTTGTCGTGGTCGAAGAACACGCCGGGCGAGCGATGCATCTGCGAGACGATGACGCGCTCGGTGCCGTTCACGACGAAGGTGCCGTTGGAGGTCATGAAGGGCATGTCGCCCATGTAGACATCCTGCTCCTTGATGTCCTTCACGGACTTGGCCTGGGTGTCAGGGTCCACATCGAACACGATGAGGCGCAGAGTCACCTTGAGGGGCGCGGAGAAGGTCATGCCGCGCTGGCGGCACTCATCGACGTCATACTTGGGCTGTTCGAATTCGTATTTCACGAACTCAAGAAGAGCCGTCTGCGAGAAGTCGGAGATCGGGAAGACGGATTTGAAGACGGACTGAAGCCCTTCGTCCGGGCGGCCGCCCTTTGGCTCGGCGACAAGAAGGAACTGATCGTAGGACGCCTTTTGGACCTCGATCAGGTTCGGCATCTCCGCGACTTCTCGGATATGTCCGAAAAACTTGCGGATCCGCTTACGACCGGTGAACGTCTGAGCCAAAGTCTGAGCCATGTCGCTCCTCTTACCTCATCAAACCGGCGGGCCGG
>CANGFT010000105.1 GCA_947453205.1 Beijerinckiaceae bacterium | reverse complement strand
CCTTCCAGGCGTTCTGAAACAGGCGTTGTTTGGAGAAAGCGTCCTTGGCGTCCAGCAGAATGAGCTTCGACTTCGGCTTTTTCGTCTTCAGATGCCAGGCGATGAGGCTCGCCCGCTCATAGGGCCCCGGCGGGCAGCGGAAGGGATTGGCCGGCGCGCTGATGACGACGGTTCCGCCATCGGGCATGGCCTCGAGTTGACGACGCAGGAGCATGGTCTGCTCGCCGGCCTTCCAGGCATGGGGCATCAGCTCGGCGGCGGCCTGCGTGTAGCCCGGGAGACCCGACCAGTCCATGTCGACGCCCGGCGAAAGCACGAGACGGTCATAGGAAAGCTTCGTCCCGTCCGCGAGCGACACTGTGCGGCCTGACGAATCCACCGCCGTGGCCATCTGGAGGGCGAGCGCGACGCCCGCCTTTCGCAGGCCCTCATAACCGAAAGCCTGCTCCGTCATATCGCGCAAGCCGACGATGACCTCGTTGCTGAAGGGGCATGCGGTGAAGGTCGGGTTCGCCTCCACAAGGGTCACATCGAGGCGTGGCTCGATCGCTTTTAAAAATCGGGCGCAAGTCGCCCCGCCAAAGCCGCCGCCGATCACCACCACACGTCCAGCCGCGCCCTGCGCGATGGCGGGGGACGCAAGCGAAGCAGCGGCGGAGGCGAGAAGGTCGCGGCGTGTGATCGACATCTGCGATCCCTAGTTGGACTGGGCGGCGTACCAGGCGGCTATGGCGAGGGTTTCCTGATCCGTGAAACCCTTGGCGATGCGGTCCATGACGGTCGCGGCCCGAGCGCCCGACCGGAATTGCTGCATGGCGGCCTCGATCTCCTCCGCCTTCATGCCGATCAGGCGCGCGGGCGCGGCGTCGACGCCGCTCGCGGCGGGATGGCAGCCCGAACAGGCCAAAGCGCCCGCAGGCGCCTCAGCCGCCTGCGCCGCCGCCCCAGCCAGCAGGGCTGCAAGCGTAGCTGTGACCAGCTTCATGCATATCCCCTGAAAAGCGGGCCGATGGGAAAGCCACCGGCCCGACCTTGATGCGTCACGCCAAAGACTGGTTCATCAGCGGGAACGTGCGGATGCGCTTGCCGGTCGCTGCGAAGATCGCATTGAGCACAGCAGGCGCCGCCGCAGAGATCGTCGGCTCGCCGACGCCGCCCCAGAACTCGAAGTCCGGCATGATGACCACTTCGACCTTCGGCATCTCGTCCATGCGCATCATGTTATAAGTGTCGAAGTTCGTCTGCTCGACCGCGCCGTTCTTCACAGTGCACTCGCCATAGAACAGGGCTGTCAGGCCATAGACGAAGGAGCCGGCGACCTGACGCTCAATCATGGCGGGGTGGACGGCATGGCCGGGGTTTGTCGCCCCGACGATGCGGTGCACGCGCACCTGCCCGTTCTCGACCGACACTTCCGCGCAAGCCGCGACATAGCTGCCGAATGTGTGCATCGAGCCAAGGCCATGGAAATGGCCCTTGGGCAGAGGCTTGCCATAGCCAGCCTTCTGCGCAGCAGCATTCACCACCGCGAACTGCTTGGGCTTGAGCCATTTGCGACGGAATTCGAGCGGATCGGTCTTGGTCGCATGGGCGAGTTCGTCCATGAAGCTCTCGACATAGATCGCATTATGGTTCGCATTCACGCCGCGCCAGAACCCCGCCGAGAGATGCGTGTTGCGCATCGCATGGTCGATCAGGATGTTGGGGAACGCATAGTTGAAGGCGCCTTCGGGACTCTTCTCAGACAGCCCCTGGAACGTCGCGCCATCCATGCCGTTCTCAAGACGCTCTGGCATGAGCGAGGCGATGATCGACTGGCCGGAGATGCGCATATGGATGCCCGTGACATTGCCCTTGTCATCAAGGCCGGCGGACATCTTGCACTGGGTGATCGGATGATATGAACAATGCGTCATATCCTCTTCACGGGTCCAGATGAGCTTGACGGGCGTGCCCGGCATCTGCTTGGCGATCAGCACCGCCTGCTTGACGAAGTCCACGCGGCCGCGACGACCAAAGCCGCCGCCGAGCTCTGTCTTGATGACGTCGCATTTGGGGGCGGGATGGCCCGAAGAGGCGATCACCTCGGCGAGCGTCGCCTCCGCGTTCTGGGTGCCCGTCCAGACCTTGCACTCGTTCTCCGTCCAGAGCGCCGTGGCGTTCATCGGCTCCATGCAGGCATGGTTCTGGAAGGGATAGGCGTAGACCGCCTCGATCTTGCGCGCGGCGCCGGCGATGGCGGCGGGCGCGTCGCCCTGCTTGTTGCCGATGAAGGCCTTTTCGGCGGTGAGGCCCTCCTTCAGGAATTCAGCGATGCTGGCGCTCGACACATTGCCGTTGGCGCCGACATCCCATTCGATGGGCAGGGCGTAGCAGGCCTGCTTGGCGTTCCAGAAGGTGTCGGCGACGACGGCCACGCCAGTCTCCCCGACCTGCATGACCTTCTTGACGCCGCGCATGCCCGAGACCTTCGCAGCGTCGAAGCTCTTCACCTTGCCGCCATTGACAGGGCAATCACGGATCGAGGCGATCAGCATCCCAGGCAACTTGGTGTCGATGCCGAACATATGCTTGCCCGTCACCTTGTTACGGGTGTCGAAGCGCTTGGGCGACTTGCCGGCGATGGTCCAGTCTTTCGCGCTCTTGAGCTTGATCTCCTTCGGGGGCTCAAGCTTGGAGGCGGCGTCAGCCATCTTGCCGAAGGTGGTCTTCTTGCCGGACTTCTTGTGGGTGATGACGCCCTTGGCGACCGTCAACTCCTCGACCGGAACCTTCCACTCATTGGCGGCGGCCTGCATGAGCATCATGCGCGCTGCGGCGCCGCCCTTGCGGACATATTCCTGCGAGCTGCGGATCGCCTGGCTGCCGGTGGAGTTCATGGCGCCCCAGACGCGCTTGCGCGCGAGGTTCTGGCCGGGGGTGGGATATTCGGTGGAGACCTTGCTCCAGTCGCATTCGAGCTCTTCGGCCACGAGCTGGGCGAGGCCAGTCAGAGACCCCTGCCCCATGTCCGGGCGCACGACGCGGATGACGACGCTGTCGTCGGGCTTGACCACCACCCAGGCGTTGATCTCGGGCGTTGCCTCTGCGGCGGAGGCCTCAGAGCCAAGGGTGTTGAAGCCGAGCGAAAGGCCGCCGCCAGCAGCGGCGACGCCGACGAGGAAGGAACGGCGATCGAACTTGGGCATATCGTTCATGGCGTTCCCCCTCAGGCCTTCGCAGCGGCGTGGATGGCTTCGCGCACCTGCTGATAGGTGCCGCAGCGGCAGATGTTGGTGATGGAGGCGTTGATGTCCGCGTCGGTCGGCTTGGGGTTGGTCTTGAGGAGAGCCGAGACCGCCATGACCATGCCGCTCTGACAATAGCCGCACTGGGGAACCTCATTGTCGACCCAGGCCTTCTGAACCTTGCTCAGGACATCGCCCTTGGCGAGCCCTTCGATGGTCGTGATCTTCTTGCCCTGCGCGGAGCTGACCGGGAGGGAGCAGGACCGCGTCGCGACCCCGTCCACATGGACGGTGCAGCAACCACACTGGGCGATGCCGCAGCCATATTTCGTCCCGGTAAGGCCGATGCTGTCGCGAATCACCCAGAGCAAGGGCGTGCGCGGATCCACATCCGCTTGATATGTCTTGCCATTTATGTTCAGTGTCGCCATTTCCCACCCCTTCGTCGCGCTGAAAAGCCGCGAAGCTGTTTTGAATTTGCCGCAGGGCATCACCCGTGGCCAATTGCCCATTATCAGGACGACGCCGACAGAGACCATAAGGCGTCCCCGCAAGTTTGGAAATCACAAATATGACACATGCATGAGCTTGGAATGCATGATCCAAGCCCATTGAAATGGTCCACTTGGAAGTATGTCCTAAGGCAATGAGGAGGATCTGACCCATGGCGAGGAAGCGTCATAAACCCGAAGAGATCGTAGCGAATCTGCGTCAGGTTTAGTCATTGTTTTGCAAGGAAAATCTGTTGCGGAGGCTGTCCGCGAGAT
>CANGFT010000104.1 GCA_947453205.1 Beijerinckiaceae bacterium | reverse complement strand
GGTCGGCCGCTTTAGCGGACGGGGTGGGGGTCTGCGCATGCTGGTCGGGAGCGCGTTTGCAAAGGCGCTCCACTGCAAAGCCCTCACGACCCCCACCCCTCACCCCTCCCCACAAGGGGGCGGGGAGCTGCTGGCGTGTCGCGCAAACCTCTGGAATCAAGTGCGTTAATTACCCTCCCCCCTGTGGGGAGGGTCGGCCGCTTTAGCGGACGGGGTGGGGGTCTGCGCATGCTGGTCGGGAGCGCGTTTGCAAAGGCGCTAGACTGCAAAGCCCTCTCGACCCCCACCCCTCACCCCTCCCCACAAGGGAGCGGGGAGCTGCTGGCGTTGCGTTAAGCTTATGAAATCCCGCACTCATTTATCCTCCCACCTGCGGGGAAGGCCGGCACGCGACGCATGGCGGGGGCTGTGGACTGGACCCTGAGCCCGAACCTACTCCGGATCCAGCGGCTCCACGCCCCTGGGCGCGCCGTCGGCGCCAAGCGTGATCTTCTCGATGCGGGCCTCCGCGCTCTTGAGCTGGGCCTCGCAATGTTTCTTGATGGCCTCGCCGCGCTCATAGAGACGGATGGACTCCTCCAGCGGCGCCTGACCCTTTTCGAGGGTTGCGACGATGCGCTCAAGCTCGGCGAGCGCGTCTTCGAAGCTCATGCGCGCGATGTCCGCAGCCTTGCCGGCCTCTTTCGCTTTGTTCGACTCTTGGGCTTTGTCAGTCATGGGAATCCTCGGCTCGTGCTCTTATAGCATGGCGCGCGGGCGCGGCCATTCAGCCGCGTTGGCCGACGCGCAGGCCCGGCGCCGGGCGCTCCTGCAGGACATCCCGGCGGAAGCGGAAGAGCGCGGCGGGCCGTCCGCCCGTGGCGTGGGACATATCCCCCGTGGGCTCCACGACGGCGGAGGACTCCACCAGACGGCGGAAATTCTGCTTGTGCAGATGACGCCCCGAAATCGCCTCCGCCATGCGCTGCAGGGCTGTGAGGGTGAAAGTCTCGGGCATCAGTTCGAAAATAACCGGGCGATATTTGATCTTGGCGCGCAGGCGGCCCATGGCGGTCGCGAGGATGCGGCGGTGGTCGTTCTGCATGGGCTCGCCCAGCGGCCCGACCTCGGCGATGAGCGGGCTGGCGCGCCCGTCGCGCCGCGCCTCCTCCACAAGACCCGCCTCATAGAGAAGCTGGAAGCGGTCGAGGGTGTTCTCGTCGTCGAAGCGCCCATCCTCGCCAAAGAGCATGCGCACCCGCTCGGTGCGCGAGAGGCCATAGGCGTTGAGCCGGTCGGGATCGCGCGCCGCCCATTTGCGCAGGGCGGGCAGGATGCGCGCCTCGATCATGGCGGGCTTGCCCGAACGCCAGTCCTCCCAGGGGAAGAAGGCGTACCAGGGACGGAAGGCCGCGCCCTTGGCAAGAGCCGCATCGGCGCCCCGCGTCAGCGCGAGATAGCCGACGGAGACCACATGGGGCGTGCTGTCGCCCGCCTCCGCATGGCGGCCACGGTCGCCGAATGTGTAGAGCTGCTCCACATAGCCGAGCGGCGCGCCGGTCTGCCGAGACACCCAGGCGCGCAGGCCGATCTCGAAAGTGCGGTGGGCCAGCGGATCGAAGGGCCCGGACGGCAAAGCAGGCTCGGCGCCCGCCGGGCCCGGCGCCACCAGAATCACCGGCGCGTCATCGGGCGCCGCCACAATGGCGGCGGTGAGGCCGACTTCGACGGCGAGGGTGGGATGCGAGGTCAGGGTCATGCGCGCGCGGATTCGATCACGCCTCAACATAGCACAGAACAAGGCGACGTCAGGATGACGCCGGGCCTTGCCTGCAAGGCCAACCGCAACAGCGGACGGGGTGGGGCTCCCGCATGCCGGGCGTCAGGCCGTGCTGCTCTCGTTCCAGCCGGATGAGGTCAGGATGCTGGGCGACATGCTCTGGGGCCCCATGCCCGCGACGGAGTCGGGTTCAGGGGTGAGGCCCGGCAGGGGCGGAAGGCGCACGGTCTGCATGCAGCCCGCCAGCACATACCAGTCGGCGAGCCTCTCGACCGAATAGGCGCCGCGCTTGCGCTGCAACAGGCCGCGCTCGGCGAGTTGGCTGCACCAGCGCGAGACCGTCTTGGGCTCCATATGCGCGACCTTGGCGATGCGCGCGGGCGAGACCGGCTGGAAGACCATGCGCCCGCCGTCGAGGGGCAGGATGTTGAGGCTGCCGACCAGCACATAGAAGGCGGCGACGCTGTAGGAGAGGTCGTGCTGCTCGGCGAATATGGCGAGCCGGTCGAAACTGCTCTGCACGTTGGCGCACAGATCCGCCAGCGGCGGGGGATCGGCCGCGAGGGCGATGGGCTTGTGAGAGTCGTCACGGTGGGGCGCGGGGGCCTGAAGATGCGTCTGTCGCAATGGCGTCGTCCTGAAAATGATATTTTATAGCTATGGTCAAGTGTAGCATCAATCGCGCCGCCTGCAAGAGGCCATGGCGCGCGACAGAGAAAAAGCCCTGTGAAAAATCCGCCAAAGAAAAACCCCCGGTGATGTCTCACCGGGGGCGGGTGACAGCCTGTTAGGCTGAAACCGATCAGAAGGAGCGCTCGATGCGCAGCTTCGTGGAGAAGTTGCTGTTGTTCAGGCCAGGATACCCAGCAGCCTTCCAGGCGCCGTTGTCCGTGGCGGTGTTCTGCAGCGAGGAGCTGTTGCGCAGATATTGGATTTCCACGCCAATATCCATGTCCTTGACGGGGCTGTAGATCAACGAAGCGCGAGTCTCGGTGAACGAGCCCTTGCCCCAGGCCAGGGCCGTCGTCTGGGCCTGGGTCGGGGGGTTGAACTGGATGTAACCAGCGGTGAACATCGAACGCAGGTTCGAGGACCAATTATGCAGATACTGGCCACCGACGTTCCAGCCAGTGGTGGTGTCAAAGCCAGCGGCGGCTGTGCCGAGGTACACGACGTTGGCGTCCTTGCGGACGACGCCGCCGAGGGTGCGGCCGCCCGAGGAGCCGTCCGAAGGCGAGGTCAGAGAGCCGGAGCTCGCGACAGCGCCGTACCAGCCGTTCTCGTAGTTCGTGGTCAGCCAGATCTTGTCACCCTTGGTGATCATGTCGAGGTTGAAGCTGACGGTCGCGCCAACGCCATAACCCGTCTTGGAGGCAGGGTTGCCGAGGGTGACTGACAGAGACGAGCTTGCCGCATAGGTCAGCTGGGGCGAAGTGCCAGAAGCGGCCGGGGCTGCAGCATTGGTCACGGTATGCTTGCCGACAACACCGTGAATGGCGGCGAAGCCCCAAGCCTGATCGAGGCGAATGTTGCCGACCAAAGCGTTGGTCGTGTCGATGCGGTTCACGTTCGTCTGGTCGTTGCCCCACATCTGCTTGTCTTCGATGGCGACCGTCGCCGAGAGACCGCCGCCGAGCACGGCGGTGTAGGCAAGCTGACGCTGCCCATTCGGGAAGCCGGCCCAGGTGTTGGCGGTGTAGGTCAGGGAGGGCATCAGAGCGTAGTTGGAGCCGGCGACGCCGGCCGTGAAGCCTGCCCACTGCATGAAGGCGCGTTCCATGACGAGGTCAGGGTTCGTGCCAGTGAGCGTTGGGGAGACTGTGGCCAAGTTGTAGTCATAAGCCGACTTGCGCAGGCCGGTCGCGCCCGTGCCGCGGAGCGACACGAAGGTGCGGGCGACGCCGTAGCCGGTGGGGGTGCGCCCATCAAGGTCGATGCGGCCACGATATTCCCCACCATATGTGTCTTCGGTCTTGCCGGTCTGCGAGACGGCGAAGGTAGCATTACCAGCGGTGGGCGTCACCTTGATCAGCGCCTTCGCAGGCGTATACTGCATCTCGTAGCGAGCGTAGCCGCCGACCTTCATGCAGGTTTCGGTGCCGGGGATATAGAAGAAGCCAGCGCCATAGGCGTCGCAGATCTTCACATAGGTGGCGGGGGCGGCCTTCTTCGAGGGAAGATCGGCAGCCTGTGCGCCGACGACGGCGGCGATGACCGCCGCGGAGCCGAGCAGTGCGCTCTTCATGAATGACATTGGTTTACCTCCAGAAAGAAAATTTTGGTTCAGGCGGCCAGGCTCCCACGAGACCACTGCCCGCCCATCCAAGACCACCCGAGCGGCGACGGGGTCGCTGATCGGGCAGATGACAGGAGCGTAGCAGTTCAGGGCCTGAGCGCTATGGGGAATCAAATAAACGAACGCCTTTCGCAGCGTCGGTGGCTGAGCCGCAACAATATCGCCCAATATAAAATCTAAATGGACATTTTTGAGAAAAATTAGGCGGTTTATTTATAATGAAATTGCCTATTATGAGCGTGATTAGACATTCTATGGAAATTCATATGAATTTTGTATTATAAAATATATCGAATCTATTTCAGGCATCTCGAATCCTTCAATCAAAATAGCTCCCGATCAGCTTGCGCAGACCCCCACCCCGTCTCGCTTCGCGAGCCGACCCTTGTAACTTGACCACGCGCGCATCTGGTATAGTCGCCGGCGCGGTGGCGGATGGGAGGCCGAGAGACCCTTGGGCGTTGGAGCCCGGTGGGGAGCGAGGGTCCCCATCCGCCCTTCCATCGAACCCGAACAGTCGCCGGG
>CANGFT010000103.1 GCA_947453205.1 Beijerinckiaceae bacterium | reverse complement strand
GAGCTTCATCAGCTCGGACCGGTCATAGTGCCGGACGGACGGGTGACTGGGCATGGGCCAAGGGTGGAACCCCATAGGCTCGCTTGCGGCGGCCAGCCGACAAGCCATGCCTTTTGCAATGCTATCGCCCGAGAGAATGGCTCCGGTAGCCACCCCGCAGGAACCGCTCCCCGCCCACCTGAAAACGACCGCTCGCGTCCAGTCCCTCATGGGGCGGGGATGGGTTTCATCTTGCCCAGGTTAAGTAAAAAGTCAAGGAAAAAATTCTTGTTAGGGGCAGTCGGCATTCGGCAGTCGGCAGTCGATGGGGCTTCACTCCGACTGCCTACTGCCTACTGCCGACTGCCTACTGCCCCTCCCAGGCCTACGCCACGAGCTGCGTCACCTTGCCCACCGCGTCGAGGCCCTGGGCGCGGTATTGGCCGATTTTCTCCAGCAGGGGCGCGTCGCTCATGGTGTAGAGGACCGCGTCGGTCTTCGCGATATGGCGCCGCCACAGGAAGTTCGGCACGACGAAGATGTCGTTCTCCTCCCAGTCGAAGGTGCGCCCGGCGACTTCGGTCTGCCCGCGCCCCTCCATGACCACATAGACCGTGCTGGAGGTCTCGCGCTTGGCGCGGGTCTCCTCGCCCGCGCGGATCATCTGCGCGCCATAGCCGATGGTGGGGAAGAGCGGCCCGCCGGTCACGGGATTGACGAGGGTGAGGTCGATTCCCTCATAGGGGCAGCCGGTCTGGCCGCGCAAGTCCTGCAGGGCCGCGCGGATGTCGGCGCCGCGATAGTGGATGAAGGGCGTCATGCCCTGTCCGATGCCGCGCTGATGCGAGACGAAGCGCGGCACGATGCCGCCTGCGCCGTAAAGGCGGCGCGAATGGCCGGTCTCGAACACGGTCTTCTGGGCGCGGATATTGTCGCGGCCCATGTCGTTCGGCAGCTCCTCGTCGAGCCAGATGATGTCGAGGATCTCGAGCAGCGGCCAGTCGAGCGTGTCGATCCAGACGATGGGCTCGCTGCCGTCATTGCCGTGGTCGTGCCATGTGCCGTTGGGCGTGAGGACGAGGTCGCCGCGCGTCGCCTCGCAACGCTCGCCCTCCACATTCGTGTAGCCGCCATGGCGCGACAGGATTGTGCGGCTGGCGTTGGGGCTGTGGAGATGCGCGCGCGCGACGTCGCCAGGATTGTAGATCGAGACCGCGCAGCGGATGGTCGAGGCCACCTGCAGGCGCCCGCCAAGGCCGGGATTGGTCAGCAGGAACTGCTGCCGGTCGGCGAACTCCACCGGCGGCACGTCCGCCTCGCTGGCGATGCGGGCGATCTTGTCGAGATAGGGCGAAATCTCCCGCCATCTCCAGTGGTGGGGAACGGCCTTCATCTGGCCTGCGCCGACGCGGCCCTGCGCCATCTCGCCGGAGGCGCCGAGGCCCTCGTCACGGAACCACGGGCGCTGGGCGGGGGCGTTGGCCTGCGTGCGCAGCCAGATCGAAAGGTTTCCCGCCTCCGCGTTCAACGCCTCCATGCGGGCGCGGGCGTCAGCGTTGAGCGGGGGATGCGCGGCCTTGGGGGCTTCGGTCATGTCAGTGTCCTGCGGGCGCGTTGGGTTCGATGACGCGCATGGGCTTGCCGTCGAGCCAGGCGACGATGTTCTCGACGCCCTGACTGAAGGTGATCTGGTAGTTCTCGGCCATGACGAAGCCCAGATGGGGCGTCAGCAGGGTGTTGGGGGCTTTGCGGATGGGGTCATCGGCGGCCAGCGGCTCGCGGTCGTAGACGTCGAGCGCGGCGCCGCCGAGCTTGTGGGACTTGAGGGCCGCGATGAGGGCGGGCGTGTCGACGATCTGCGCGCGCGATGTGTTCACGAGCAGCGCGGTGCGCTTCATCTTCGCGAGCTTGTCGGCGCCGATGAAGCCTCGGGTGTCACTGTTCAGCAGCAGATGGATCGTGGCGACGTCCGACCGCTCGAGCAGTTCGTCCATGGTCACGCATTCCACGCCAGCCGCAGCCGCCTTCTCGGGCGTCAGGCTGCGCGACCAGGCGATGACCTTCATGCCCAGGGCCTGGCCGACCTTCGCCACATCAGAGCCGATGCGCCCGAGGCCGATGATCCCCAGGGTCTTGCCGCGCACGCCCATGCCCACCGTGGTCTGCCAGCCGCCCGAGGCGAGGGAGGCGACCTCCTGCGGCAGGTTGCGCATGAAGCCAAGGATCAGCGCCCATGTCAGCTCCGCCGTGGGATAGCCCAGCGTCGAGGTGCCGCAGACCGTGATTCCCCGCGCATTGGCGGCGGCGACGTCGATGGAGGCGTTGCGCATGCCCGAGGTGACGATGAGCTTGAGCCTGGGAAGCGTGGCGAGCAGGGAGTCGTTGATGACCGTGCGCTCGCGGTTGGCCACGATGATGTCGGCCTCGGCCAGCTCCGCGGTCAGTTCGGCCGGGTCGGCGATATGGCGGGTCAGCACTTTCAGGGTGGCGCGGCCCGTGAGCTTTCCCCAATCGCCGAAGGTGAGCGCGACATTCTGGTAGTCGTCGAGAATGACGATGTTGTGCATGGTCCGGGGATTCCTCGTGGCGGCCGCTTGGGCGGAAATCGGTTCAGGGGAGCGCAAAATTCGCTCGCGCTTGGCATGGCTTCGCGATAGTTGGACCAAGGGATGCAGCCAGTCAACGGGCGCTCATGCCGGAGAGGAAGGACATGGCCGTGAAGGGTCCAGCAGAAGTCACGCCGTCGTCTTGGCCGGAGGGGCTGACGCGCGTGCCCTATTGGGCGTTCCAGCGCGAGGATGTCTATGCGCAGGAACAGAGGCTGATCTTTCAGGGGCCGTCCTGGAGCTTTCTGTGCCTTGAGGGCGACATTCCCAATCCCGGCGACTGGCGCACCACTTTCGTAGGCGACGCCCCCGTCGTCGTGACGCGCGACGCCGACGGCGCCATCCACGCATTCGAGAACCGCTGCGCCCATCGAGGCTCCCTGATCTGCCTCGACGAGAAGGGCCGCGCCGCCAAGGGCTTCTCCTGCGTCTATCACGCCTGGAGCTATAATCTGCGGGGCGACCTCACGGGCGTCGCCTTCCAGAAGGGCATCAAGGGCAAGGGCGGCATGTCCGGGGATTTCAGGGTCTCCGACCATGGCCCGCGCAAGCTGCGGGTCGAGACGATCAGCGGCCTTGTCTATGGGACGTTCGCGGCGCAGACGCCTGCGCTGCCCGACTATCTCGGGCCGGAAATTTCGACGCGGATCGAGCGCGTGTTCCGCGGCCGCAAGCCCGTCGTGCTCGGACGCTTCACCCAGGCGCTGCCGAACAACTGGAAGCTCTATGTCGAGAATGTGAAGGACTCCTACCACGCGAGCATCCTGCACCTGTTCTTCACGACCTTCGAGCTGAACCGGCTTTCGCAGAAGGGCGCCATCATCGTCGATGAAAGCGGCGCCCATCACGTGAGCTATTCGGCCATTGACCGCAGCGCCACGGGCAATGCGGATTATTCGGCGCAGAAGATCAGGTCCGACAGCGACTACAAACTCGCGGACCCCTCGCTGCTGCATGGCTTCGAGGAATATGAAGATGGCGTGACCCTGCAGATCCTCACGGTGTTCCCGGCCATGGTGGTGCAGCAGATTCAGAACGCCATCGCCATCCGGCAGGTGATTCCGCGCGGGCCCGAGGCGACCGACCTCAACTGGATCTATCTCGGCTTTGAGGATGACACGCCCGAGCAGCGCATGATGCGCCTCAAGCAGGCCAACCTCGTGGGGCCTGCGGGCTATATCTCCATGGAGGACGGCTGCGTCGGCGGCTTCGTGCAGCGCGGCGTCGCGGGCGCGCCCGATGAGCGATCCGTGATCGAGATGGGCGGCAAGACGGCCGAAGGCAGCGAAAGCCGCGTGACGGAGGCCTCCATCCGCGGCTTCTGGAAAGCCTGGCGCGCGCAGATGGGGATCTGACATGACGGACTTGCAGGATCTGTGCTTCGCCATCGCGCAGGCGCAGGCGGCGCAGGCGCGTTGCCTTGATGACGACCGGCTGGAGGACTGGCCCGATTTCTTCGCCGAGGATTGCCTCTATCGCGTGACAAGCGCGGAGAACATGCGCGAGGGCTATGAGGCCTCGCTGATCTTTCTCAATTCGAAGGGCATGGTGCGCGACCGCGTCTCGGCTCTGCGGACCGCCAACATCTATGAGCGCCAGGCCTATCGGCATGTGCTGGGCCAACCCTCCATCTTGTCGAGGGAGGGCGAGAGCGTTTCGACCGAGACCTCCTTCATGATCGCGCGCATCATGCGCGACGGGAAGACGGATCTTTTTGCGACGGGGCGCTATCTCGATGTGTGGCTCCGGGCGGGGACGGGCGTCACGCTCGTCTCACGCGTGGTCGTGTGCGACAGTTCGCGGATCGACACGCTGCTGGCTTTGCCGCTTTAGGTTTCGCTGGTCTGCGCATGCTGGTCGAGAGCGCGTGGGCGAAGACGCTCACATCGCAAGGCCCCACGGCCCCCAACCCCCGAACCCTCCCCACAGGGGGGAGGGGAGGTGAGGTTTCGCGAAACTAAAGGGATTTCGCGCTCTCCATGCCCTCCCCCTTGTGGGGAGGGTTGGCGCGCGCAGCGCGACGGGGTGGGGGTCGTTGCATGCTGATCGGGAGCGGCTTTGCGCAGGCTCTCTCCTGCAAAGGCCCCACGACCCCCACCCCCGGCCCCTCCCCCTTGTGGGGAGGGGAGATGAGGTTTCGCGAAACTAAAGGGATTTCGCGCTC
>CANGFT010000102.1 GCA_947453205.1 Beijerinckiaceae bacterium | reverse complement strand
GGAATCCCCCCGTGAGTCAGGGCGGCACACCGTTGGTATAAGCTTTCTCCGCGCGCTGAGTCCTTTAACCCCTCACATTTGACCAGGCGAGCATCGATCCACATCCTAAAGCGTCGCCTCGATCATGGCGCGCAATTCCGGCGTCACCTGCGGGTCGACGCCGAACCAGGCTTCGAAGGCCGGGCGGCCCTGATGCAGCAACATGCCGAGCCCGTCGACCGTTCGGTTGCCGCGCGCCCGCGCCCGCGCCAGCAGCGGCGTCTCGAGCGGCGCATAGACGATGTCGACGACCAGCGCCCCCACCGGCAGCGCATCCAGTGCAAGGTCGAGGGGCGCCTCGCCCACCATGCCCTGGCTCGTCGTGTTCACGAGAATGGCAGCGCCCTCCAGCGCCTGCGCCCGCGCCTCCCACGGCAGGGCGCGCACGGGTGCGCCGAACTCTTCCGCCAGCGCCTGCGCGCGGGCGGGGCTGCGGTTGATGAGCCTGATCTCAGGCGCGCCCTCGTCGATCAAGCCCGCGAGAATGGCCCGCGAGGCGCCGCCCGCGCCGATGACCACGGCGGGACCGGCGTCGAAGCGCAAGTCGGGCGCTCGTTCGCGCAGGCTCGCCATGAAGCCGAAGGCGTCGTAATTGCGCCCCTCGAGCGATCCGTCCGCGCGCACCACGACGCAGTTCACCGCCCCGATGCGCCGGGCCAGCGGGCTCGCCTCATCGACGATCCGCAGCGCGGCCTCCTTGTGGGGAATGGTGAGGTTGCAGCCGGCGAAGCCCAGCGCAGGCAGCGCCCGCAACGCCGCCTCAAGCCCTGCGGCGGGGATCGCCAGCGGCGCATAGAACCCCGTGAGCCCGTAATGCGCCAGCCAGTAGTTATGCAGCCGTGGCGAGCGCGAATGCATGATCGGCCAGCCCATGACCCCGGCGAGGAGGAAGCGGTCTGGGTGGCTCATGGGGCGGGCTCCGGTTGGCGGCTGGCGCGGTTCCTTAAACCAGCCGGAGCCCGCGCGCCACCATTTCAGCTCCTGAAGGCGGCGGGAACCTTGCCCCCATTGGCCGCGAACTGCCGCATCACCTGCTTGTGCAGCCATATGTTCATGGCGGCGCTGTCGTTCATGTCGCCGTCGTATTTCAGCTCCTTCGCCAGCTCCCTGCGGGCGGCGAGGCTGCTGTCGAGATCAAGGAGCTTCATCAGATCGACGATGGAGCTGCGCCAGTCCAGCGCCTCCGGCCTCTGGGCGGCGAAGCCGATCAGGATCGCCTCCACATCCACGGTGGGGGCTGCGCCTGCGGGCGCCTGCGGAACGGACGCAGGCTGGACAGGCGCGGCGGTGACCGGCGGCGCATGGGGCCCGCCGCCGAAGATCTTGCCCATGATCGACCCGAAAATGCTCATGGCCATGCTCCCGTGCTGTTGAACTCTCGGAAGAGATTGGCCCCGGGGGCCTCGCGGCAAGCGCCCGGCCACATGATTTTCCGTATGGCCCGCCCGCGCGTCTTGCTGGACCCTGCGACGCGGGTTATCTCTTGGCCATGCGCTTGAAAGGAAACGCCCGATGCTGAGATGGTCCATCGCCACGGTCTGCATGGGCGGCACGCTTGAGGTGAAGCTGGCGGCGGCCGCGCGGGCGGGCTTCCGCACCATCGAGATCTTTGAGAACGATCTCACCTTCTTCAGCGGCAAGCCGCGAGAAATCCGCTCCATGGCGCAGGATCTGGGCATCGAGATCGTGGCGCTTCAGCCCATGCGCGATTTCGAGGGCATGCCCGAGCCCATGCGCGCCCGCAATTTCGACCGCGCGAAACGCAAGTTCGACCTGATGGAGGAGCTGGGCACCAAGCTGCTGTGCATCTGCTCCAATGTCTCCGAGGACGCGCTGGGCGATCCCGAACGCTCCGCCGCCGATCTGGCGGAGCTGGCGGACCTCGCGGCCCTGCGGGGCTTCCGCATCGGCTTTGAGGCCCTCGCCTGGGGGCGGCATGTGCATGACTGGATGCAGGCCTGGGATCTCGTGCGCCGCGCCGACCGGCCGAATCTCGGCGTGGTCCTCGACAGCTTCCACGCCTTCGCCCGCAAGAACCCCATCGCCCCCATGGCGGAGATTCCCGGCGACAAGATCGCCCTGGTGCAGGTGGCCGATGCGCCGGGCATCCTGATGGACCACATGTCCCTGTCGCGCCATCACCGCTGTTTCCCCGGCCAGGGCGACTGGCCCATCGCTGACTTCCTCGAGACGGCCATCGGCACGGGCTATAACGGCGCCATTTCGCTTGAAATCTTCAATGACCAGTTCCGCGGCGCCCCGCCCCCGGCCATCGCCCGCGACGGCATGCGCGCCCTCGAGGTCTGCGGCGAGACGCTGAACCTGCGCCGCGCCGCTGCGGGCGCTGCGCCGCTGGCCATCAGCCGCCCCCTGCCCGCCGCCGCCAAGGTCACCGGCGTCGAATTCATCGAATTCGTCACCAGCGCCGCCCATTCGCCGCGCCTCGTGACGGAGCTTGAGGGTCTGGGCTTCCGCCGCGTGGCGCGCCATCGCTCCAAGGATGTGGACCTGTTCCGCCAGAACGACGTCAACATCGTCGTCAACCGCGAGCAGGACGGCTTCGCCCATTCCTTCTATCTGGTGCATGGCACGAGCGTCTGCGCGCTGGCCCTGCGGCTCGATGATCCCGCGCGCGCCATCGAGCGGGCCAACGCGCTGGGCGCCCCGACCTATTTCGGCCGCATCGGCCCCGGCGAGGCCTCGATCCCCGCTGTGGCCGGGGTGGAGAATTCGCTGCTCTATTTCATGAAGGATTCGGCGGTCAGCTCCTGGGAGCAGGACTTCCTCTTCATCGACAGCCCCGCCCATGCGGGCCCGCTCAACCGCGTCGACCACCTCAACAACATGGTTCGCCGGTCCGAGCTTCTGTCCTGGGTGACGTTCTACAAGGCGGTTCTGGGCTTCACCGAAGAGCCGCAAGTCGAGCTCGCCGACCCCTATGGCGCCTTCTTCAGCCGCGTGGTGCGCGCCAGCGACGGCTCGGTGCGCATCCCCCTGAACATCGCCGACGGCGGCTCCACTTCGGTGTCGCGCTTCCTTGAGAATTTCGGCGGCGGCGGCGTGCAGCAGATCGCGCTCTCGACGGACGATCTCTTCGCCTTTGTGGAGCAGGCCCGCGCCAGGGGCGTGCAGTTCCTCGACATCCCCGACAACTACTACGAAGACCTCTCGGCGCGTTACGATCTCGAGCCCGCGCTCATCGAGAAGATGCGCGAGCTCGACATCCTCTACGACCGCCACAAGGGCGGCGAGTTCTTCCACATCTACACGCGCATGTTCGACCAGCGCTTCTTCTTCGAGATTTTGCAGCGCCGCAACTACGACCTCTTCGGCGCGGCCAACACGCCGGTGCGGCTGGCGGCGCAGGCGGCCGAGGATGATGAGGCGAGGCGCGAGCGCGCCATGCTGGATTAAGCGCGCGGGCATGATATTCTGCCGGTCGAGCGCAGGATGCGCCGACCACCGGAGGAAACATGTCGCCGTTCAAAGGCCTTCTCGCCGCCGCCCTGTTTGCGGCCCTGACCATCCCGCCCGCCAGCGCGCAGGAGAAGGTCGTCATCGGCAATACCCAGACCGCCACGGACATCGGGCTCTATGTGGCTGACAAGAAGGGATATTTCCGCGAAGAGGGGCTCGACGTCCAATTCGTGAATTTCGACTCCGCCGCGCGCATGGTGACCTCCATGGCTGGCGGCGATCTGCAGGTCATCGCGGGGGCGGCCTCCGCCGCGCTCTATAATGCGCTGGCGCGCGGCGTCGACATCCGCATCGTCGCCGACAAGGTCTCGACCCCGCCGGGCCGCACGAGCCAGACGCTCATCGTGCGCAAGGATCTTATCGAGTCCGGCCGCTACAAGACCCTCGCCGACCTCAAGGGCATGAAGATCGCCAACGCTGCGCCCGGCACCGCCGCCAGCGTGACGCTGTATAAAATGCTCGACAAGGCCGGCGTGAAGATCACCGAGATCGAACAGACCTTCCTCGCCTTCCCCCAGCATGTGGTGGCGCTCGCCAACAAGGCGGTGGACGCGGCGCTCCCCGCCGAGCCCGCCACGACCGAGGCCATCCGGCGCGGCTACGCCGAGAAGGTGCTGACCGACGACGAGGCATATCCCAACCACCAGATCGCCGTGATCTTCTATTCCGGCGCCTTCGCCACCCAGAAGCCCGAGGCCGCGCGCAAGTTCATGAAGGCCTTCATCCGCGGCGTGCGCGACCACAATGACGCGCTCGACGCCAACGGGCGCTTCGTCGGCGAAAGGGGCGAGGCGATCATCAAGATCCTCAACGAATATACGCCGATCAAGGATCCCCAGTTCTACCGCGACTTTCCGCTCGCGGCCTGCAACCCCAATGGAACCATCAACATCCCCAGCATGAAGATGGACCTTGAGGTGCTGAGGAGCGAGAAGCTCATCGAAGGCGAGGTCAATGTGGACAAAGCCATCGACCTGTCCTTCCTGAATGCGGCGATCAGGGATCTCGGGCCTTACAAAAAGGCGAACTGACCCCTTTAGTTTCGCAAAACCTCATCTCCCCTCCCCCCTGTGGGGAGGGTTCGGGGGTTGGGGGTCGTGGGGCCTTTGCAGGAGAGAGCCTGCGCAAAGCCGCTCCCGATCAGCATGCGACGACCCCCACCCCGTCGCGCTGCGCGCGCCGACCCTCCCCGCAAGGGGGAGGGCATGGAGAGCGCAAAATCCCTTTAGTTTCGCGAAACCTCATCTCCCCTCCCCCTTGTGGCGAGGGGCCGGGGGTGGGGGTCGTGGGGCCTTTGCAGGAGAGAGCCTGCGCAAAGCCGCTCCCGATGAGCATGCAACGACCCCCACCCCGTCGCGCTGCGCGCGCCGACCCTCCCCACAAGGGGGAGGATATGGAGAGCGCGAAATCCCTTTAGTTTCGCGAAACCTCATCTCCCCTCCCCCTTG
>CANGFT010000101.1 GCA_947453205.1 Beijerinckiaceae bacterium | reverse complement strand
CGCGCGTGCGCAAGGCCAAGGAAATCGGCTTCATCGACGGTCCCCAGTGCTTCAGCCGCCATTATGTGGAGCCCAAGGACGGGATCACCCAGACCTTCCATCTCCACCTCGAGGAATATGCGCCCGGCGCGTCTTCACAGAAGCATGGCCATGTGAACGAGGCCGCCTTCTACATTCTCGACGGCACCGGCTACGAGATCCACGACGGCGTGCGCTACGACTGGAAGGCGGGCGATGTGGCCATCGTCCACAACAACTGCGTGCATCAGCATTTCAACGCCGACAAGACCAAGCCGGCGCGGGCCATCGTCATCAAGACCAAGCCCATGTATCTCTTCCTCAACATGCTCTTCCAGCAGACGGTCTCGGACCGTCCGGTCGACGTGACGCCCGAATGCGAAGGCTTCGTCGCGCGTGAAATCGAGGAAGACCTGAATCATCCGGAAGGAGGCTACTGATGGCCTGGGGCGAAACATCAAGCTGGTTGCAGGGCAAGGGCAACGAACGTCTCTATCAGCGTCTGCTCGATGACGCGCAGGACGCGCCCTCGCGCAACTCGCGCCGCAAGAAAGTGGTCACGCCCTCGGAAATGCCGTGGGAAATGTCGCGTCAGGGTCTCCTGAAGCACCTCATCAACGAGGGCATGAACACGCGCATGGAGACCGTCGACGCCTATATGCAGATCATTCCGCCGGGCTCGCGCTCGGGCAAGCATCGGCATCTCGCCGAGGAATGCGTCTATGTGCTCGAGGGCCGCGGCTACGACATCCATCAGGATTGCGACGTCGAGATCACCGACACCTTCTCCTGGAAGCCGGTCGAGGAGACCAAGCGCTTCGAATGGGAAGCGGGCGATGTGATCTACATTCCGCCGAACACGATCCATCAGCATTTCAACGCTGATCCCGACAAGCCCGCGCGGTTCATCTCCTCGCAGAACCGCATCTTCAAGCAGATCGGCCTCAACACGCTCGACCAGTTCGAGGATGCGCCGGAGTTCGATCCGCGCATCGTGCTGACCGAGGAGATCGTCCGCAAGTTCCTGCGCGGCGAGATGAAGGTCGGCAAGTAAGCCTTCGCGCCGATCAGGCCTGACGAACCATGGCCGGGCCCAGCGCCCGGCCTTTTTCTTGGGCTGCGCCATCGGCCGCCTATATATAAGGCCGATCCGCGCCCCCCGTCTTGAAACGCCAGAGCCCGCCATGCCCGGTCCCTCGCAGGACAAAGCCGACAGCCATTCCGTCGCCGATCATCGCTTTGGCGCGCTGGCGGGGCATGAGCATGGCGAGGGCGCGTTCGACCATGACCATGATGAGGATTTCCTCCCCATCGACTCGAAATCGCTGGAAAGCGTGCCCCTCATCAGCATGGGCCTTGATGTCGGCTCCTCCGGAACGCAGGTCATCTTCACGCGGCTGGAGATGCGCGGGCCGGGCGAGCACCGGGCGCTGCGCCGGCAGGCCCGCAGCCGCGAAACCCTCTATATGTCGCCGGTGGCGCTGACGCCCCTGCGCGATGGCGACCTCATCGACGAAGACCGGCTCTGGGCCATCATCAGCCGCGCCTTCGACGCAGCCGGCCTCACGCCTGACGACATCGAGACAGGGGCTGTGATCCTGACCGGGGCGGCGGCGGCGCGGCGCAATGCGCAGGCCATCGCCCAAAGGGTCGCGGCGGAGGTGGGCGAGCTCGTCTGCGCAGTGGCGGGCGACCATATGGAGGCCATGCTCGCCGCCTATGGTTCGGGGGCGGTGGCCGCTTCCGCGCAGGGCGCAGGGCGACGCATCCTCAACATCGACATCGGCGGCGCCACAACCAAATTCGCCATCGCAGAGGAGGGACGGGTCGTCGCCACCGCCGCGATGAACGTCGGCGGACGGCTTCTGGTCGTCGATCTCCAGAACAGGATCACGCGGCTCGACCCCATGGGCGCCGCCCACGCCGCGCGCTGCGGCCTCGACTGGCGCCTTGGCGAGACGGCGCGGCCGGAAGACATGGCGCGCGTGGCGCAGGCCATGGCGCAAAGCCTTGTGGCGGCGCTCACGCTGCGCCCCCTGCCCGAAGATGTCGGCGGCCTCTTTCTGACGCAGCCGATCGAGGACTTCGGCGCCATTGACGCGGTCATGGTCTCCGGGGGCGTCGCGGAATATGTCTATGGGCGCGAAAAGCGCGATTTCGGCGACCTTGGCTGGCGCCTTGGCCGTGCTTTGCGCAAGCTGATCGACGCGGGCGCGCTGCCCTGGCCGCTGGCGGAGCCTGTCGAATGCATCCGCGCCACGGCGCTCGGCGCCTCCGAACATAGTCTGCAGATCAGCGGACAGACGATTTACATCTCCGATCACGCGGCCCTTCTGCCCCGCCGCAACCTGCAGGTGCTCCAACCCGATTATGTCTTCGGGGAGATGGTGGATCCGCAGGCCCTCGCGCTGGCGATCCGCCAGAGGCGGGCGGCTTTCGGACTTACGGACCCCGGCAGCGACTTCGCCCTGGCCTTTCGCTGGCGCGGCGCGCCCGATTATCGCCGGCTGCGCGCTTTCGCCGAGGGGATCATGGCGGGCCTCGCCGACCGTCTCGCGATCACGGCCCCGCTCTATCTGTTGATGGAGGGCGACGCGGCCCAGTCGCTCGGCGCCATCCTGCGTCAGGAGCTTGAATTAAAGAGCGAATTGCTGGTCGTTGATGGAATCGTCTTGCGCGATTTCGATTATGTGGACATCGGACGGCTGCGCCTGCCTTCAAACTGCGTTCCCGTAACGATCAAATCCTTGTTATTTGGCGCGTGATCTTGCGTGGGAATGCGGGGTTTCATTGTGCGTCGCACAATGGCGGGGGCCGCTGGCGTTCCCCGCTATTTGCTTGGAGATAAAAGACATCTTTTCTGAAAAAGGCGCAATATTGCAGTGCGGCATCTTTTTTTAGCTTAGGAGGCGAAGGATTGTTCCGCTTTCAAGCAATCCGACTTTGTGCTTATATCCGCCCTCAATAAGTCGAAATGTCTGAGCTCCGGTCTACGGGCTGGCGTTTCAACCGGATCAGGGGGATCACCGCTGTCCGGGTTCAGGAAGTGCCTGAGGGGCGTTTTTTGGACCGGGCGAGCATCTCGCCTTTTTCCGTTGTGAGATTGGTCGGGACAGGTATCGGGGCGTATGTCGTTCGCAAGAACCAACATGCAGCGGATGACCGGGGTGGGGCTTTCCTGCCTCGAAATCCTTGCGCGCTTCGCGCTCGTCCTGATGCTCTGCGTCTCCGTCGCCTGCGATCCCTGCTTAGAGGGCGCGGTGATCGCCAGCGTCGACGAGGCGGCGGATGTCGCTGACGGCTCGAACCCTGCGACCCCGAATCCTGACGGACTGCAGATCCGTCTGGCGAGCGGGGAAGCGCCATATCTCCGATTTGACGACCTGTGCGACGAGCGTCTGGAATCAGCGCGCAACTGGCGGGTCGTCGGATGTTTTGAAGCGCGCGGGCCGCCGGCCTGAGTCCAATCTCGTGTTTCGCCATGCCAGGCGAACGAACGGCGCTGGACCGGGAGGAGGCTCCAGCGCCAAGGGCGGTCAAGCCGCCATCCATCCAACGATCTATGAACTGCCCGGGCCGTCTGTTCGATGACAGGCCGTCCGGTGTCTCAACAGCGGGCGCGTCGGTGGGGGCGTCTGTTCAATCGAGGACCGGGGATCCGCCTGTCGGATCGACAACCCGAAAGGTACTTAGATGCTTGACTGGTTAACCGCCCTGGGTCAGGGCTTGGACATCATCATGACCTGGCATCGAATGGCGCTCCTGTGGGGCGGCGTTCTTTGCGGCCTTGCTTTGGGCATTCTTCCGGGCATCGGCGGCGTCGCGGGAACGGCGCTGCTTCTGCCCTTCACCTACAGCATGGATCCTGCCGCAGCCATGGCGCTGCTGCTCGGCCTTGCGGCCACCACGACCCACGGCGACCCGATCTCCGCGATCGTGCTCGGCGCCCCCGGCCATGCGGCTTCCGCCGCGACGGCTCTCGACGGCTACCCCATGACGAAGCGCGGCGAGGGCGCCCGCGCGCTCGGCGCCGCCTATATGTCGGCCCTCATCGGCGGCCTGTTCGGCGCCGTGCTCATGGCGGTCGCCCTGCCGATCGTGCGTCCGCTGATCCTGTTCATCGGCTCGCCCGAACTGCTGGCGTTGGCGGTCTTCGGCATCTCCATGGTGGCGGTGCTTTCGGGCAATGCCCCTCTGCGCGGCCTCAGCGCCGCCTGTTTCGGCATGATGCTGGCGATGATCGGCTCCGATCCGCAGACCGGCACCCTGCGCTGGACCATGGACAGCCTGTACCTCTGGGAGGGTCTGCCCCTCGTGCCGCTGACGCTCGGCGTCTTCGCGCTTCCCGAACTCTGCGATCTCCTTGTCGCCCGCACCGCCGTTGTGCAGACCGGATCGAAGATGGAGAACAACTGGAAGGGCCTTTGGCATGGCTCCATGGATTGCTTCGACCACTTCTGGCTCAACATGCGCTGCTCGTGGATCGGCTCCGTCATCGGCGCGATTCCCGGCATTTCGGCGGCGGTCATCGACTGGATCTCCTACGGCCATGCGCTCAAGACCGAGAAGGAGGCCCAGCGCACCTTCGGCAAGGGCGACGTGCGCGGCGTGATCGCGGCGGAAAGCGCCACCTGCTCGCGTGAGGGCGGCGCCCTCATCCCGACCATTGTGTTCGGCGTGCCCGGCTCCGCCGGCATGGCGATCCTGCTTGGCGCCTTCCTCATGCACGGACTGGTCCCCGGACCTGACATGCTGACGAAGAACCTGGCCGTCACCTATTCGATGGTCTGGTCCATCGCCATCGCCAACATTCTTGGTTCTGGCCTTTGCTACATCTTCTCCAGCCAGTTCGCGAAGCTTGCTTCGCTGCGCTACTCCCTCATTCTGCCGGTCGTGCTCTGCATGGTCTATATCGGCGCCTTCGAGGGCAAGCGTCAGTGGGGCGATCTCTATTCGCTGCTGTTCTTCGGCGTCTTCGCCTGGGCGATG
>CANGFT010000100.1 GCA_947453205.1 Beijerinckiaceae bacterium | reverse complement strand
CTCCAAACAACGCCTGTTTCAGAACGCCTGGAAGGCGCTTTACCCCGGCCTTCTGGAATGGGTCTCGCTGTCCTCGGGCGGCAAGGTCAACTCTGTCGATCCCCAGACCATGACCCTGACCACCGACTTCGAGCGCTACAAGGCCGATGTCGCAAATGTGATCCCGCCCCAGAAGGCGGGCGCCATCGCCGCCATTGCAGGCGTAGCCGACAGATCGGGATGGTGCCCGATCGACCCCGTGAGTTTCGAGTCCAGGCTGCGCCCGGGCATGCATGTCATCGGCGACGCCGCCATCGTCGGCGCCATGCCGAAGTCCGCCTTCGCCGCCAATGCGCAGGGCAAGGCCTGCGCCGCCGCGGTGGTGCGCCTGCTGGCGGGCGAAAAGCCTCTTGAGCCGCGCCTCATCAACACCTGCTATTCCATCGTCCAGCCTGACTATGGAATCTCGGTCGCAGGCGTTTATCGTCCGGAGAAAGATCTTTTTGTTGATGTGGAAGGCGCAGGCGGGGTGAGCCCCCTTGAGGCGTCCGCCTCGACCCGCGCCGCCGAGGCCGCCTATGCCCATGGCTGGTTCAAGACCATCACCCGCGAAACCTTCGGTTGAGCCATGTTGCGGCTGATCCTGGCATTGGGGGCGGTGTTGCTGGGCATGGCGGGCGCAGGCGCCCAGACGCTTCCACCCATCCTCAACGACGCCATGCCTGCCTCCCTGACGGGGGCGCCGGGCGATGTGGCGCGCGGCCGGGCCATCGTCGCCAACCGGCAGGTGGGCCTCTGTCTGCTTTGCCACAGCGGGCCATTCCCGGAAGAGCGGTTCCAGGGCGACCTTGCGCCTGATCTGAACGGCGCCGCCGACCGTTATAGCCAGGGCCAGTTGCGCCTGCGCATCGTCGATCCCTCCCGGATCAATGCGCAGACCATCATGCCCGCCTATTACAAGACCGAAGGCCTCAACCGCGTCCTCGGGCCCTTTGCGGGCAAGACGATCCTGAATGCTGAACAGGTCGAGGATGTGGTGGCCTTTCTGATGAGCTTGCGTGGAGAAAAAACGCCATGACGACAAGCCGAGACCTCACGCGCCGGGCGGCCTTGACCGGGGCTGCGGCCAGCGGGGCGGGGCTGCTGGTGCTTCGCAGCACGCAGCCTGCCAGCGCGACCCCCGAGGCCATGCGCGCGGTGATGCGCGCCATCACGGGCGATGCGCCCGTGCGCAAGGGCAGGGTGCAGCTCGACCTGCCGCCGTTGGTCGAAAATGGCAATACTGTGCCCATGACCGTGACTGTCGAAAGCCCCATGACGGCGCTCGACCATGTCACCGCGATCCATGTGCTCAACGAGAAGAACCCTCAGCCCTATGTCGTGACCGTGCATCTCGATCACCGCGCGGGCAAGGCGGCCTTCTCTACCCGCATCAAGCTCGGCGACACCCAGCGCGTGGTTGGCCTTGCGAAAATGAGCGACGGCTCGTTCTGGATCGGCGAGCAGGACGTCATCGTCACCATCGCTTCGTGCCTGGAGAATTTCTGATGGCCCGCGCCCTCATCAATGTTCCGAAGATCGCGAAGGTTGGCGAGATCATCGAGATCAAGACGCTCGTCTCCCACCCCATGGAGACGGGCTATCGCGTCGGTCTTGGCGGTGAAATTCTCCCGCGCGACATCATCCAGACCTTTGTGTGCACCTTCAATGGTGCGCAGATCTACCGCGCGGACTTTTCCCCCGCGGTGGCGGCCAATCCCTATCTCACCTTCCACACGATGCTCAGCGAGAGCGGCGCCTTCGAGTTCCGCTGGGAGGGCGATAACGATTTCCTGCTGGTGGAGACGGCCAGCATAACCGTCGAATGATGCGGCTTCGCGCACTGGTCATGGCGACCCTCGCCGTGCCTGCGCTTGCTGGCGAGATCCCCCTCGCCGAGCGCCGTTCCGACACGCTGACGATGAGTTCTGAACTGCGGGCCATGCAGGCCGACGACGCCGCCAATCCCGCGAGCTTCTCGGTGCTCGATGGCGAGGCTTTGTGGCGCGTGCGGGCGGGGGCTTCAGGAAAGTCTTGCGCCGATTGTCATGGCGATGGGGCGCAGTCCATGCGGGGCGTCGCGGCGCGCTATCCCGCCTTCGATTCCGCCTCCGGGCGCGTCCTTGATCTTGAGGCGAAGATCAACCAGTGCCGGACGGAGCGTCAGGGTTCGGCGGCCCTGCCTATGGAAAGCCGCGACCTTCTCGGCCTCGCCACTTATGTCGGGCGCCAATCGCGCGGACTGCCCATCGTCTCGGATGATCCGCGCCTCGCGCCGGCCATCGACCGGGGGCGCGCGTTGTTCACGGCGCGGCAAGGGCAGCTCAACCTGTCCTGCGCCATCTGTCATGACGATCATTGGGGACGCAAGCTCGGGGCCGCCACCGTCCCGCAGGCCCATCCGACCGCCTATCCGCTCTATCGGCTCGAATGGCAGTCCGTCGGCTCGCTGCAAAGGCGCCTGCGCAATTGCATGGTGGGCATGCGCGCCGAACCCTATCCCATGGGCTCGGACGAGTTCATCGCCATCGAAACCTATTTGATGTCGCGGGGCAGGGGGCTCGCGATGGAGACGCCGGGCGTGCGGCCCTGAGCCGTCACGCCGCTGAACCGCGCAGCCCCATCTTCGCGAGGCGCGGCAAAAGCTCCTGCCCGAGGAATGGCAGCTCATCGAGGTAATTCACCAGCGAGAAGCCGATCCCGGTGATGCCCGCGCCATGGATGCGCGCCAGCTTCTCCGCGACATCGTCGGGCGTGCCGACGATCGGATAGCCGATGCTCATCAGGGGCAGCACGCGCCGACGCTCGTCATAGTCAGGGGTGTTCTCGCGGGTGATCCCTTTCAGACGCAGGGACTCCTCGATCGCGCCGAAGTCCACCGCCTCGGTGGTGAAATAGTGATAGTAGTCCTCCGCTTCCTTGCGGGTCGGGCGGCAAACGATATGGCCCTGGGTGAAGACGTCGATCTCGCGGCCAATGGCCCGCGCCTCGGCCTTGTAGCTCGCGACAAACTCCTTTGACTTGTTCACATCATGCTCGCGGAAGCTCGTGAAGAAGCCGTCGCAGTTGCGCAGCGCGAAGCCCTTGCCCTCAGGCGACTGGCCCGCGTTCATGATGAGCGGGGTGGAGGCTCCGTAAGTCTTCGGCTTGGAGACGACATTGTTCAGATCGAGATATTTGCCCTTGAAGTCGAATGGCTCATGCTCGGTCCACATGCGCTTGATGGCGCTGATCCACTCCTCGCAATAATCATATTTGTCGCCGTGCTCGCGCTGTTTGATGCCGGACATCTGGAATTCCGGCTCGTTCCAGCCCACGACGATGTTCAGCGCGAAACGCCCGTGGCCCACCTGATCGGCGGTCACCATCATCTTGGCGGCGACCATGGGGTTGAACAGGGGCGCGTGGACGGTGCCGAAAATGGTGATGCGTTTGGTGCCTGCGAGCAGCCCTGTCGCCCAGGTGATGGTCTCGAAGGTCGTGCCCTGGAAATCTGTGGGCCCGCCATAGCCCTTCCACCGTCCGATGGGTAGGATGAAGTCCATGCCGATCTCGTCGGCCAGCTTGGCCATGGCCTCGCAACTGTCCCAATCCGCGGACCAGCGCTCGGGCAGGGTGTTGATGGCGCGGCCCGAGGAGCAGTTGGCGCCAAAGAGCCCCAGCTTGAACGCATTGTCATTATACATCTTTTGGCGGTCAGGCGTCATGGCCGAGCGACTCCCCTTTGGCTTATTTTTTCTCAGTTTCTCAGGAAGCCGCGTCCGCCGCAATGCGGCGAGTGGCCGCCCTGGACATCGACACTCCCGCGATCTGCGATATGATGAGCAAAATGATAAAAATGACAGGGGAGGGCAAGATGAACCGCAGGGACTTCACACGCGGGCTGTCTGCATCGCTGGGGGCGGCCATGGCGACGCCCGCCATCGACCGAGCCCGCGCGCAGGCCTCCGATGAGGACTTCTATCGCAAGCAGACCATCAACATCATCTCCTATTCGCCGGGGGTGTCTGAACTCTATGCGCGGTTGCTGGCGCGGCACATGGGGCGCTTCATTCCTGGCAACCCCACCATCATCGTTCAGGGGATGCCAGGGGCAGGGGGGCTCAAGGCCATTGATTACCTTTATAATATCGCCCCCAAGGACGGCTCCGTCCTCTGCACCATGGGCTCGGGCCTGCCCTTTGAGCCGATGCTCGGCCGCTCCGACCTCAGATTTGATCCGCTCAAGCTGACCTGGCTCGGCAGCATGAGCCGCAGCGTGAGCGTGGCTGTTTCCTGGCATGATGCGAAGGTGAAGACCTTCGAGGATCTTCTGCAACAAGAGCTCATCATTCCCGGCACTGGCGTCGGCGCCGACACACAGCTCGTGCCGACTGCGGTCGGGCACCTGACCGGCGCCAAGTTCAAGATCATCCCCGGCTATCCCAACATTCTCGAGGCGGCGCTCGCCATGGAGAAGGGCGAGGTCGAGGGGATGGGCTACTGGACCCTTGGCTCCATGCGCTCCGCCCACCCCGACTGGCTCCGCGACAAGAAGATCAATGTGCTCTTTCACACGGGCTCAGAGCCGCTCCCCGAACTGCCCGGCGTGCCCATGATTCGCACCAGGGCGCGCAATGAGGTGGACGCGCAGGCGCTCGACTTTCTGCTGGCGCGGGAGATCATCGGGCGGCCCTTCGCGGCGCCCCCCGGCATCCCCGCAAGCCG
This sequence comes from Beijerinckiaceae bacterium, assembly GCA_947453205.1. Lineage (GTDB taxonomy): Bacteria > Pseudomonadota > Alphaproteobacteria > Rhizobiales > Beijerinckiaceae > Terripilifer. The sequence continues at coordinate 319 of CANGFT010000100.1, read as the reverse complement.
GGCGAAGCTGCTGCGGGAGGCCTTCATGGCCACGTTGAACGACCCCGAGTTCCTCAAGGAGGCGGAAAAGAGCCAGTTCGACATCAGTCCCGTCAGCGGCGCAGAAGCGGAGGCTCTGCTGCGAAAGGCCAGCTCCGCCTCGCCCGAGGTCATCAAGCGGGTGCTGGGCCCCTCCTAGGTCGCCAGCCTTGTGACGTGCAAGGCCGCCGGTTTTGATCTATCAGTCTTTCCAATTCTGCGGGCCCGCTTTACGAGTGCGGCTGTCAGCGGCGAAGACGCGGCTTTGGGGGAATTCATGTCATTCACGGTTCGGGGTGAT
>CANGFT010000099.1 GCA_947453205.1 Beijerinckiaceae bacterium | reverse complement strand
TCTTCAACCGCTCCGACGCCCTCACCGTAGCCAACGCCATATCGGGATCAGGGACTCTCACGCAGATCGGCGCGGGCGCCTTGTCGCTCACCGGCGTCAACAGCTATGCGGGCATCAACAACCAGAGCGCCATCGCCACGCTCGTCAATTACAAGGGCGGATCGACCTCAGCTTTGACCTATACGGGCGCCCTGCCGACCAACTATTACATCGCCATCACATCAGCCAGCAATTACGGCCAACTTGATGCGTCGTCTTACAGCGGGGCCCTCAACTTCGCGGTCAGCAACCTCTCGACCCTGGCGAACGGAATCTATTCCAACGTTCTGACGGGCCTCAACAGCGCCGCCATCGGCGCGACGCGCTCCGGCGTGCTGGGCGGCTATATGTGGAAACTGGTGCAGGACTCCGGCAACGCCCTCAACTGGAACCTTCTGCTGGGCAGCACGACCATCGTTCAGGCCGCCCCGCAATCCGCCAGTGGGGTCGTGGCCAGCGTCGACCTCACCATCGACGGGGGAACGCTCAACGTCGATCAGACCGGCGCTTACAACAACAACGTCAGGCTCACCGCCTCGTCCCTCAGCAGGATCAATGCGGCGAGCGGCGTCACGGGGACATTCTCGGGCGTCTTGTCAGATGCGACAAGCAATGGCGCCATAGGCTTCTCAGGACCGGGCACAACCATCCTGACGGGCGCCAACACCTATGCAGGCGCCACCACCATCGACGCGGGCGCGACGCTGCAAGTGGGCGCTGGCGGAACCAGGGGGTCGCTGGGGTCCGGCGCGGTGACCAATAACGGCGCGCTCGTCGTCAACCGCTCGGACACGGCGACCATCGCAAACGCCATATCAGGATCGGGCGCGCTGACGCAGGCGGGTGCGGGAACGACTGTGCTCACCGGCGCCAACACCTACAGCGGCGCCACCAGCATCAACAGCGGAACCCTGCAGGTGGGCGCAGGCGGAACGACTGGTTCGCTGGGATCAGGCGCGGTCGCCAACAATGGCGCGCTGGTCGTCAACCGCTCGGACACGGCGACAATCGCCAACGCCATATCCGGCTCAGGCACGCTGACGCAGGCAGGCTCAGGAACCACAGTCCTGACGGGCGCCAACACCTACAGCGGCGCCACAACCATCAACACTGGAACATTGCAGGTGGGCGCTGGCGGAACGACGGGGTCGCTCGGGTCCGGCGCCGTGACCAACAACGCAACCCTCGCCTTCAACCGCGCTGACGCCTTCACCGTGGCCAACGCCATATCGGGATCGGGAACCATCTCCATCCTTGGCGCGGGCGCCACGACCCTCGCTGGCGTCAACACATTCTCCGGCGGGACCACGGTGGGCGTGGGCGCGACCCTCGCCATCTCCTCCAGCGCCGCGCTGGGATCAGGCTTTCTCGCGCTGGCGGGCGGCCCGACGGTTCCCGCCTCCCTGAAGGTGACCGCCGACACGCTCATCGCCAATCCGATCTCCGTCGCGGGCGATCCGGTGTTCGACATCGCCCCCGGCGCGACCGCCACCATCGCCAAGCCCATCACCGACGGCGCCGCCTCCGGCGAGGTGGTCGTGCAGGGCGGCGGCGCGCTGGCGTTGACCGCCGCCAACACCTATACGGGGCCGACCAAGGTCATGGCGGGCTCGACGCTCGCCCTGCGCGGCTCGGCCTCCATCGCCTCCAGCGCCAATGTCGTGAACGAGGGCGCCCTCGACCTGCGCGGGCTAACCGGCGGCGCCGTGCTGGGCGGCGGCTTCGCCCAGTCCTCCACAGGCACGCTGTTCATGCGCATGAGCGCCGCAGGGCCGCAGAGCCTCACCATCGCAGGCTCCGCCGCGCTTGCCGGCGTGCTGAACATCACCGCCGCGCCCGGAGCCTACAAGAGCGGCGTGTATCGTGTTCTGACGGCAGGCGGCGTGACCGGCGCCTTCAGCGGCCTCTCCACCAATCTTGGGGCCTTCGCCCGGCTCTATTCCCTGAGCTATCAGGGCGGCGCGGTCGATCTGACGGTCGTGGTGGGGCCGGACGCCGCCAACACGAAGCGCGCCCTCGCCGCCAACAGCAGCGCGCTCGGCGCCGCCCTGTCCCAACGCACGGCGATGCTGGCCGGGGCGCTTGATTACGATTGCCCCGCCTTCAACGACTATGGGGCCTGCATCGCCTTTCAGGCGCGCTATGGCGCCATGGAGGCGTGGAGCGACGGCGCCGGCGTGCTGACGGCCGCAGCGCGACTGTCGCCCCAGCTGCGCCTGGGCGGCTTCATCGATCAGGCCGCGATGCGCAATGGCCCCGCCGGGGTGAAGGTGGAGCCGCAGCGTCCGGCCTTCGGCGCCTTCCTGGGATTCAGCCAGACCCCTGACGGCCTCGGCCTGCAGGCGAAGCTCTCCGGCGCCTATAAGGCCGATGCCGTGACCGCGACCCGCGACAAGACGCTCCCCGATACGGAAGCGGGATCCGGCAAAGCGCGGCTGGACGGCTATGCGGTCGGCGCCGAACTTGGCTATGGCCTCGCCTGGACGGACGGGCTGACCGCGACCCCCTTTGTGGGCGTACGATATGCGCAGGCCATGCGCGCGGCCTATGAGGAGCGCGCAAGGACGGGCGCGGTCGATTATCCCATCGCCTACGAGGCCTTCAGCCAACGCCTCGGCACGGCCACGGCGGGCCTGCGCCTCAATGGCTGGGTGGGCGAGCACGTCGGCTATCACCTCGGCGCCGGGATCGACCATCATTTTTACAGCGACAGAAGCGATTATGCGGGCGCCAGCGAAATCTATGGCCTCGAGGCCTTCGCCCTGCCCGGCGCCGTCAAGGCGCGGCGCATGAGCCCCTTCGCCACCGCCGCGCTCTCCTATCAGATCAACCGCATGCAGGCCCTGACCGCCAATGTCACCATTCGCGGACAGGCCTACAGCAGCCAGCCCTCGGTGAGCCTGATGACGGGCTATCGCGCGGCGTTCTGACGCAAACAAGCAGGCACTTTGTCCCGGCGCCCGCGACGCGCTACAAGGGGTGATGGCGTCTGACATCACCTTGACTGCGGCTGCGGCGGCCGGGCTGCTCTCGTTCCTGAGCCCCTGCGTCCTGCCGCTTGTCCCGCCCTATCTGACCTTCATCGCGGGCACGACCGTGGAGGAGCTTGCGGGCGCAGGCGAAAAGCGTGCGCGGCGGGATGTGGCGATGGCGGGCCTGCTCTTCGTGCTGGGCTTCTCCACGGTCTTCGTGGCGCTGGGGGCGACAGCCTCCGTCTTCGGGCAGGTCATCCGCCAGCATATCGACCTTCTGTCCTATGCGGCGGGGCTCGTCATCATCGCCATGGGTCTGCATTTTCTGGGGGTCTGGCGCATCGCCCTGTTCTATCGCGAGGCGCGGGTTCAGGTTGAGAAGCCCGTGGGCGTCTGGGGCGCCTATGTCATGGGCCTCGCCTTCGCCTTCGGCTGGACGCCCTGCATCGGCCCGATCCTTGCGGCCATTCTGGCGGTGGCGGGCTCCGAAGACACGGTGCTGAAAGGCGCGGGGCTGCTCGCGGTCTATTCGGCGGGGCTTGGCCTGCCCTTTCTGGCGGCGGCGCTGGCCATCGAGCCCTTCTTCCGCTTCATCAGGCGATTCTCGCGCCATTTCGGCAAGGTGGAGAAGATGGTCGGCGTGCTGCTGGTGCTGACCGGCGTCGCCTTCCTGACAGGCGGCATGCAATCGATGTCCTTCTGGCTGCTGGAGACCTTCCCCGCCCTTGCGCGGCTTGGCTGAGGCCTCGCTGGGCGAATGCCCACCTTGAGCGCCTGAAATTGTGGTTTCGCCCTTGATGCGTCCACGCTAAAGATGAGCCATCAAAACGCGAATTCAGGGAGAAGACATGTCGCGGCTCAGTGAAGGCTCCAGGCGCATCCTCACCACCCACACGGGCAGCCTGCCACGCCCGGACGCGCTCTCGGCGCTGCTCTTCGCCCGCATGACCAAGCAGCCCTATGACCCCGCCGACATGCAGGCCCAGACCAAGGCCGCCGTCGCCGCCACCGTGCGCAAGCAGATGGACGTCGCCATCGACATCGTGAGCGATGGCGAACAGTCCAAGACCAGCTTCCAGCTCTACGCCACCGAGCGGCTCGGCGGCATCACCCCCATCAAGGGCCTGCCGGGCGAGCGCCGCACGCGCGAGAACATGGCCTTCCCGACCTTCTACCGCGACGGCGCCCATTCGGGCTCCGCGCAAGCGCGCTGGGCCTGCACCGCCCCCATCACCTACGCCAATCTCGAGCCGCTGAAGGCTGACCTCGCCAACCTCAAGGCGGCGCTGGTGGGCGTCGATCCCGTGGATGTCTTCATGCCCTCGGTCTCGCCCTCGAGCTGCGCAGGCCTGATGGAGAACCATTTCTATAAAACCGAAGACGAGCATATCGAGGCGGTGGCCGAGGCGCTGCGCCATGAATATGAGGCCATCGTCGAAGCGGGCTTCTGCGTGCAGATCGACGATCCCCGCCTCGCCATGCACTATATGCTGGCGCCGGAGGAGACCGTCGATCAGGCCCGCGCCTGGGCGCGCAAGCGCATCGAGGCGCTCAACCACGCCCTGCGCAACATCCCCGAAGACCGCGTGCGCCACCACACCTGCTATGGCGTCAACATGGGCCCGCGCACCAGCGACATGGAGATGAAGCATCTCGCCGACCTCATCGTGACGATCAAGGCGAAGTATTATTCCTTCGAAATGGCCAATCCCCGTCACGAACATGAGTGGCGCGTGTGGGAGCATGTGAAGCTGCCGGCGGGCCGCGTGTTGATGCCCGGCTGCATCACCCATGCTTCAGTGATCGTGGAGCATCCCGAACTCGTGGCCGAGCGCATCCTGAAGATCGCGAAGCTCGTTGGCCGTGACAGCGTGATCGCCAGCTCCGACTGCGGCTTCGCCTCCACGCTGCGTCCCGGCGAGCGCCCGGAGATCGAGCCCGAAATCGTCTGGGCGAAGTTCGAGTCGCTTGCGGAAGGCGCAAGGCTCGCGACGAAGGAGCTGTGGGGCTGAAAGCCCCTCAACTTTTCTTAAAACTCTGAAATCGCGGGTGATTATAACCCTCCCCCCTGTGGGGAGGGTCGGCCGCTTCAGCGGACGGGGTGGGGGTCTGCGCATGCTGGTCGGGAGCAATGTTGCAAAGGACGCTCACCTCGCAAGCCCTCACGACCCCCACCCCTCACCCCTCCCCACAAGGGGGCGGGGAGCTGCTGGCGTGTCGCGCAAACCTCTGGAATCAAGCGCGTTAATTACCCTCCCCCCCTGTGGGGAGGGTCGGCCGTTTTAGCGGACGGGG
>CANGFT010000098.1 GCA_947453205.1 Beijerinckiaceae bacterium | reverse complement strand
GGGGTGGGATCGCTCGCGCCCTTCAGGGTGACGGGCACTCGCCCGCCTTCGGCCTCGGACACCACTTCGGCGCCCATGAGGGTCAGCGGATCCAGAATGCGCCGCATGGGGCGCTTGCGCAGAGAGGCGTCGCCATCGAAGGTGGCGGTGATGGCGTGGCCGCCGACCACGCCCATCATCAGGCGCGTGCCCGTGCCCGCATTGCCCAAGTCCATGGTCTCGTGGGGGGTCGCCAGGGTGCCCAGCCCCGCGCCCTCGACGCGCCAGTGGCCGGGGCCCAGCCGCTCCACCTTCGCACCCAGCGCCCGGCAGGCTTCGGCCGTGCGCAACACGTCATCCCCCTCCAGCAGGCCCTCGATCATGGTCTCGCCCACGGCGAGGAGGCCCATGATCAGGGCGCGATGAGAGATCGACTTGTCACCCGGGGGCCGCAGACGACCAGTGAGCGCCGTTGATTTGCGCGCAGCCAGCGGACTGGCGGGGGCGTGGCCGTGGGAAGGGCCGGGTGCTTGGGACGTGGGTGCGGCGGACACAGGTACCTCTTCAGGGCGATCCAATGGCCGGGGTCGTAGCATGGCCTGCGGCCTTCTGTCACGAAAGGCCGGGAGGACGGCGGCGCGGGGGCTCCATAAAGCATTTTCTCATTTGACAGGCGACGCGCGCCCGACTAACCGGGGCTGACAACCGCAGCATTCGCGCGCCGAAAGCCCGTCGCAGGTTCGCGAATCCAGCCCATTTGTAGAGGTCATCACACAGTGGCGAAACCTGATCTTGGCATGAAGCGCCAGTGCCAAAGCTGTGGCGCGAAATTCTTCGATCTCGCACGCGATCCCATCGTGTGCCCCAAATGCGGAACCACGTTCCAGCCGGTGGCCCTGAGCCGGGCGGCGGCGCGCGCCCCCGTGGCGGACGATGACGCTGAAGGCGATACAGGCAATGTTGAGCTGGTGTCGCTGGAAGATGCTGACGCCGCTGACGAGAAGGCCGTGGTGGTCGCCGATGACGACATCGAAATCGAAGACGATGTGGCCGACGAAACCTTCCTGGAAGAGGAAGAGGGCGATACGGATGACGTCGCAGACCTCATAGATGGCGATATCGAAGACGACGAAGAGGGCTGATCCCCCTGCTTTTCAGGCAGCTCGGCAAGGAAAAATGTTTTTCTGCCGAGCGGGCTTGTGAAGGGGGAACGATCCAGCTATACACCCGCCCGCACCCTGACTTTGCAGCGGGGCGCCCCGGTCCTTCCCAAGGGATCGTGCAAGACCGTCTCGCTCGCGAGACAAACGTGGGGCCATAGCTCAGTTGGGAGAGCGCTTCAATGGCATTGAAGAGGTCGTCGGTTCGATTCCGTCTGGCTCCACCAAATTTCTCCAGCTCTTGATGTCAGCCCTCACGCTTGCAACCGCAAGCTGCTGCGGCCGCCGCTCTGCATGTATGATCGTCGGGCGTTACTGCTGGAAAAGCTTTCGGATTTCGTTTCTGGCGATCTTACCCGTTCCGGTTTTTGGGATCGCGTCTACTTTTATCATCTTGTGAAATTGAACGGTTCTGAGTTCGCCAGTCAGTTGATTGGGCAGCCAATTGTTGAGTTCGTCCAAAGTGATATTGGCCGCGCTGACAATGGCAATACATGGATGCGTGATATTGCCGTCAAAAGTGACACGCACCACAGCTACATCATCTAGCTCTGGATGAGCCTTCAGTTTTTCTTCAACCACTTCGGGGGCGAATTTCACACCACCGATATTGATCACTTCGTCGATGCGCCCTGTAAGTATTAATAGGCCATCATGATCGATATATCCAAGATCACCCGGATAAAACCAACCATCGCCTTTGACTTCATCCGTTTCAGTCAAGTTGCCTGTAAAAGGCCAAGCCATTGAGTTGGATTGGATGCGGATGCGGCCTTCACTTTCGTCTGGACGATCTGATAGGGGAAGAACCTCGACAGTTGCCATCGGCAAAAAACAATTTCCCTTTATCTGTCGATCACTCAACACATCTCCTCTGGCAAGAGCGACCAAGCCGCCCTCTGTGGAAATCAACGTGTTGATGATTTCGCAACCAAATAGTTGGCGCAACATATTCGCCGTTTCAAACAGCAATCGGCCCCCACCAGTTGATATGGTTTTGATTGACACTGGATAGCGAAATTCTTTTTGAACTTTAATAAGCGCCTCTGCCTGAACAGCAGAACACCTTATTTCATCAATGCCGTAAGTCAGCACCATGTCGAGTGCATCTTCAATCTTTGAAAAAACCAGGGTCTTAGCATCAGCGAGCGTTTTTAAAGCATATTTAAGAGCAGCATTGCTGAGACCATAGGTAATAAGAAACCTGTCCCCACTGCCAATCCCTGCAAACTGAATTTCCTCGATCCGCTTATGAATTGCAGCGAATGAACAACCAATCGCCTTTGGATAACCGGTTGAGCCGGAGGTAAAATAAATTCGAGCAATTCTGTTGTTCTCAAAAGGAAGTTCACCGAACGTGTCGACATTGCTTTTTGTAAACCAATCATCACGAACCGATACCACTTTGACAGGTCCAAAGACATGGTCGTGATCAGTGATGACGATCTGATTATTGACGTTATTTTCGTCAATATGCTCTCTACGCATCGATGTGACGGTAATCCCACTGCGCATAAGCGCCAAAAATATAATGATGTGACGAATCGGATTATCAACCAGCAGTCCAACTGGTAAATCTCGTGTGAGACGAAGCTCATGGATGATGGCCTGAACAGAGAAGATGCCGCCTAAAAGCATTTCATAGTTGATCATCCTGTCAGGCAAAATGATCGCTGGTCGCTTGGGGAAAAACTTGGCGCTTGCCTCAATCCGTTTGAGAATCGTATTGACCATTGCACTTTGCCTCACCCAGCCTCACCCGATACACATGAGAAGTTTTTTTAATATCACGTCGAGACGAATAAAATATTGAACATTCAAGTCGTTGTCTCGCGCAAATCTCAGGCGACACCTCTCCATTGATGGAGGGTTCAATGGCACTCGATAGGCAGCTCTTCTCAAGGACAAGCTCGCAACAGTCTCGCGTGGCGGTAAGACCCGTTTAAGTTGCCGCAGCAAAATGGACTGACCTATTGCGCATTGGAAGAGCAGAGGCTGCGCCTGCGAGGAGCATGTCGCCCGCCGGTTCTATCGTGATCGCAAGATGGGACGGCAATGGCCTATCCACTGGATACACTCGTCTGGTCATGAAAGATCCCAAGGTCACGCACCAAACCAGTGCCATGACTTGGGGGGTCACTCAGCCACTCAGAGCCTTTGAGACGGCAAGCAGGCAGCGAGACTGATTCCCTGATGCAGGAACAGAAAGAACGATCGAGAATTGTTTCATGAGCGTTACTTTGGTGCTTCTTCGAGGGAACAAAGGAACTAGAGACACAATTAGCATAGAATTTAATTCGATTTGAATAGATTATCTAGCCTGACCCTTTGCTGCGGCCTATAGTTCAGCCCTACTTAGAGGGGCGCTGGCGATGGTTTCGTTTCTTCACTTTCCCACCACATCAGATGCTTTTTCTTCATTGCCGTTCAACATTATCAAGCCTGAAGACAAGCCTGCCTTTCATCTTCTCATGGAGATTATTTTTCTGGAGACGGGGCCTCGTTCTGCCAGAAGGCAATGGCAAAAGGCGCAACTCAACAATCTTCTCAATCATGCCAAGCAACGTTCAAAATTTTGGCGTGAGCGACTTGAGGCTCGCAAGATTTCTGCATCCTCCTTCGACAAATTGCCCGCGCTAACCCGTACCGAAGTGAACCAGCAAATTGCGGACGAAGGCTCGCTTCTTTCCGCCAAAGATCAAATCCAGCTTCTCTCCCGCGCAACGTCTGGCTCGACCGGAGAGCCCGTCAATTTTCACGCTACAAGCGCCAATGCGATCTTTAATGAGGTCAGAGCCTTTGCGCAGTATTTAATCGAAGATCGGGATATTTCTCTCAACCGTTGCCGCTTTCACTATGACCCCCGCAAGCCGCGTTTTTCTTTTACGGACGAAAAAACTTTTGCCGGTTCGCTCTCTCGTATTTTTCAAACGGGCAAAAATGCGGAGCTTCACTATTTCAGTTTAGATTTTGACCGGATCATTACAAAACTATCGTCCTATAAAGCGCATTATATTGTGTGCTTGCCACAGTTCCTTGAAGCGATGGTTTCGCTCAAAGGTGCCAGCATTTTCAAGCAATTCGACACCAGACTCGTCGTCACTTATGGGCAAGCGACGTCGCCAGCGGTGATTGAAGCTCTCGCGCAAAGCGGCATCGACCATACGTCAAGTTATTCATGTGAAGAGGTCGGTTTGATTGGTTCGGAATGCCGCCACCACAAAGGTTTCTTCCATGTTGCCGAGAGCAACGTTCTCGTAGAGGCGGGGGATCTGGCGGTTGAGATTGATGGGCGAGAGTGCCGCAATCTTCTCGTTACAGGGCTACACACTTATGCAACACCCTTCATCCGTTATGATGTCGGAGACCTTGGCGAGCTCAAGGATCGATGCCCTTGCGGCCACGAAGGGACGGTGATCACCCATCTTCATGGACGCGTTGCCGCGACCCTCAAACTTCCTGACGGGCGCCGTCGCCCCTTCTTTCTGGCAGCACAGCTTCTCCAAGAGATCGTCCGATATGAGGACCTCCGGGTGCGCCAAATATCCAGCGATACAGTCACAGTTGAGATTGTGGCCCCCGTGCCAGAACCCGACACCGCCGAGAGGCTGCAGACCTATCTGGAAGGTATTTGCGGGCCTCAATTCACTGTGATGATCAAGTTTTGCGCACAGATTGATTGGGGCGCGGCAAGCAAAAAGCATCTGTTCCTCTGCCAGGCCCCATAGGCCTGATTGCCGCGCGCAGGTGTTGGAATTTGGCAACAGGGAGAATGCTTTCGAAAATGTAACAGTATTTGAGAGGAAAGATAGATTATGCAAAGCGCATAGTTTCCTCAACTCTGAGTATCTTTCCCATGATGATCAAGAAGCTTCTCACCATCGCGACTGCTGTTGCAGCGTCCACCTGCGCTTTTGCGGCTGATTTGCCCTCCAAGAAGGGGGCTGCAGTTCCCGCAATCGTGGCCGCGCCCTTCAGCTGGAATGGCTTTTATATCGGCGTTGTGGGCGCTTATAGCTTTGGCAAGACGAAGAATTCGATCTCCGGCGTCACTCTCACCGAGTTCGACGTCGATGGTGTGATGGCTGGTGGGACGGCTGGATATAATGTCCAGTCAGGCAATTGGATCGTCGGTCTCGAAGCCGATATTGTCGGTGGCAATGCGAATGGCTCTGGCGCAGCGCTCGACCCGACCAGCAATTATCCTTCCATTCCAAGTGCCACGGTTAACTGGTTGAGCACCGTGCGCGCTCGCGCAGGCCTTAGCATGGATCGCTTCTTCGTCTATGGCACGGCGGGCTATGCTTTTGGCAGCATCAAGGGTTCGCTGACGAATGTGACGGAGATCGGTGACTCCGACAATCGCACCGCGACCCAGACCCGCACTGGCTGGGCTGTCGGTGCTGGCACCGAATATGCGCTTTCGCAGAATATCAGCGCCAAGCTTGAATATATGTATGTCGATTTGGGTGAAAAGTCGGTCTTCATGCCCGGTCCTCTGGGGAGCGACCTCACATTCGACAGCAAGTTTAAGACCCAGTCGATCCGTGCTGGCCTGAACTATCGCTTCTGAGTGAGGCCGAAGAAACAAGAAGAGCGTCGCAGACATGCG
>CANGFT010000097.1 GCA_947453205.1 Beijerinckiaceae bacterium | reverse complement strand
TGCCAGCGTGTTCCGTGCTGAGCCTCGTTGTCCAGCACAAGTCTGACCGCCCGCTCGCGGACTTCAGGTGAGAATTTGTTCGTTGTTTTGCTCATGACGCTCCATCCTACTCAGGAGTTGGAGCCTCCGGCAAACCCGGGGCGGTTCAGTCGGCTTCTTGCTCGTTTGCTGAGCACAATCCTGCCATTGAGCAGAGTGCGGCTTGCATCCACCGGTTTGGGCATTAGCGTCTGTGGTGTGGGAAAACAGTAGCGGCACTGTTGCTTCAGCAGGGCTGCTGGGCAACCGTTTTAGGCGCTGTGGGGGCTGACAGTTTGGACGCGAGGTTCATCTTGGGCTGCTGGGGGCGGGGTGGCTACGGCTCCGCACGGTGCAGAAGTGTCCACAAGGTGTCCAACAAGATTTGGATACGCTAGCACAGGTTCGCCCTACGCTAACAATATGATTTCAAAGGGTAAAAATGGTAGCGGAGGAGGGACTCGAACCCCCGACACAAGGATTATGATTCCTCTGCTCTAGCCAGCTGAGCTACTCCGCCCCGGCGACGCGGATCATGTCTGCGCCGTGAAGCACGCGGGGTATAGGGTGGGGGGGCTTGTGGTGTCAAGCAGCGTTTGCGCCTGCGGGCCGCCGATTGTCCTTTCGGGCCCTCTCCTCCCGCATCCCGCGGCATATTCAGCCTTTTCTGGCGGCTGGCGCGTGACCGACGGCGGCGCCCGGTGTAGAACAGCTTGACCATCAGGGAGGCCCCTCGGGGGGCTATAAGTCATGAATGTCTGGATGAAAGCCGCCGCAGGCCTGTTTCTCGCCGGATGCGCCGCTGGCGCGACGTCGGCGCAAGCCCAGGCGCCGCAGGCCTCCGCCGTCGAAGCCTTTTACAAGGGCAAGTCGGTTGAGCTCATCATCGGCTACCCTCCGGGCGGCAGCAACGACGTCTATGCGCGGCTGCTGTCGACCCATCTGGGCAAGCATATTCCGGGGCAGCCGGCCATCGTCGCCCGCAACATGCCGGGCGCGGGCAGCTTCCTCGCCGCCAACCATATGGCCACCGTCGCCGCCAAGGATGGGCTCTCCATCTCCATCTGCGCGCCCACCATCGCGCTCGACGAGAAGCTCGGCACCTCCGGCGTGCGCTTCAAGACCGCGCAATACAACTGGGTCGGCCGCATCTCGCCGCTCGTCAACATCGTGATGGTCTCGGCCAAGTCGCCCGTGAAGACGGTCGCCGACGCCCAGAAGACCGAGGTCACGCTGGCGGGCACCGGCGTCGGCTCGACGGTGTCGATCTATCCGACCGTCATGAACAATATGTTCGGCACGAAATATAAGCTCATCATGGGCTACAAGGGCTCCAGCGAGGCCATGCTGGCCGTCGAGCGCGGCGAGGTCGAGGGCCATTCCACCGCCTGGGAGGCGCTCAAGACCGCCCATCCCAGCTGGACGCCTGAGGGCTTCGTGACCCTGCCGGTGCAGTTCTCGCTGTCGCGCATCGCTGAATTGCCGGATGTGCCCTCCGCGCTCGAATTCGCGCGCAACCCTCAGGAAAAGCGCGTGCTCGAGGCGGTTCTCAACGCCACCGAAGTGGGCGCGGCCTTCTTCACCACGCCAGGCGTTCCCGCCGACCGCGTGACGGCCCTGCGCCGCGCTTTCGATGCGACCATGCAGGATCCAGAATTCAAGGCGGACGTTGAGAAGATGCGCGTCAGCTTCGAGCCCATGAAGGGCGAGGATCTGCAGAAGCTCGTCGCGCAGGTGAGCGACCTGCCCGCCGACATCACCGAAGAGGTGCGCAAGGTCTATCAGCAGTAGGGTCTGTTCGAGGGAGAGCGCGATGACGGTCGAGCCACGCTGGAAACATGATGGGGTCCGGGTGATCCCGGCGGACAGCCTTGACCCCAACACCGCCCAGACCCCCGGCATGAACCGGGCGGCGGCCATCGACTTCGCCCGTGCGGGCGCGCAAAAGCTCTGGGCCGGCACGGTCAGCATCCATGCCGGCGCCAAAACGGGCGCCCATCACCACGGGCCGCTTGAAAGCGTGATCTATGTGGTGCGCGGCAAGGCGCGGATGCGCTGGGGCGAAAAGCTCGAATTCATCGCCGAGGCGGGGGCGGGCGACTTCATCTTCGTGCCGCCCTATGTGCCACATCAGGAGATCAACGCCAGCGATGACGAGACGCTGGAATGCGTGCTGGTGCGCTCCGATGGTCAGGCGACCGCTGTCAACCTCGACATCGAGCCGGTCGAGGCGCCAGAAGCCGTCAAATGGATCGACCCGATCCACCGGACCTGACGCCTCTTGACGCGCAGGCTCCCCGCGCCCTCTGACGGATCAGATCACTTCGCCGCCAGCATGGCGCAGGCCGCCTTGTCCACCGGCGCGAAGGCCTGATCGCCGACGATGCGGCGGACGGGCTTGTAATAGTCGTAGGCGCCTTTCGATTCCTGCGGGCTCTTCACCTGGTAGAGATCGAGATCATAGATGACGCGCCCGTCCTCGCGCATGCGCGCGGGCTTGCCGAGATAGTCGATGGGCAGTTCGCGCATCTTCGCCATGACCGCCTGCGGCGCCTTGCTCCCCGCCGCGTCCACGGCGTCGAGATAGTGGCGCACGCCGATGTAATTGGCCGCATGGGCCTTGGTGGGAACCTTGCCGCCGTTGCGCGCGGCGAAGCGTTTGGCGAAGTCGCGCGCCTTGTCATTGGCGTCCCAATAGAAGCCCTCCGTCACATAGAGGCCCTTGGCCACATCAAGGCCCAGAGCCTTGATGTCGCTGATGACCATGAGGAGCCCGGCGATGACCTGCGGCCCCTTGGTCAGGCCGAATTCCGCAGCCTGCTTGATGGCGGTGGTCGTGTCCTCGCCCACATTGGCGAGGGCGATGACCTGCGCCTTCGAGGACTGCGCCTGCAGGAGGAAGGAGCTGAAGTCGGAGGCCGCCAGCGGGTGCCGCACGGCGCCCAGCACCGTGCCGCCGCCCTCGCGCACCACGCGCTCGGCCGAGGCCTGCATCTGATGGCCGAAGCCGAAGTCCGCCGTCAGGAAGAACCAGCTCTTCAGCTCCTGCTCCAGAAGCGCCTTCGCCGTGCCTGCGGCCAGCGCATTGGTGTCGTCGGCATGGTGCATGGTGGTGGGGGAGCATTGCGCGGTCGTGAGCTCCGGCGTCGCGGCCTCGGCCACGAGAATGACGCGCTCGCGCTCCTTGCCGAGCCGGGCCACCGCCAGCGCCGAGGGCGTATTGGGCAGATCGGTGATGGCGTCGACGCCGTCCACGTCGAACCAGCGCCGCGCGATCTGCGAGGCGACGTCGGGCTTGTTGAGGAAATCCGCCTGCAGCACCTCCACCGCCATGCCTGCGGCTTTTGAGCCATGGTCCTCCACCGCCATGCGGGCGGCGAGCACTGCGCCGGGCCCGCCGATCTCCATGGAATAGCCCGAGAGATCGCCGAGCACGCCGATGCGGATCACGCTCTGCTGGGCGCGCAGGATGGAGGGCATGGCGACCGTGCCCGCTGCGGCGCCGATGAGGCGCGTCAGGGAGCGGCGGGTGGGGTGATGATTGAAGGCGTTCATGGCGACCTCACAGGCGTGGAGATGCGTTCGGGCGAATGGCCCGGGACAGACGTCACAATGGAAGGAAATGGCGGGCGCGCTGTTCCGGCGCCCGCCTTCTCAGATCAGGACTTCACATAGAGGGCGGCGCCGCCCTCAAGGAATTCCTTGCTCTTCTCGGCCATGCCATCGAGCACGGCCTTTTCATTGTCGAGCAGCGCCTGCGCCTCCACGCGCAGATCCTGCGTGATCTTCATGGAGCAGAACTTCGGCCCGCACATCGAGCAGAAATGCGCGACCTTGTGCGCGTCCTTCGGCAGGGTCTCGTCGTGGTAGCAACGCGCCGTGTCCGGATCGAGGCCGAGGTTGAACTGGTCCTCCCAGCGGAAGTCGAAGCGCGCCCGCGAGAGGGCGTCGTCGCGCAGCTGCGCGGCGGGATGGCCCTTGGCGAGGTCGCCCGCATGGGCGGCGATGCGATAGGTGATGACGCCCACCTTCACATCGTCGCGGTCCGGCAGGCCCAGATGCTCCTTCGGGGTGACATAGCAGAGCATGGCGCAGCCGAACCAGCCGATCATCGCCGCGCCGATGCCCGAGGTGATGTGGTCATAGCCCGGCGCGATGTCGGTCGTCAGCGGTCCAAGCGTGTAGAAGGGCGCCTCGTGGCACTCCTTGAGCTGCTTCTCCATGTTGATCTTGATCTTGTGGATCGGCACATGGCCGGGCCCTTCGATCATGACCTGGCAGCCCTTCTCCCAGGCGATCTTGGTGAGTTCGCCAAGGGTCTCGAGCTCGGCGAACTGGGCGCGGTCGTTCGCGTCGGCGATGGAGCCGGGGCGCAGCCCGTCGCCCAGCGAGAAGGAGACGTCATACTTGCGCATGATGTCGCAGATCTCGTCGAAGTGGGTGTAGAGGAAGCTCTCCTTGTGGTGGGCGAGGCACCAGCGCGCCATGATCGAGCCGCCGCGCGACACGATGCCGGTCACGCGCTTGGCGGTCAGCGGCACATAGGCGAGGCGCACGCCCGCATGGATGGTGAAATAATCCACGCCCTGCTCGGCCTGCTCGATCAGCGTGTCGCGGAAGATCTCCCACGTCAGCTTGATGGGATCGCCGCCGACCTTCTCCAGCGCCTGATACATGGGCACCGTGCCGATCGGCACGGGCGAGTTGCGCAAGATCCAGTCGCGGATGTTGTGGATGTTGCGGCCGGTGGACAGATCCATGACCGTGTCCGCGCCCCAGCGCGTCGACCAGACCATCTTCTCGACTTCTTCGGCGACCGAGGAGGTCACGGCGGAATTGCCGATGTTGGCGTTGACCTTCACGAGGAAGTTGCGGCCGATGATCATCGGCTCGAGTTCGGGATGGTTGATGTTGCAGGGGATGATGGCGCGGCCGCGCGCGATCTCGTCGCGCACGAATTCCGGCGTCACGAAGGCGGGAACCGAGGCGCCGAAGCTCTCGCCGTCGGCGACGCGGGCTTCCGCGCCTTCCAGCATCTGCTCACGGCCGAGGTTCTCGCGATGCGCCACATAGATCATCTCTTCGGTGATGATGCCGGCGCGGGCGAATTCATACTGGGTCACAAGTTTGCCATCGAGGCCGCGGCGCGGCTGGCGATTGGCGGGGCAGGGGGACACCAGCTTGTCGGCGCTCACATCGCCATTGTCCTCGGGCTTCACGGCGCGGCCGGAATAGGTCTCGAGGCCCTCGCGCTTCGACAGCCAGGCCTCGCGGATCAGCGGCAGACCCTTGGCCAGATCAATGCGGGCGTCCGTCTCCGTATAGGGGCCGGAGGCGTCATAGACGCGCACCGAAGGCTCGTTGGGATCGGTCAGCTTGATCTCGCGGAAGGGGATGCGCAGTTCGGGATGGCCCTGCGGCGAATAATAGACCTTCTGGGATCCGGTCAGCGGGCCGGTGGTCACGGTTTCTGGCACGAGTGTGCCGGGCTTGGGCTGCACGTTCATAGCGTCCTCCAGGCGCCGCGCCCGAAGGCGACGGCCATGTTGTTTCATGTCGGAGGCAGTCGCAGATGGGACGCTCTGGTCCCGCTTCGCCTTCCCTCCGCTGGCCTTAACCAGATCAGGTTCGACGGGTATGATCTCAGCCGCAAACCGTGCGGCACCCCTCGGCTCTCAGAGAAACCTAATCCGCTTTGATCGGGGGCGCAAGAGCGTCTCTGGGGGGCTGTAGCAAGCTCACGATCTGTCCGGTTTTTGTAGCGCGCGATCTGTCCGGTTTTCATGGGAGCCCGGGAGGGCTTCGCGATGAGACGTTCGGAGGTGCTGCAGGGGGTT
>CANGFT010000096.1 GCA_947453205.1 Beijerinckiaceae bacterium | reverse complement strand
ATAGTGCGAGAAGGCGCGGTTGGCTTCAGCCATCCGGTGCGTGTCTTCGCGCTTCTTGACCGCGTTGCCACGGTTATTTGCCGCATCCATCAACTCAGCAGAGAGACGGTCGACCATGGTCTTGTCATTGCGACCGCGGGCGGCGGTGATGATCCAGCGGATCGCCAAAGCCTGCCGACGCTCGGTGCGCACTTCGACGGGAACCTGATAGGTGGCGCCGCCAACACGACGAGAACGAACCTCGATAGCCGGAGCGACATTCTCGAGAGCCTGCTTGAAGAGAGGCAGGGGCTCCTGCTTCGACTTCTGCTCGATGATGTCAAAAGCGCCGTAAACGATCGCTTCGGCCGCAGACTTCTTTCCATCATACATGATGGAGTTCATGAACTTTGCGAGGATGATATCGCCGAACTTGGCGTCCGGGATGACTTCGCGCTTTTCAGCACTATGACGACGGGACATCGTGTATTCCCCTTACTTCGGACGCTTCGCGCCGTACTTCGAACGACGCTGCTTACGATCCTTGACGCCCTGGGTGTCGAGCACACCGCGCAGGATGTGATAGCGAACGCCCGGAAGATCCTTGACGCGGCCGCCGCGGATCATGACCACGGAATGCTCTTGAAGGTTGTGGCCTTCGCCAGGAATGTAGCCAATGACTTCGAAGCCATTGGTTAGACGAACCTTCGCGACCTTGCGGAGCGCGGAGTTCGGCTTCTTCGGCGTCGTCGTATAGACGCGGGTGCACACGCCACGCTTCTGCGGGCACGCCTGCATGTGACGGGCCTTCTCGCGGTAGGTCTTCTGTTGCCGCGGCTTGCGGATCAACTGGCTGATCGTCGGCATCGTTTACTCGCCTCGGTCCAGGCTTCGCTTGAGCATCGCCCTGCTGGGTCCATGCTCGGTGAATTCGGTCGTTCACGCGGGAGAACCTGCGCAAAACGAATCGCGCCTACGGCAATTCGCCGCTGGCGCGTCTTCATCAGAGGACCGCAGCTTGCGCCACGTTCATGAACCCGATCGTTCGACTTGTCAGTCGTGATGGTCTGGCAAGGTATCGAAGGTCCTGTGTTCCTGCGCGAGGCGCGCTGGAAGCTCTGACGTTCGACCGTCTGCCAAGAAGTAGCCGGTGTCTAGCGGTGTCGCTGGCGGACGTCAACCCCGAAAACGCAAGCGGCCCGTTTCCGACCCCCAGAAAAGAGTGTTCGCCCGGGGATCTTCTCATCCGCCCCGGTTTTCAGGCCTTGTCAACCATGTTTGGGGAGGGCGGGTTGAGGCGTTCAAGCAACACGATGGCCTTCAAAAGTTGGGCCGGATTCTTTTTTCCGCCATGGAAGGGAAGGATTCGCATGCGGATCGCCCCGCCATCAGGCGCCGGGAGGATGATTCCCTCGCCATGTGGCGGCCCCTCCCCGTCCAGGGCGACAGCCAGAAGACCGTCAAACCCCTTCGCCCGGGCGTCTTTCAATTCCAGGCGGCCCTCCGCAAGGCGCAGGCCGGCGCCAAGGAGGGGCTTGGCGCTCTCCCCGGCGTGGAGCACCTCCCCTGCCCCGCTGAGCAGGATCGCCGCCTGCCCCGCCATCTCCAGCGCGTCAGCCACGCCCCGGGCGCGGGCGCCCTCCAGAAGGGGCGCGAGGGCTGGCCCATCCTCAAAGTCGATCAGATCAGCCATGCCCATGGTGGAACGCCTTTCGTGGAGACGAAGGGGCGCGGGCCCCGCTCCGCTTGCTCTCAACGCGTCACTGGCCCGCGCGTTCAATCTGGACCAGGGGAAAAGCGGAAATTCGGCGCGCAGACGACGAAAGGATGGCGAATGAAAAAGGGGCCGCCCGAAGGCGACCCCTTGATGGTCCGGATCGGCCCCGCCCCTTATTCGGCGGCGGGCAGGCGCGGCATGGGCGCAGTCGAGGACTGGGCCTTCTGGGCGAGGATCATCTCGTCGCGGACGACGGCGATGCGGCGCAGCTTGGCCATGGCGGCGCCCGTGCCCGCCGGGATCAGGCGGCCCACGATGACGTTCTCCTTGAGCCCCTCAAGCGTATCCACCTTGCCATTGACGGAGGCTTCGGTGAGGACGCGCGTCGTCTCCTGGAAGGAGGCGGCGGAGATGAAGGAACGCGTCTGCAGGCTGGCCTTGGTGATGCCAAGGAGCACAGGCGTGCCGGAGGCGGCGCGGCCGCCCTCCTCCAGAGCCTTCGCATTGGCGCGCTCGAGATCGAGCTTGTCGACCTGCTCGCCAGCGAGGAACTCCGTGGAGCCGGGATCGACGATGTCGATCTTCTGCAGCATCTGACGAACGATCACCTCGATATGCTTGTCGTTGATGATGACGCCCTGCAGACGATAGACTTCCTGGATCTCGTTGACGAGGTAAGCGGCAAGCTCCTCCACGCCCTTGATGGCCAGAATGTCATGCGGCGCGGGATTGCCGTCGACGATGTAATCCCCCTTCTCCACGACGTCGCCGTCCTGCAGATGGATGTGCTTGCCCTTGGGGATCAGATATTCGACTTCCTCCACGCCTTCTTCATGCGGGACGATGCTGATGCGCTGCTTGTTCTTGTAGTCGCGGCCAAACTTCACGGTGCCGGCGACCTCCGCGATGATCGCGCAATCCTTCGGACGACGCGCTTCGAAGAGTTCGGCGACGCGCGGCAGACCGCCGGTGATGTCGCGGGTCTTGGCCGATTCCATCGAGATGCGCGCGATGATGTCGCCCGCCTTCACGGTTGAGCCGGGGTCGAAGCCGATGATCGACTCGACAGGCAGCGAATAGCGGGCGTCGCCGCCGCGCGCCAGCTTGGCGACCTTGCCGTCGGCGCCCTTAATGAGGATCGCGGGCTTGAGGGTGGCCGACCGCTGGTTGAGGCGGTAGTCGATGACGACGCGCTTGGCGATGCCGGTCGATTCATCGACCGCTTCGGAGATCGAGAGGCCGTCGACCAGATCCTCGAAGGCCACCACGCCGTCGACCTCGGTGAGGATCGGACGGGTGTAGGGATCCCATTCAGCGATGCGCTGCCCCCTGCGGATCTTGTCGCCTTCCGCCACCTTCAGGCGCGCGCCATATTGCACGCGGTGGACCGAACGCTCGGCGCCGTCGGGACCGACGATCACGACCGCGACGTTGCGGGCCATGACCATGAGGTCGCCGTCGGAGTTGCGGGCGATCGAGGGATTGCGGAACTTCACCACGCCATCGAAATTGGACTCGATGAAAGAGGAATCCGCGCCGATCTGCGCCGCGCCGCCGATGTGGAAGGTGCGCATGGTGAGCTGGGTGCCCGGCTCGCCGATCGACTGGGCCGCGATGACGCCGACCGCCTCACCCATGTTGACAGGGGTGCCGCGGGCGAGGTCGCGACCGTAGCAGGTGCCGCAAACGCCATTCTTGGCCTCGCAGGTCAGCACTGAGCGGATCTTCACTTCCTGGACGCCGGCCGTGTTGATGCGCTCGACGTGCCACTCCTGAACCATCT
Organism: Beijerinckiaceae bacterium; assembly: GCA_947453205.1. Taxonomy (GTDB): domain Bacteria; phylum Pseudomonadota; class Alphaproteobacteria; order Rhizobiales; family Beijerinckiaceae; genus Terripilifer. The sequence continues at coordinate 2,515 of CANGFT010000096.1, read as the reverse complement.
CGCCGGCGCTGACGATGACGCCGCCTTCGAGGTCGCGGATGTCCTCCGCCGCGGTGCGGCCGAGGATGCGGCTGACGAGCGAGGCGACGACCTGGCCCGCGTCGAGAATCGCCCGCATGCGGATGCCGCCCTGCGAGCCGCAATCCACTTCGGTGATGATCGAATCCTGCGCCACGTCGACGAGGCGGCGGGTCAGATAGCCCGAGTTCGCGGTCTTCAACGCGGTGTCCGCGAGGCCCTTGCGGGCGCCGTGGGTCGAGTTGAAGTATTCGAGAACCGTCAGGCCCTCCTTGAAGTTCGAGATGATCGGGCTCTCGATGATCTCGCCCGAGGGCTTGGCCATCAGGCCGCGCATGGCGGCGAGCTGCTTCATCTGCGCGGGCGAACCACGCGCCCCGGAGTGCGACATCATGTAGATCGAGTTGATCTGCTTGTCGCGCCCGGTCTCGTCCTTGCTGACGGAGGAGATGCGCAGCATCATTTCCTCGGCGAGCTTGTCGGTGCACTTCGCCCAGGCGTCAACGACCTTGTTGTACTTCTCGCCCTGGGTGATGAGGCCGTCGTTATACTGCTGCTCGAACTCCTTCGCTTCAGCGCGGGTAGCCTCGACGATGCCGGACTTCGTCTCCGGCACGACCATGTCGTCCTTGCCGAAGGAGATGCCGGCCTTGAAGGCCTCGCGGAAGCCGAGCGCCATGATGCGGTCGCAGAAGATGACCGTCTCCTTCTGACCGCAGTTGCGGTAGACGGTGTCGATCATGTTCGAGATCTCTTTCTTGGTCATCAGCTTGTTGACGACGTCGAAGGGGATCTTGTTGTGGTTGGGCAGCAGCTGGCCGAGCATCATGCGGCCGGGCGTCGTGTCGAAGATCTTCGCCACGCGGTTGCCCTGCGCGTCGAAGCTCCAGGCGCGGCCCTTGATCTTCGTGTGCAGCGTGATCGCCTTGGCGAACAGAGCGTGCTCGATCTCCGCCATGTTGGAGAACACGCCCTGGATCGGCGCCTTGGACTTCGGATCAGCCAGATACTGGCCAAGATCGCCGTCGCGCATGAGGGAAAGATAATAGAGCCCGAGCACGATGTCCTGCGAAGGCACGATGATCGGCAGGCCGTTCGCGGGGTGCAGGATGTTGTTGGTGGACATCATCAGCACGCGCGCTTCGAGCTGCGCTTCGAGCGACAGGGGAACGTGCACGGCCATCTGGTCGCCGTCGAAGTCCGCGTTGAAGGCGGCGCAGACGAGCGGATGGAGCTGAATCGCTTTGCCCTCGATGAGCACGGGCTCGAAGGCCTGAATGCCCAGGCGATGGAGCGTCGGCGCGCGGTTCAGCATGACCGGATGTTCGCGGATGACCTCGTCGAGGATGTCCCAGACCTCGGGCTTCTCCTTTTCGACGAGCTTCTTGGCCTGCTTCACCGTGGCCGAGAGGCCCTTCGCGTCGAGGCGCGAATAGATGAAGGGCTTGAAGAGCTCAAGCGCCATCTTCTTGGGCAGGCCGCACTGATGCAGCTTCAGCTCGGGACCGACCACGATCACGGAGCGGCCGGAATAGTCGACGCGCTTGCCCAGGAGGTTCTGACGGAAGCGGCCCTGCTTGCCCTTGAGCATGTCGGCGAGCGACTTCAGTGGACGCTTGTTGGCGCCGGTGATGACGCGGCCGCGGCGGCCGTTGTCGAACAGGGCGTCAACCGCTTCCTGAAGCATGCGCTTCTCGTTGCGGATGATGATGTCGGGCGCGCGCAGTTCGATCAGGCGCTTCAGACGGTTGTTGCGGTTGATGACGCGGCGATAGAGATCATTGAGATCCGAGGTCGCGAAACGGCCGCCATCGAGCGGAACCAGCGGGCGCAGGTCCGGCGGGATCACAGGCACTTCGGTCAGGATCATCCACTCGGGCTTGTTGCCCGAGAACATGAAGGCCTCGATGATCTTCAGGCGCTTGGCGAGCTTCTTGGGCTTCAGCTCGCTGGTCGACTCGGCGATCTCGACCTTGAGGTCGGCCGCGATCTTGGCGAGGTCCATGTTGCGCAGGATCTCGCGGATGGCTTCGGCGCCGATGAGGGCGGTGAAGCTGTCCTGGCCATATTCGTCCTGGGCGCGCAGATAATCATCCTCGGAGAGGAGCTGACGATCCTTGAGGGGGGTCAGGCCGGCGTCGATGACGATGTAGGACTCGAAATAGAGGATGCGCTCGAGATCCTTGAGGGTCATGTCGAGCAGCAGGCCGATGCGCGAGGGCAGCGACTTCAGGAACCAGATATGCGCGACGGGGGCCGCAAGCGAGATATGGCCCATGCGCTCGCGGCGCACGCGCGACAGCGTGACCTCCACGCCGCACTTCTCGCAGATGACGCCCTTGTACTTCATCCGCTTGTACTTGCCGCACAGGCACTCGTAGTCCTTGATGGGCCCGAAGATGCGGGCGCAGAACAGGCCGTCGCGCTCGGGCTTGAAGGTGCGGTAGTTGATCGTCTCGGGCTTTTTGATCTCGCCGAACGACCAGGACAGAATCTT
>CANGFT010000095.1 GCA_947453205.1 Beijerinckiaceae bacterium | reverse complement strand
CCGCGTGGCCCCACCGTCGCGCCCCGCGGCCCGACCCCGCCGCGCGGTCCCCAGCCCAATCGTCCCGCCGCCCCCGGCCGCGCGCCTGGCGGCATGGTGCTGCGCACCCTGACCGACGCCGAGCGTGAGGCGCGCGAGCGCGCCCTCGTCGACGCTCGCGGCCGCGAGGAGGAAGATCGTCGCCGCGCCGAGATCGAGGCCGTCGCCCGCGCCGAGCGCGAAGCCCGCGAAAAGATCGAGCGCGAGGCCGCCGAGGCCCGCAAGCGCGAGGAAGATGCGCGCCGCGCCCAGGAGGCCGAGGTCCGCAGGCGCTCCGAACAGGAGGCCGCACGTCGTCTTGCCGGCGGCGAGCCCGCTCCCCCGCCGCCTCCGGGCGCGCGCAAGCCCGGCCTGCCGATCACCGGCGCCGGCGCAGCGCCCGCTGGCGCCGCCGCTGAGGCCCCCGGCGTCCGCCGCATCAACGAGACCGAAGAGGAAAAGCGGGTCATCCGCCGCCCCGGCCTGCCCACCAAGGTCATTCTGCCCCCCGCCAAGCCTGCGCGCGGCGCAGAGGTCAAGAATCGCGGCCGCCTGACGGTCACCAACGCCGTGGCGGAAGAGGAGGAGCGCACACGCTCCGTCGCCTCCTTCCGTCGCCGCATGCAGCGTCTGACCGGCCGTGGCGGCCAGCAGCAGAAGGAAAAGCTGCAGCGCGAGGTCATCCTGCCCGAGACCATCACCATCCAGGAGCTCGCCAACCGCATGTCGGAGCGCGCCGTGGATGTCATCAAGCTGCTGATGCGGCAGGGTGAGATGCGCAAGATCACCGATGTGATCGACGCCGACACCGCCCAGCTCATCGCCGAGGAGATGGGCCATACGGTCAAGCGCGTCGCGGAATCCGACGTTGAAGAGGGCCTCTTCGACAAGCCCGACGCCGACGAGGATCTCATGCCCCGTCCGCCCGTGGTCACGATCATGGGCCATGTCGATCACGGCAAGACCTCGCTGCTCGACGCGATCCGTCAGGCCAATGTGGTCTCCGGCGAGGCCGGCGGCATCACCCAGCATATCGGCGCCTATCAGGTGACCGCGCCCGGCGGCGCGCCCATCACCTTCATCGACACCCCCGGCCACGCGGCCTTCACCGCCATGCGCGCCCGCGGCGCCAAGGTGACGGACATCGTGGTCCTCGTGGTGGCGGCGGATGACGGCGTCATGCCCCAGACCATCGAGGCCATCAATCACGCCAAGGCGGCGGGCGTTCCGCTGATCGTGGCGATCAACAAGATCGACAAGCCCGACGCCAAGCCCGAGCGCGTGCGCAGCGAGCTGCTTCAGTTCGAAGTGCAGGTGGAGACCCTCGGCGGCGACGTGCTCGAGGTCGAGGTCTCCGCGCTCAAGAAGCTCAACCTCGACAAGCTGCTCGAGGCCATCGCCCTGCAGGCCGAACTTCTCGACCTGCGCGCCGATCCCGAGCGTCCCGCCGAGGGCACGGTCATCGAGGCCCGCCTCGACCGCGGCCGCGGCCCCGTGGCGACCGTGCTGGTCCAGCGCGGCACCCTCGCGGTCGGCAACATCATCGTGGCGGGCTCCCAGTGGGGCCGCGTGCGCGCCCTGCTCGACGACAAGGGCGGCCATATGGCCTCGGCTCCGCCGTCCTTCCCTGTGGAGGTGCTTGGCTTCTCGGGCGCGCCGGAGGCGGGCGACCGCGTCGCGGTCGTCGACAACGAGGCCCGCGCCCGCGAGATCACCGAATATCGCGAGCGCCAGAAGCGCGAGAAGGCCGCCGTGCGCGGCGGCTCGGCGCGCGGCTCGCTCGCGGACATGATGTCCCAGCTCAAGACGGCGGGCCGCAAGGAATTCCCGCTGGTCATCAAGGGCGACGTGCAGGGCTCGGTCGAGGCGATCATCGCCGCCCTCGACAAGCTCGGCACCGACGAGGTCTGCGCCCGCGTCGTCCATGCGGGCGTCGGCGGCATCAGCGAGTCCGACATTTCGCTGGCCGAAGCGTCGGGCGCTGCGGTCATCGGCTTCAACGTGCGCGCCTACAAGGAAGCGGCGGAGCTGGCCGAGCGCGCGGGGATCGAGATCCGCTACTACAACATCATCTACAACCTCGTGGATGACGTGAAGGCGGCCATGTCGGGCCTGCTCGCGCCGACCCTGCGCGAGGACATGCTGGGCAACGCCGAGATCCTCGAAGTCTTCAACATCACCAAGGTCGGCAAGGTCGCGGGCTGCCGCGTCAGCGACGGCCGGGTGGAGCGCGGCGCGAATGTGCGCCTCATCCGCGACCGGGTCGTGGTGCACGAGGGCAAGCTCTCGACGCTCAAGCGCTTCAAGGACGAGGTCAAGGAAGTCGTCGCCGGTCAGGATTGCGGCATGGCTTTCGAGGCCTATCAGGACATGCGCGCGGGCGACATCATCGAATGCTACCGCGTCGTGGAGGTGAAGCGCAGCCTCTAAGGCCGCGCTTCGCATCGACCGGGGATTGACCGAAGGCCGCCTTGTCACGCGCGCTGAACAGGCCTATCTCATGCGCCCACAGCGCAGGCGCCGCGATGACATTCAAATAATGGCGGCCCGCCATGCCGGTTCATTCCGGTTGGCGCGCGGCCTTCGAGCCGGGGATGCGGCTTGAGGTTTCGGAGTGGATGACGAATGTCGCGAGCCCACCACAGCAATAGCGGCGAACCTTCTCAGCGCATGTTGCGCGTCGCCGAATTGATCCGCCATTCCATGGCCGAATTGCTCGCGCGGGGCGATGTGCTGGATCCCGTGCTGGAGACCCATGTGGTCACCGTCCCGCGCGTGCGCATGAGCCCGGACCTCAAGCTCGCCACCGTCTTCGTGATGCCGCTTGGCGGTCAGGACACGAGCGAGGTGATCGCAGCGCTCGACCGCAACAAGAAATTCCTGCGCGGCGAGGTCGCCCGCAAGGTCAATCTCAAATTCGCGCCCGACATCCGTTTCCGGATCGACGAATCCTTCGAAAATGCGGCCAAGATCGACGCCCTTCTGAATTCCCCGAAGGTGCGCGGCGATCTCGGCGAATCCTGATCGGCGCCGCAGCGCCGCCTCCTAGCCAAAGAAGACCCTTCATGAACCAGCGCCGCTCCACGCGCGTCGACATCAACGGCTGGATCGTGCTCGACAAGCCCGTCGGCATGACCTCGACCCACGCCGTCTCGCGCCTCAAGCGCATCTTCAACGCAAAGAAGGCGGGCCATGCGGGCACGCTCGACCCGCTGGCCTCCGGCATCCTGCCCGTCGCCTTCGGCGAGGCGACCAAGACCGTGCCCTTCGTGCAGGACGGCGAGAAGGCCTATCGCTTCACCGTGCGCTGGGGGATCGAGACCGACAGCGACGATTCCGAGGGCGCGGTCGTACGGACCACGGATCTGCGCCCCGCCCCCGATCAGGTCGCCGCGGCGCTGGCCTCTTTCACCGGGACGATCATGCAGGTGCCCCCGGCCTATTCGGCCATCAAGGTCAATGGCGAGCGCGCCTATGACCTCGCCCGCGACGGCGAGGAGGTGATCCTGCAGCCCCGGCCCGTCACCATCAATTCTCTGGAGCTGGTCTCCGCCACAGATGACGAGGCGGTGCTGGAGGCCCAGTGCACCAAGGGCACCTATGTGCGCGCCATCGCGCGCGATCTGGGGCGCCACCTTGGCTGCCTTGGCCATGTGACCGCCCTGCGCCGCACCCGCGTCGGCCCCTTCACGGAGGAAGACCTGGTCGAGATTGCGGAGCTTGAGGAGGAGGGCGCCGACCCCTTCGACCTCATGCTCCCCGTCGAGGCCGGCCTCAGCGAGGTCGCCTGCATCGTGGTGGATCGGGACGGCGCGGCGCGGCTGCGGCGGGGCCAGTCGATCATCCTGCGCGGACGCGACGCGCCTGCGGAAGGGGCGGCCTATGCCGCCTGCGGCGGCGTGCCTGTGGCCTTCGGCGAGGTGACGAAGGGCGAGCTTGTGCCGAGCCGCGTCTTCAACCTGCCGTTTTAAGGCCCGCCCTTTGGGGTGGCCTTCGCCCGAAAATCGTGTATAAGCCCGGCAGCGCGGGGTCCCAACTCCGCGCTAATCGTGTTTGGACCCGGCTGGACGACATCCCGGCCCGGCCCTTGGAATGATCAAAGCCTTCCGCCCAGCGGAAGGCGCCACCAGAAAGGACAGACGATGTCGATCACCCCAGAGCGCAAGCAGGCGCTGATCAAGGAACATGGCGCGAAGGCTGGCGACACGGGTTCGCCCGAGGTTCAGGTCGCGATCCTGACCGAGCGCATCACCAACCTCACCGATCACTTCAAGACCCACGTCAAGGACAACCATTCCCGTCGTGGTCTGCTGAAGCTCGTCTCCCAGCGTCGTCAGCTTCTCGACTATGTGAAGCGTCGCGACGAGCCTCGCTACAAGGCTCTCATCGAGCGTCTCGGCATCCGCCGCTGACCTCAAAGCCGGCTCACGCCGGCGCAATGGCTGCGGGCGAAGGCGCCCTCAGCCCTTCCGGAGATCGGGCCATGCGCCCGCTCCGGCGGGAACGGCGGCATGGGGCCGTCGTTTCAACAGGGAAGATCCTTGCGCCATGCGGCAGGATCGCCGGACGCTGTTCGCCCTGCGCGCCCCCTGCGGGCCTGCGGGCGCCGCGCCAGCGTCTCGCCATCTTGCTCATGGCTCCGCGCTCTTCCCGCGACATGAAAGATGAACGATATGTTCGAAATACATCGTGAAGAACTCGACTGGGCCGGCCGCAAGCTGGTTCTCGAAACGGGCCGCGTGGCCCGTCAGGCTGACGGCGCCGTGTGGGCGAGCTATGGCGAAACCACCGTGCTGGCCACCGTGGTCTCCGCCAAGAAGCCCAAGGTTGGCGTGGATTTTTTCCCGCTCACCGTGAACTATCAGGAAAAGGCCTTCGCTGCGGGGCGCATTCCCGGCGGCTATTTCAAGCGTGAGGGCCGTCCCTCCGAGCGTGAGACGCTGATCTCCCGCCTGATCGACCGTCCGATCCGCCCCCTCTTCCCCGAGGGCTATCGCCACGACACCCAGGTCGTCGTCACGGTTCTCTCCCATGACCTTGAGAACGATCCCGACATCCTCTCGATGGTCGCCGTCTCCGCCGCCCTGACCATTTCCGGCATCCCCTTCATGGGCCCCGTGGGCGCCGCCCGCGTCGGCTACATCAACGGCGCGCTGAAGCTGAACCCCACCATCGACGAGATGAAGGACTCCGGCCTCGAGCTCGTCATGGCCGGCACCGCCGACGCGGTGCTGATGGTCGAGTCGGAGGCCAAGGAGCTGTCTGAAGAAACCATGCTTGAAGCCGTGATGACCGGCCATCGCGGGTTCCAGGCTGTCGTCGACGCCATCATCCGCCTTGCGGAGAAGGCCGCCAAGGAGCCGCGCGACCTCGTGCTGCCCAACAAGAGCGAGATCGAGGCCGCTGTTTCAGGCGTCGCCGAGGCCGAGCTGCGCGAAGCCTACAAGAAGACCGTGAAGCAGGAGCGTTACGCCGCCGTCGACGCCGTCAAGGCGAAGATGATGAGCGCGCTCTTCCCCGAGGGCCAGGACGGCAAGTTCGACAAGCAGCTTGTCGGCGAAGTCTTCCATGACCTGCAGGCCAAGGTCGTCCGCAACAACATCCTCGACACCGGCATCCGCATCGACGGCCGCGACGTGCGCACCGTGCGCCCGATCCTGGCGCAGGTCGGCGTGCTGCCGCGCACCCATGGTTCGGCCATCTTCACCCGCGGCGAGACGCAGGCGCTGGTGGTGGCGACCCTGGGCACCGGCGAGGACGAGCAGTTCATCGACTCGCTCGAGGGAACCTACAAGGAGCGCTTCCTGCTCCATTACAACTTCCCTCCCTATTCCGTCGGCGAGACCGGCCGCATGGGCTCGCCCGGCCGCCGCGAAATCGGCCATGGCAAGCTCGCCTGGCGCGCCGTGCGCCCGATGCTGCCGACCCAGGCCGAGTTCCCCTACACGATCCGCGTCGTGTCGGAGATCACGGAATCCAACGGCTCCTCCT
>CANGFT010000094.1 GCA_947453205.1 Beijerinckiaceae bacterium | reverse complement strand
TCCGCAGTTCTACTTCCGCACGACGGACGTGACGGGCATCGTGACGCTGCCTGCCGGCGTCGAGATGGTGATGCCCGGCGATAACGTGACGATGGAAGTCGCGCTGATCGTTCCGATCGCGATGGAAGAGAAGCTGCGCTTCGCCATCCGCGAGGGCGGCCGCACGGTCGGCGCCGGCGTCGTCGCCTCGATCATCGAGTAAGCTGTTTCGCTCTCGCGAGATTGGAAGGGGCGCCCGCGTGGCGTCCCTTTTTTATTGGCCCGATCCTGCCATGTTCGCGCTTTGCGGCATGATCGCAGGAGGTTCAGATGATCGTCGCCGCCACCAATGAGATCATGGAGGGGATCACCGAGGTGCTGGCCTATGGCGCGGCCGTCTGGGTCGAGCCGGTCTGAGGCCCTTGCTCCATGGCTGGGGCAAAGGATCTTTGCGTTGGCCGCACGATTCGCGCTTGCAATCCCGGCGCGGCTTTGGCATGAGAACGCCCATGGGGCTCGCGCCCCCCAAGAGAGCTAGGGGCTTAGCTCAGCTGGTTAGAGCGGCGGTCTCCAAAACCGCAGGTCGAGAGTTCGAATCCCTCAGCCCCTGCCATCTTCCTGGCGATCCGGAACCAGCCAGCTTTCCCTGACATCAAGCGCGCGGGCGAGGCTCGCCAGCGTTTCCATGGCTCCTTCGCGCCTGCCTGACTCGAGATCGCTGACATAGCCCTGCGCCAGTCCTGCGCGCCGGGCGAGTTCTCCCTGCGTCATCTTCCGCCAGCGGCGCAGCGCCCGCAGCAGTCGGTCGCCCGACAGCAGAAAGGCGCTGACCTCGGCGGGCAGGGCGGCGTCAGGACGGATCGCCAGGTCAGCCATGCGCTCGTCGAAGATGGCGGTCAGTTCGGCGTCTTCGTCATCGTCTTCGGCGCGGGCGACAAGTTCGTCATATTCGGCGCGGGTCAGGATCACGATCTCTGCGCCGCTGCCGGTGTCGATGAACTTCGGTTTGATCTCGCCCATCTCAATGCCTCCTGTAGGTCGTCGTCGACCGGCCGCCGATATACAAGGCCAGAATCGTAGTCATGTCTTCCGCAAAAAGGATCCGGTAGGCTCCAACCCGCATCCGGAAGCCCGCCCGTCCGGACAGGCGCATGATGTCGCCATCGCCTGTCATGGCGTAGTTGGAGAGGGCGTGAAGACCGCTTCCCGATCTCGTGAGGGAAGCGCGTCAAATTCCTTTGCAGCGGCGTCAATGAAAATGATCGTCTTCATGGCGAAGATAATCGCTATTTACAGAAAATAAAGCGAAAAATATCGCGATTGAGGGTTGGTCCCTCACTTCACGGGAATGTCGATCATCGCCTCCACCTGGGCCACGGTGAAGCCAGCCGGGATGAACTTGCCCTGCACGGCCTCGGCGATGATCTGCTCGATCCCCACGACCTTGTCCGGCGCCATGGTCGCCTTCGGCAGGAGGGTGCGGACCTTGTTGACCACAGAGGGCGGCAGGCCGGAAATGTCCGCGAACATGACGAGGGCCTCGGGCGCCTCATACATCCAGTCCACCACCTCCTTGTAGGCCGCATGGAAGCGCACGAGGGCAGGGCGGCGGTTCGCGATGGTCTGGAGATTGCTGAGATTGACGCGTCCGGTGCGCGTCTTCAGCACCGCCACATCCTCGCCTGTGGCGATGATGCGGATCTCTCCCGCCTCGACCTTGTCGAGGAAGAAGGGCACGGCGGAGAAGCCGACCTCGACTTGTCTGGTCAACACCTGCGTCAGGGTCGAAGCGATGCTGCCGGTCGACGTCGGCTTTGCATCCAGCTTGTACTGGGCCATGAGCGCCAGCAACGCGATGTTGCTGGAGGAGCCGGGCAGGGAGAAGGAGATCGTCTTGCCCTGGAGGTCGGCGATGGTCCGGACCGGCGATTCGGCGGGCACGTACCAATATTGATCGGGCGCGCCCAGAATCTCGTTCGCGATGATCTTGAGCGGCGCGCCCTTGGCGATGGTCCCGATCCCCGCTGCGACGCCTGCGCCGGTGGCCACGTCCACGCTGCCCGCGATCAGCGCCTGAATGGCTTCCGGACCGGCCTGCGTATAGAGGATCTCGACGTCGAGCCCATGCTTTTTGAAAATGTCGGCGCGCTGGCCCATTTCGGCGACGGACGTGTCCCAGGCCCCGCGCTGGGTCACGGCGACTTTCAGTTTCTCGGGGCTCTGAGCCTGCGCCGGGAGGGTCAGCGACCCCATCAACAGGGCCGCGCCAACCAATGCCTTCATGAACGCCATCGCCGCCTCCCCCGGTTCCGGTCGCGCCGGATTTCTTTCCTTCACGGTAATGGTGGCGGCCGGGAGGCGTCAAGCAAGGGGGCGGCCTTGTGGGCAGGCTTCATCTCCCGCGCTGGGCCCCTCGCTTTTCCTCTTGGCGCAGGCGGCGCCGGACGCTATAAGGCTGTCAACGTGGCGCGCGACCTGACCGGTCCCGCGCCTCGACTATTTTAGGCTGGCCGTCAGCCGGAGGATGCTCCGGGGCGCAGCCGAGCATTGGAACGATAGAATGGCGAACCCCCTCGAGTTCCTCACTCAGGTCCGTGCGGAAGCGGCCAAGGTGACCTGGCCAACCCGCCGCGAGACTCTCATAACGACGGCGCTGGTCATCGTTATGGTGATCGTCGCGAGCATTTTCTTCGTGTCGGTCGATCAGGCGCTTCGCCTGCTCGTCACTTTCCTTCTTTCACTCGTGCACTGACCGAGGGGGCTGAACCATGGCGATGCGCTGGTATATCGTCCACGCTTATTCGAACTTCGAGAACAAGGTCGCGGCCTCGATCCGCGAGTCGGCGGCCCAGCGTGGGCTGACGCACAAGTTCGAGGAAATCCTCGTTCCCACCGAGCAGGTGATCGAGGTGCGGCGCGGCCGCAAGATCAACACCGAGCGCAAGTTCTTCCCCGGCTATGTCCTGGTGAAATGCGATCTGACGGATGACGTCTATCATCTCATCAAGAACACCGGGAAGGTCACGGGCTTCCTTGGCGCCGACAACAAGCCGATGGCGATCTCCGAGGCTGAGGCCGACCGGATCAAGGGCCAGGTCGCCGAGGGCGTCGAGCATCCCAAGGCCTCCATCATGTTCGAGATCGGCGAGAAGGTGCGGGTCACCGATGGCCCCTTCGCCTCGTTCGAAGGCCTCATCGAGGAGGTCGACGAGGGTCGTTCGCGCGTCAAGGTGGCCGTGTCCATCTTCGGTCGCGCCACGCCGGTCGAGCTGGAGTATGGCCAGGTCGAGAAGCTCTGAGCTTCGACAGTCCCGGGGGCAGGGCGCGTCCTGCCCGAGCGTTCAGGGGGCGGCCATCATGGTCGCCCTTTTTGTTTGCGGGGTCAGGGCCGCAAAAGATCCGTCATGATCCCGGTCACGATGTCCTCATGCTTCTGATCGCCCCTGGGGGAGGCCCAGTAGCCGATGAACAGGCCCTTGCGCTCCTGCGGTCTGGGATCGGTCATCATCAGTTTCACCACGGTCGGGCCGCCTGCAAAGGTCGCCTGAATGTCCATCAGGATGACATCGACGCCGCCGATCACGTTTTTCCTCTTGTCGATCTGCTGGCGTATCTTGACGCCCTGCTTTCTGAGGAAGCTGTAGTAACTCTCGACGACCGAGCCCACATTGGCCGCGTCGGTCGCCTCGACCTGGATGGTGACGGCCTTGTCGGGGCTGCTGATCTCGACTCCCCGGTCGATCACCTTGACGCGCCACGCGTCAGGCGCCTCGATCGGAAATCCAACGCCTGTCTCCTTGAAGGTGATGATTTTCGCAGCGGCCGGGACGGCCCACAGGGGGGCCGCAGCAAGAATGGCGCAGCCTGCAAAGACGATGGCCCGCAAGCGGGAGAGACGGCGGAACATTCTTCAAACCTTTCCATTCGGCGCGATGACCCTGAGGCAATGTAAGGCCTTTCAGGCGATGAAGCTTGCGAAATAATGGCGAATTCTGGACCCTGGGGACGGCTTGCAGCGCTTTTTTCCCGGTCCCCCCTTCCCAAGGCGGCAGGGACTGGCTATAGGAGCCCCTTCACCGTGGAAGGCATGCCCGGTCGCCGCCGGGAGTCCATGCCGCACCACGAACTGCAACCGCCCGGCGAAGGATGATCCCATCCTGTCCCGGGTTTGTCTGGAGCAGCCATAATGGCGAAGAAGATCACGGGCTACGTGAAGCTTCAGGTTCCGGCCGGCGCGGCGAATCCTTCGCCTCCGATCGGTCCCGCGCTTGGTCAGCGCGGCCTGAACATCATGGAATTTTGCAAGGCGTTCAACGCGCGCACCGCGCAGATCGAGAAGGGGACGCCGATCCCCGTCGTGATCACCGCCTATCAGGACCGCTCCTTCACATTCGATATGAAGCAGCCGCCTGTCACCTTCTTCCTGAAGAAGGCGGCCAACCTCAAGATCGGCAAGAAGCCCGCCTCCGGCTCCAAGACCCCCGGTCGTGGCTTCGTCGGCAAGGTGACCCGCGCCCAGCTGCGCGAAATCGCCGAAAAGAAGATCGTGGACCTGAACTGCGACTCGATCGAGTCGGCTGTCGCCATGATCGAAGGTTCCGCCCGCTCGATGGGCCTCGAGGTGGTGGGGTAAGCTATGGCGCACGTTGGCAAGAGAATTAAGGCGGCCCGTCAGGGCATCGACCGCACCAAGCTCTATCAGATCACGGATGCGGTGAAGCTCCTGCGTGAGCGCTCCACGGCCAAGTTCGACGAGACCATCGAAATCTCGATGAACCTCGGCGTCGATCCCAAGCACGCCGACCAGATGGTCCGCGGCGTGGTGAATCTGCCCAACGGCACCGGCCGCATTCTGCGCGTCGGCGTCTTCGCGCGCGGCGCCAAGGCTGATGAGGCCAAGGCTGCTGGCGCGGATGTGGTTGGCGCGGAAGATCTCGTCACCCTCGTCCAGGGCGGCACGATCGAGTTCGACCGCTGCATCGCCACCCCCGACATGATGCCGCTCGTCGGCCGTCTGGGTAAGGTGCTCGGCCCGCGCGGCATGATGCCCAACCCCAAGGTCGGCACCGTGACCATGGACGTCGCCGGCGCCGTCAAGGCTTCGAAGGGCGGGGCTGTCGAGTTCCGCGTCGAGAAGGCGGGCATCGTGCAGGGCATGGTTGGCAAGGTCTCCTTCGAGGAAGGCAAGCTGATCGAGAACATCAAGGCCTTCGTGGATGCTGTGGCCAAGGCGAAGCCTCCGGGCGCCAAGGGCACCTACATCCAGCGGGTGGCCGTGTCCTCGACCATGGGCCCCGGCGTGAAGGTCGATCCGGCCACTGTGACGTCCCCCGCCAACTGAGGCGTGAGGTCAGGCGCGCGCCCGGCTTTCCGGGCGCGGCTTTCCGGGGATAAGTCCCGTACGGTCTTGACAACCGTTCGATTTGTGCCGTCGCCCTCTTGGCAGCGGCGCGCGGACGGTCTAAGTAGGATCGTCTGGGGGTCGGTGATTTGCGGCCCTCGTTCAAAATTCAGCTTCCTGCCGGCGCCGCAAGGCGGCCGGGAGGTGGATAGGCCGACGGAACCGGGAGCGATCCCGTGTCCTGTTCGGCCATGTCCTGTCCGAGACTGCCGGCGCCCGAGCCGATCTTCGTGATCTGGCGAGAGCTTAATTTCGACGGCCCCGATCCGGTTCCGGTGAGGGGCGGAGGCCAGCATAGACGGGGAAAGACCGTTTCGAAGGGCTCAGGCCCTTCTGTTTGGTTCGAACCCTTCTGTCCGGCGCGATTCGTCGCTCCGGGGACAGGCACTCGGCGTCGTCTGGGCCTCCACCCATTCGACTCGTGCAACTGGCGGAAGATTCTCTTTCGCCGACCGGAGAGAGCACTGTGGACAGAGCGGAAAAAAAAGAGTTCGTCGCAGAATTGAACGGCGTCTTCAGCAAGACGTCGGTCGTCGTTGTGGCGCACTATTCCGGCCTGACCGTCGCCCAGATGCAGAATCTGCGTAAGCAGATGCGCGAAGCGGGCGCCTCGGTTCAGGTCGCCAAGAACCGCCTCGCCAAGATCGCTCTCGAAGGCACGGACGTCGCTTCCATCGGCCCCCTCATGAAGGGGCCGACCCTGATCGCCTATTCGGACGATCCGGTAGCGGCGCCGAAGGTCGCTGTGGCCTTCGCCAAGGATCACGACAAGCTCGTGATTTTGGGCGGCGCCATGGGCAAGACCGCCCTGAACGCTGAAGGCGTGAAGTCGCTTGCGACCATGCCTTCGCTGGACGAACTGCGCGCCAAGCTCCTGGGTCTGCTCAATGCGCCCGCGACCAAGATCGCCCAGCTCTCCACCGCGCCCGCAGCCAAGCTCGCGCGCGTGTTCAAGGCCTATGCCGATCGAGATGCGGCCTGAAGAGGCCATCCAGCAAATCTGGTTCGAACCAACCTTCTGAAGGAATGAAACACTATGGCTAACCTCGAAAAGATCGTCGAAGAACTCTCCAGCCTCACGGTTCTGGAAGCCGCTGACCTCGCCAAGATGCTCGAAGAGAAGTGGGGCGTCTCCGCCGCCGCCGCCGTCGCCGTCGCTGCCGCTCCTGGCGGCGCCGCTCCCGCTGCGGCCGTTGAAGAGCAGACCGAATTCAATGTCGTTCTGGCTTCCGCCGGCGACAAGAAGATCGAAGTCATCAAGGAAGTCCGCGCCATCACCGGCCTCGGCCTCAAGGAAGCCAAGGACCTCGTCGAAGGCGCTCCCAAGGTCGTCAAGGAAGCTGTCGGCAAGGACGAGGCCGAGAAGCTCAAGGTCCAGCTCGAGAAGGCTGGCGCCAAGGTCGAGCTCAAGTAATTTGCGTTCAGCCTTCGCGGGCTGCGCCGAGAAATCAGGATGGTCCCGGGGTTTTCCCCGGGGCCGTTCAATCGTTCCGGGGGACATCCCTCCGCTCGCCGCGCGGTCCGCGGCGTTTTACGGGGCTCCGGCCCTGTCCGTCGCGCCTTCGGCGCACGGTTCGGTCGAGGCCTCCCGGCCCGCCGGTTTGATGAGGTAAGAGGAGCGACATGGCTCAGACTTTGGCTCAGACGTTCACCGGTCGTAAGCGGATCCGCAAGTTTTTCGGACATATCCGAGAAGTCGCGGAGATGCCGAACCTGAT
>CANGFT010000093.1 GCA_947453205.1 Beijerinckiaceae bacterium | reverse complement strand
GCGCCACCACATAATAGGTCTCGTGCAGGGCGCGGTCGACGCCCGCATTGGCGAGCACCACGCCGGTCACGCCGCCGACGGTGAAGAGGAAGATGAAGCCGATGGACCAGACCATCGGGGTGCGGAAGCTGATCGAGCCGCCCCACATGGTGGCGATCCACGAGAAGATCTTCACGCCCGTGGGCACGGCGATGACCATGGTCGCGAACACGAAGTAACGCTGCGTGTTGAGCGACAGGCCGACCGTATACATGTGGTGCGCCCAGACGATGAAGCCGACGCCGCCGATCGCGACCATGGCGTAGGCCATGCCGAGATAGCCGAAGACAGGCTTGCGCGAGAAGGTCGACACGATCTGGCTGACGATGCCGAAGCCCGGCAGGATCAGGATGTAGACTTCCGGATGGCCGAAGAACCAGAACAGGTGCTGGAACAGGATCGGATCGCCGCCGCCGGCCGGATCATAGAAGGTCGTGCCGAAGTTGCGGTCGGTCAGCAGCATGGTGATGCCGCCAGCCAGAACCGGGAGCGACAGCACCAGCAGGAAGGCCGTCACCAGCACGGACCAGACGAAGAGCGGCATCTTGTGCAGCGTCATGCCGGGGGCGCGCATGTTGAAGATCGTGGTGATGAAGTTGATCGCGCCCAGGATCGACGACGCGCCTGCGAGGTGGAGCGACAGGATCACGAAGTCCATGGCGGGGCCGGGATGGCCGGTGTTGGACGAGAGCGGGGGATACATCACCCAGCCGCCGCCAAATCCCAGCATGCCCGGGGCGCCCTCGACGAACATCGAGATGAGGAGCAGCAGGAAGGAGGCGGGGAGAAGCCAGAAGGAGATGTTGTTCATGCGCGGGAACGCCATGTCGGGCGCTCCGATCATCAAGGGCACGAACCAGTTGCCGAAGCCGCCGATCATCGCGGGCATGACCATGAAGAAGATCATGATGACGCCGTGGCCGGTGATGAAGACATTGTAAAGGTTCTTCGCGGCGTCGACCGAATTGTCGCCCGAAAGCCAGGAGGCGATGGTCGGGAAGATCTGGATCCCCGGATTCTGCAGTTCGAGGCGGATCGCGAAGGAGAGCAGGAAGCCGATGATGCCCGCCACGACGGCGAAGATCAGATAGAGGCTGCCGATGTCCTTGTGGTTGGTCGAGAAGAGGTACCGGCGCCAACCCGTGGGGTGGCCGTGCTCTTCGTGGGCGTGATCGTGATGGGTCGTTGACGTTGCCATCTGATGAGTCCTGATGAGATCGAATTACTGGCGAATGGCGGCGTTGTCGGCGAAGTCGTTCGGCGACGGCGCGGCGGCGAACTTCTTCTTCGCCTCGGCCACCCAGGCCTGATACTGCTGGTCGCTCACCACCCGCACGGCGATGGGCATATAGGCGTGGTCCTTGCCGCAGAGCTTGGAGCACTGGCCATAGTAGAGGCCTTCGCGCTCGGCCTTGAACCAGGTCTCGTTCAGGCGGCCGGGCACCGCGTCGATGCGCACGCCGAAGGCGGGCACGACGAAGGAGTGGATGACGTCGGCGCCGACGACCTGCAGGCGGACGATCTTGTTCACGGGCACCACGGCCTCGTTGTCCACCGAGAGCAGGCGGATGTCGTCGTCCTTGAGGTCGGCGCCGGTCTTCAGGATCGAATCAAAGCCGAAGTCGCCCTGATCCTTGGGATAGTCATAGGACCAGTACCACTGCTTGCCCGTGACCTTGATGGTGAGGTCCGCTTCGGGGAGCGTGAGCTGGCGGGTCAGGAGGCGGAACGAGGGAATCGCCATGACGACGAGGATCAGGACGGGGATGACGGTCCAGGCGACTTCGAGGCTCGTGGAATGGGTCGTGCGGGACGGCGTGGGATTCGCCTTCTCGTTGAAGCGCACCATCACATAGGCGAGCAGCGCCAGGACGAACAACGAGATGATGACGCACATCCACAAGAGCAGGTCATGGAAGGACTGGATCTCGCGGGCGATGGCCGTCACCGGCTCCTGCATCCCCATCTGGCCGGGAGAGGCGTGGCCTTGCTGGGCCTGCGCCGAAGAAACGAAACCGCCGAAAAAGGCCGCAAGCGCGAGCGCTCCCGCCCTGGCCTTGAGGCTCACCCCTCGAAAGTTGCTCAGCGTCATCCTAAGTCATGCTCCTGCCGCGCCGGTGCGGCTCCATTCGCGTTCGGCCGCCTCCGGGCGTCGGCAGCCAGCCCCTTTTTGAAAAGGGCCTCCCACTGCCGTCTCAAAACCACAATCGTGCCCCCAGCGCAACCAGCCTCGCGCGCGTGGTCCATGCGGCATATGGGCGCGTAAACCGTCACGAGAAATTCCAAGGCGCGCGCCGGAACATGATCTTGGCTTGAATTTTGCGGGAGGGAGCGGCCTTAAAGCCGCCGGTTTGCAATTGATTTGCCCGCCTGTCACATTGTGGGCGCCTTTTCATGAGCTAGGGCGCAGGCGCAACGCGCGGGCGAGGCCCGGGCGCTGGCCCGTTGACTTTTTTCCGGTGGATCGCAGATGCGTTGCGCCGACAGGCAGGAGAGCACATGCCGCAGGCGATTTTGACCCGCATCCCACTCCGGGCGCTGGCCCTCTTCGCGCTTGGGCTGCTGGCCGCCGGACTGTCGGCGCCTCAGCCCGCTGCGGCGCAGGGCGCGCCAAGGGGCAAGTTCGGGGATTGGGACATGCGCTGCGAGACCCCGGCCGGCGCCGGGCGCGAGCAATGCGCGATCATCCAGTCGGTCGCGGCCGACGACAAGCCCAATGTCAACCTTGTCGTGATCGTGCTGAAGACGGCCGATGGAAAGTCCCGTCTTCTGCGGGTGATCGCCCCGCTCGGCGTGCTTCTGCCCGCCGGTCTTGGCCTGAAGATCGACGAGACGGATGTCGGCCGCGCCGGTTTCGTGAGCTGCCTGCCCTCGGGCTGCGTGGCTGAGGTTGTGATGGAGGACAAGCTGATCGAGCAATTCTCGACCGGGCGGACCGCCACCTTCATCATCTTCAACACGCCGGAGGAGGGGATCGGCATTCCCCTCGCCCTTGCGGGCTTCAGGGACGGCTTTTCGAAGCTGCCCTGAGCGCGCTGGCGCCTTTGGCCGAGCTATTGTAGATAAAAAGACGTCAGCAGGATCGAGGGTGTGTTCATGCGTTGGAGCGGCCGGACGAAAAGGGGCTCGTCCCTTGTTTTTGCAGGTGTTCTGAGCCTGCCTCTGGCGGCTTGCGGCGGCGCCCCCTCCGACGGAGGGCTCGGGTCGACCCTCGGCAACCTCATCGCCTTCAACTCTACGACCGCCCCGCCTCTGCCCGCGAGGGGACCGAGCGAGATCGACGTGGAATGTCCGGAGGTGCTGGTCGCCGAGGGCCAGTCCGCCATGCGCACCTATGCGGGGGCGGATCGGTCGAACGCCAGCCTGCGCCACCAGTATTCCTTCGGCGAAATGTCGCGCGAGTGCCGCGCCGTCGACGGCAAGGTCGACATCCGCGTGGGCGTGTCGGGCTATGTGCTCGCCGGGCCCATGGGTGGGCCAGGCTCCTTCCAGGCGCCCGTCCGCATCTACGTCCGGCGTGATTCGGACGGCCAGATCGTCCAGTCCAGAACCTATCGGGTCGCCGCCACCATCGCCGCCGGGCAGGCGCAGGCGGACTTCGCCGTTGTGAGCGAGCCGCTCACCGTGCCGCTGATCCGCACGGATGTGTCGCAGGACTACTCGATCTTCGTCGGCTTCGACGGCTCGCCCGATCGCCCGCAGCAGGCTGCGCCCAAGCGCCGCGGCAATTAAGCGCCGCGGCGACTAAGGGCCTGGGCGACTGAGGGCCATCGCCCACAAAGCGCGGGATATTTCCCATTCACCGCCCTTTCCTGATTGACAGGGAAGGGTGCGGCGGACACATTTTCGATTGTCGAATCTACCCCAGCGGAAGAGTCCGGAGAACCTTGGGTTCGCCGGCGCCGAAGGCGCAACCGCCCCGGAAACGCTCAGGCCAATGGACCGTTGGGGGATGACACTCTGGAAAGCGGCGCGGCTCAGGCTGGCGCCCACCGACGGGGGTAACCGCCCACAGGCGGGAAATCTCTCAGGTTCCCGGACAGAGGGGGCGTCAACGTAACGCTGGCTTGCGCTGGTGGGACGCAACGCCGCTCGAACGTCTGGTCGCTGCCCTCATGTCCTCAACACCCGTCTCCCCGGCGCAGCCCGCGCCCCTGACGACCCCGCTTCATCGCCTGCATCTTGAGCTTGGCGCGCGCATGGCCCCCTTCGCGGGCTATGACATGCCGATCCAATATCCGACCGGCGTGCTGGCGGAGCATCTGCACACGCGCGCCGCCGCCGGGCTCTTCGATGTCTCCCATATGGGGCAGGCGATCCTCAGCGGCCCTGCCGCCGCTGCGCGGCTCGAGACGCTGGTCCCCGGCGATCTCTGCGCCCTCGCCGAGGGGCGCATCCGCTACACCCAGTTCCTGAATGAGGCCGGCGGCATCCTCGACGACCTCATGGTCACCCGCCTGCCGCCTGCGGCGAATGGCGACGAGCGGCTGTTCCTTGTGGTCAACGCCGCCTGCAAGGTTCAGGATTTCGCCCGCCTGCGGCAGGCCTTGCCAGATCTGGCGCTCGGGGTTCTGGAGGATCGCGCGCTCATCGCCCTGCAGGGCCCGCTTGCGGCGCGCGCGCTCGCCCAACTCGCGCCGGGCTTCGAGACCATGCCCTTCATGAGCCTGCGCGACGGCCGCTGGGGCGATGTCGATCTGGCGGTCTCGCGCAGCGGGTACACGGGCGAAGACGGCTATGAGATTTCGCTTGCCGCCAGCGCCGCCGAAGGCTTCGCCCGCGCTCTTCTGGCGCTGCCCGATGTGAAGCCCATCGGCCTTGGCGCCCGCGATTCGCTGCGCCTTGAAGCGGGGCTTTGCCTCTATGGCCATGACATCGACGAGACGACTTCGCCCATCGAGGCCGCGCTCACCTGGTCGATCTCCAAACGCAGGCGTGCGGAGGGAGGCTTTCCCGGCGCGGACCGCATCCAGCGCGAATTGCGCGATGGCCCGACGCGGCTGCGCGTGGGGCTTTCGCCCGAGGGCCGTGCGCCCGCGCGTGAGGGAACCGTCATCACCGATGAGGCGGGCGCCGAGATCGGCCTCGTCACGTCCGGCGGCTTCGGCCCCAGCCTCAATGGCCCCCTCGCCGTGGGCTATGTCGCCGCCTCCCATGCGGCGCTCGATACGCCCGTGCGGCTTGTCGTGCGCGGCAAGCCCCTGCCCGCGCGCATCGTCGCGCTGCCCTTCGTTCCCAACCACTTCTATCGCGGATGAGAGAGATCATGAGCCAGACTTTCTACACCAAAGACCATGAATATATCCGCGTCGATGGAGACCTCGGCGTGGTCGGCGTGTCTGACTATGCGCAGCGAACCCTTGGCGATGTGGTCTTCGTCGAATTGCCTGCGGTCGGCGCCGCTTTCGCGCGCGCCGATCAGGCGGCGGTGGTCGAGAGCGTGAAGGCTGCGAGCGAAGTCTTCGCGCCCGTGTCGGGCGAGGTCGAGTCGGTCAACCATGCGCTGGAGGCGGAGCCCGCCCTTGTGAACGAAGAGCCTGAGGGCAAGGGCTGGTTCTTCCGCATGAGGATCAGCGATGCGGATGAGCTGTCCGCGCTCATGGATGGCGACGCCTATCAGGCCTATGTCCAGACGCTGGAGTGACCCATGCGCTATCATCCGCTGACCGGCGCCGACCGCGCCGACATGCTGGCGCGCGTTGGCGTGGCCCATATCGATGCGCTCTTCGCCGACGCCCCGCAGGATAAATTGCTGCGCGCGCCGCTTGGGCTGCCGAACGGCATGACGGAGCTGCAGGCCGGGCGAATCCTCTCCCGCATGGCCGCGCGCAACCTCACGGCCTCGCAGGCGCCCTTCTTTCTGGGCGCGGGCGCCTACAAGCACCATGTGCCCGCCAGCGTGGATCATCTGATCCAGCGCTCCGAATTCCTGACGAGCTATACGCCCTATCAGCCGGAGATTTCGCAGGGCACGCTGCAATATCTCTTCGAGTTCCAGACGCAGGTGGCCGCGCTCACGGGCATGGAGATCGCCAACGCCTCCATGTATGACGGCTCCACCGCGGCGGCGGAAGCCGTGCTGATGGCCCATCGCATCACGCGGCGCCGCAAGGCGGTGCTCTCGGGCGGGCTGCATCCCCATTACGCCGATGTCGTGCGCACCATGTCGCATATGGCTGATGATGACGTTGATCTGATGGCGCCCGACGTCATGGCGCGCGAAGACCTTATGTCGCGGATTGACGGCGAAACCTCCTGCGTCATCGTGCAGTCGCCGGACGTCTTTGGAAACCTGCGCGATCTCAAGCCCATCGCCGAGGCTTGCCATAAGAACGGCGCGCTTCTCATCGCTGTCTTCACCGAAGCGGTCAGCCTCGGCCTCGTCACGCCGCCCGGCGAAATGGGCGCGGACATCGTGGTGGGCGAGGGGCAATCCATCGGCAATGGATTGAACTTCGGCGGGCCCTATGTGGGGCTCTTCGCCACGCGGCAGAAATATCTGCGGCAGATGCCCGGGCGCCTGTGCGGCGAGACGGTGGATGGGCAGGGACGGCGCGGCTTCGTGCTGACGCTCTCGACGCGCGAGCAACATATCCGCCGCGACAAGGCGACCTCGAACATCTGCACCAATTCGGGCCTTTGCGCGCTCGCCTTCACGATCCATATGACGCTGCTGGGCGAGACGGGATTGCGTCGTCTGGCCGAGGTCAACCACGCCAATGCGGCGCTGCTGGCCGAGCGCCTGTCGCGCGTGGCCAATGTCGCCGTGCTCAACGAGACCTTCTTCAACGAGTTCACCATTCGCGTGAAGGGCGATGCGGCGGCTCTGGTCGAGCGGCTTGCGGGCGAGGGCGTTCTTGGCGGAGCGCCTGTCGCGCGGCTTCTGCCGGGCGCGGGGCTCGATGACCTCATGCTCATCGCCAGCACTGAAATCAATACGGACGAAGATCGCGAGACGCTGGCGCGCGGGCTCGACCGCCTCATCAATGGAGCCGCGTGATGATGAACAATCAGGGCCGCCCCACGGCGCCGTCGCAGGCGGCGCAGGCTGAACATCCGACCTTCACCGGCAACCGCGCCCTTGTGGTCGAGGAGCCCCTCATTTTCGAGACCGGCCGTCTGGACGTGACGGGCGTCGATGTCGAGGCGCCGCAGAAGGTCGCCTCGCGTCTCGGCGCCTTCGAGCGCAAGGGCTCCATGGGCCTTCCCGGCCTCACCGAGCCGGAGGCCATGCGCCATTATGTGCGCCTGTCCCAGAAGAACTATTCGATCGACGCGGGGCTCTATCCGCTGGGCTCCTGCACCATGAAACATAATCCGCGCTTCAACGAGGCCATGGCGCGCTTGCCGGGCTTTAGCGACGTGCATCCCCTGCAGCCGCAATCGACCGTTCAGGGCGCCATTGCGCTTATAGCTCAGTTGAGCGATTGG
>CANGFT010000092.1 GCA_947453205.1 Beijerinckiaceae bacterium | reverse complement strand
CAGTCGTCCGGCGCGATCCGCGCGGGCGTCTTCACCATGCGCCACCCCGAGCGCGTGGAGCGCCTGATCCTCGACGCCTTCACCTGGACCGGCGAAGGCGCCGTGGAGATCATGCGCCGCCGCGAGCAGGTGGACAGCTACCGCGCCAATCCCAACCGCAAGATGGAGCTGGCCACCTTCATGGGCATCTTCACCCGCGACGATCCCACGACCTTCGAGAAGGAAGTGCCGGAGGCGCTGGCGGCCTATGAGCTGGCGCTGGGCAACACCGCGCCCAGCGGCTCCTATCTCGACATGGCCATCAACATGCCCATGGTCGACCCGGCCAAGATCCCATGCCCCGTGCTCATCACCCGCGCCGAGACCGACGGCAACGCCACCGAGGCCGAGCTGATCGAGTTCTTCGGCAAGCTGCCGAGCAAGGACAAGCAATTCGTGATGATGCGCGGCATCGCCCATGTGGCGGTGCTGGGCATCAACCGCCACCGCGTCTGGCACGCGATGCGGGAATTCCTGTCCATGCCGGGACTGCGGTGATCGGGACCACCCTAGCCAACGGCGCTCCCGATAAACATGCGCAGACCCCCACCCCGTCTGCTTCGCAGCCGACCCTCCCCACAGGGGGGAGGGTAATAAAGCCGTGTTATTTCAATGGGTTGCGCGAATAGCCCGCACGCGTCGCCGCGCCGGGTTGGTGGGTGTTCTTAAGGCCCCTTGAGGGGCCGGGGGCGCCGGGAAGGCGCTGTGATGGTTTGGGTTGATCGCCTTGCGGCGCCCCAGGCGCGGATTTCTCGATCATCGCTCCCGCTCTTGGCCCGGACCTTTGTCGCCCCCGCTTTGGCCAGCGGAAACGGAAGGCCCTGATGTTCCGAAGGGGGCTCTCGCCCAGACAGCTCCTCGACATCGCAGGGTTGTGAGCTTCATCAGCTCGGACCGGTCATAGTGCCGGACGGACGGGTGACTGGGCATGGGCCAGAGGCGCCCCCATTGCTGAGGAACCCCATAGGCTGTTCAGGGGCGGCCAGCCCGTGAACCATGCCTTTTGCAATGTATCGCCCGAGGGAATGGCTCCGGTAGCCACCCCGCAGGAACCGCTCCCCGCCCACCCGAAAACGACCGCTCGCGTCCAGTCCCTCATGGGGCGGGGATGGGTTTATGTTGCCCAGATTAAGTAAAAAGTCAAGGAAAAAATTCTTGGGTGGGCAGTAGGCATTCGGCAGTCGGCAGTCGATGGGGCTTCATTCCGACTGCCGACTGCCTACTGCCGACTGCCCCAACACCATAATTTCGCACCGCTTCCGCCCAATGATGCATAATGGTTTGTGGCTGAATGATTCACCACGCCGCCCGCCATGGCGCAAGGAAACGGATGAGCAAGCTGCGCGCGTCGGTCCATGCCGTTCTGTCTCTGGGTTGCCTGGGGGTGGGGCTGCTTGCGTCGTCGGGGCTCGGCCCTTTCGAGCCGCCCCGCCCGCGCGACGAACAAGCGCTCGACGCCATCGCCACCGCGAGCCTTGGCAAGCCACGCCCGCTCCCGCCCGACGGCCCCGTGCTCGCCTATGCCCGCGAAGCCGAGCCCACCGCGAGCCCCGGCGATCCCATCCTCGCCGAGCCCCCGCCGATCCTTGTCGACGTGACCGGCCTGCGCGAGGCCATCGCCGCCTATCGCGCAGGCGATCTGCGCGCCGGGGACGCCGCAGCCAAAACCACCACCAATCCCCTCGCCCGAACAGCCGCCGAATGGGCGGCCCTGCGCCTGATGCCGCGCGAGACGGGCCTTGAGCGGATCAAGGCCTTTCTCGCGGACCAGCCGGACTGGCCGACCGCCGCCGCCCTGCGCCGCCGCGCCGAGGAGGCGATCTTCTCCGACAAGCGCCCCGCGCCCGAGGTCATCGCCTGGTTCAACGCGCGAAGCCCGCAGACCCCCCTTGGCAAATGGGCGCTGGCGCGGGCGCTCCAATCGACCGGGCAGACGGCGCGCGCGGCCGCCCTCGCGCGCGACATCTGGCGCGAGGCGGAGCTTTCATCCCCCCTTGAAAACGCCCTGCGCAAGGATTTCCCGGACGCGCTGACCCGCGCCGACCACAAGGCCCGCGCGGACCGTTTCTTCTACAAGGACAACAGCGCCATCGCCCTGCGGGCGGCCGCCCTCGCCGGCCCGGAGGTTCTGGCGCTGGCGCAGGCGCGTGAGGATCTCTCGGAGAAGAAGCTGGCGGCCCTGACGCCGCAGATGCTGAGGGATCCCAGCCTGCAATTCGCCCAGATCCAGAAACTGCGCCGCGACAACAAGACCGCCGAGGCCGCGAAGGCGATGCTTGAAGCGCCGCGCGACCCCGCCCTGCTCGTCAGCCCGGACGACTGGTGGACCGAGCGGCGGGCGCTGCTGCGCAAATTGCTCGATGCCGGCGATGCGAAGACCGCCCATCGCATCAGCGCCGAACATAGCGCGCAATCCAAAGAACAGCGCATCGACGCAGAGTTTCACACCGGCTGGATCGCACTGCGCTTTTTGTCCGACGCCGCCATGGCGGCCGCGGCCTTCGAACGGGCCGCGGGCCTCGCCGAGTCCCCCATCTCCATCGCCCGCACCGCCTATTGGCAGGGTCGCGCGGCGGAGGCTCTGGGCAAGCAGGCCGAGGCCCGGCGCTTCTATGAAAAAGCAGCGGGCCAGCCCATCGCCTATTATGGCCAGCTAGCGCTGGCGCGTCTTGGAGGCGGCAAGCTCGCCATGCGCCAACCCCTCAAGATCGCAAGGGGCGATGAACGGGCCATGGCCGTGCGCGTGGTGGAGCTGCTCGGCGCCCTCGAACAGAAAGACCTCGCCACGCCTCTGGCGCTCGAGAGCGCGCGGACGCTCGAAGACGAAGCCCAGGTTGCGGCGCTGGGCGCCGTCGCCGCACGCGCCCGCGACGCACGCATGACCCTGATGGTGGGCAAGCTTGGCGGGCAGCGGGGCTTCCTGCTGGATGAGGCGGCCTTCCCCACCTTCGGCGTGCCTGCCTTCGAGCCCCTGCCCCGCTCGGCGAGCCCCGCCCTCGTCTACGCCATCGCCCGGCAGGAGAGCTCGTTCGATCCCAGGGCCCAGTCGAGCGCCGGGGCCAGGGGCCTGATGCAGATGCTGCCCTCCACCGCGCGGCGCACCGCACAGCGGGCCGGGGCGAGTTTTGATGAGCGCAAGCTCCTCGCCGAACCCGCCTTCAACGCCCAGCTCGGCGCCGCCCATCTGGGCGAACTCATGGAGGAGCAGCCGGGCTCGCTGATCCTGACCTTCGCCGCCTATAACGCCGGCGGCAGGCGCGTGAAGGAATGGATCGCAGCCTTCGGCGACCCGCGCGACCCCAGAGTCGACCCGATCGACTGGGTGGAGCGCATCCCCTTCACAGAGACCCGCAACTATGTGCAGCGCGTGGCGGAGAACCTCGAAATCTACCGCCTCAGGCTCGGCGAAAGCGCCACGCTCGACATTGAAAGCACTCTGCGCAGCGCGGCGCGCTGACTTTGCCGACGCCCCCGCCTCGGTTAAACTCAGCCTTGAACCGAGGGACGCGCCATGACCCAGCCCATCAGCCGTTTCTTCACCGCCAAGGACGGCGTGCGCCTGCATATGCGGGACTGGGCCGCCCAGACTGACGCCCCCGCAAGCGCCCTGCCCGTGGTCTGCCTGCCCGGCCTCTCCCGCACAGCCGCCGATTTCGACGTGCTGGCCGCGCGGCTCGCCGGCGCCCGCCGCGTGGTGGCGCTGGACTATCGCGGACGCGGCCTCTCGGACCGTGATCCCGACTGGAGGCATTACGATCTCTTCGTCGAGAACATCGACAGCCTCACCGTGCTGGAGGCGGCGGGGATCGAGGCCGCGATCTTCGTGGGAACGTCGCGGGGGGGCCTGCACACGATGCTGCTCACGGGCACGCGCCCAAATGTGCTGCGCGCCGTGGTGCTGAACGACATAGGCCCGGTGCTGGAGACGGAGGGGCTGCGCCGCATCCAGTCCTATGTGGGCAAATTGCCGACGCCCGCATCATGGGCCGAGGCGGTGGACATCGCAAAGACGATCATGGCCGCAAGCTTCACCGGCCTCAGCGCCGCCGATTGGGAGGCCTATGCGCGGCTCACCTTCGAGGAGACCCCGACCGGCTTCGTCACGCGCTACGACCCCGCGATCATGCGCGCCTTCGGCCAGATGGACCTCGAAAAGCCGATCCCCGCCCTCTGGCCCCAGTTCGAGGCGCTGGCCCCCGTGCCGGTTCTGGCGATCCGGGGCGAGAATTCCGACCTGCTGTCGCAGGAGACCCTCGCGGAGATGGGCCGCCGCCACCCAAATTTCGCGGCCCTGACCGTCCCCGGCCAAGGCCACGCCCCCCTGCTGCTGGACGAGCCGACCCTCGCCCGGATCGAAGCCTTCGTGGCAAGGATCGATTCCGCCTGAGCAAGGGCGCCGACCATCCCCATGGATTTCAAACCCCAGCCTTGCCAACCCGCGCCCACTCGGGCATAGAGACCGCGCTCGCCTGGCGCAAAACGCGGGGCGGGCCAGCGGAGATGTGGCCGAGAGGCTGAAGGCAACGGTTTGCTAAATCGTCATAGGGGAAACCCTATCGTGGGTTCGAATCCCACCGTCTCCGCCACTAAACAGTCTCGAACTCCCATCAGCTCTGGTCGAGACGCCAAAATCCCTAGGGTTTCCGCAGGTTTTCAAGCTCCGACCGAACCACTGAGACTGCAGCGCGCTCCAAAATCGGTCTGAAAAGCCCTTCCGTCTCATTCCGACCGAACCTGAGTCCCATTGGTTCGGGCAGAGTTTCCGGATTCTTTTCAAGTGTTTAAAACCCCTGCGTAGGCGGTCTATTTGCGATGGATCACTTGGTCTCAAGATCGATAAAACATGAGGTGGGAGTGGGTGGAAAAAATTCTTCGGATGACGATGTCTTTTTGTCTGCGCAAAAACTCGTTCATTTCCTGACCTAAACATTAGAGTTTTGCATCTGTTACAAACAAATACTCGCCAAGAAATCGATAGCGGATGCCAGCGATCTGGATTGTTAAAGCAGGCCGACGTAGCATTGGCTCATGCGCGACGCGATGGGGATGCCAATACCGATTGAAATTGCAGACCGGCAGGCGATGACCGCCTCCGCTCCAGAGCTACTTCAGCATGGCCAGTGGGTTTGCCTAAACATAGAGCCTAATTGTCCATGGCCGACGCGCCCCCAGAATCTCGAATTTGCGGGACAAAAAATCTGGATCATCCCTATCACAAAAGAAGATCATCCCGGCGTGGCTACGCAGCGTCTAGGAGAGCTGAGCCAAGAAGATACTGAAGCTATTTTATACCGATTGCTAAGCGTCATTTCATGGCGAGAGGAACAGGGCATTACCGTTGTGTATCGCACCGGCGGAAACCTTCCAAGGATGGTCGGTTTGAACAAGACGTCGGGCTTTACAATTCGTGAAGTATTCGATTTTACGGAAATCATTTGCCCAGAGGATAAAAATTCTCGCATCGCACTCGCTTTAATGCGTGAAGCGCGTAGCCTCAATCATCAAGGATACGCTTTTCTCTCTTATTGGCGGGTGCTCGAACTCGCATTTCCAAAGAGCAATGCACGCATTGCATGGATGAAATCAGCAATTCCGACCTTAACAGGACATGGTGTGCAGGAGGCATTAGCAAGCATTTCTGCTCTGAACGTCACTGATGTGGGACATCACCTTTTTGAGTCCGGACGCTGTGCGATCGCTCATGCGACAAGCCACCCAATTATCAGTCCAGATGACCCCCGCGATGCTGCCCGCCTGCAGAGAGAATTACCGCTGGTACGAGAATTGGCAATTCGTGCAATTGAAGATCGCTTCGGAATATTCTCGCGCAGAACAGAATCGCGGCAACACCTCTACGAGCTTCGTGGCTGGAAGAAAGTATTAGGTGAGACATTGACAGCCGAAATAAAAACGGGATCTGCTCCACTTTCTCAACTTATGTTTAATTTACCAAACATTCATGTACGACTACGGGGGAGTCTCCCATACGTCCCATTCGAAAACATTAAACTGAAGCACATCGAGCAGCATGAACGAGAACTACTTGTCGCATACGGAACAGACAACGGCCTTGTTGAGATTCGTTTCCGACTTGCCCTAATGGAAGAGCGCTTAAAATTCGACCTCTTCAATGGGATTTATCAGTATGATGATGGATCGGTTACAGCCTCGGAGTACAAGCTTGAGACTCTGCGGTTTTTTCGGGATTATATGCTCAATGGTGAACTTCAGATGTGGAATGCCGAAACTGGCGAGCTACTCTCGCGGTTAAGCGCATATTTGCCGATGAACATGTCAGTTGATCTCAATGGCTGCAATGAAAGCATTGCAGTAGCTAAAGCAGAATTGCAAAAGCGACGGATTACCAAAGCTTCGCCTGAAATCAATAGTTAAGAAATCCAGCAGATCATGTGTACGATGAACAATAATTCATATTCAAAGGCTCAAACACGTCCGCGACTGGAAGTACTATGGACGACTATGACATTGGCGACGTTGACGTAGCCTCAAACACCCACCCCATCTGCTCCACCCACGGCAGCTGCGTCGCCTCAATCGATTGCGCGATAGTGACTTACGGCGGCTCCCGCCAAACAAGCGAGCGCTCGAACACAACCGGCGACAGATAAGCCAGTCGCATCATCGGACCAACCAAGCGGTCCGAGACCTTCTCGGACTTAGCGATAAAGATTCCTCCTTACTAATTGCATTTTAAACGCCCCACTCTACTTCGCTGAAGCCCTTTGAATTATGTCGCTATAAACTTCTAGAGCGATTTTATCGAAGCAGCAAAAAACCACTTTGATTGAGGATACATTGATTGCAATCTCGGCCTCCTCAACCGCTATCGCAGTGGCCTCTTTAATAGGAAACCTATAAATCCCTGTACCCAGCGCCGGTATTGCGACGCTCGAGAGTTGACTTTCACCAGCAATGCGAAAGATCGACTTGTAGCAACTCCGCAAAAGTGCGGCCTCGTTCCTGGTGCCATCCCAATACTTTGGCCCGACCGCGTGAATTACATATTTTGCTGGAAGCCTGTAGCCCTTCGTAATCCTCGCCTCTCCTGTAGGGCACCCGCCAAGTGTTATGCATTCCGCTTCGAGCTCCGGGCCTGCGGCCATATGAATGGCTCCGCAGACGCCGCCGCCCGACAGGAGCGTAGCATTGGCTGCATTGACGATAGCCTCAGCTGGAAGAGTGGTGATGTCACCTAACACTAAGCTAATTGATCCAAGCGCCATTTCACGTCACCTTCGGCAGATATTCTCAACTGCATTGTAGGCGGAGTTTTCACGCGCCGAAAGCGCCACACGCCAATAATTGTCACCCCTAAGGGTGTTGACGATTGCGCATTAAGAGCAACTCGGATCAAACTAGCAAACAGCATCACTTCATTCGGACGACGTCATGGTCGAAGCTCAAGAGATTAGTCCACAGACCACAACATCTCACGAGGTTCGAGGACGGGCCCTTGGTGCTTTGGTTGGGCTTGCTGTCGGAGACGCATTAGGCGCGCCGGTTGAATTCAAGGCCCGCGACAGCTTCCCTCCGGTCACCGAAATGATGGCAGGCGGATACTTTCGTCTTCCGGCAGGGGCATGGACAGATGACACGGCTATGGCGCTTTGCCTTGCCGAAAGCCTGAATCACGCACCAGACTTTGACGCTCAGGATCTTCTCAATCGTTTCCTTAGATGGATGGATGCTCATGAGAATACCAGCACAGGAAAATGCATCGGTGTAGGCCAGAACACACTTGCTGTACTCGGACATTATCGCCGCACCGGCGAGGTTGTTGCCCCCCCAATTAAAGGTCGCTCTGACGGAAACGGAGCCCTTATGAGAGTTGCACCCGTCGCTGTGCGGCATTGGAGCGATCTTACGAAAGCTCGAGAAATAGCAACGGCACAAAGCCGGGCAACGCACTGCTCTATATTTTCCGAACAAATATGCGTTGCCATGATGGATATTTTGACAGGTCTTATCGCTGGAAAATCGTGGTCAGTTGTAACGGGAGATATCACTTCTCTCGAAGTTTCATCTGAAATCAAACCTATCTTTCAAGGCAGCTGGAGGGACAAAAATCGAGACCAAATCAGCTCATCAGGATATGTCGTCGACACATTCGAAGCGGCACTATGGGCAATTGAGTCCACGGGCACTTTTGAAGAAGCTGTGATTGCTGCGGTAAATCTTGGTCATGATGCCGATACAGTCGGTGCCGTGGCTGGGCAACTTGCTGGTGCTCGCTATGGGATTGACGCAATCCCTCAACGATGGCTCCAATGCTTAATCAAATTGGATGAAATTCAAGAGCGGTTCGATTGTCTGTGGTCCAGTACAGATTAGGCGATAGGATTCGTCGTTTCATTTTTTCTCTGCGCGCCCACATGCGGCTATCATTTGCCATCAAATACCCTCTCCATCTGCTCAGCCCACGGCAGATACGTAGCGTCGATCATCTGCGTAATTGTCGCTGACGGCGGCTCCCGCCACAGCAGCAAGCGCTCAAGCACGTCCGGCGAGAGGTACGCCAGTCGCATCATGGGGCCAACAAACCGGTCCGAGACCTTCTCTGCCTTTGCAATGTCTTGGATCGTTGAGGCTTCGCCGGTCTCAAGCTT
>CANGFT010000091.1 GCA_947453205.1 Beijerinckiaceae bacterium | reverse complement strand
CGACTGGTTCAACAATCGCCGCTTGCTCGAACCCATCGGCAATATCCCGCCTGCAGAAGCCGAGGAAAGTTATTATGCACAACTGGACGAAACAAATTTGGCGGCTTAACTTAAACTAACAAGCCTCCGACGAACCCGGGGCGGTTCAACATGACCGTTTGCTATGAATGATGTCCACGTGTCGCCAGCATCAGTGACGCCAGTCTGCTTGTAAAAATTCCCCTTGGCGTCAAACCAGTTTATCGTGCTTTCAAACCACTGCTCATCCCCCAGATCGTAATGAGCCTCAAGACGGATGCCGTCGTAGTATGCAGTGACGACACCGCCGTTATTGATTGAGAGCGTTTGAATTTGATCAATTGTCTGGACCTGTCCGATGTTCGTAGATGAGTCTTGCGTGGGCCCTGCATCGAATATGTGGAAGTCGTCTAACCGGAACGGATCATATGTAGTGAAATCTGTATTATTTATTGGCGCATTACTCGTAACATCGGGGAATAGTATTGATATGAACGGACCCTGGCTGACAGTGTCTAACAAAGAATCAGGCAATATTGACGTATATACTGAATCTGACAAAACAATATTCCAATAGTCCGCCCATCCTGACGAGTCCGTGCCGCCTGAGTCTGTGTCGCTTGAGTCCGTATCATAAACTTGATCGCCAGACATCATTAGCCTCCCGACTTTAAAAACTTAATTAAAATTCGGAATGCTATATTCTATCTAAGAAACCTGATCAGAAAAAAGCTTTACTATACGCATCAATCAATTAGATCTTGCCTTCATCCTGGAGCCAGAACGGCGACTAGCCTGTCCCCTATTGCGAATAGAGTACAGCTCCGCCCTTAATTGTCAAGCTCGTGATCTGCGATGCAGTCGCCACTCATCGTTCATCAGCTGACGGCGCATGCGAAAACGCCGGGCGTTTAAACGCGCTGCATTAAAAAAGGCGACGCTGTGATGCGCCGCCTGCTCTTCCACCTTGGCGATGACCTGCCCGGCGATACAATGCGCCTCAGGCCCGCAGCGCCATCAGCATCGCCTCGACATAATCGACGCCGCTGGCCACCACGAGCATGCGCGCATAGGGCCGCAGATGGTTGAGGGACTCGCCGATGGCGTCTTCGCTCGCGCCCTCGCGCGGCACGACGAGGCCGACGAGGGATTTGTTATGCAGCTTGCAGGCGTCGGCGATGATGGAGACTGCGCGGGCGTCCTCGCCCGCCGCCGTGATGACCACGACGAAATCCGCGGCCTCGACCTCCGCCACGAGATTCAGCGCGTGTCCCGCAAGGTCGTTCAGCCAGGCCTGCAGGGCCTCGCCGCCTTCTGACCCCGGCGAGCTTTTCGCCGCGAAGGACAGGGAGGTGAAGAAGCTCGCGCCGTTCCAGGGCAGGCGCGAGACTTCGTCGACGATCTTCGCGCTGGTCCTGTCGAGCGCGATCACCTTGGCGGCGCGGCGCTTCGAATTGGGATACTGGATGCGATAGGCCGCTTCCTGAGCGGTCGTCATGCGGGCGGATTCACTCAGCATCGTCATTCTCCCGCGCAGTCATGGAGTCTTGAAGGCGGCCGCAGGGTGAAGCCCGCGGCCGCCTGTTCGATCAGACCGAGGTCTGGCGCACGCCCTTCTTGGCGATGAGCGCCTCCTTCGCGCCCTCCTTGAACTGGACGTCGCGCTTGAGCAGCAGCGCCGCCTGACGCACCTTGTGGTGCTCGGGGTTGACGCCCGGCGGGATCGTGCCCTTCTCGGCCAGCGCCTTGGCGGCGCGCATCAGGCGATGGCGGGCCATGATGACGCCGTTGTCGGTGCCCACGAGGTTTTCCTTCGTGCGGTCGCAGATCGGGCCCATGCTCTCCTGCAAGGACGCGTCCTGCATGCCGATGCCCTCGATGCCGCTGAAGGTGCGTCCGGCCTTCTGGGCCTCGCGGTTCATCAGGTAATCGTTGGTCTTGTTGGCGAGCGGGATATAGGTGCCGGGCACATATTTCACGTGAATGCCCTTGCCGTCGCGCATGGCCTGCACCTCCGAGTCCGTCAGCGGACGGGTGGGGTGATAGTCATAGCTCCAGGCCCAGCAGTTGTGGTCGTCGATCGGGATCCAGAAATGGCCGTGGATCGGATGGTCGCCGCGCGGGGGAACGCCCGTATAGGTGGGCATGACCCAGGGGGTGATGCGCCAGTAATACTGATCGTCCTCGGCGTTGCGGCGCGCGCCGATGAGCAGGCCGCCGTCATTCTCGACGACTTCGAAGACCGGCGCGAGGTCGGCCATGTTGTATTTGTTGCCGGCGGCGCCCTTGAACAGCGGATCGTTGGAAAGATCGCCGCGATGCAGCCACGACACATGCGAGGAATCGATGCCGCCTTCCATGGCCTGCAGCCAGTTGCATTCCTGAATGCGCTTGGTGGTGAAGGTCTGGTTCAGGGGAACCGTGCAGAATTCGAACTCGGGCTCGGGGGGCTGCTGGGCGGGGTCGCCCATATAGGTCCAGAGCACGCCGCCCTTCTCGATCAGCGGATAGGACTTCAGCTTGATCTTCTTGGCGTAGCCGGAC
Source organism: Beijerinckiaceae bacterium (assembly GCA_947453205.1). Lineage (GTDB taxonomy): Bacteria > Pseudomonadota > Alphaproteobacteria > Rhizobiales > Beijerinckiaceae > Terripilifer. The sequence goes on along the minus strand of CANGFT010000091.1, from coordinate 6,307 downwards.
TCGACGGGCTCGGAAGGCACCTCGACGCACTGGCCGGTCACATCGAACTTCCAGCCATGGTAGGGGCAGCGCAGGCCGCAGTCCTCGTTGCGGCCGAACCACAGCGACACGCCGCGATGCGCGCAGAACTCGTCAATGAGGCCGAGCTTACCCTCGCTGTCGCGGAAGGCGAGCAGGCGCTCGGAGAGCAGCTTGACGCGCACCGGCGGGCAATCATTCTCGGGCAGCTCTTCGGAGAGGAGCGCAGGGATCCAGTAGCAGCGGAAGAGATTGCCCATGGGCGTGCCCGGTCCGGTCTGCGTGACATAGTCGTTCTGTTCTGGCTTGAGCATGATCCACTCCTCCTGAGGGTCTGTTCCTGACGGTCCTGCCCGGCCCCGAAGGGACGGCGTTGACCGCATCCCGGCCACTTGTTAATAACGAGCAGTTCTTGTATGCGGAACAGCGTTCCGCATAGCGATGAACAGCGGTTTACCACCCCCCTGCATGAAACGTCAACGAGGAGCCCCATGTCAGTTCAGAAGATTGAATTATGCAAGACTTCGGATGTGACTGAGGGGACCGCGATCAAGGTCGATACCCACGGCCTCGAACTCGCCGTCTTCAACCTGAACGGCGCCTTCTATGTGATGGACGATCAGTGCAGCCATGGGCCGGGATCGCTCTCCGAAGGCCCGATCTGCGGCGATGTCGTCGAATGTGATTTCCACAACGGATCCTTCAACATCAAGACCGGCGAAGTCGTCGATCCCCCCTGCATGATCCCCCAGAAGACCTACAAGGTCGTCACCGAAGGCGAGACCGTCTTCATCGAGGTTTGATCCTCGAGCGGGAGTTTCCATGGCCCCGCGCCAGCGCGTTCCCATCCTCCTCCTGACCGGCTTTCTGGGCAGCGGAAAGACGAGCCTTCTTGCGCGCTGGCTGCGCGAGGAGTCCTTTGCGGGCGCCATGGCGATCGTGAACGAAATGGGCGAGGTCGGCATCGACGACAAGCTCATCGAGACCTCGTCCGACACGCCGGTGCTGCTCGACAATGGCTGCGCCTGCTGCGCAGCGGGCGAGGATCTCTCCGCTACGCTGGAGCGGCTTTTCTTCGACCGGCTGCACCGGCGCATCGCCCCCTTTTCATGGGCGCTGATCGAAACGACCGGCGTCGCCGATCCCGCCCCGATCCTGCAGAGGCTCGGGCAGGGCGTCGTCGGCGAACGCTATGAGGTCCGTGGCCTCGCCACGACCTTTGATGCGAGCCTCGGGCCCTTTCAGGTCACCATCCACCCGGAATGCCGCAGCCAGGTCGATCATGCGGATGTGATCGTCCTGACCAAGGTGGACGCGGCCTCGGCGCCGGCGCTGGCGGAGTCGCAGGAATGCCTCGCCGCCCTGCGCCCGGGGGCGAGGGTGCTGCCCTCCTCCCACGCCGATCTCTCCGCCGCCGCCCTGCTGGAGGCGCTGGCGGGGCGCCGGGAGCCCTGTCTGGGCTGGGATCAAGGCCATATCCACGCACGCCACACGCAGGGCCTGACGAGCGCCTTCGCGCCCCTCGATGGCCATGACGCGGCCTCCCTGCGCCAAAGCCTCGACGCCGCGCTGGCGGGCGCGCAGGACGCGCTGCTGCGCCTGAAAGGGCTGGTGCGGCTCGCGAATGGCGACTGGGTGGTGGTGCAGGCGACGCCGGGCGACCTCGAGATTTCCGCCGCCCCTAAGGGCGCTCCTGTCCCGGAGCGATCCGGCGTCACGATCATCGCCCACCACAGGCCGGCCGCCGACATCGCCGCCGCCCTCAGCAAGGGGAGCTGCTGATGGCGCGGCGTGTCGAAACCACCGACGAGGGCGTGGCGGCCGAGCGCAGCTCGCGCCTGTCCTCCGTCACCACCGCCGTGCGCCTGCTCAAGATGTTCTCAGAAGGCGAGGCGGAGATTGGGGTGACGAGCCTCGCGAGGCGCCTCGGCGTCGCCAAGAGCACCGTCTACCGCATGGCCTCCACCCTCGTCGCCGAGGGCATGCTCGAACAAAATCCCGAGACCGAGAAATACCGGCTGGGCATCGCCCTCTTTGCGCTGGGCGCCCTGGTGCGCCAGCGCATGGACCTCTCCAACGAGGGGCGGCCCTATATCTTCGACCTGCGCGAAGCCACCAACGAAACGGTGCATCTCGCCGTGCTCGATGGCTCCGAGATCATGTATGTCTATGACCTCGAGAGCACGCAGGCCATCCGCATGCGCGCCAACCTCGGCGCGCGCCGTCCCGCGCTCTGCACCGCCGAGGGCCGCGCGATCCTCGCCTTCGCGCCGCCCGAGACCGTCGAGCCCATGCTGCGCGAGGGCTTCCGCCAACGCACGCCCAAGACCGAGACCACGGCCGAGACGCTGCGCGCGCGGCTCGCGGAGGTGCGCGTGCTTGGTTACGCCCGCGAGGATGAGCAGAGCGAGCTGGGCATGCGCTCCATCGCCGCGCCCGTGCGCGATTCCACCGGCCTTGTCGTCGGCGCCGTGGGCATGGCGGGGCCGCTGCAACGGCTCTCCAACGAAACGCTGGCGCGCTATGCGCCGCTCGTCGTTGAAACAGCCAATGTCATTTCCATACGGCTGGGGTATAAAACCCGCGCCAATTACTGACCTGCACGATCAACCACCGGGGAAGGAAACCATGTCGAAACTCAATCTGACGCTCGCCTGCTGGAACTATGACCGCACGCGCGCCATTCAGGACGGCTCCGTTCAGCCCGACGGGATCAACATCAACTATCATGACCTGCCGGTGGAGGAGACCTTCTTCCGCATGCTGCGTCATCAGGAGTTCGACGTCGCGGAGATGTCGCTCTCGTCCTACACGGTCTCGCTGTTCCGCGAGCCGCGCCGCTTCGTGGCGATCCCGATCTTCCCCTCGCGCTTCTTCCGCCATTCCTGCATCTATGTGAACGCCAAGTCCGGCATCCGCACGCCGAAGGATCTCATCGGCAAGAAGATCGGCGTGCCCGAATTCCAGATGACCGCGCCCGTGTGGATCCGCGGCACCCTCGCCGAACATTATGGCGTGCCCGTCGACAGCGTGACCTATTACACCGGCGGCGAGGAAGAGCCCGGCCGTCCCGAGAAGCTGGCGCTCGACCTGCCCGCCAACATCAAGGTCCAGCCCATCGCCGAGGACAAGACGCTCTCGCAGATGCTGCGCGATGGCGAGATCGACGCGCTGCACACGGCCCGCGCCCCCTCGACCTATGACGGCAAGAACGTCGTGCGCCTCTTCGAGAACTATGGCGATGTGGAGAAGGATTATTTCCGCAAGACCGGCATCTTCCCGATCATGCACACGATCGCCATCCGCCGCGATGTCTATGAGCAGAACCGCTGGGTCGCCCAGGCCCTCTACAAGGCCTTTGTGGAGTCGCAGAAGCGCACCTACGCCGACCTGCGCGAGACCGCCGTGCTGAAGGCCATGCTGCCCTTCCTGAACTGGGAGGTCGACCAGACCATCAAGGAGATGGGCGACAATTACTGGGCCTATGGCCTGCAGGAGAACGAGAAGGTTCTCTCGACCTTCCTGAAGTACCACTATGAATGCGGCCTCTCGAAGCGCCTCCTCAAGCCCGAAGACCTCTTCGCGCCGGAGACGCACGAGTCGTTCAAGATTTGAGGAATTAGGCAGTCGGCAGTCGGCAGTCGGCAGTCGGCAGTCGGCAGTCGGCAGTCGGCAGTCGGCAGTCGGCAGTCGGCAGTCGGCGATTTTTGAAGCGGGCGTTTGCTGTCAAGACCAAACGTGCCGCTCAACCCAATTCACGACTGCCGACTGCCGATTGCCGACTGCCCCTACCGATGATGATGCCCCGCGAGGTCATCATCATCGTGATCGTGGCCATGTTCGGGGCCGAGCCTCTCGGCTTCCGAATAGCCATGCATCATGGCCTCCATGACCTTGCGCAGGGGATCTTCGCCCAGCGAGAGATGCGAGGCGAGGAAGCCTGCGAGCCGCGCGAAGACGAGCGGCTGGATCGCCAGCATCTCATAGCGTTCGGCGGGTTCGCGCGCCTCGCAATCGCTGCGCGCCCGGCGCAGCGCCGCTGCAAAGAGCGCATCCGCATAGCCGTTCACGCTTTCGGGGTCGCGGCCCTTGGTGCGCGAATGGTCGGAGAGCAATGCGCGCGCATGGGCCAGAAAAGCCGTGTAGAGATTGTCTTCGAGGGAGCTTGGGCCCTCGTCTTCTTCTCCGCACATGACAGCCTCCATTAACGGGAAACGTCGGCGCTGTTAAACGCCGACGTCCGGATCAGATGAACCGGCGCGCATGCGCCAGAGCTTGCCTCAGTAACCCTGCGCATCCTCAAGCTGCTCGAACCAGTCGAAGCCCATGGCCTTCACGATGCGGCTGTTGACCACGATGATGCGGGCTTCGTTGGCGGGGTCGGCGTTGAAGTGCTGATGGGCGACATAAGGCGGGATATAGACGAAGTCGCCCGCCTTCCATTCGAACTTGCGGGGCTCCTTGTCCCATTCGAACTCCATGACGTCATGGCAGTCGAAGCGCACGTCCCAATGCAGGTCATAGCCGCTGCCTTCGACGACATAGAACACTTCCTCGGAGAGATGCCGATGCTTCCCCGAGGCTTTGCCGCCCGGCAGGAACTGCATGTAGATGTCGAGGCAATATTCCTTCGTGTTCATGCGCTCGTTGATGATGTGCTTGATGAGGCCCTGGCGCGAACGCTCGAAGGGCATCTGCGCCGCCTTAACGATGTTCATCTGCTCATCGTAGCCCTTGCGGAAGACCTTCGAGGCTTCAAGAGCGGCGTCGTAGTAATTGGCGGTCAGGGTCTGGGTCTTGGCGCGTTCACGTTCGCGCGGATCGATGAAGCTCATGGTTGCACCTTCAGAGGTCGGCCGGGGGCGAATAGGCAAGCTGCTTGGCGGTGCCGTCCTTGGGCGGGAACTCCGCCACCTTCTGGAAGAGAAGGTGCATGAACAGGAACAGCGGCTTGGCCTTCATCACCAGCGTGATGCATTCGTCGTCGTGATCGTCGGAGAAATGCTGGTGCACGCAGGCGTTCTCGACGATGAGGGCGTCGCCCGCCTCCCAGTCGTAGCGGCGGCCGTCATGCACGTCATGGCCCGTGCCCTTGAGCACGAAGAAGACCGCGCTGTTCATGTGGCCATGCTTCTGGCCGTAGCCGCCGGGGGAGAAGACCTCGATATGGGTCTCGATGGACTGGGCCACCTTCACCGACTGGGGATTGATGATCTTCTTGCCATAGTGGCCGGGACCGCCCTTCCACTTGTGGTCGCTGGTGGGATAGACGCGCGGCTGATTGAAAAGCTCGCGCACCAGCTCGCCATAGGTGCCTTCAAGGGCGCGCACGAAGGTGCGCTTCTTCGTCCAGCGTTCCCAGACGACTTCCTCGCGTTGGGCGGCGCTGTTATGGCCTGCGACGCCATGCTCCTGTTCAGCCAAGGTCTTCTCCATAGGTCAATGATGAACAAAAAGCGGCCCGCAGAGGAATCTGCAGGCCGCCGATGTCGTGAGAGCGCCGATCAGGCGGACGCTCAGGCCACCTTCGGCGGCAGGGTCTCCAGCTCGGTCTTGTAGGCCTCGTCCATGCGCGGCTCAAGGCCGACCTTGGCGAGTTCGTCCTTGAACATGTTGCGCACGACCGGCATTTCGTCGGCATAGTCGATCTGGTCGCCGCCGATGCGCTTGGAGATCCAGGCCTTCGGCACGCCCTGCGCGTTGCGGATCGACACGACCTCATGCTTGAAGGCGAGGTAGCGCGAGGGCGTCGTGCCCGTATTGAAGTGCTGGTGGTTCCACATGTTGGGCGGCACGATCATGGTGCCGATCTCCCAATCATAGCGCTTGGGCTCGTCGCCCTCCGGCCACATCAGGGAGTAGCCCTGGCCGCCGAGGATGATGACATGGGCGCCCGGACCATGGGCATGGCCCTTCTTGTAGGTGCCGATGGGGAACTGCGAGATGTGGCTGTTCATCGAGCCCTTCGCCATGTTGAAGCGAATATGGCCGCCGCCCGCGCCGCGCTCCTTGGCGGTGATGAGCGGAATGTTCGGCGCGTCCGGCACGAAGTTGGTGACGAGCTTGAAGCCCTGCTGGTCGCCCTTGGCGGAGAAGTAGTCAGGCTCGCCGTTGAAGCGCTCCTTGAAGTCATGGGGCGTGTTGAAGACGAAATTGATGTCTTCGTAGAGATTGATGATCGGGGGCGCATTGGTCACCGACACGAAGCGGGCGGCCTCGGAGCCCGAGCCGTTGAAATGCTGGTGCCAGCAGTTCAGCGGAATGGCGAAGAGCGCGCCGGACTTCCATT
>CANGFT010000090.1 GCA_947453205.1 Beijerinckiaceae bacterium | reverse complement strand
GCCCCGGAGTCGTAATCGCTGAGCATCTTGATCCGTTCTTCCATCGCACAGGTCTCTCGAAAGGCCATCGGAAGCTCCTCCCGAGGGCTATCTTCACCTGTCAACCATCAACCCGGTTCAAACTGTCAGGAATCAGCCCGGTTCATACCCCTCACGACCCCCACCCCCCAGCCCTCCCCACAAGGGGGAGGGGACCGGCTGCCGTTTCGCTTAAACTCATGAAATCGCGCGTTAATTACCCTCCCCTGCGGGGAGGGTCGACCGCGCAGGCAGACGGGGTGGGGGTCTGCGCATCCGGGGCGCGAGCGTCTGGCCCCCGGCAGGCCCACCCAAACCTTGGGCGTTCCGCCTGCAATCTTGGCGACCCCGGCCGCAAATTCAGGCGAAGGGCCACCTTTGCGAAACGGCGAATCACGCTACACTCCGCCTGTCGTTAACAACCGAAAGGAGGTGATCCTGTGTCTCATTGTCCTACGCCGCAGTCGTCGGTAACTGGGATCCGGATTCCTGCTTGCGTGGAGTCCCGCCCCGCGTGAGCGGCGCCTCGTGGTCCCCGGACTGCGGTCATGACAATGGAAAGGCCATCCTGTGGGGTGGCCTTTCTCTTTTGCCCTACTCCTCGAACCGCTCCGCCCCGCCCATGATCTTGCGCGGCGCTATCGAAGCGTCCGGCGCCAGCGCAGGCGCGCCGGGATCGCGGAAGCGGTTGACGATGGGGTAGCGGCGGTCGCGGCCGAAGTTCTTCTTCGTCACCTTCACGCCGGGCGCGGCCTGACGGCGCTTGTATTCGGCGATGTAAAGGAGACGCTCGACCTTCTTCACGACTTCAAGATCATGCCCGCGCGCGACGATGTCGCTGACGCGCATCTCCTTCTCGACAAGACATTCGAGGATGTCGTCGAGGACGGCGTAGGCGGGCAGCGAATCCTCGTCTTTCTGGTTCTCGCGCAATTCGGCGGAGGGCGGCTTGACGATGATGTTGTGGGGGATCACCTCGCCATCCGGCCCCAGCGCGCCCTGCGGCTTCCAGCCGTTGCGCAGGTGGCAGAGGCGGAAGACCTGCATCTTGTAGAGGTCTTTGATGGGATTGAAGCCGCCGTTCATGTCGCCATAGATCGTGGCGTAGCCCACGCTCATCTCGGACTTGTTGCCGGTGGTCACGAGCATGGGCCCGAATTTGTTCGAGATCGACATGAGCAGGGTTCCGCGGGCGCGGCTTTGCAGGTTCTCTTCGGTGATGTCGCGCGGGCGCCCGGCGAAGAGCGGCGCGAGCGTCGCCTCGATGCCCTCGACCGCCTGGGCGATGGGCAGGGTGTCGTAGCGCAGCCCGAGCGCGGCGGCGCAGGCCTGCGCATCGCTGATGGATTCGCCGGAGGTGAATTTATAGGGCAGCATCACGCAATGGACGCGCTCCGGCCCCAGCGCATCGACCGCCATTGCCGCGCAGAGGGCGGAATCAATGCCGCCCGACAGGCCCATGATGACGCCGGGAAAGCCGTTTTTATTCACATAGTCGCGCAGGCCCAGCACGCAGGCGGCGTAATCGGCCTCGTCGCCCTCATAAACCAGCGCGCGCAGCCCCTCGACGCAGGCCCAGCCGGAAGGGCGGCGCTCCCAGACCGTGGCGGCGACAGCCTCGCTCATGGCTGGCAGCTGCGCGGCCAGCGCGCGATCAGCGTTCAGCACGAAGGAGCCGCCGTCAAAGACGAGTTCGTCCTGCCCGCCGATCTGGTTGAGATAGGCGAGCGGCAGGCCCGCCTCCACCACCCGCGCGCAGGCGATCTGGATGCGCTCGTCATGCTTGCCGCGCCAATAGGGCGAGCCATTGGGGGTCAGCAGGATTTCGGCGCCGGTCTCGGCGAGGCATTCCACGACCTCCTCGTCCCAGATGTCCTCGCAGATGGGCAGGCCGAGGCGCACCCCGCGAAAGGAGACGGGGCCGGGCAGAGGGCCCCTGGCGAAGACGCGCTTTTCGTCGAAGACGCCGTAGTTCGGCAGATCGACCTTGAAGCGCACCGCCTCGATGCGCCCGCCGTCCAGCAGGGCGTAGGCGTTGTAGCAAAGGCCGTCCTCCACCCAGGGCAGGCCGACCAGCACAGCCGGGCCGCCGTCGGCGGTCTCGCGGGCGAGGGCCTCGACGGCCCTGCGGCAGGCTTCCTGAAAGGCGGGCTTCAGCACGAGGTCTTCTGGCGGATAGCCCGCGACAAAGAGCTCGCTGAACATGACGAGATCCGCCCCCTGCGCGGCGGCGGCCTTGCGGCCCTCGCGCACGCGCGCGGCGTTGCCCTCGATGTCGCCCACGGTGCAACCGAGTTGCGCAAGGGCGATGACGAGGCGGTCAGCGGGGCGATGGTTCGTGCTCATCCCCTTCGTTTAGCGCGCCCGCAGGGGAGCGGCAATGGCGGGGATCAAGTCGCGAGATCAAGAGGCAGGTCGGAGATGTCCCGGAGGCGCCGCCCTTCGATCATTATCTCAAGCATTTCGCTAGCCTCGCTCTGCCCAAGCTCTTTCACTGCCTCGATCAGTTCGAGCAAGGCGAAATGGTAGACACAGTCAATGTCGCCCGTGCCAAGCGCCACTGACGCCAAGCGACTTGGCAGCGGCTCGCCGGTGACGATAGCAATATGTGGAGTGCGCCCTTTGCGGCTGCGGATGAGATTCAGGGCTTCAGACCGGGAATTCTGAGCGCGATCGGACCTTATGGTCCACTTACACGAAACATTCGCGTGGAGGATCGGCTTCCCGTTATTTGTGGCTCTCAGAGAAGCGTATTTTGCGACACTGTCATCCACGAGGTGCTTCGCTGAATTGATGGCCACGTCATCAACTAGGCCACGAGCGATGACGATGTCCGGCGAGATCATATAATCATTACCGATGATTGCCTTAAGGCTCTTATCGTTCTCCAGAGCCAACTGAATCTCTTCCAGATGCCGGTACTGGTCAAATTCCGCCAAGGCCAGCGCATCCCTGCCAGCCACGACCTGAACGACCTAACTTCCCGGCCGTAAATGGTTGAGCTCAAGAAAAGTAGCCTCAAGAAAATCTTTGGTGATCGCCTCGAAGGCGACGCCCGCGGATTGCGCGGGCATGCGAGTGTTGGAATTGGCATTCAGTGATTTCGCTATGGCGAGCGAAATCTTACGACTGGCGATATTGTCCTTGTCCCCATTGGAGGCGCACACGCCATCATTATCGACTACCAGAAGGCGCTCGGTCAGAGCCTTATGATAACGCTTCCTTTGAAGGGCAAAGTGGCTGGGTTCTTTATGAATGTCATGCACATCAGGCAACCTTTGAAATGACAGAATCGTAAAGCGACAAAGCTTTTAAAATCGCAGCGCTGACCTGACGCGCGACAGGTGGCGGAAACGCGTTCCCAACCTGTCGGTAGGCTGCAGTCTTCTTTCCCGAAAAATGCCACGAATCCGGAAAGCCTTGCAAGCGTGCAGCCATGCGAACGGTTAAGCGCGGAGCACCATCAAAGCCCGGAGCGGGTGGACGGTCCACAATGCCCATGCCATCGACTCCAAGAAGCGACCAGGCATGTTTTGAACGAGTGGGACCAAGATCAGGACCGCCATGTTTCTTCGAGCCCCCGACCAAAGTCGGAGCAATGCCCGCAGCCATTTTGGCCCAAGCTTCGGCGCCGGACCACCCATCAGCGGCCATCAGATCCACGAGGGTTTGCCCAACGGTCGGCGCAGGCTTTACCAATGGCTTCGGCCAACGGAACAAGTCCATCGTATCGGCTGGCAGCGCAACCATAATGGCGCGGGGCCGGAGTTGCGGAACGCCAAAATCAGACGCATTCAATAATTTCCACGTCACTACGAAGCCGAGATCCCTGAAGCCTTCCTCAATGCTCGCACGATAGGCTTCAAACGACGGGCCAAGCAGGCCCTTCACATTTTCAATCATGACGGCGCGGGGTTTGATCTCTTCGATCAAACGCAGGGCAGCGGGGAACAGGTTGCGCTCATCCCTCTCCCCAAGCTGCTTACCTGCGACCGAAAAAGGCGGGCAAGGCAAACCGCCGGCGAAAAGGTCAACTTTTCCAGCGAAAGGAGAGCCATCAAGAGAGCGTAGGTCCGCCTCTTCCACACGCCAGTTGCGGTTCATACGCAGGGTGGCGCAGCAATCAGGGTCGATCTCGACGCAAGCAAGATGGCGGTATCCAGCCATCTCAAGCCCAAGAGCTTGGCCGCCCGCGCCGGCGCACACTTCAAGCGATGTGTATTTCAACGCGTCCTCCGCGCGGAACAGAGCGGCCAGAATCGGCCGTGCGGAGACGATAACATTAGCTCAGGCGGAACAAAAGAGAAACGTACAGTCTGCTGAATCCTACCCACAACCCTCAATCGAAGGCGTAGGCGTCCATCATCAGCACGCCATATTCGCAGCTGGTATGCACCCGCCGCCCCTTCGCGCCGGGGCCGCCTGCGCCCATGGCGAAGGGCAGCGGCAGGAAATGTTCGGGGCTGGGGTGGTTCTGGCGGGCGAAGGGGGCGCGCTCGTCCCAATGGGCGATGTCGTCGGTGCGGCCAGCCTCGATGGCGTCGTGGGCCCAGGCGCCGAAGCGGGTCACCCAATCGGGCGCGGGGCCGTTGATGTCATCGCGGGTCAGTTCATAAAGGTTGTGGGTCATGCTGCCCGAGCCCATGACCAGCACGCCCTCGTCACGCAGCGGCGCCAGAGCAGCGCCCATGGCCACATGATGCGCCCCGCTCATCTGGGGCTGGACGGAAAGCTGCACCACGGGAATGTCGGCGTCCGGATACATGAGCTTCAGGGGCACCCAGGTTCCGTGGTCATAGCCGCGCCCCTCCACCGGATAGGCCGTCATGCCCGCCGCGCCCAGAAGCCCCGCCGCCCGCTGCGCGAGGACGGGATCGCCGGGGGCGGGATAGGTCATCTCGAAGAGAGCGCGGGGGAAGCCGCCAAAATCATAGATCATGGCGGGGTGGGCGTCGGCGGTGAGCGCGGGAACGCGGGTCTCGAAATGGGCGGTGGCGATGAGGATCGCCTTGGGCTTGCCAAGCTCCCGGCCATAGCCGCTGAGGAAGTCCTTCGCGGCGGTGTTGTTCAGGATGACCATGGGCGAGCCATGGGAGACATAGACGGAGGGAAAACGGGTCATGGCTCATCCATTGGCGCGAGCGGGCTGCATGGTCCTACAGGCCGAAGCGGGCGGCGAGAACCGTCAGCCAGATCAACCCTGCCCCGACCTGCACGCATAGGCAGGCGGCGGAGGCCATGTCCTTGATGGCCTTGATGGCGTCATGCCGGTCCGGCGTCACGTGATCGCAGAGCTTCTCGATGGCGGTGTTGAGGAATTCGATGCAGAGCACCGCCACAAGCGCCAGGGCCAACGCCAGCCGCTCGTAGGCTCCTGCGCCCACCAGCATGGCGAGCGGCAGGCCGACGATCAGCAGCGCGAATTCCTGCTTGATCGCCCGCTCCGTGCGCAGGCCATGCGCGAAGCCCGCGCAGGAATATAAGAACGCCCTGTAGATCCGCCCCAAGCGATCCCCCTGATCCGCGCGCCGCAGCCCGCCCCTCTGCATGGCACAGGAGGGGGGCGCGGCTCAAGAGCGCCGCTATTCGGCGGCGTCCTCTCTTTGAACCGCACGGCTGCGTTCATCCTTGAGAAGCTGCGCGATGAGGAAGGCGACCTCGATGGCCTGTTCGGCGTTGAGGCGCGGATCGCAGAAAGTGTGGTAGCGCGAGGAGAGATCGCCTTCCGAAATGGCGCGGGCGCCGCCCGTGCATTCCGTGACATTCTTGCCGGTCATCTCCAGATGCACGCCGCCCGCATAGGTTCCTTCCGCCTGATGCACGGCGAAGAAGGTGCGGATCTCGCTCATGATGCGGTCGAAGGGCCGGGTCTTGAAGCCGCCCGCCGAGATCGTGTTGCCATGCATGGGGTCGCAGGACCAGACCACGGAACGCCCCTCGCGCTGCACCGCGCGCACCAGCGCAGGCAGGCTGTCGCCCGCTTTTTCGGCGCCGAAGCGGGCGATGAGGGTCAGGCGCCCCGGCTCGTTGGCGGGATTGAGGATGTCGATCAGCCGCAGGAGATCGTCGGTCCTCAGCGACGGGCCGCATTTGAGGCCGAGCGGATTCTTCACGCCCCGGCAATATTCGACATGGGCATGGTCGAACTGGCGGGTGCGGTCGCCGATCCAGATCATATGGCCGGAGGTGGCGTAGTGATCGCCGGAGGTGGAGTCCACGCGGGTCATGGCTTGTTCATAGCCCAGCAGCAGGGCCTCGTGGGACGTGTAGAAATCCGTGCGGCTGAGCTCCTGATGCTCCTCGGCGTCAAGGCCGATGGCGCGCATGAAGCCCAGCGTCTCCGTGATGCGGTCGGCGAGCTCCTGATAGCGGCCGGACTGGGGGCTGTCGTTGACGAAGCCGAGCATCCAGCGATGCGCGTTGGCGAGATTGGCGTAGCCGCCCCAGGCGAAGGCGCGCAGGAGGTTCAGCGTCGCCGCGGACTGACGATAGGCCTCGATCTGGCGCGTGGGATCAGGGGTGCGGGAGGCCAGCGAATAGCCGCTGTCGTTGATGATGTCGCCGCGATAGATCGGCAGCTCGACGCCGTTGTGGATTTCAGTCGGGTTGGTGCGGGGCTTGGCGAACTGGCCGGCCACGCGCCCGACCTTGACCACCGGCAGCGCGGCGCCGAAGGTCAGCACGACAGCCATCTGCAGGAAGACGCGGAAGAAGTCGCGGATGTTGTCGGCGGAATGTTCGGCGAAGCTCTCGGCGCAATCCCCGCCCTGCAGCAGAAAGGCCTCGCCCTGCGACACCTTGGCGAGCGCCCGCTTGAGCTTGCGCGCCTCGCCCGCGAAGACGAGCGGGGGAAAGCCAGCGAGCTGGCGCTCGACATCGCCGAGCGCGGCGGCGTCGGGATAAACAGGGGCCTGCTGGATCGGCTTGGCTCTCCAGCTTTCGGGGGTCCACACGGCCATGGTCGTCGCTCCAAAGTCCAATCATTCCCGCAAAGCCCTCCCCCCGGGAGCCGCGGAAGCCGGGCTTATACATGAGCGCCGGGCGGATTGCGACTGAAACGATGGTGGGGGTGAAGTGGGGAGGGAAATTGGGCTGAGCGATTATATTGCTAAGTTTGTGTTTTTTGCTACAGTTGAACAAATTTGCTCGAACGCAGAGAAGAGAGGCTGCATGGGTATCGAATCCAGTCCCTTCGGGTGCATTACGCTGACGGGCGACGACGCAATAAAGTTCATCAATCAGGAGACTTACGGCAAGCCTAAAAACGCTGCGGCCAAAAGTGTGGCGCAAGGTGTCCTATTGTCCCGCCAGATGCAGCAAAACGGCGGAAAAATAACCATCGAATTGAAGCACGGCCACGATCACGTCATGCCCCCAGACCGTTAAGTCGTTGCCGATTTCCGAAAAGTGTCGATTATGAACCTTAAGGAATTCATCTCAGGCGACAAACTGAACGTCCATCACACTCCTTGGGGCGATGAAAAGCTTCGCGCGAAAGATTTTCCACTCTCCAAAAAGAGCGGAAAGACTTACCCACTGACGAGGCAATGGCGCTGGCGCGTCACTACGCTAGAGCTCGAAAACAGGAAATTCCGGCTCATGGCGACCTATCATAAGACAGTTCCTGAATTTATGGCGGTGCTGGCTGAGGATTTGGAAACAGACAGTCGCATCATCGCGCGTCTTGAGTTTCACGGCACTCACGACGGTTGGCATATCCATCCTGTTTGCGATGATTTCGACAACGTCGCGCCTGGTGTGATAAGACCATCTTGAACGAAACGTCTCCCGGCGGGAGGAAAGCATCATCGTAATCGCGAGATTCTGCTGGGTGGCCGTGCGATGAGCGACGAACATGCGGCGTCAATCGTTTCGAGTGTGTTCAGGCTTGGTGATATAACCGACCTGTTTTCGCCCGAAGGTCTGCCATGGTGAACCTGAAAGAACTCATATGTCAGGCGTTTTGCGCCGAAGTCGAAGCGAAAGCCATCCAAAATGGCTATGCGGTGGCGACGCCGTATGAAAATCGCATGGGCGACAGAATTGGGATTTACGCGATCGGAGAAAGAGGCGGGCCTTATCGCCTGATCGATACAGCTTTGAATGTTGCTTACCTTCAGGCAGATGGAGCCACGCTCGACAACCCGACGCGCCGTCAAAATTTCTTCAGCCTGCTCAACGAATATGGCGCGGCATATGATCCTGAGTTGGGGGAAATATACGTCCCGGACGTGCAAGAAAGTGATTTACCCCGAAAAATCAATCATTTTTCCGCTATGCTGCTGCGTCTGAACGATATGATCTGGACAACAACGGAAAGGACAAGGAGCACCTTCCGCGATGATGTCAGAGCTGCGCTGAAGGCGGAGCTTGCGGACAAGGTTACCATAAAAGAGGATAAGCCCGTCTCCGAGAAACTTTCTGAAGTAACGCCCGACATGGTGTTTTGGGCTCCAGGGCGCGACCCAGTCGCATTATTCATCGCTACTGACGAAACCAAATTATGGCAAGCCATGCACTTGCGGTTGGTGGCTGATCATGAGGCGAATGAACCGGTTGTGGTCATTGCGCTGCTTCAAAACCAGAACGCGCTTTCACGCGGGACCGTGACGAAGGCGGATAATCGTCTGGACGCCATCCCCAGATATGAGGATGAGCCGAAGGCGGCTCTAAACCGCATCTTCAGAGAAGTCATTGGAAAACCACAGCATCCTCTTCAGTGAAGTCAGCACTGAAGCTATTCTTGGCGGGTGCGCCTTCCGACAGAACGCAGAGTGACGCCTTATACCATCGGCTATTCGGATCGACCCACATGAGCCCATTCCCGCATCCCGATTGATTTGATGGCGTCTGGGATCTCGATGAGGTTGTTCCAAGCTTCACAGATCGCTTCTATGATG
>CANGFT010000089.1 GCA_947453205.1 Beijerinckiaceae bacterium | reverse complement strand
GACGATCGGCTGTCGCGACCGGGACCCCGGCACGTTTACCGCTCTCGACTTCAGCCTTTTTGACCCAGTCGTTCAATGTCTGGGTAGAGCAGCCGATCTTGGCCGATATCGACATGATCGCCTGCCAGCGTGTTCCGTGCTGAGCCTCATTGTCCAGCACAAGCCTGACCGCCCGCTCGCGGACTTCAGGTGAGAATTTGTTCGTTGTTTTGCTCATGACGCTCCATCCTACTCAGGAGTTGGAGCCTCCGGCAAACCCGGGGCGGTTCAAAGTAACAATTCATCGGCGGCTGTTCGGAAGATCACTCGAGCGCCGGGCCGGGCAGTTCTGCTTATTTGCGCCCAAAGCGCGTTCAAATCTGTGTCGTTCATCCAATCTTGTGCATCCAACAGCACATAACAATCAGCGCTGGCTGCGGGAAGCGCAGCGAGATGATCGGTCATGGATGCTTGGAGCACTTCAACCCGGTCGACAGCACTTCGGATACGTTCGAAGTTTTCAACCTGAAGGTAGGGTGGCAGAGGCGCCTGCTCCGATTGTGAATAAGACCGTCCAAAAGCCTGCCACGCGAAATAGTTATCCTGCAACGGGAAGCCAAAGGCCAGCTTCTCGACCCTAGACCTTAATGCTCCGATCATGCCATCCGCGTGATCGCCCGCAAGAGCCCTGTATTGGGCTGGCGGAATACCGAGCCCGTATAGGGACGCAGGTTGACCGACGAGCCACTTGATCAGCGGCTTTTCGAATAGAGGCGCCACATGCAGCTTGTAAAGCTCGCGCTGCTCATCAATGGAACCAGCCTTGAGGAGGAGGCGTAGATCGTGGCCATGTATATTGGAAAGAAAATGAACAAGCCCAATAAATTTACCTAAGAGGCCCGTCTTGTAAAAACCGTGCTTGAATTGCTCGATCCGCCGCCGGCCTAACTTGGGCCTACGTTCCCAATAGCGCCTGGTGCTCTCATCAAGATGATTCGCGAAGACGGAATCATAGGTCGCAACGTTGCTCGGATCGGCTGCACCGGCGAAGAAACGCTGAAAGGTCTTATGGTCTGGGCTGTGCTTGATGGCGGTTAGCTTAAGCTTGTTCAATGCGACATGCGCGGCGTTGAGGTCGACTGCCGTGATTTTCTGCGGTTGCGCGACGAGATAGCTCGCGATGTTGCAGCCACCTGAGGCGATGGCGACGATATGGTCCGCCCGATTTATGGACAATGCGTCCATATCGACCACCGGATCTTCCCAGATTTGCGGATATACGAGTCCGCTGAAGAGCAGGGTGAACAGACGCTCAAGCATACCCTCTCGGGTCAGAATTTCATTTCTGTGAACAGCGGCAGCCAGTTGGTTGCGTGATGCGCGAAAGGCGTCGCTGATGGGAACGATTGGAGTCTTCATAATGCAACCGCCTGATTTGCTAGAGTAGAATGGGGCTGGGTAATGCTGAGGACTTGTCAGCCTTCAAGAATCTCGAATATGAGTGCGCCATGATAAGGGGCCCCATATTCGTTTCTTACGTAGACATTCAACCGATGCGATCCTGCCCTCAGGTCACTCGGAAGGTCGGCTTGCCAGATATGGCTGCTGGGCTCGGCCTGGACCCAGGGCTTTTTAGTCGCTCCTGCGCGCAGAAAGAGATCGCGCGTCAACGGGTCTGGGCGCACCGCGCGGGACATCGCTGACGGCGAGCAACCAGCCACGCAAGCCTCCACCCTTGTGCGGGGACCACCATCAAAGACATTGACCAGAATTTTTGCGCTTTTAAGCGCGCTTTGCGTGATGCTGCTAGTTTCGATTCTGCTGGTCGACACGCCACCATCTTGATGATCGCCGACGATCATCACCCGCAGTTTTCCCATCTCACGGGTGGAGACGAATTCAGTTGAATAATCTTGCCCGTCAACGTGAAGGATATGCCAGCCATTCGGCGATCCATCGCAGCTCTGCGCAACTGGTTGACCAAGGGCGTCGATTGGGCCGCTCCACCATGAGCCGGACAGAGCAGTCAATATATGGTGATGGTGTTGACCGCCTTTAGGCAGCTTGAGGTAGTGATGTTCGGTTGTGTGCATATGCCCGGCGAAGCTGACGCAGGGGCGCCCCTCGATCAGAGCCAGCAAAGCGTCGCGATCGCTCGTATTCGAACCAGGATCATTCGGATCGCAGGCGCTGATGAGCGGAATATGCATGCACAAAACGACGAGCCGATCCCTGGGCGTGGTTTTTAGGAGGCTTTCAATAAAAGATAGATTGTCGGCGCCTATCATTCCTGAATACGGGTTCGGCCCCTTCATCTTCCCATGCCAATTTATATTGTCGATCATGACAAAAGTCGCCATGCCATACTCAAATGCATAGGTGGTGGGACCAAAAGCCCGACGCCATGGCGCTCGCGCCTCCATGGAAGAGGGGGCGGAGAAATCGAGATCGTGGTTTCCCGGAAGGTTCCACCATGGGAGGCCGATTTGACCAATGATCTTATTGTAGCGGTCGAAGAGCGCGAGGTTGTCTCCGACGAGGTCGCCGAGCGTGATCCCGAACGCAGCCGATGATTCTGGCAATCCATTAGCCAGTTGGGTGCGGAGATAGCCAAGTTCTATGTCATTACCTGGTTGCGGATCAGCAAACATAAGAACCCTAAAATCGTCGCGCTCTATGGCGGGCTTCAAGGCAAAATCGATCGAGGATGCGATGGATGGGTTTGCATGAAATTTTGGAATAAGCGTTGCTTCATCCAATTCTGGAGACCAGCCAGCGGGCTTAATGACGAACACAGGCTCATGCTCTCGATAAGCCAAGGCATATTCCCCATCGGGGCCTGTGAGCGCTATGTCTAGTCCATTCGAGACCCGTACGCTCGGAAGTCCCGACCCATCATCGGCATTTATGATACGCCCTCTCACCATCGCTTTCGTCGGTTGCCCTTTTGCGGCCGAGATAGAATTCAGCGCGAGAGCGCCTCCGCCAAAACGGAAAATATCTCTGCGAGAGAGACGGGAAGGCGTCATGATATGTCCTCCGGTCGACTGCGCGCCTTTCAACAGATTCGCAAAACATTCACGCGACGGTTTTTTTGCATTTCCGCGACAGTCGAGCAGAACGGGCGGGACTGTGTCATTTAGCGTGCTGCCACCTGCAAAGATTTTGAAAGGATGAATTGTCATCAATTTGTCATCTAAACACGCTTTGGTCGGCCAGAAGCAACAAGAGGCGTTAAAATGAAATTCGGACCTTATTTCTCCCTGATGACAGCTCTCATTTCCACGCCAGCTTTCGCACAGGCGATCTATCCTCTGGATCGGGCTGAGATTCTCACAGGATCTCGATTCGACCTGAAGGTAGAGTTTCCAAAATCGTTCACAAAGGATTCTGTGAAGGTCACCGTCAACGGGGTTGAGGCGAGCAAGGCGCTTGGGACCTCCGCGAATTTCATCGCCAACGAGGATGGCGCTAATGCGTCCTCCCTCCTTCTGAAAAACATAGAGCTGAAGAAAGCCGGCGAATACAAAGTGGAGGCGAGTTGGCCGGGTGGGGCGAAAAGCGTTACCTGGACCGCCTTCGAGACAGGACCGCGCAAGGCTAAAAATGTCATCTTGTTTATCGGCGATGGCCTTTCCGTAGCCCATCGCACCGCCGCCCGCATGCTCTCGAAAGGAATTGTTGAGGGCCGCTATGGCGGCGAACTCGCCATCGACGACATGCCGCACATGGCCCTTGTTTCGACCTCTGGCTCTGATGCGATTGTGACCGATAGCGCTAATGCAATGAGCGCTTATGCAACTGGTCATAAGACCTGCGTGAACGCCATGGGCGTCTATTGCTCCCGGGCGAAGGATACGCTTGCTCACCCCCGTGTTGAGACCATCGCTGAACTGGTGAAGCGAAAGGGCAACATGGCTGTTGGCGTGGTGACGAATTCCGAAATCGAGGATGCGACGCCTGCAGGCATGGTCGCGCATACGAGGCGTCGGTCGGATTTCAATGACATTGTTAAGATGTTCAGCGATGTCAAACCCGATATCATCATGGGTGGCGGGTCGCCTAATTTTCTGCCGAAGTCGACCCCCGGCTCGAAGCGACTCGATGAGGACAACTACATTGAGAAGTTCAAGGCTGATGGATACGCATTCGTTTCAACAGCATCTGAAATGCGCAAAGCGTTTGTTGAAAAAAAGCAAAAAGTGCTGGGCCTCTTTAATACCGGCAACGTCGACGGCGCCTATGATCTCAAGTTCGGCAAAGGTACGACGGATCGGTTCCCCGACCAACCCGATCTTGTCGAGCAAACGAAACTGGCTATCGACTCGCTCTCTCAGAATAAGAATGGCTTCGTTTTGATGGTGGAGTCCGCCCGTATAGACAAATATGCCCACTCTCTGGACTGGGAACGTTCGGTCTTCGATACGATTCTGCTCGACAAGGCGGTTAAGGTAGCGAAAGATTTTGCGGAGAAGCGCAAGGATACGCTCGTGATCGTCGTTCCCGATCATGCTCATATGGTCGGCATCGTCGGCACTTATGATGACGATCTCCCGGGCCAGACCCCGCGCGAGAAGCTCGGCGTGTACGACAAGTCTAAATTTCCGAAATATCCCGTCGGTGCTGATGGTTACCCCGAGCGCATCGACATGTCCCGGCGTCCCGCCTTCCTGTTTGGATCCTATCCCGATCATTGCTTCGACGCTCGCCCGCACTTCGATGGAGAGTTTGTGCCCGCTGTCGCAGGGGCTCAGAAAGGTTCTTTCGTCGCCAACGAACAGGCCTGCACGCCAGGTTCGGTGCGCGTGACTGGCAACCTTCCGTTCGACGCCAATACCGGCGTTCACGCTGCTGACGACGTAATTCTGACCGCGATGGGTCCTGGTTCGGAGGCTTTTCGTGGACGGATTGACAATACAAAGGTCTTTCGTGTCATGACCACCGCTTTGGGACTTGGGCGGAAATGATCGGCGACGGACGGAGCGTCGCGCTAGGGCGGCGTGCATTTCTTGCCGCGCTTGCTGCTTTGCCGGCGAAGGGGGTGCTCGCCGCGCCTCCCTTCGAGCGCCTTTCTTTCGCCGAGCTCTATAAGACGTTCGGGGTTTTGGGTTATGAGTTCAGCGATCGCGTAAAATCGCTGGCGTCGCAACGTGTCGGCATAACCGGCTACATGGCGCCCCCGCTCAAGGCGGAAAGCGACTTTTTTGTTTTGACGCGTGAGCCCTTGGCCATCTGCCCCTTTTGCGAATCGGATGCAAATTGGCCCGTCGATATCCTTGTGGTCTATCTCGGGGCCACCGCTCCGCTGGTCGCGGCGGGCGCCAAGGTGACTGTCGAGGGGCGTCTGGACGTTGGAAGCTTCACCGATCCTGAGTCCGGCTTCGTCAGCCAGCTCAGGGTCCGGGATGCCGCGTTTCGACGTGTCTGAGTGTGTTGCGAAGAGTGTGACTTTTCGTGACGTGGTGGTTGAGCGCCGCGATGCAGATGGGCGTATTTTGCGCATCATCGACATTCCCCAGCTCGAGATAGGCGAGGGACAAATCGTTTGCGTCACTGGCCCATCTGGCGCCGGTAAATCAACGCTTCTCGAGGTTGCGGGGGGGCTCACCCGCCTTCAACAGGGATCATTGCTTTGGGACGGCGCCGATATCGCCCTACTTCCAGAGCGCGACCGGGATGCATGGCGTCGTGAGACAGTCGGGTTCATTTTTCAGGACTTTCATTTGATCCCCGAACTTTCGGTGCGCGAAAATATACTCGCCCCAGCTCGGTTCGCAAACTTTAGAGTACCGTCGCGACTGAGCAGCAGAGCGGATTCTCTCATCCTGGCACTTGGTCTTCCATCACCTTCACGCAGGGCAGCATCCTTGTCTCGTGGAGAACAGCAGCGAGTGGCTGTCGCACGGGCCTTGTTGATGCGCCCCCAGTTGATCCTCGCTGACGAGCCAACGGCGAGCCTTGATGCAGCAACCGGCGCTGATGTGCTGGGTCTTTTGTTCGGGCAGGCGAAAGAAATCGGCGCCACTCTTGTGCTTGTCAGCCATGACCCAATGGTCATCAACGCCGCTGGCCGCTGTATCGTTATGAAAGCGGGCCGAATTGTGGAGAAGCTATGAACCCGTTTCCGTTGATCTTGGCCGATCTTCGCGCCATGCGGATCACGGCCGTCTTTTCTGTACTGTTGATCGCGCTTAGCATTGCAATGGGCATCGCAGTGAGCGCTCAGGAACGCGCGCTTCGCAAAGCCAGCGCGCGCGCAGCTGATGACTTCCCCTTGTTGATTGGGGCAGCGGGCAGCGAAACGCAACTCGTTTTGAGCGCCGTTTATCTGCAACCCTATGCCTTGCCCCTGCTTGATGGCGCAACGCTTAAGCGACTTGCAGGAGACCCAAGGGTTAGCGGGCTTTCGCCCGTTGCGCCTGGAGATATTTATCGAGGTTGGCCAATCGTGGGAGTTGCGCCCGAACTTGTTACGCGGTGGGGGCGTGTCGCTCCCTTCGAGGGCCGGGTTTTTTTGAAGATGGGCGAAGCCGTGCTGGGCAGCGAAGTTCGACTGCGGATGGGCGAGGAATTTTTTGCGACTCACGGCAGGGCGGGAGATAAGCACGCGCCCGGCGAAGAGGATGAGGATGAAGATCAGCATAGGCACGATAACGGCGCTTTCGTGGCCGTCGGGCGCATGCCTGCGACTGGTTCGCCCTTTGATCGCGCGATCCTCGTGCCGATCGAATCGGTCTGGGCGATCCATGGCCAATCTGTTAGCCATGGCGGTGATCTGTCTCGCCTTGGGCCGCCTTTCGACGGCGATGTCCCGGGCGTTCCAGCCGTCGTGGTCAGGCCAAAGCAAGTAGCAGACGCTTATCAGTTAAGGTCTGAATACAGGCATAACGGTGCTCTTGCTCTTTTTCCGGCAGAGGTCCTGACGTCCATTTACCAGTCATTGGGCGACGTCCGTGATTTGCTCGTGGCTGCGTCGGCCGCAAATAATCTGCTGCTTTTAGCGTCCATCTTGATGCTTGCGACGATCTTGGTAGGCCTGCGGCGTCGACGTTACGCTGTTTTGCGTGCGCTTGGGGCTACGCGCACCTTCGTAGCCCTGACGATCTGGGGTGGTCTCGTCTCCCTACTTGCGATAGGCGCAAGTCTTGGTTTGTTGCTCGGCTTCGGCGCTGCCCGGCTGCTATCTACCTGGATGCAGATGCGCTCGGGTCTCGCATTGGCGCCTGCTCTTGGCGACGGAGAAATACTGTTCTCCCTTGGCATCTTTTTAGTCGGCGCTCTGCTCATGGGCGCTGTATCAACAGTGATGGCTCTGAAGGGTGACGTAGCTAAGCAACTTCGATTTTAAATTTTCTACGTCGTGATGAACCCATGGCGGCCCGTCATGAAATTGTCACCTATGTGGATCATCACTGTCATAATCATTTAGACTCAGTTCGTGGGCGGACGGATGAACCAGGAAGCGCATTTCTGTACGAGAATGATAGAGGCGTTGCGCGAGCCAGCGATGGTTGTTGATGGTGATATTTGTGTTGTTGCCGCTAATGACGCGATGAAAGTGGTGTTGCCGCGTTTGAAGCTTGCAGAGCCCCTGGCCTTATCGCTTCGATCACCAGATGTTCTTTACGCCGTCGAACGCGTTCTTTCAGGAAATGCAGCGGAGTCTACACTTTGGCGTGAAACTGTCCCTGTTGAGCGCATTTTTGATATTTGGGTGTCTTCGTGCTTTTTGCCGGATCAAAGCCAGATTGCGGTAATTACATTCCGCGATTTGACGGATGCGAGGCGCCTTGAGCGCACGCGAGCAGACTTCATTGCGAACGTAAGTCATGAGTTAAGGACACCGTTGGCTTCCTTGATTGGATTTATTGAGACGTTGAGGGGCCCTGCAAAAAGTGATGCTGCCGCCAGAGATAAATTTCTTGGCATAATGAATGAGCAGGGTGCGCGTATGTCGCGGCTGATTGATGATCTGTTATCTTTGTCGCGCGTCGAGCAACATGAGCATCTAAGGCCAAAAGATAACGTCGATCTTGTAGCGATTGTCGCTCACACCATAGACGGAATGCGAATTCTGGCGCGACAGCAAGGCGTCAAAATCGTGATGCACGGTGAAAAGGAGGCCCTTGTTCTTGGAGATCGCGACGAACTGATCCGACTCGTCGAAAACCTCATCGGGAATGCAATAAAATATGGGTCCACGCCAGGGCAGGAGTCGATAATCGACGTTCGCGTGAATCTTTGTGATTCCGAAGCGCGCCTGAGCGTTCGAGATTATGGTCATGGCATTGCGAAAGATCACCTTCCTCGCCTTACCGAGCGTTTTTACCGCGCTGATGGCGGAAGCAGTGGTGGAACGGGCCTTGGTCTTGCGCTGGTCAAGCATATCGCCACCAGACACCGGGGCCGCCTCAAGATATCCAGCGAGCTTGGAAAAGGAGCTTGTTTCGAGGTCACTTTTCCACTGTCATAATACTCAATAGATCAGATACTTAAGTTGTCATATAAGCGTCATCCAAATGGCTTAGTGACGTTCTGTCCGTTCTGGAAAGTCATCAACGAACGGGCCCGACCGCAATGGTCCAGCAACCAGAGAGAGACACATGACCTTTCAACCCCTGATCCGCGCCGCCGCTATCGCGGTCGTCGCTTTTTCCTGCGGCGCCGCTGAGGCCGCCGACATCACTGGCGCCGGCGCCACCTTCCCCTTCCCGATCTATTCGAAGTGGGCGGACGCTTATAAGACCGCCACCGGGAACGGCCTTAACTATCAGTCGATTGGATCGGGCGCAGGCATCAAGCAGATTCAGGCGAAGACCGTGACCTTCGGCGCCACGGACATGCCGCTCAAGGCGGACGCCTTGAAGAAGGACGGGCTCGTGCAGTGGCCCATGGTCATGGGCGGCATCGTGCCGGTCGTGAATGTCGAGGGTGTGAAGCCGGGTGAGCTTGTGCTTGACGGCGCAGCCCTCGCCGACATCTATCTTGGCAAGATCAAGAAGTGGGACGATCCCGCCATCCAGAAGCTCAACGTCTCTCTCAAGCTTCCTTCGACGGCCATAACGGTTGTGCGCCGTTCAGACGGCTCGGGCACGACCTTCAACTTCACCGATTATCTCTCCAAGGCGAGCAAGGAATGGGCTGACAAGGTTGGCGCGGACGCTGCCGTTGAATGGCCCGTCGGCGTCGGCGCAAAGGGCAATGATGGCGTGGCGGGCAATGTCGGCCAGACCAAGAACTCCATCGGCTATGTGGAATATGCCTACGCCAAGCAGAACAAGCTGACCTTCGCCGGCATGGTCAACAAGGCCGGGAAGAAGGTGCAGCCGACGGTCGCCGCTTTCCAGGCTGCGGCTGCGAACGCCGATTGGGCG
>CANGFT010000088.1 GCA_947453205.1 Beijerinckiaceae bacterium | reverse complement strand
TATGTGCGGCTGTCGCAGAAGAACTATTCTATCGATGCGGGGCTGTATCCGCTCGGCTCCTGCACGATGAAACATAATCCGCGTTTCAACGAGGCCATGGCGCGCTTGCCGGGCTTTTGCGATGTGCATCCGCTGCAGCCGCAATCGACCGTGCAGGGCGCGCTGGAGCTGATCGACGAGCTCGGCCATTGGCTCATGGAGCTCACGGGCATGCAGGCGGTCGCCATGTCGCCCAAGGCCGGCGCCCATGGCGAGATGTGCGGCATGATGGCGATCCGCGCGGCGCTCGAGGCGCGCGGGGAAGCTGCTTCCCGCAAGGTGGTTCTTGTGCCCGACAGCGCCCATGGCACAAATCCCGCCACGGCCGCGCTCATCGGCTTCAGCGTGCGCGCCGTGCCCGCGCGCAGCGATGGCACCGTGAGCGTCGAGGCCGTGAAGGAGGCGCTGGGGCCTGACGTCGCCGCCATCATGCTCACCAATCCCAACACCTGCGGCCTCTTTGAGCCCGAGATCGTGGAGATCGCCGCTGCGGTGCATGAGGCCGGGGCTTATTTTTATTGCGACGGCGCCAATTTCAACGCCATCGTCGGCAAGGTGCGCCCGGGCGATCTGGGCGTCGACGCCATGCATATCAATCTGCACAAGACCTTCTCGACGCCTCATGGCGGCGGGGGGCCGGGCTCTGGTCCTGTCGTCCTGTCGGAGCGCCTCGCGCCTTTCGCGCCGCTGCCTTTCGTCCGCAAGACCGATGACGGCGCGCGCATTCTTGTGGAGCATGAAGGCGCGGCGCAGGGCCTTCAGCCCTTCGGGCGCATGTGCGCCTTCCATGGCCAGATGGGCATGTTCGTGCGCGCTTTCGCCTATATGCTCTCCCATGGCGCGGACGGCTTGCGGCAGGCGTCGGAAGATGCGGTGCTCAACGCCAATTATGTGCGCGTGGGCCTGCGCGATCTCATGTCGCAGCCCTTTGGCGACAAGCCCTGCATGCATGAGGCCCTGTTCGATGACGAATGGCTGAAGGGCACGGGCGTCACGACGCTGGATTTCGCCAAGGCGATGATCGACGAGGGCTATCACCCCATGACCATGTATTTCCCGCTGGTCGTGCATGGGGCCATGCTGATCGAGCCGACGGAATCGGAGTCGCGCGCCTCGCTCGACCTCTTCATCGCCACCCTGCGCGATCTGGCCATGGCGGCGAAGGCGGGCAAGGTGGAGCGGTTCGCGGGCGCGCCCTTCCATGCGCCGCGCAGCCGCCTCGACGAGACGCGGGCCGCGCGGGCGCCTGTGCTGCGCTGGAGCCCGCCTGCGCCGGTCGCGCGCTGAGCCTCAGCCCTTCCAGATGACGTCGTCGGTGATGGCGTCGATGGTGGGGCAGCCGACATAGGCCATGGTGCGCCGCAGCTCGTCCTTGAGGATCGCCATGGCCTTCGCCGCGCCCGCCTCGCCGCCTGCGGCCGTGCCATAGAGCGTGGCGCGGCCGGTGAGGACGAAGTCTGCGCCCAGCGCCAGGCATTTGACGAGATCGCCGCCGCGCCGCACGCCGGAATCGACGATCACGCTGGCCTTGCCGTCGACCGCCCTGACGATGCGCGGCAGCACATCAAGCGTCGAGGGCGCGCTGTCGAGATTGCGCCCGCCGTGGTTGGAGACGACGACGCCATCGGCGCCATGCTCCACGGCCCTTGCGGCGTCATCGGGGCGCATGATCCCTTTGATGATGAGCTTGCCCGGCCAGAGGTCGCGCAGCCGGTCGACATCCTCCCAGCTCACGGCGTCGGCGCGCAGGGCCTTGGCCTGGCTCGCCTTGCCCGTCACCTTGCCCTGATATTGCGGCGGATAGTTTTCATGGCGCGGCATGCCCCCGCCAAGGATGTAGCGCGCCATGACCGTCAGCGCCCATTCGGGATGCAGGGCCATGTCGATCGCGCTTTTCAGGTTCGCCTTGTAGGGCGTGTTGAAGCCGTTTCGCTTGTTGTGCTCGCGATTGGCGCCAAGGCCGATGTCCACGGTCCATATCAGGGCTTCGAAGCCTGCGGCCTCCGCGCGTTTGACGAGTTCATAGGAGAGCTGCTTCTCGCGCCACATATAGAGGCTGGAACCAGCGGCGGCCGCCGACCTCGGCGATCTTCTCCATGGCGGTGTTGGAGCCCGTGGCGAGGGTGAAGGGCACGCCAGCCTTGGCGGCCGCCTTCGCCAGCTCCAGCTCGCCCTCATGCCAGGTGAGGCCCGCGATGCCCGTGGGGGCGATGGCGAAGGGCAGGGCGGCGCGGGCGCCCAGAATGTCGGCGCTGGTGTCGATCTTCGACACATCCACCAGCACCTTGTTCAGCAGCTTGATCTCCTTGATGACCCGCCGGTTGTTCTCAAGGGAGACCATGTCCTCGGTGCCGAGGTCGAGATATTCGAACACGCCCTTGGGCAGGCGCTTGCGTGCGACCTCGCGCAGATCGGCGATGTTGTAGCAGTGATCGAGCCGCCCCATGTCTCCCCCTTGGTCGCTTGTGGCGCGACGATAGGGCGGCGCTGGCGCGGGCTCAAGCGGCAGGAATAATACAATATAAATTAGTAATATAAATAATTCTACATTTTTATTTGATATTTTAGGCGCGGGCCTGTAGGATCGCGTCCCGTCGAACTTCCGGAGCATCCCATGGCCTCGCGCTTCCTGACCCTCGCAGCCGCCGTCATCGCCGCGTCACTGGCGCTTCCCGCCGCCGCGCAGACGCAGGTCCGCATCGGCGTCATCCCTGTGCTCGGCGTCGCGCCGATCTTCGTGGTGGAGAAGGAGGGCTGGGCGAAGGAGGCGGGTTTCGACCTCAAGTTCACCACCTTTGAGTCCGGCCCGGCCATGATCCAGGCCCTCGCCTCCGGCACGCTCGATGTCTATGTGGCGGGCGTCGCGCCGCTTGGCGTCGCGCGCTCCAAGGGGATCGACATCCGCGTCGTCACCGCCACGGCGGTGGAGGAGATGACAGTCGCCGCAGGCTCCAAGCTCGCCCCGAGCTTCAAGCCCGGCGTCTCCGGCGCGCAGGCCCTCAGGGATTTCCGCGCCGCCAACGGCAAGCCCGCGCGCCTTGCGACCCAGCCTCCGGGCTCGGTGCCCCACACCACCCTCGTCCACTGGCTGACGCAGGTCATCAAGGCCGACAAGGCGGATTACGAGATCGTGCCCATGGGCATCGACGCGACCCAGCAGGCGCTGCTCACCGGCGCGGTCGATGGCGCGACCATCCGCGAACCCACCGACACCATCGTCCAGCAGCGCGACCCCCGCATCAAGGTGGTCGCTCTGGGGGGCGAGATGTTCCCCAACCAGCCCGGAACGGTCGTCGCTGTCTCCGGCGCCTTCCTCACGAAGAACGGGGAGGGCGTCCAGAAGCTCGTCAACGCCCTCGTGAAGGCCGACGGCCTCATCAAGTCCGACCCCAAGCGGGTCGCGCCCTTTGTCGAGGCGGCGCTGGGCAAGGGACTTATTGACGCAGCCACCATTGAAAAGGCGCTGACCTCGCCAGCCTCGAAATTCACCGCCGATCCCCGCCTCATCATGGACGCGACCGCCAAGATGCAGGCCTATCAGGTCTCCATCGGCACGCTTGACAAGGATGTTCCTCTCGATGGCCTCTTCGACACCTCCTTCTATGTGAAGGCGGCGCAGAAGTAGCGGCCTGACAGGCGCGCATTTGACAGGCGGCCCCGCCGCGTTGCAGATGCGCGCCCTGCTCAGTCTGGAGAAAAGCATGACCTTGAAGACATTCGCGGCTATGGCCGCAGCCGCCCTGACGCTTTGCGGCCTCTCCCAAGGGGCCAAGGCTCAATCCGTCGAGGATTTCTACAAGGGCAAGACCGTCACCGTCATGATCGGCTATGGACCGGGCGGCACGGATGACGTCTGGGCGCGCCTGATCGCCAAATATATCGGCGAGCACATTCCCGGCCGCCCGACCGTCGTCGCCTCCAATGTGCCGGGCGCGGGCAGCCTGCTGCTCGCCAATCAGGTCTACAACACCCAGCCCAAGGACGGCACGGTGATCGGCCTCATCAATCGGGGCGTGCCTTTCGAGCCTCTGCTCGGCGGCACGGGCACGCGCTTCGATCCCATGAAGTTGAATTATATCGGCAGCCCCGACCGGGACACGCCTGCCTGCGTCGTGCGCATGGATGCGCCGGTGCAGACCATGACGGACCTTTCGACCAAGGAATATATCGTCGGCGCCACCGGCTCGGGGTCCGACAGCCAGCTCTACCCCGAAGTGCTCGCCAACATGCTGGGCGTGAAGATGCGCATCGTGCAGGGCTATCCGGGCTCGCGCGACATTCTGCTCGCCACCGAGCGCGGCGAGGTGCAGGGCGGCTGCGTGAGCTATGACACGATCGTGCGCGACGTGATGTTCCGGGAGAAGCGTTCGCGCATTCTCTTCCAGGCGGCGCTGAAGCCCGACGACCGCATGCCCGAGATTCCCATGATCAACGACATGGCGAAGACTGACGATCAGAAGAAGGCTCTCGAGCTCTTCTTGCAGCGCACGCTCGTGGGGCGTCCCTTCGTCATGGCGCCCGGCGTCCCCGCCGATCGTCTGGAGGCCATCCGCAACGCCTTCGCCGCGACCATGAAGGACCCCGGCTTCGCCGCCGACGCGCGCGCCGCCAATGTGAACATCCACTATGTCTCGCCCGCCGAACTGATGAAGATCATCTCAGACTCCTATGCTTCCCCGCCCGCCACTGTGGCGGCGGTGAAGAAGGCGCTCGGGCGCTGAAAGGACTGAGCTTGCGTCAGAAGCCCTTGCTTTTCTCAGCCCTCGGGCTTCTGGCGTTTGTTCTGGTCTGGGAGGCCTTTCCCAAGCTCAGCCTCGTCTCGCAGTCGCTTGTGCCTGCGCCCAGCGATCTGCCGGCCGCCTTCCTGCGGGAGTTCCGCAGCGGCGTCTGGCTTGAGATGGTGGCGCTCAGCCTCAATCATTACCTGATCGGCTTCGTCTGGGGCTCGGGGCTCGGCGTCATCTTCGGCGTGCTGACAGGCATGTATCTCAACATCGAATGGGCGCTGGCCTGGGTGGTGCGGCTGCTGCGGCCCATTCCCAACCTCGCCTGGGCGCCCTTCGCGATCATCTGGTTCGGCGTCGATCAGGCGGCGGCGGTGTTCATCATCTCCATCGGCGTCTTCTGGATCGTCTTCTTCGCCGCGCAGGGCGCGATCCGGGGCGTCGACCGCGAATTGATCGAGCTTGCCGACGCCTTCGGCTTTCGCAGCGGGCCGGAGCGGCTCGTGAAAGTGCTGCTGCCTGCGGCGACGCCGGGCATTCTGGTCGGCCTGCGCACGGCTTTGGGGCAGGCCTGGATGGCCGTTGTGGCGGCGGAGCTTTCGGGGGTCAGCGGGCTTGGCTCGCGCATGATGCAGGCCTCCAGCCTGCTCGCGACCGACATCGTCGTGGTCTACATGCTCACCATGGCGGTTCTTTATGGCTTCATGGACGCGGGCTTCGTCTATGCGCAATCCCGGCTGATGCGGTGGAAGCCATGATGGAAAAAGCCATGCCCCCGGATCTCGCCATCTCCATCAGGAGCCTCGGCCTCTCCTTCGAGCAAGAGGGGCGGCGCACCGATGTGCTGCGCGGCCTTGATCTCGACATCGCCCGCGGCGAGTTCGTCGCCATCGTGGGCTCTTCGGGCGTCGGCAAGTCGACCCTGCTGCGCGTGCTCATGGATCTGGCGCGTCCCACGCAGGGCGAGGTCGCCATCCGGCCCGACCCCGCCGCCCACACGGCGCTGGCCCTCGTCTTTCAGGACGCGCGCCTGCTGCCCTGGCGGCGCGTGCTCGCCAATGTGTCCTTCGGGCTGGAGAAGGTCAGCGCATCGGGGGCCGAGCGGCGCGACAGATCCATGGCCGCGCTCAGGCTTGTCGGCCTCGACGCCCTCGCCGACCGTTGGCCGCACCAGCTCTCGGGCGGTCAGCGCCAGAGGGTGGCGCTGGCGCGGGCGCTGGCGGTCGACCCCTCGATCCTGCTGATGGACGAGCCCTTCAGCGCGCTCGATGTGGCGACTCGCGAAAATCTGCAGGACGAGCTGATTCGCATCCGGGCGCAGACCGGCAAGACGATCCTCTTCGTCACCCATGACATTGATGAGGCCGTCTATCTCGCCGACAAGGTTGTGGCGCTTGGCGGCAAGCCCGGAGAGCTGCGTGCGGTCCGCGTGATCGAGGCCGCCCATCCGCGCAAACGCGGCGGCTTCCAGCTTCAGGAGATCGCCCAGGCCATCAAGGCGGAGATCACCGCCGAGGCCGCCGCCGCCCGCGATGACTGGGTGATCTGAGGCCTTTCGATTCCCCGAGCCGACATCATCGACCCCCCGGGCGCCCGCCGGGGGCGGGCGCTTTGCGGGGAGTGGCCTGATTCACTAAATTTTTTCAATGGTTTAATAATCTTGAGCCTGTCCTTGACACGAAAAGGCCACGCCAATATGGTCCCGGCGGCTCACAAAGGGCCTTTTTCGACTTGTGAATCCCCTCCGGTCTGCGCCGGTTGGGGTCTTCCTTGTTTTCGGGATCGTCTGGTTTGCGCGGCTGCGACGTTCTATAAGTCGCGTGTCGAAGCCCCGCCTGCGGGAGAGAACCATGACGAAGCCGAACGACGATCAGGAAGATCGGAATCTGAAGGCGCGGCTCGACGCTCTCTCGAACGAGCTGAAGGTCAAGCAAAGCGACCTGCAAGGGGCCGAACAGGGCGGAAAAGACGCGCATGTGACCCGGACTGGACAAGCGATGAGCCTTGGCTTTCGCGTCCTGGCCGAATTCGTGGCGGGCGTGATCGTCGGCGGCTTTCTTGGCTGGCAGATCGATCTCTGGCTGGGCACGGGGCCTTTCGGCCTCATCGTCTTCCTCGCTCTGGGGACGGCGGCGGGGTTCTGGAACGTCTACAAGCTCGCCGCGACGACCACGTCGCGCTGAGCGGGAACGACAGCCGCTTGCGCGGCCGAATTTGAGACGCCGCTTCTGGCGGCACAGGTGCAATGGCGCGTGATGCGCGGACGCAAGAGGATCTGACCGTGGCGGCTTCGGAACAGGCGAACGACCCGATCCATCAATTCATCGTGACGCCGCTGATGTCCGATCACATCGGGCCTGCGTCTTTCACCAACGCCTCGCTCTTCATGGTGATCGTGTCGCTGGCGGTCACCTTCCTGATGGTGATCGGCACCTCCAGCAAGGCGGTCGTGCCCGGCCGACTGCAGGTCGCGGCGGAGATGGCCTATGAATTCGTGGCCTCGACGGTGCGCGGCTCCATGGGCAATGAAGGGATGCGCTTCTTCCCCTTCGTCTTCTCGCTCTTCATGTTCGTGGTCTTCTCGAACCTGATCGGCCTCATCCCCTACACCTTCACCGTGACGAGCCAGATCGTCGTGACCTTCGCCTTCGCGGCGCTCGTCATCGGCGCCGTCATCATCTACGGCGTGATGCGCCATGGCTCGCATTTCCTGCATCTCTTCGTGCCGTCGGGCGTGCCTGCCCTGCTGATGCCTTTCATCGTGCTGATCGAGATCATCTCCTTCGTGTCGCGCCCGGTGTCGCTCTCGGTTCGTCTCTTCGCGAACATGCTGGCGGGCCACATCACACTCAAGGTCTTCGGCGCCTTCGTCGTGATGATGCTGGGCGGCGGCGCCTTCGCGGCGCTCCTCTCGCCCCTGCCGCTCATCGCCATCGTTCTGCTCACCGCATTCGAGCTTCTGGTCGCAGTGCTGCAGGCCTATGTCTTCGCCATTCTCACTTGCGTCTATCTCAACGACGCAATCCACCCGGGCCACTGATAAATATTGAACAACAGACCGGTCGGCTCAAAAACCAAACCTCAAGGAGTCTTCACATGGATCCCACCGCAGCCAAGTATATCGGCGCCGGCATCGCCGCCATCGGAATGGGCGCCGCCGCCATCGGCGTGGGCACGATTTTCGGCAACTTCCTCTCGGGCGCCCTGCGCAACCCGTCGGCCGCTGACGGCCAGTTCGGCCGCGCGTTCATCGGCGCCGCGCTCGCGGAAGGCCTCGGCATCTTCGCGTTCCTTGTCGCGCTGATCCTGCTCTTCGTGGTGAAGTGACCACGTCGGCCCGCGCGCTCCGGCGTGCGGGCCTTTTCCTTCATCAGACGATTCTGACGGACTGATCTCTCTGACGGACTGATCTCATGGCGACTGAACATTCGGCCGGAACCCAGGCCCACGGCGGCGCGGCCCATTCGGACGTGTTTCCCCCGTTCGACACCAATCATTTCAGCTCGCAGCTCGTCTGGCTCGCGCTCACCTTCGGCGCGCTCTATCTCCTGATGTCGCGCATCGCGCTGCCGCGCATCGCAGCCATTCTTGATGACCGTCAGGCCACCATTTCCGGCGATCTCGAACATTCCGTCGCCATGCAGAAGAAGGCGCAGGAAGCCGGCGTAGCCTGCGAGGAGCTGCTGGCGAACGCCCGCGCCCGCGCGCAGGCCCTCGCTGAGGAAACCCATCTCAGGCTCGCCGAGGAAGCCGTCGAGACCCGCAAGTCGCTCGAACACGACCTCAAGGAGAGCCTTGAGGCCGCAGAGGTCCGCATCCACGCGGCCAAAGAGCGCGCCATGCACAATATCGAAGAAATCGCGGCCGAGGCGGCCACCGCCATCGTGCAGCAGTTGACCGGCAAGACGCCTGATGCCGCCAGCATCGAGGCCGCCATCGCCGTCGGCCACAAAGTCTGACCGGAGACGACAGATGGAACTGAACGCTGAACTCTTCGTCGCCGTCGGCTTTGTGCTCTTCGTGCTCATGCTTGGTTATCTGGGCGTCCACAAGACGATCACCGCCGCCCTTGACGGCCGCATCGCCAGCATCACCCACGAGCTCGAGGAGGCGCGCCGCCTGCGCGCGGAGGCCAAGGCCCTGCTCGCCTCCTATCAGGAGAAGCTGAAGCACGCCGAGGAGCAGGCCGCGGCCATCGTCGAACAGGCCCGTCTCGAATCCGAGTTGCTCGCCAAGGAGACGGCGCAGCGCATGGTTGATTTCGTCGAGCGGCATCGCAAGCAGGCCGAGGCGCAGATCGCCATGGCCGAGTCGCAGGCGACCTCCGAGGTCCGCGCCGCCGCCGTCGACGCCGCCGTCAAGGCTGCGGAGATCGTCCTGGCCCAGCAGACCAGCGGCGCTGGCGGCCATGGCTTGATCGTCCAGGGCATCAATGACGTGAAGCGCCTGATGAATTGAGGGTGGGGGCAGTCGGCAGTCGGCAGTCGGCAGTAGGTCTTCGGCAGTCGGGGCCTTCCTTCACGATCGCTTAAATGATTAAAGCGCCGCTCTGCGAAAGAGCGGCGCTTTTTCGTTTCGTGATTTACGCGAATCAGCAATCTCGACTGCCGACTGCCGACTGCCGACTGCCGACTGCCGACTGCCGACTG
>CANGFT010000087.1 GCA_947453205.1 Beijerinckiaceae bacterium | reverse complement strand
TGTCACCAGCGCAGCTGACGACGGCGAGATTGAAGACACAGCAACAGTCGCTAAAGCGGCAACGAGCAGATGCTGACGTGATGCGTAAACGTGAGCAGTTGCTGAAGGCGCAGCAGCGACAGGCAGCTGTAGGGAATGGCGCATGGTGAGAGATAGAAAATGTCGCTATAGCAGCGCCCTACAGCTGCCTACTTTCATGGCCCTGCTACCCACGTAGCGCAGCGCCCTAAAACCTGCTGCACGAAGCTCTAATAGCGTTTAACGGGCGATGCTATTTGTAGTGCCGAAATTGCGTGTTTGGCACTGGAACCCGGCTCGCTCAATCAGCCACGATTTCTCATATTAACACAGGGTTATGATGTAAATGTGCATTCTGCATCGAAATGCGTCAACTGATTTATTTGGCTGATTGGCAGAAAGATCGGTTGTCCAGCAGCAAAACTGACTACAATATGTTGGTCTAGTCCAGTGCTAGTATGAGAATTCGTGGCGCATTTAGCGGGCCAGATTTTCGCTCAAAAACACTCAATCGCGATGTCTTTCCGGTTGTCCATCGCGCAGTTCGACAACAAGCTTGTGTCAGTAGCAACTGATAGGAGCAGACAATGAGCGTGTTGAAGACTTTGAATTTCGTCGTAGCTACAAAGCGCAGCAATGACCCGATCATACTGCGTCGCGCCAAACTGCTCACGCAGTTACAGCAGCAGCGAGCATTGGCAAGCGATCCCTTGTTCGTCGTTGTCACGCAGCGTTGGCGCAAGGGCGACGATGGTGAGAAGCGATTGGTTGATAGGCAGAAACGTGTAAAGCGTTGGTGGTATGTCGATCCCATTGGCAATTGCTATCTCACCATCAATTACGGCAGCAGGCGATTGGAACTGGACAAAGGCAAGTCAGCGATTGCGGCTGGTGGCAAAAACAATCTTGTCGCAACCATAGACGCTGTCATCGCAGCAGTTGAAGCTGGTGAGCTGGACGCTGCTATCTCTGCGACGCAGAAGACAGGACAGAAGCCACGGGCAAAGGCTGCTTGAACATCGTTACACAACATTTAGGGGCATGGCTGTCGTTGCTGTGCCTCTCGCCACCTTTATGCGTTTCCACCACCAAACATCTTGATTTACTCAAGATGTGCCCATCATCGCTTGCCGCCCCTGCCCCTGATGTCGTCACGGTAATCTTCCACCGTGTCGTGGGCGTAATGCGCCTCGATCATCTTGGTCGAAGTGCCCATCTGTTTCGCCAATGCGCTGACGGTGGGTCGAGCCCTGTGCTTCCTCGTCAGCAGTCGCGTGGCATAGGTATGGCGCAGGCTGGTCAGCGAATGGCGCTCTGCCACGTTCCTATATTCAAACCCGCAGGCGTCCAGCAAGGTCCTGAACTGCTTCTTGAAGGAAGTGATTGGGATGCCACTTGGCAGGCTCATGACTGGCTCGACGGGGTCCAGTTCGGTGCTCTGCTGCCGCCTCCCAAGCCACAACTGACGCCGCTTGGCGATACGCTTGAGGGCGACAATGGCGCTCTCATTGAGCACCAGCCTGCGATTGCTGCGCCGCTTGCCTGCTCGCTCCAGCTGTATGTCGCCATCAGCCCACAGCACTCCCCGCCAGTTCAGCAGGTGTAGCTCATCCACCCTCAGCCCGCTGTTTGCCATGATGACGATGGCGTCCAGCAGCAGGCGGCGTTGATCTGCAACATGCCTCTCTCGGGGATTGTCCAGTGCCTCCTGTATGCGCCGCCGTGCCGTCCTGACCAGCAACCCATACTCTGAGGGCGTAAAGTTCCTGCGCCTGCGAGCGGTCAGTGACTGGTTAATGTGGGGAACGATGACCTTCTCAGGCAGCCAAGCCTGGATGGCAGCATATGCCAGCAGCTGCCTCAGCACGGTGTTCTCACGGTTCAGCGTCTGTGGCTCTGGTTCGCGAGCGTTCTTGGTCCTGCGATGGACGAGATAGTCGCTGACCTTGCCTGCTGTGACCTGACGGATGTCCTTGATGTTCTCGAAGTAGGGCAACAGGTGTCGGTCGATGGTCTCAGCGTGGTAATCACGCTTGCTCTTGCCTATGACTGTCTGGAGATAGGCTGTTGCTGCTTCTGGGAATGAGACACGATTGAAAGCCTTGCCCAGCCTGATGTGCTCACGTTGGGCTTGGTAGTAGTCCAGCGCCGCCAGTCTCGCCGCCGTCTCATCAGTGGTCATCAGGCTCTTGCGGATGGTCTGGCTGTGCGCCGAGCAGGACAACTGCCAGATGGCTGTTCTTGGGTGTCGCTTGAGTGTGACGCCCGCTATTAGCTTGATGGTGTCTGCGTTGGGCTTCCGTCCCACGCCGTCCTCGCAATTATTACAGCAGGCGCAACAGCAGCGCCCACGACAAGACTGCGGAAGGACTGTGGAAAGAGCAACCGCTATGGGCTGCGGTTTGCTGGGATTTCGGGGCTATGTCGTTGGCGCTGCTGACTGAAGAATTTTGTAACGGAATTCTGCAGTCAGCGCAGCAGCGCCCATGTTTGGCGGACAGCTAAAATCAATCCAAGATAAGCTGGTTGAGCGATGAAGTGTAATAACGTGACGCCATCCGCATCAAAAAGATGGTTGGGATCCATCCATTACCACCCTCCCCGAAGGAAGGATGGTGGGCGCGACAGGGATCGAACCTGTGACCCCTACCATGTCAAGGTAGTGCT
This sequence comes from Beijerinckiaceae bacterium, assembly GCA_947453205.1. Classification (GTDB taxonomy): domain Bacteria; phylum Pseudomonadota; class Alphaproteobacteria; order Rhizobiales; family Beijerinckiaceae; genus Terripilifer. The sequence continues at coordinate 7,202 of CANGFT010000087.1, read as the reverse complement.
CTCCCGCTGAGCTACGCGCCCGACCGTGCCTTCGCGAACGAAGGCTGCGGAACGGGATGGGGTATAGCGACAAGCCGGCGCATGCGCAAGCGGCTCGCTGAACATTCTGCTCAGGCCGCCAGAAGCCGCTGCACTTCGCTGACGAGGTCGCGCAGGTGGAAGGGCTTGGAGAGAATCTTGGCGTCCTTGGGGGCGTTGTTGTCGGGGTTCAGCGCCACAGCGGCGAAGCCGGTGATGAACATGACCTTGATGTCAGGATCGAGTTCGGTGGCGCGGCGCGCGAGTTCGATCCCGTCCATCTCCGGCATCACGATGTCCGTCAGAAGCAGTTCGAAAGGCTCTTCGCGAAGGCGGTTGTAGGCCGACAGGCCGTTGTCGAACGAGGCGACGTCGAAGCCCGCGTTCTGCAAAGCCCGCACGAGGAAGCGACGCATGTCATTGTCGTCTTCCGCAAGCAGGATTTTCGTCGTTGCGGGGGCGGTCTCGTTCATATCAGCCTCGAATGTTACGCAGGGCCCATAGGACCAACCGCAAGTAAACGATTGGTGAAGATGGGCGTGAATAAGGCCGCAGCGTTAATCCTTCCTTTCGCCCGGAAATCCAGATGGTTCCGGCGTCCGGCCCTGCGGTATGGACAGGGCGGGATCGGCGTTGCAAACTGGCCTCTCATGCAGCGCGAGCGTCGATGGACCATCTGAAAAAGCGACCCGACCCGTATCAGCCCCTGCCGGGCATGGCGCCGACCGCGCCTTGCGACCCCGAGCTTTCGGTCGCCTTCGATGTGGCGAGGCCCAGCGCGCCGACGGGCCCAGTCGTCTTCTCCTCGCCCCATTCGGGGGATGTCTATCCCGCGTCGTTCCTGGCGGCCGCGCAGCTCGATCCCCTGACGCTGCGTCGGTCGGAAGACGCTTATGTGCAGGAACTCTTCGCGGCGGCGCCCGAGCTCGGCGCCATCCTCATGAGCGCCCGCTTCCCTCGCGCCTATCTCGATGTGAACCGCGAGCCCTATGAGCTAGATCCCCGGATGTTCGACGGGCCCTTGCCCGATTTCATCAATTCCCGCTCGCTGCGGGTCGCGGGGGGGCTTGGGACCATCGCCCGCGTCGTCGGCGAGGCCAAGGAGATCTACCGGCGGCGGCTCAGCGTCGAGGAGGGGCTGGCGCGCATCGAGAGCCTCTACAAACCCTGGCACGGCGCCCTGCGGGGCATCATGGAGCAGGCCTGCCGGCGCCATGGCGCGGCGGTGCTGGTCGATTGCCACTCCATGCCCTCGAACGCCGCCCGCACGGACCGGATCAAGGCGGATTTCGTGCTGGGCGACCGGCATGGGACGAGTTGCGACCCCGCCCTCATGGAGGCGCTGGAGAGCCGATTGCGCGGGCTTGGCTATGCGGTGGCGCGCAACAAGCCCTATGCGGGTGGCTTCATCACCGAACATTACGGCGATCCTGCAGCGGGCTGGCATGCGCTGCAGATCGAAATCAACCGGGGGCTCTACCTCGATGAGGCGACGCTCGCCCGGGCGCCCGGTTTCGAGGCGTTGCGGCACGACCTGCGAGAGGTCATGGGGACATTGATCGATGTGGCCGGGCGAATCGTTGCGGGAGCGGGCGCTGCGAGCCGAAACCTCGCGGCGGAGTAGGGCATGGTCAGGAAAATGGGCCCTTGAAAAGAAAGGAGGCCGCTCGTTTGCACAAGCGGCCCCAAGTCAAGGGAGGAAACGCCCAAGAAGGGCATCCGTTCAGCGCAAGGCGCCGAACACGCTTGATATGGACCGGGGCCTGGATGTTCGCAAGGGGTGCGCAAGCAATATTGCGCGCTGTGGCAAAAATATCATTACAGCCAAGGCTCAGCTGGCTTCGAGGCGCCCCCCAAAAGAAAGGAGGCCGCTCGTTTGCACAAGCGGCCCCAAGTCAAGGGAGGAAACGCCCAAGAAGGGCAACAGCAACAACGTTGCTGCATAGCAGTATGAATAATGCCGCATTGCACAAAAAGCAAGACCTTCCGCGCCAGAAGCCTGCGACGGAATGTCGCACCTGCCGATTATCCCCCCGAAGCTGCCCGCGTGCGCCCCTCGCGCTGGCTTTTCGCCTCATGTATGTCTCTTCGCCTGGCGCATCATATGACGCCCCTTGGCGATCAGGAGAGTTCCCGGAATGAAGCCTGTCGATTTCGCGCAGTTCCTGGAGGAGCTCGCCACCGTCTCCGGCGAAGCCATCCTGCCCTTCTTCCGCACGGCGCTGGGCGCAGACGACAAGTCGCTGGGCGGCGTCTTCGACCCCGTGACCGAGGCCGACCGGGCGGCGGAAGCGGCCATGCGCCGGATGATCAACGCCTCCTTCCCCGACCACGGGATCATTGGCGAGGAATTCGGCGACCAGCGCGAGGACGCCGAATGGGTCTGGGTGCTTGACCCCATCGATGGCACCAAGAGCTTCATTTCGGGCATGCCGGTCTGGGGCACGCTGATCGGCCTCCAGCACAATGGCCGACCCTGTTACGGCGTCATGAACCAGCCCTTCACCCGAGAGCGGTTCAGCGGCGACGGCGCCAGCGCCACCTGGCGGGGCGTCGGGCTGAAGGACAAGCCCACTGAGCGGCGCCTGCATGTGCGTCCCTGCGCGGGCCTTTCCGACGCCACCCTCATGACCACCCATCCGGCCCTGCTGGCGCCAGGCACGCTGGAGCCCTACAGGCGCGTCGAGGAAATGGTCCGCCTGTCGCGTTATGGCGGCGATTGCTACGCCTATTGCATGCTGGCGGCCGGCCATGTGGATCTCGTCATCGAGAGCGGGCTGAAGCCTTTCGACATCGTGGCGCTCGTGCCGATCGTGGAAGGCGCAGGCGGCGTCATCACGAGCTGGGATGGCGGCAGCCCGGCGCAGGGCGGCGCGATCATCGCGGCCGGGGACAAGCGCGTGCATGCTCAGGCGATGGAGCTGCTGGCGAAGGGCTGAACTGCGGCGGAGCCGGGAATGAAGGCGTCGAAGGCCGCCCAGAACTGGCTGCGGATGGCGTCCCGCTCCATCAGGATTTCGTGACGCGAACCGGGGATCGATATCACCGCCCCCGCCTTCAGGCGCTGGGCGAACCGCTCGACCGCCCGGCTGCAGACGATGCGGTCATCCCCCGCCGCGAAAACCAGCATGGGGGTGAGCGCCCGCCGTGGATATTCCCCATCGGCGAAGTCGCCCATCAGACGGAAGGCCGCATTGACCCAGCCGATGGTCGGATCGCCCAGGCACAGCTCGGGCGCCAGCGTCCAGAGATTGGCGAAGCGCTGGAAACGCTGGCGGTCCGAGGTCAGGAGATTGCCGTCGAAAGCGCGCGATATGGTCGCCCGCCCATCGCCGCCGGGAATGAAGGCGCCGCCCAGCCCCACCGCGTCCAGCGTCTCGGCCAGGGCCCGCGCCAGACCGGGCAGGCGCAGTCGATAGAGGTCGATCATGGGCGCAGTCGTGACGATCCGCTCGAAGGGCGAACGTCCTGCCCGGGACTGGGCGATGAGGATGGCGCCGCCCATGGAATGGGCCAGCGCGAACCACGGTCGGGGACAGAAGGGCTCGAGCACCTGCGCCACGAGCGCGTCGAGGTCGCGCTCGTAAAAGGCGAAATCGTCGATATGGCCCTTGAAGCGGTTGGAGAGTTCGCGCGCCGAGAGTCCCTGGCCACGCCAGTCGAAGGCGACGACGGTGAGCCCGCGCGCCAGCAGATCCCCCACGGTCTCGAAATATTTCTCGATGAACTCGGCCCGTCCCTGGCAGATCAGCGCTGTCCCCACGCTCGGTCCCTGCGGGCGCCAGCGGGCTGTGCGGATCGTGAGGCCGTCCGCCGTGCGGATCGTCGCCACAAGGGCGCCGTCTGGTGCCGGATTGTCCGGGGTGAGGATCAACGTCATGGATACTGGCTCCTCCCTTCACTTATAGCGCCGCCGGACGGCGCGAAAAGCTGGACCATTCGACCCCTTGCAATCCTGCGGCGCCGTTCCCACATTTTTTTACGCGCGGGCCGCTTGAGGACGCGCAAGCTGGCGCCCGGCAAGGGGCCGGGCGTCCATGTCGCTCAAATGAGGATATGAACCATGCGTCACTTTGATCTTTCGCCGCTCTATCGCTCCACGGTCGGCTTCGACCGCATGCTGTCCCTGCTCGATCAGGCGACGGGAACGGAGCCGGCGGTCACCTACCCCCCCTACAACATCGAACGCACCGGCGAGACCGCCTATCGCATCACCGTCGCCGTGGCGGGCTTCAGCGAGGAAGACCTCTCCATCGAGGTCAAAGAGAACACGCTGCTGATCCGCGGGTCCAAGGAAAAGGAAGAGCCGCAGCCGCGCGCAGAAATGCTCTATCAGGGCATCGCCGCCCGCGCATTCGAGCGCCGGTTCCAGATGGCCGAACATGTGGAGGTGACCGGCGCCAGCCTGCGCAACGGGCTCCTGCATGTGGAGCTGGTGCGCAAGATCCCCGAGGCGCAGAAGCCGCGCCGCATCGAGATCAACGGCGCCAGGGTGGTGGAGGCGTCGCGTCAGGCGGCGTGAGCCCGGCTGAACGAGCGAGCTAATGCGAGGGCGCCTTCACGGGCGCCCTTATTATCGCCAATTCACCGGATAGATCGGAACGCCATTGGCCTCCCCGGGGCCGGTCAGGTCAGGCCTTTCCGCTTGCCCGCCGCAAAATGTCGAGGAAGCGGTCGACCTCGTCAGGCGTCGTGGCGAAGGAGGGGATGAGCCGCACGAAGACCTCATCCGTCCCCGGCGCCTCCCCGGGCGCAAGGCCCCGCGCTCCCCAATGGTAATAGCTGGCGCCCGCCGCCTTCAGGGCCATGTCGCCGCTGCGCGGCAGAATCGCGAAGACTTCATTGGCCTCGCAGGGCCAGGGCAGGCCAACGCCGGGGGTCTGCGCCAGCCCCTCCCGCAGCCGGTCCGCCATGGCGTTGGCGTGGTGGGCGAGGTCGAGCCAGTGGCCGTCCCTGAGATAGGCCGACATCTGCGCCCCCAGAAAGCGGCCCTTGGACAGGGTGTGCCCGCCGCGCTTGCGGCGGAAGGCGAAGTCATGGGCGAGGGCCGAATCGAAGAAGATCACCGCATCGCAGCAGAAGGTTCCGTTCTTGGTCGCGCCGAAGGACAGCACGTCCACGCCGGCCCGCCAGCTCATGTCGGCCGGGCTGCACCCCAGCCGCGCCAGCGCATTGGCGAAGCGCGCCCCGTCCATGTGAACCTTCACCCCTGCGCCATGGGCGGCGTCGCTGAGGGCGGCGATCTCCTTGAGGGAATAGAGCGTGCCGCATTCGGTCGCCTGCGTGAGCGAAAGCGCGGAAGGCTGGACCTGCTTCACAAGGCCGCGGGGAAACCTGGCGAGGGCCGCCTCAATCGTCGCGAGGGCGATCCTGCCCTGCTGGCCGGGCAGGCCCACTAGCTTGGCGCCGGCGGAAAAGAACTCGGGCGCGCCGCATTCGTCGTTGGCGATATGGGCGTCCTCGTGGCAGAAAATCGCCCCATGGGGCGGGGTCAGGGCCGCGAGGGCCAGCGCATTGGCCGCCGTGCCGCTCGGCACGAGAAACACCGCGCAATCCCGCTCGAACAGGGCCTGAACAGCCTTTTCCGCCCCAGCCGTCCAGGGATCGACCCCATAGGGCATGGCCGCCCCGGCGTTGGCGGCCATCAGCGCGGCCATGACGGGGCCGGAGGCGCCTGAAGTGTTGTCGCTGGCGAAATCCATAAAAATCCCCGCTGGGCCTTTGGCCATTTCTGGACGAGAAAGCCTCGCCAGTTCAAGCCGTCCAAACGCGCTGAGGCCCCCCAAAGAGCCCTTTATCCGGCAGACTCCTCCCGCTTGTGCGAAAGAGGTAAATCTGTCATGTTGGCCGCTCCCAGATAGGACAGCTTTGCTGACCATTTGTGGAACGGGCTCCCAAAATCACAAAAAGCTTCGATTTGGCTGCTCTGGGCGACCTTTAGGGGTGGTCCAGCCGATGTGCCGGAGCGTGATAGGGTGTGCGGTGGCGAGGCGTAGCTCGGTGGGATGCCACCGAACGGAGCAAACAATGGACGGGCACGACAGCAGGGGACTGGATGGCATGGACGCGCAGGCGATGAGCGGCGCGCCCAAACGCTCGGACGCCATTCCGTCGAAAACGCTCGCCGCCACCTCCAGCTTTGGAGCCACCGCCATGTCTCTTCCCATGATTGATCCCTCTCTGCCGCAGGAACAGGGCCTTTTCGACCCCCTGCACGGCAAGGACTCCTGCGGCGTCGGTTTCATCGCGGACATGCACAACCGCAAGACCCATGAGATCGTGCAGCAGGGCCTTCAGATCCTGCTCAATCTCGACCATCGCGGCGCGGTGGGCGCCGATCCCAAGCTCGGCGACGGCTGCGGCATCCTCGTGCAGATCCCCCACGATTTCTTCGTCACGGAATGCGCCGGCCTCGGCATGACGCTTCCCGCAGCCCATGAATATGGCGTCGGCCAGTTCTTCATGCCCCGCGACGCCAGCGCCCGCGCCGAGGCCGAGAAGATCGTCGCCGACCAGCTCGCCCGGGAAGGCCTGACGCTGATCGGCTGGCGCGACGTTCCCGTCGACAATTCGGATCTTGGCGAGGCCGTGAAGGCCGTCGAGCCCGTGATGCGTCAGGTGTTCGTCGGCCATGGCGCCGCGACGCTTGATGAATCTCATTTCGAGCGCCAGCTCTATCTTGCCCGCAAGTGCATCTCGAACGCGATTTATGCGCTGGCCCGCCGCGACATGGCGGAGTTCTACCCCGTCTCCATGTCCTGCCGCACCATCGTCTACAAGGGCATGGTGCTGGTCAGCCAGCTTGGCGCCTATTACAAAGACCTCAGCGACCCGCGCTTCATCAGCGCCCTCGCGCTTGTCCACCAGCGCTTCGCCACCAACACTTTCCCGTCCTGGCGCCTCGCCCATCCCTATCGCATGGTCGCCCATAACGGCGAGATCAACACGCTGCGCGGCAACGTGAACTGGATGGCCGCCCGTCAGGCCTCGGTCGCCAGCGACCTCTTCGGCGACGACATCTCCAAGCTCTGGCCCATCTCCTATGAAGGCCAGTCGGACACAGCCTGTTTCGACAACGCCCTCGAGTTCCTCGTGCAGGGCGGCTATTCGCTCAGCCACGCCATGATGATGCTGATCCCCGAGGCCTGGGCGGGCAATCCGCTCATGGATGAGGATCGCCGCGC
>CANGFT010000086.1 GCA_947453205.1 Beijerinckiaceae bacterium | reverse complement strand
GGCTATATCGAGGTGAACACGCCCCAGGTGCTCGACCGCGCCCTGTGGGAGACCTCGGGCCATTGGCAGACCTATCGCGAGAACATGTTCGTCACCCAGACCGAGGACGAGCGGGTCTTCGCGCTGAAGCCCATGAATTGCCCCGGCCATGTGCAGATCTTCAAGAATGGGCTGAAGTCCTATCGCGACCTGCCCATGAAGATCGCGGAATTCGGCGTCGTGCATCGCTACGAGCCCTCGGGCGCGCTGCATGGGGTGATGCGCGTGCGCGCCTTCACCCAGGATGACGCCCATATCTTCTGCACCGAAGACCAGATCATGGACGAGGCGATGAAGGTCAACGACCTCATCATGTCCATCTACCGGGATTTCGGCTTCGAGGATGTGGTGGTGAAGCTCTCCACCCGCCCCGAAAAGCGCGTGGGCTCCGATGACGCCTGGGACAAGGCGGAGGCCGCCCTTGGGCGCGTGCTCGATGTGCTCACTGAGCGCGGCATGAAGACCGGGATCAATCCGGGCGAAGGCGCCTTCTATGGACCGAAGCTCGAATATACCCTGCGCGACGCCATCGGCCGCGAGTGGCAATGCGGCACGACGCAGGTCGACTTCAACCTGCCCGGCCGCTTCGGCGCCTTCTACATCTCCGCCGACAGCGAGAAGACGACGCCGGTCATGGTCCATCGCGCCATGTTCGGCTCGCTGGAGCGTTTCACCGGCATCCTGATCGAACATTACGCCGGGCATATGCCCCTGTGGCTCTCGCCCCTCCAGATCGTGGTCGCCACGATCACGCAGGAGGCCGATGACTACGCCATGGAAGTGGTGGCGGCGGCGCGCAAGCGCGGGCTGCGGGTCGAGGCGGATCTGCGCAACGAGAAGATCACCTACAAGGTGCGCGAACATTCGCTGGCGAAGGTTCCGGTCCTGCTGGTGCTCGGCAAGAAGGAAGCCGCCGAGCGCACCATCTCCATGCGCCGCCTCGGCTCCCAGCAACAGACCGCCATGGGCCTCGATGAGGCGCTGGCCATGCTTACGGATGAGGCGGTGGCGCCGGATGTGAAGCGGGGCGGCTGAAAGCTTAAGCTCGACATTTACAAAAACTTGCTATGGTCCATAATGCGAGCGCCGCCCGAAAGCGCGGCGCTTTTTCGCGCGCCTTTGAGCGTTGTGATTTGTATTGACATTTGCACATACAAATAGGCATCATTCATGCGCTTTGACGGGTTCGATTGGGACGCAGGAAATCGTGATAAATGCTGCAAGCATGGCGTCAGCATAGAGGAAATCGAGGCAGTGCTGCGAGGATGGCCGACCTTCTCCCCCGATAAAGCTCATTCGGGGCTGGAGCAAAGGTTCATCGCAGCCGGCCGCACTCTAGCAGGCCGAGCCGTCTTCATCGCCTTCACCTTGAGGATGCGCGCGGACGCCGTTCTCGTCCGTCCGGTCTCAGCCAGATACATGCACACCAAAGAGGCTGCGCGCTATGGTCGCCAAAGGTCCCACTGACGTTCCGGTCATGACAACCGACGAGGAGGCTGAAGCCTTTCTCAATCAAGATCTGTCGAACCTCGATTTCACCAAATTCAAACCCATGCGCTTCGAGCTTCAGCCCAAAGGCGAGCGGGTCAATATGCGTTTGCCGAAGTCTCTTCTAGACGAGGTGCGCGCGCGAGCTTCGCACGAAGGCATCCCCTATCAGCGCTATATTCGCCGCGCGCTGGAGGCGGCGCTGGCCGCTCCAGCTCCCAAGCCCCGCCGCCGCAAGACTGGCTGACCCTCACCCCCGCCGCGGCTCCGGCGGCTTCTCGTCCTTCTCCAGGGGCGTCGGCTCATCGCGCCTTGGGCCGAGGGTGCGGATATAGGCGACGAGATCGGCGATTTCCGGTTGGGACAGCGCCATGTTCGGCATGCGCGGATAGGGCGAGGCGAGGAACAGGGCGAGGTCTTTGGAGCTGTAGCGCAGGGCTATCGAGGGAAAGCCTGGCGCTTCGGTGGTGGCGCCGCCCTGATCGGGCGAGATCATGTGGCAGGCGGCGCACCATCGCGCCGCGATGCGCTGACCCGACGCAGCGTCAGCGGCCAGCAAAGGCGAGGCGGCGAGGCACGGAAAGAGCAGGATCGCTGGAATGAATCGTCTCGTCGCCATGGGGCTGAATTCCCTGTTGTTCAGCCATCATGGGGGCGGCGGCGCAAAAGCCGCCTTGCGCTCGATCAATCCCGTAAAGCTCAGAAAGCCTTGAAGGTGATGATGGTCCGGGTGTCCACGATGCCGGGGATCGGCTGCACCTTCTCGCCCACGAAATGGCCGATGTCCGTGTCCTTCTCGACATAGAATTTGGCGAGAATGTCATAATTGCCCGCGATGGAATAGATTTCCGACGCGATTTCAGCCTCGGCCAGCGCGCTCGCCACCGCATAGGTGCGGCCCAGCGCGCATTTGATCTCGACGAAGAAGGTCTGCATCCGGCGTCCCCTGTTTGGCCCGCACTACTGTCTTGCGATCACTTCCACATCCTGGTCGAGGGCGGACTGGACGGTGAAGGTTTTCTGGAAGGTTTTGCCATCGCGGCGGGCGATCACGACATATTCGCCTTCGGCCAGAACCAGCGAGGGAAAGGCGCCGACAAGTTCGCGAATGACGTCGCCGCCCGGCGTCAAAACGGAGAAGCTGGTGTTGGCCAAGGCTTCGGCGCCCGGCGAATTCACCAGCTTCAACGTGAGCGTGGCGGCATGATGGCGCAGATTCGCCTCGGTGAGCCGCCCGGTCTCGACCCGCAGTTCGGCGCTGACGACCGAGTTGGTGGCGTTGGGCGGAGCGCCCGGCGCGCCGGTCGAGCCCGCGCTTTCCTTGTCGAGATAGGTCGAGACGACGCGGTAGTTTCCCTCAGGCAGGCGCAGCACGTCGCCCGGACGGGCGCTTGGCACGATCAGCCGGGCCTCCGAACCACTGCGGTCGGGCACATAGACAGCCAGCGAAACGCGGTTGGGGGGCAGGGCCGAGTCGCCCAGAAGACTCTTCACCTGCAACACGCCGGCGTTCAGCTGCACGCGCTCCGCCTTGGGCTTGCCTTCGGCGGCGACGCGCTTCATGGCGCTGGCGAGCCCATAGGAGACATGCACGACATAATCGCCATCGGGGATGCTCAAGGCGGGCATCGGCTCCTTCGACTCGGCCACAAGCTGATGGGAGCCATCGGGCTGGGCGCGCTCCTGATAGACGCGCCACTGCAGGCCGCCCCGAAGGGGGTCGCGCGCAGCGCCGAAGGAGGCGCTCAGCGACAACAGGGTCTTGCCCTGCTCAAGGACCGGGGTGCGGCCGACGACGGCGCCCGAGGGCGTGGTCTGCGCGCGCAGGTCGCCAGCGAACAGGCCGACAAGGGCCAGCGCAGGCGCAAGCGCGACCCATGCGGTCAATGGCCAAGCCTGGCCTTTCATGCGGAGCGACAGCATGAACAAGGCTCTACAACCCGCCCGGCCCGGGCGCAATGGCGGACATTGGCCAGTCGGCCTGCCGCTGTAGGTTCCCCCTGCCCTTTTTGCGGCGAACCGGTGTAAAGGTTGTGGCGGACTCTCGACCCCAGCACGAAGGTGACATCGCTTGCGCCCGGACCATACGCTCGATCTTCTCAGCACCCGCCGATCCGTTCCCCCGCTGGCGCTTGGCGCGCCGGGGCCCTCGGCCGACCAGCTCGACCGGCTCCTGACCATTGGCGCCCGCGTGCCCGACCATGGCAAGCTCGCCCCCTGGCGGTTCATCATCTTCGAGGGCGCTGGCCGAATCGCCGCAGGCGAACTCATCGCCAGTGCCTTCAGCGCCGACCATCCCGACGCGGACCCCGAGCGGGTGGAGCTTGAGCGCAAGCGCCTCGCCCATGCGCCGCTGGTGATCGGCGTCGTCTCCTGCGCCGCGCCCCATGTGAAGATCCCCGAATGGGAGCAAGTGCTCTCCGCCGGCGCAGTCTGCATGAACCTCGTGACCGCCGCGACCGCCATGGGCTTTGGCGCGAGCTGGCTGACGCAATGGTATTCCTATGATCGGCGCGTGCTCGAGGGCCTGGGCCTCGCCCCCCATGAAAAGATCGCGGGCTTCATCCATATCGGCAAAAGCCCGGGCGCGCCGGAAGAGCGTGTGCGGCCTTCGCTGTCATCCATCACAAGCCGTCATCAGGGCTGACCTGAGGAGCCATTCATGTTCTTTGAGCCGGGAAAACGCGACAAGACCCTTCTGCCCCACGACCCCTTCAAGGCGCTGATCGCGCCCCGGCCGGTCGGCTGGATTTCGAGCATGGACCGGGCGGGGCGGATCAACCTCGCGCCCTACAGTTTCTTCAACGCCTTTTCCGGCGCGCCGCCCCTGGTCGGCTTTTGCAGCGAGGGCGAGAAGGATTCCATGACCTTCTCGCGCGACAGCGGCGAATTCGTCTGGAACATGGCGACCTTCGACCTGCGCTGGCAGATGAGCGAGAGCTCGGCCCCGCTGGCGCGCGGCGAGAGCGAATTCGCCCATACGGGCCTCACCATGGCGCCCTCGCAACTGGTGCGCGCGCCCCGCGTCAAGGAGAGCCCCGCGCAGCTCGAATGCAAGGTGACGGAGATCTTCCAACTCCACGACATGGAGGGCGCCCTGACGCCGCGCTACCTTGTCATGGGTCAGGTCATCGGCATGCACATCGACGACGCCTTCATCGAAGACGGCATCGTCCAGATCACCCGAATGAAGCCCATCGCGCGCTGCGGCTATCAGGATTATGCGGTGCTTGATGAGGTCTTCTCGATCAAGCGCCCGGCCGGGGCTGGCAATAACGAGGCGGGCGGCTAGGGCGCCTGCGCGCCGAACACCGCATTGATGATGCGCACCTGCGCCGCGTTGCGCGCGATCTTGCCGGTGAAGCCGTCGCGCCGGGCGGCTTCGCATTCCCGGCGCAGCACCGCTTCGTCGTCCGAGGCGGGGAAATCCGTGTCGACAGGCTGAACCCCAGCCGCCCGCGCGCCCAGAAGCGTCAGGCTTCGGGCGAGGTCGCAGGGCGGGGTGAAGCCGCCCTCCGCCAACCGGCATGAGCGGGCGCCCAGCGCCGCCGAAAGCTCCTGCGCGCTCCAGGCGAGGCCGATCAAGCGCGGGCTGCAGCCTGCATAAGACCCAAGGCCGAACAGCGACGCTGCGCTCTGCGTCGCCAGCGGCAGGATCGCGCAGGCGCCATCGGGCAGACCGTTCTGCGCCTCCAGCACGGCGAGCCTGGCGCCGAGATGCTGCACATCAGCCCCGGTTCGCGCTCCCGCCAGAACGATCCCGTCAGGCTGATGGGGCATGATCGCCTCAAGGTCGCGGCTGGCCTGATCGGCGTCGAGGTCGGGGATGAGGGCGAAGAGGCGCGGCCCGCCCTTGCGTTGGCGGGCGATGCGGAATGTGGCGGACAGGCTTTCGCTGCGCTCCCCTGCAGGCCTCGCCGCAGAACCCTCAAAAGTCAGGATCAGCGCATCGGCGCCGCTGTTACCAGCGAGGGCGCTGTCATCATCGTAGCGAATGAGAAGCAAGGATCGCATAACTTTCATGATGACGGAGTCTGGCCTCTGAAGTTTCTTAAATTATACAGCAGCGGATGATGCGGAAGAATTAAAAAGAATCTACTTCACCATTGAGCCGACCCCAAAACGGGGCCGCTACCGGTGCGTGAGCGGCGGCTCCACTTTCAAGTCATATCGCGTGCCAGCAGATGAATTTGTCACAATGACGGTGATCTGCGAACCCGGCCGGCAGCGCACCACTTCATCCCTGTCAGGCAGCAAAACTGTGTTCATTTCGCCAACCGTGACCCTTGTGATTTTTTTCTGCTCAATCAAGCGAGCAGCAGTTTCTTTCAAGACGGAGTAGTATGGTTCCTGGCGCCAAGCATTAGGATAGCCCGTATCTGGACAGATGTTTAAGGACTGATCAATTGAGCTGGTGAAAATGACAAATTTTGCAGAAGTTGGCTTCCAATTTTGACCAAGATTTGGGTTAGTCATCCACTCGCAAAGAAAATGACTGCATGCATTAGGGCGGTCTTTGTAAATCCCGCATCCCTGCCCTGATCGAGCGTGACGGCACCAAATTCCGGCTGGCTTCTCTAATTCTTCTATAGAAAGAAGCTTGCAGCACATCATGCAATCACCGCATGATCTTGCCGTGACTTGAGCGACCGCCATTTCACATCTCCGATCACGTACAATTTCAATTTCAATTTTAATGGTATGCTCATCCCCGACGCAAGCCAGGTTTCCGCAATAGATATTGTTCCAATTCGAAGCCTTATTTACGGAAGTCATCAACATCGACGATCCCAGGAGATTAATGTGAAATTAACCATCATCGCAGATGATTGCCGAGGTTCTTGACCGCAATCACCACCAAATTTGGTGTGTTGAGTGGAATTTTTTTTATGATTGTGCGCCGCTTTCTTGCATGGTCCCGGATGGTTCCTCCCGGCCAGAGGGCCGAAGGCGTCCGCGCCCTTGCTTCGGGCTACCTTTATTCAGCCATGGCGCCGGACATGCGGGCCGAGGCGGAGGCGGCGCTGACGGGCCTGCTCGACGACCCCTCCCCCCAGGTGCGCCTCGCCCTCGCCGAGGCCTTCGCCAGCGCGGTTGAAGCTCCACATCATTGCGTCATCACCCTCGCCTATGACCAGCCGGAGATCGCCTGCGTGGTGCTGGGCCGCTCGCCGCTGCTGCGGGATGACGATCTGATCGACTGCGCGTCGCGGGGCGAGGCCGCCGTTCAATGCGCCATCGCCAGCCGCCCCTCTCTCTCGGCGGCGGTCAGCATGGCGCTGGCCGACAGCGGGGGCGTGGAGGCCCTGATCGCCCTGGCGCAGAACCCGGGGGCGGATGTGCCTGAATTCGGCCTGCGCCGGATGGTGGAGCGATTCGGGGACGACGGAGCCTTGCGCGAGGCCATGTTGACGCGGCCGCACCTGCCGCCCTGCATCCGCTCAGACCTCATCCATGCCGCCGCCACGGGCCTGGCGAACCTCATCATCGAAGCCGGCTGGCTGTCAGGCGACCGCGCCGGGCGCCTGCAACGGGACGTCACCGAGCGGGCCATGATCGACATCGTCATCGAGGCCGCGCAGGAGGATTCGCAGACCCCCTGCCTGGAGCTGGCGCGGCATCTGCGCATCGCGGGGCGGCTGACGCCCTCCCTCATGCTGCGCGCGCTGCTGTGCGGCGACAGACGCCTTTTCGAAGCGGCTCTGGCGGAGCTCTCCGGCCTGCCGCTCGGGCGCACCGGCGGCTTTGTCCGCGACCATCAAGGCGGCGGATTCGCAGCGCTCTACGCCCGCGCCCGGATGCCCGCCGATCTGCTGCCCATTTTCAAGACGACGCTGGCGGCGCAGGACCGGGTTGGGCCGCTGCGCCCGGAGGATATGCGCCTGTCGAGGCCGCTGATCGCCAGCGTGCTGCGGGCCTGCGGCGATCTCGAAGGCGCCGGGGCCGCGCGGGTGAGCGCCATGCTCAGGCGGCTCGACGCGGAGGCCGCCCAGCAGGATGCCCGCGCGCTGACGGAGCGTCTGGCCGAAGAGCTGCAGACCCCTTATCCGCCCCGGCTGACCGGGGATGGACGCCATGCGCCGCTGCTGGCGCTCACTTCAGCGCGCTGATCCGTACAAAGAAATCCACAGGCGCCAAGCGCCATGCGCCTGTATAATCGCCATTTTTAAGCCTTTCTTAAGGCTTGGCCGAAGCACCCGGCGCTTTTCTGCCTAATTTTTAAGCACATTCCAGCGCCAACTGGTCAATTTGTGGCTTTTGAGTCACTCGGCGCCACAGAAGGGACATATTGCCCATAATGGGCGAGGATGCCCAACATGACCTAACGTCGCCGCTAATGTCTCCAGATGCACACGGCATAAAGCCGTTGGCGCTCTGGCTCAAGCTCTCCGTGACTGCGGTAGGCAAGAGGCAGGGAAGGGGATGGGAAGCTTGAGCAACCCGTTTCTTTAGGTCTTTCAATCTGGAGGTTATCCATGACGCTCTTCAAGAGCCTTCTCCTCGGCTCCGCCGCCGGCCTCGTGGCCGTCGCTGGCGCCCAGGCCGCCGATCTTCCCTCGAAGAAGGCTGCCCCCGCCACCTATGTGAAGATCTGCGACGCCTACGGCGCTGGCTTCTTCTATATCCCCGGCACCGAAACCTGCGCGAAGATTGGCGGCTATGCTCGCTATGAGTTGCAGTATACCCCTGCGAAGGCGCTCCTTAAGTACAGCGCGACGACGGGCGTCGGCGTTACCCAGACGGCGAAGACCGAAGACACATACGGTGGGGAATATCGTGGCCGCATCGACCTTGATGGGCGCACCCCCACCGCCTACGGCGTCGCCCGCACCTTCGTGTCGCTGCGCGGCACCGGCACGACCGGCCTTCGCAAGACCGCGTATGACTACGGCGCGGCGACTGTCGCCCCGACGGCTGCCAGCTCCAGCAACGGCGACCTCACGATGGAACGCGCCTTCATGCAGTGGGCGGGCTTCACGGTCGGCATCGCGGGCTCTAACTATTCTATGATGCCTTCGCTGACCTACACCGCCAACGGTTGGGCTGGCTTCCCGAATGGCATGCGTCAGCTGGCCTATACTGCCGTGCTCGGCGGCGGCCTGTCTGCGACGGTCGCTATGGAAGACAAGGAGATGTGGGGTAACGATCAGACCTCTATTCAACGCCTCGACACCAACAACGCTATCGTTGCTAACGTCCGTCTTGATCAGGCCTGGGGCTTTGCGGCTGTCCATGGCGTTGTCGGCAAGCACACCGTTTCCAATGCGGTTATCCCTGGGGCTTCCTCTTCGGCCACCGCCCCGCAGCTGACCTATACGGCCAGTGGCACAGTGACTGGCGCGACCAATGCGAATCCCGCCTCTAAGTCGGGCTATGGCGTTGGCGCGACCGTCAGCTTCAATCTCGACATGATCACCAAGGGTGACAAGATCTGGCTGACCACGAACTACGAGAACGGCTGGTACGGCGCTGTCGCGAGCTCTGGCTCTCTGACCTCACCGTCGGACGGCTCCTCGGGCGGCCGCACCCTCGGCGGCGTCGTCCGCAAGGACGCCAACGTCGTGTACCTCGGCACAGCCGCCGCTGGCTACGACACCACCACCGGCTGGAACGTCGGCGGCCAGTATCTGCATAACTGGACCTCGAACCTCCGTTCGATGTTCACAGCAGCCTATATGCAGTTCGACCCGCCGACCCAGGCCCAGACCGCTGCTATCGCATGGGGCAAGGGCTCCTTCACGGAGACCCGCGCTTCGCTCATCTATAGCCCGGTCAAGGACATGGATATCGGTCTCGAATTCCAGTATCTGCACAACAATAACAAGCTGCAGAACACCGCGACTGACGTCACTACGGGCAACGCTGCTTGGAAGGCTGCTGGCTATAACGGCCTGAACAACAGCAACTTCTCCACGAAGCTGCGCGTCGAGCGCTCCTTCTGATCGGTTTCAGCCCCACAGGCTGACGCCCGCCCCCGGTGAGACATCACCGGGGGTTTTTCTTTGCGCGGGCCGTGGCGGTGGCGCAGCCATCGGCTTGAAGCGCGTTGATTATTCTTTTACCGTCGCGCCTGCGGTCAGAAGGGCCGCACGTTTTTCAATACGGGGAGCGTCAGGGTTTGCCCGATAAGTCAGACATGATGGCCTCGGCCCGATTCGCCTCCCGCTTCTTCCGGATCATGATCAGCCTGAAGGGCCGCTTCGGCGTCGAATTCGACGAGATCGTCATCTTCTTCGGGCTCGGCCGCCTCAATTTCGACCCGACCCAGGGGCCCATGATGTTCGTCAAGCCCGTGAACATCCTCTCCCTCTCCGAATTCCTCGTGATCCCCCGCGAGACCCTGCGCCGCAAGCTTCTCCGGCTCGAGGAAAAGGAGCTCGTGCAGCGCACGAGCTACGGCTATGTGGTCAAGGACGTGACCTCCTGGCGCCGCCTCGCCGACGCCGGCCAGCAGGGCGTGGAGGGGGAATAGGGGGGAGGCAGGCAGTCGGCAGTCGGCAGTCGGCAGTCGGCAGTCGGCAGTCGGCAGTCGGCAGTCGGCAGTCGGCAGTCGGCAGTCGGCAGTCGGCAGTCGGCAGAAGTTTCTTCGAATCAATAACTTGCTGTCAATACTAGGAAGATGCTGGATAAAACCTCCCG
>CANGFT010000085.1 GCA_947453205.1 Beijerinckiaceae bacterium | reverse complement strand
TCGACACAACTCAAGCGTCCCGCCCGATGCGAACTGATCGCATCCAAAACACGCGCCATCCGAACCTCCGGCAACATGCGGCCCTCCGATCAAAAAACCGGACAAACCACGTGCTACCTAAACCGGACATATCATGTGCTCGCGACAGGTCGCATCCCCAAAGGTTGACCACCGCCGGTTTTCAGCCAAAATGACATTCGGAGGATTCACGCATGCTCATGAAAACCGGGACGGGGAAAACCCACGACGCCGCCGCCCGCGACCTCATTCCCATGATCGCAGCCGAGGCCGCGCAGATCGAGGCGACAGGCCGCCTGCCGACGGCCCTTCTCGACGAACTGCATGCGGCGCGGCTGTTCCACATGCTCTCGCCCCGCTCCATCGGCGGCGAGGAGGTGGACCCCATCACCTTCTTCAACGCCATCGAGGCCATCGCCTCGGCGGACGCCAGCACGGCATGGTGCGTGGGCCAGGCCTGCGGCGTCGCCATGGCTTCGGCCTATCTCGACCCCGCTGTCGCCCGCGAAATTTTCGGCGGCCCGCGCTCCGTCGTCGCCTCCGGCCCCAACACGCGGGGCGCCCGCGCCGTGAAGACCAAGGGCGGCTATCGCGTCACCGCGCGCTGGAACTACGCCAGCGGCAGCCGTCACGCCCAATGGCTCGGCGGCCACACAGCCGTCTTCGAGGAGAACGGCGAGCCCGCCAGGACGCCGGAAGGCCGTCCGATCGACCGCACCATGCTCTTTGAAAAGTCCAAGGCCGCCGTCTTCGACGATTGGCAGGTCATGGGCCTGCGCGGCACCGGCAGCGACAGCTATGAGGTCACGGACCTCTTCGTGCCGGAGGAGCATACCTACACCCGCGACAATCCCGCCGACCGCCGCGCGCATACGCCGCTGCATTCGAACTTCACGGGCTTCAACATCTTCGGCCTGAGCTTCTCGGCCCTGTCGCTGGGCGTGGCGCGGGGCATGATGCAGGACTTCGTGACCCTCGCCTCGCAGAAGTCGCCCATGGCCGCGCAGGGCGCCTGGGTGCTGCGCGACAACGCCGTGGTGCAATCGAAGGTCGCGATCGCCGAGGCGCGGCTCATGGCGGCGCGCGGCATGGTGGTCGACATCTACGGCAGGCTCTGGGATCAGGCCTTGCAGGGCCGCCCCTTCACCCTGCGCGACAAGGCCGACATGCGCCTCGCCTCCACCTTCGCCATGAACGAGGGCCGCGAAGTCGTGGCGGTGCTCTACAACGCGGCGGGCGGCACGGCGATCTTCCAGAAGAACAGCTTCGAACGCCGCTTCCGCGACGTCAACTGCGCCTCGCAGCAAGGCCAGGCGGCCCAGGCCAACTTCGAGATCATCGGCCAGGTGCTGCTGGGGCTGGAGCCGAAGGGGCGGGTTTAGGCGTTAGGCAGTCGGCAGTCGGCAGTCGGGAAAGTCCGACTGCCTAATTCCGACTGCCGACTGCCCTTCTTCAAGGCTCCTGCGCGTCTATCAAAACAAACGCAATGCGGCAGGGCTCTGTGCCCCGGTTCACCCATGCGTGGTTCGTGCCCTGCTGCACCAGCACGTCGCCCGCCTTGAGGTGGATCTCCGTATCATCGAGCAGCATGTCGATCTCGCCCTGCATGATGATGGCGTAGTCGACCGTGCGGGTCGCGTGCATCAGGGGATGGCGCGGGGGCATGTGGCGCTTTGGGGTGGAGGCGCCATGCTGGGAGTGGTGATAATCGAGCGGCAGGTCATCGACCGATTTGGGCGTCGGGGGAACATCCACGATGCGGAAGATCGAGCCTCCCGCAGGCGGGGCGACGCCGACCTTCACCGCCGCGCGATCTGCGGGACCAGCGATGTCCGCAGGCGATTCCTGAGTCGTCCAGAGCAGGCGCGACACGGTTCCGCGGCCCTCGCGCACGACCTTGTGGGGATTGTCGCCATCAAACAGCACGACCGCCTTGCCGCTGGCGTCGACCGTGGTCACGACACGCCGCACTTCTTCACTTAACGCCATCTTGTCCTCGCGCAATCAGCGGCAGCCCTCGAGCTTGCTCGCCTTGTTGATGAGTTCGAAAGGCCCGAGCGCCTTTTCGATCTCGGATGAAAAACCGCCGTCGACGAGCTTGTCGCGCGGCGGATCCTTTTCGATCATGCCGTCCTTTTTAAAGACGCGCAGCAGATCGGCGATGCTGGCGGCGTTGACGCGCCCGTTGGGATCGCGCGCCTGCCAGTCCATCTCGTCGAGCTGTTTAAAATCTTTTCCAATGCCCGCCTTCAGCAGAATGTTGATGACCTCGGCCCGGTTGGGCCCGTGGTGATAGGCCTGGCAATAATCACGCGCGCCGCGCGCCAGCGCCAGAAAGACCTTGCGCGCGACATCGCGATGATCCCTGATCCAGTCCGCATTCGCCATATAGGCGAGGCTCGTCATGGGAAGCTCTTTCACATAGCCCTTCTCGGGGTCGATCCATGCGACGGCGACGCCCTGCTGGATCGCCATGTCGGTGAAGGGCGCGACCATCAAGGCCACATCGAGCCCGCCATTGGCCAACGTCGGAATCATCTGGGGAAAGGCGAGCGTCTTCACATTCACATCGGTGAGGCGAAGGCCCACGCCTTCAAGCATGGACGACAGCTCATAAGTCGACAGCGAGCCCGCGCCGCTGACCGCCACGTTGCGGCCTTTGAGATCGGCGGGCGTCGTGATCTTGTCCTTCAGGTCCGGCCGCACGACGAAATTGTGATAGACCGGCGTCGAGCCGCTCTCCAGCGCGAGGATCACCGGCAGGCCCTGCGCCACCGCGTTGAAGTAGCCCGCGTTGAGGCCGCCCTGCGCGATCTGGATCTGGTTGGTGGCGAGAATCGCCATGGCGCGGCTCAGCGAGTCGATGGCCTCGATGCGCACATCGACGCCCGCCTCGCGAAAGTAGCCCTTCTCCTGCGCGATGTAATTTGATGCGGAGGGCACGCTCTGCACGGTGCTGATGGTGACGGTCTGCGCGAGGCATGACGCGCTGAACGCGATGACGGCGCCAAGCGCCATGCTGATGTGACGAGCGGACACCCGCGCCTCCCTGATTTGCGCGCAGGGTGACGGGCGGGGCTGCGGCTGTCAACTTCGCGGGGTCATTGCTCCTGCGGGCCATGCAGCCAGCCATAGGCCTCATGTGCGGCCATCAGCCAGTCGGCGGGCGTCACATCCTCGATGAAGCGCTGATAGAAGACATGGCCGCGATTGGGCGGACGGCGGAAATCATAGTTGGGCGCAAGCCGCAGCCGCGCGACAGGCTGGCGAAACAGGCCGAGGATCGCGGCCTGCGAGGCATGGGCCGCCAACATTTCATCCCGCATCAGCGCCTCTGCCTGATCGAAGGGGATGACGACATCCTCCTCGCTCGCGTCGGGAAAGCGCTGGGTCACGAGGCCATGGTCGCTTTCGAAATAAAAGGCCATCTCAAGAACCGCCGGAGGACGCAGGCCGCGATGCTCCATGCGCTCGCAGGCCATGGCGACAGCGCAGGCGCAGGCGTCGTGATCCACATGGCCCCCCTCATAGGGATGGGTGAAGACGGCCTCGATTCCCCGGGTCTCGAAATAGGCGCAAAGCGCGGCCGCGATCGTCGGCATGTGGCGGAAGGCCTGCTGGTCGCCGATGGGAAAGCAATGGCGCCGCTCCGGCCTTATATTCACGAGGTCCAGCACCCGCGCGAGTTCGGCCGCCCGCGCCGCCGCATGATCGGCGCTGCTGCGGAAGCCCGCGGCGCGGACGCCGCGCAGATCGCGCCGGGCGCCATCGGTCAGATGCACCGCATGGGCGCCGCGCATGAGCTTGAGCAGGGGACCAAGGCCGATGGTCTCGTCATCGGGATGGGCGACGACGAGCGCCAAGGGCGCATCAAGGCTTTTGCGCGCGCGAAGATCGCAGAGGATGTGATGGGCGCGCCCGGCGTGGAAGGAACCCATGGTCAGACCATCCGATGCAGACGGAGCAAGGTGACGAAGCCCGATCCGCTCCGGCGTCTGGATCAGGCGGCGCGCTCTGGCTTGCGCACGAGATTGCGGACGGTCCACAGGCCGATGGAGACCACCGTCTCCCCGGCCCCATCGCGCACGATCAGGCGTGCGCCCGGCTCCCTGGTCTCACGGGCGAGCTGCGCGACCCGGTCCCAGAGGGCGATGCGGTCGGCGAGCTCGACAGCCTCCTGCTTCGAAACGATGACCGGACCGGACGAGACCTCGAAGGAATAGAGCGGCATTTGGAACGACCCCCGCGACAAGCCGCAGGTCAACGCGGATCATCGCGGCAGGTTCCAATCCCGCTCGTTCGCTTCTGCAGGCAAACGCCTTGTGCTATAGCGGCGGGGGGAGAAAGGTCTGACTTGTCTGGACGCAACGCCAGCCGCTCCCCTCCCCCTGGTAGGGAGGGTAAGACGAAAAGAAAAATGGAGACTGCGCCGATGACCTCGCCCTTCAAGCCCTTCGCCGAACCCGCCAGGGCCCGGCTCGACCTGACCCATCGCCCCCGCCGCAACCGGCGCACGGACTGGGGCCGCAGGCTCGTGCAGGAGACGGCGCTGACGGTGAACGACCTGATCTGGCCGATCTTCATCATCGACGGGGAGAAGCGCAGGGAGCCCGTGCCCTCCATGCCCGGCGTCGACCGGCTCACCATTGACGAGGCCGTGCGCGCCGCCGAGCTTGGCGCGAAGCTTGGCATCCCCGCCCTCGCGCTCTTTCCCAACACCGACCCCGCCCTGCGCGATCTTGACGCCACGCAGGCCTATAACCCCGATAATCTCGTCTGCCGCGCCGTGCGCGCCATCAAGAAAGAGGTTCCGCAGATCGGCGTCGTCACCGATGTGGCGCTCGACCCCTACACCAGCCACGGGCAGGACGGGCTCATGCAGGGCGACGAGATCGTCAACGATCTCTCGGTGCGCGCGCTGGTCGCGCAATCCCTGAACCAGGCCCGCGCCGGCGCCGATGTCATCGCCCCCTCCGACATGATGGACGGACGCATCGGCGAGATCCGCCGGGCGCTCGACGCAGAAGCCTTCGAACATGTGCAGATCATGAGCTATGCGGCGAAATACGCCTCCGCCTTCTACGGCCCCTTCCGTGACGCCGTGGGTTCGGGCGGCCTGCTCAAGGGCGACAAGCGCACCTATCAGATGGACCCGCACAATTCCGACGAGGCCCTGCGCGAAGTGGCGCTCGACCTTGAACAGGGCGCCGACATGGTCATGGTGAAGCCCGGCATGCCCTATCTCGACATCGTCCGCCGCGTGAAGGACGAGTTCGGCTGCCCGACCTTCGCCTATCAGGTGTCCGGCGAATACGCGATGATCCTCGCCGCCGCGAAGAACGGCTGGATCGACGCGGACCGGGCCATGGTGGAGAGCCTCGTCGGCTTCAAGCGGGCGGGCGCGGACGGCATCCTGACTTATTTCGCGCCCATGGTGGCGGAGAAGCTGGCGAAGGGTCTGTAGGCCTCACCATCGCCGCTTGAAGGTCCAGTCGGGCTGGACGGATTTGATCATCATCATCTCCGCCAGATTCTCCCGCGTCAGCATGCCCGCGAACGCGCCCGCCTCGTCGACCACGCATAGGGCGGGCGTTCCCCCTCCTCCCAGCAGGGTCATCGCCTCGCCGAGGTCCTGGCCGGCGCGGACCAGCGTCACCGGCGCGCGCATGATGTCGGCGAGCGGCGCCTCGCGCGGGCAGGCGCCGAGGGCTGCGATGAGATCCTCCCGCACCAGCAGGCCCACCGGCTTGCGGTGGCCATCGAGCACCGGGAACTGATGCTGCGCAGTGGCGAGCAGCACGTCCACGGCGTCGCCAAGGCTCGCCTCGACAGGCATGGAGGCGACGCGCGTCTCCATGGCGTCCATGACCCGCAAGCCCGTCACGGCCGAGCGCAGGGCGCTGTCCTGCGCCTCCCCCGCCGCCGCCACATAGACGAAGATGGCGATGAACAGCAGCATTGGATTGCCAAAGAGCCCGGCGAAGCCGAGCGCGAAGGCGAAGCCCTGCCCGATGCGCGCCGCGATGGCCGTCGCCCGCTGCGGGCCCATCTTCATCGCGAGGACCGCATGAAGCACCCGCCCGCCATCCATGGGAAAGGCGGGAATGAGATTGAAGATGGCCAGAAACAGATTGGCCCCCGCCAGCCGCGCCACAAGGCTGATGCGGGGATCGTCGATCTTCTGCATCTCCTGCGGGACCACCGCGCCCGCGACGAGGATCAGGGCGAGGGCGATCACGATGTTCACCGCCGGCCCCGCCAGCGCGACCGCCAGCTCCTGCGAAGGCTTTTCGGGGATGCGCTCAAGGCTGGCGACGCCGCCGATGGGCAGAAGCGTGACCTCGGGCGTGCTGATTCCATAGCGCCGCGCCGTGAGGATATGGCCGAACTCGTGCAGCAGCACGCAGGCGAAGAGCAGCACGATGAAGGCCACATTGCGCAGCGCCGCATCGCCGCCGTCCTGGCGAAGGGCGCTCGCGCCGATCCACACCAGAAACAGGATGAAGGTGATGTGGATGCGCACCGCCGTTCCCGCGACGCGCCCTATGGTGATGGACCATGGCATGGTTCGATCCTTGCTGCTTCAGCACAGATAGGGCTCAGACCACTCAGGAAAAGCTCCATCCAAAGCGGCGCCGCCACTTGAGAACCCTGCAGGCGCAAACCAGTTATGCAATGATCGGCTTTCCCCTACGGGGCGGCCAGCGGCAGGCGTTGCGCAAGAACCTCAGCGTCAGGAGCATGCCATGAACGATCCACGCCTCGGCGGCCAGCCCTGGAGCAGCGCCATCCCCTATGCCCCGCGCCTGCCGGCCGCAGCGCTCGCGGGCGTGCGCACAAGGCGCATCGCCGCCGTGGCGGTCGACCTTTTCATCGTGGCGATGATGAGCGCCGCCATCTGGATCGGGCTCGGCTTCCTGACGCTTGGCCTGCTCTGGTTCGTCCTGCCGCCGCTCTTCCCCATCGTCGCCTTTTTCTACAATGGCCTGACGGTCTCGGGGCCGCGCCGGGGAACGCCGGGGATGCGGGCCATGGATCTTGAGGTGCGCATGACCAGCGGCGCGCCGGTCCCCTTCCTCAACGCCGCCGCCCATGCCGTGCTCTTCTACATCAGCTGGATGTTCCCCCCTATCCTCCTGATATCGCTCTTCTCCCCTGAAAAAAGATGTCTGCACGACATGCTCGCGGGCCTTGTCGTGACCCGGCGCCCGGATTGATGAGGGCGACCGCCTTCCCAGATCCGATTTTCTGATGCTATCTTCGTCCCCTCAGCAACTGGAGCTTGGCGCGATTGACCAGGGAGCCGCGTGACGCACCGCAGTTCTATCTCACCGCCCCGTCCCCCTGCCCTTACCTGCCGGGCCGGGATGAGCGGAAGGTCTTCACGCATCTTGTCGGCCGCAAATCGCCCGCGCTGAACGATTCCCTCACCCAGTCCGGCTTCCGCCGTTCCCAGACCATCGCCTATCGGCCCGCTTGCGAAATGTGCAGGGCCTGCGTCTCCGTGCGGGTGCTGGTGGAGGAGTTCGAACTCTCGCGCAATCTGCGCCGCGTCCGCGACCAGAACGCGGACCTCATCGGCGCCGTGACCCCGGCCCGCGCCTCCTCCGAACAATACTCCCTCTTCCGCACCTATCTCGACCAGCGCCACGCCGATGGCGGCATGGCCGACATGAGCGTGCTCGATTACACCATGATGATCGAGGACAGCCATGTGAACACGCAGGTGATCGAATATCGCCGCAGGGGGCCCGACTCCTCCATCAACGGACGCGGCGAGGGCCCGCTGATCGCCGTCGCCCTGACCGATGTGCTCGCCGATGGCCTGTCCATGGTCTATTCCTTCTACGATCCCGACCTGACGGACCGGTCGCTGGGCACCTTCATGATCCTCGATCACCTGCGCCGCGCGCATCGGCAGGGCCTGCCGCACCTTTATCTCGGCTACTGGGTCGAGGGCTCCCGCAAGATGACCTACAAGGCCCGCTTCCTGCCGCAGGAGCGGCTGGGCATGGGCGGCTGGATGCGGGTGGACTAAGTTTCAGCGCTTGAAACATTAGCCAAGAACGTGTAAGGAGCTCTCATGGTTTACTCACAGCTTCTTTCCAAGATTGTCGTAACCACGCCCCCTTCAATTGCGGAGGATGATTTCTGGCGCATGGCGAATTTAAGCTCGCAGAGGACCGGCCTCCCCTTCATCGTCTGGATCAGCTCAGGGCAAGGCGTCAGACATGCGGCGCGGGTCAAGGTCGCCCGCGAACTCTCGGACCTGCCGGATCGCATGACGTCGGTCAGCATCGCGGCGCCCGCCACCATCCATGACGGCCCGCCCCTCTCGCCCGCCGATCTCCGCAAGCTCGAAGACTGGATCAGCCTCAATCGCGAGGCCCTCTTGGACTATTGGAGCTGCAAGCTGGCGACGGACGAGGTGCTGGACCGCCTCAAAAAGCTCTGAGCCGCCTCACCCCTCGCTGATCTCCCGCGCCCCGAAGCGCCTCAGCCAGCGTCGTCCCTTCCTCCAGATGTCCGCAGGGGTCTCCTCGACCGTCGCAGGCTGGCCCATTTCTCGTTTGAGATGAATTTCGCGATCATGAAAACGGTCAAGGCCCGGGCGATGGGCCACATGCAGCACCATCGCGTCTGGAACCTCCGACCGCAGCAGCTCCATCATGCGGGTCTGGCTGAGTTCATCGAGCGCCGAAGTCGGCTCGTCCATGATGATGATGTCCGGGCGCTTCAAAAGAACGCGCGCGAAGGCGAGGCGTTGCTGTTCTCCGCCTGACAGGATGCCGGACCAATTCTCCTCCTCATCAAGCCGCGCGACGAAATGCCCGAGGCCGCATGCGCAGAGCATCTCTTTTATGCGCTCCGGATCCATCGGCGTGTCGTCATGGGGATAGTCAAGCGCGCGGCGAAGGGCGCCGAGCGGGATATAGGGGCGCTGCGGCATGAAGGCGATGCGTGCGCCGCGCGGGCGCAGGATGGCGCCGGAGCCCCAGGGCCAGAGCCCGGCAATGGCGCGGATGAGCGTCGACTTGCCCGTGCCGGAATCCCCTTCCACCAGCACTTTCTCCCCGCGCTGAATACGCACCTCCGCATCAGCCAGCATCACCTTGCCATCGTGCTGGGCGATGGAGAGGCCGCGCAGATGAAGGGCGCCGTCATCGCTCTCACCGAGATCTATGACATGGCCCTGCGGACCCTCGGCAAGCTTGTCGAGCTCGCTGAAGGCGCCGTCGAGCGCCGCCACGCGGCGGGCGGACGCGAACCAGTCAGCGAGCCGAAGGCTGTTGTCGGAGAGCCAGTTGAGGGCCGTCTGCACCTGCGCGAAAGCCGCCGCCGCCTGCATGAGATCGCCCAGCGACATCTCCCCCGCCAGATATTTCGGCGCCCCCAGCAGCAGTGGAATGACAGGCGCCAGAACATTGTTGCCGCCCGAGAGGAACATCATGCGCGTCTGGCTCGCGATGACCTTGAACCAGCGCGCCGCGAGCGTGTCAAAACTCGCCTCGAGCTTGGCCCGCTCGTCATCATCGCCGCCGATCAGGGCGATGGTTTCAGCGTTCTCGCGCGTGCGCGTCAGCTCATAGCGAAAGTCTGCTTCGCCTGCGGCCTTGCTTTCAACGCGATCCACAAGCGGGCGGCCGATCACCCACATGCCAAAGGAGGTGAGGCCGGAATAAAGCACAGCCGCGATGACGAGATAGCCGGGAATCTCGACGCCAAAGAGGTTGAGCGATCCGCCAATGAACCAGAGCACGCCGACAAAAGAGGCGGCTGTGAGCACGGCGTTGGTGACGCCTGCGGTGAAGTCCACGAAAAGCTCGATGGAGAGGCGCCCATCCTCGGCGATGCGCGCTTCGGGATTATCGACAAGATCGAGAATGCTCAGCTGATAAAAGCGCCGCCGCTCCATCCAGCGCCGCACAAGCGTCCTGGACATCCACTCACGCCAGCGCACCTGCAGCCGCATGCGCGTGTGCTGCAACACCGCAGCCGTCACCGCGCTCACCGCAGCAAGGCCCAGAATGAGGGCGATGCTGAGGAGGATGCGGTGTTCGTCCTTGTACTGCAGGGCGTCGAAGAAAAACTTGTTCCAGCCGTTGACCGCGAGGGCTGCGCCAAGGTTCATCAGGAGGGCGACAAAGAGCGCGATGGTGAACCACCATGCCTTGAGCGCGCCCGGGCCGCGCCAGTAGCCAAGAGACAACAGGGCGAAGCGACGCAGCAAGCGCGACTGGATATTGGCTCTCGGTGCGGCATGGTCGGCCATGGCGCATGCTTAACGCATACGTCCAAGCTCGGTTCCGCGCCCTCAGGGCAATTCCACCACCAGTCCGTCGCGCAGGGTCACGCGCCGATCCATGCGCGCGGCGAGGTCGAGATTGTGGGTGGCGACCAGCGCCGCCAGACCCGTCGCGCGCACGATCTGCGCGAGCGCCTGAAAGACATGGTCGGCGGTGCGCGGATCCAGGTTGCCCGTCGGCTCATCCGCCAGCAACACACGCGGCCCATTCGCCACGGCCCGCGCGATGGCGACACGCTGCTGTTCGCCGCCGGAAAGCTCCGCCGGTCTGTGGTCCATGCGCTTGGCCAGACCCAGATAGCTCAGCAGTTCTTCGCTGCGCTTGCGCGCCGCCGCTTGCGGCAATCCTGCGATCATCTGGGGCATCATGATGTTTTCGAGCGCCGAGAATTCAGGCAGCAGATGATGGAACTGATAGACGAAGCCGATTTCATGGCGACGGATGGTCGTGCGCTCCGCATCCTCCATGGCGGCCGTCGGCGCGCCCGCGACATAGACTTCGCCGCTGTCAGGCTTCTCCAGCAAGCCGGCCACATGCAGAAGCGTGGACTTGCCGGCGCCGGACGGGGCGATCAGCGCGACGGATTCGCCGGGCCACAGCGCAAGCTCCGCGCCGCAGAGAATGTCGAGCGCGCTTTCGCCCTGACGATAGCTGCGCCGCACCTCATGCAGCCAGAGCGCGGGATAGTCCTCAGCCCCGCTCATTCGTACCTCAGGGCTTCAACAGGATCGAGCTTCGCCGCGCGCCAGGCAGGATAGATCGTCGCCAGCAGCGAGAGGCTGAGCGCCAGAGACACCACAAGAATGACGTCGCTGGCGACGACCACCGAGGGCAGACGGCTCAGGAGGTAAAGATTGGGGTCGAAGACGTTGAGGCCGAAGCTGCGGTTGATGAGCTGGCGCACGGCTTCAAGATTATGCGCGACGAGAAGCCCCAGCAAAAGGCCCGCGAATGTGCCGGAGGCGCCGATGGTCGCGCCGGTCACGAGGAAGATGCGCAGCACCGCGCCGCGCGTCGCGCCCATGGTGCGCAGAATGGCGATGTCGCGGCCCTTGTCCTTCACCAGCATGGTCATGCCGGAAATGATGTTGAGCGCGGCGACGAGAATGATGAGCGTGAGGATCAGGAACATCACGGTGCGCTCGATCTTCAGCGCCTCGAAGAAAGAGCGGTTGCGCTGGCGCCAGTCGGTCATGATCATGGGACGGCTGACCGCCTTGTCGAGCTTCATGCGCATCCCGTCCATATCGTCGGGACTTTCAACGAAGGCCTCGATGACGCTCGCTTCGTCCTCCCTGTTGAAATAGGCCTGCGCTTCCGCAAAGGGCATATAAACAAAGATGCCGTCGAACTCCG
>CANGFT010000084.1 GCA_947453205.1 Beijerinckiaceae bacterium | reverse complement strand
GGCCCGTCTGCGTCGCGCACGGCGATTTCGCCCTTGGAGAGCACCTTCACAGGGCCGCCCATCATCATGGCTTCTTTCAGAACCTTGGCGTTCTGGGGCAGATAGATCGAGGATTTCAGCACCTCGCCCAGCGTGCGGCCCGCAGCGGTGAAGCCATGGCCGCGCATCAAGGCGACGCGGTTCGCGCCCATTGTTTTGGCGAGATCACGCCCGTGATCCATGTTCACCACGAGCAGGCCGGTGTCGCCGAAATTGTCGCGGATGTCCCAGACGGGGATCGTGTCGCCGCACTGGCTGGCCGTATGGATGCAGGGCTGCAAGGGCACCGAGCTGATGGTGAAGGGCAGCACATCCAGCGCATGACTGTGCACGACAGCGTTGATATGCGGATTGGCCTCGTAGACGCCCGCGTGAATGAATCGCTCATGGTATGGCGGATCGGTGCGCCCGTCGGCGACCTGGCCGTTCATGTCGAATTCCATGATGTCGGAATGTTCGACGAGTTCGGGGCTGCGCGAGCGCGACAGCAAGAAGCGGTCGGGCTTGTGCGGGTGGCGCACGCTCACATGGCCGAAGGCGTCCACCACGCCCTGTCCCGCCAGGATGCGGTTGGCGAGCACCAGTTCATTGATCAGTTCGTCGAGGTCAGCCATGTTTCTTCCCTTGTTTCGGCGCGGGGCGCCTTTCGTCTTTGAGCGATGTTTTCAGCGCGCGGCGTCGATGGGCCGCAGCCAGCCGAGGAAACGCATCAGCGGCTCGTCGCTGACGCGCAGAAGGTAGCATTCCTCCTCAGCCCGCCATTCCTGCGCAGTGCTGCTGGGCGCAGCGATCACGTCCGCCCGATTGGCGTTGAAGCTCACGCCGTCGATGCTGGCCTGCGCTTTGCCCTGCATCACCGTATAGATGCAGCTTAGCGTGGATGGCTCCATGGCGAAGGAGGCGCCCGCCTCCAGACGCACGGCGGTCAGCGCGATGGTGGTGAGCGCGGGGTCGCCGAGCGCAATTTCACGATGGCCGGGCCTGATGTCGCCGGCTTCGGCAAGTCTGCGTTTCGTCTCCGAGAAGGCGAAGCGGGCGGGGCTGTCGGGGGCGATGATGTCGCTATGCTCGACCATCTCTTCATGGTGTTCGAAGAACATGGGCCCGAGGAGATGGGTCAGGGGCACGTCGAGAAAGTCGATCCAGTAGCCGCTGGCCTTGCTCTCGTTGGCGTGGCCATGCCAGGCCCAGTTCGGCGTGAGCAGGACGTCGCTCGGCTCCATGGGGATCTTCTTCCCGTCGACCACGGTGAACATGCCCGGCTCCGCCTGCACGACGAAGCGCAGGGCGTTGGCGGTGTGGCGATGGGAGCGCGCGACTTCGCCCGCCTTCACCATCTGGTAGGCGCTGACGAGGGTCGTGACCGTGGGGTAGAAATTGCCAGGCACGGGATTGTTGAGGATGAGGTTGCGCCGCTCGGCGAGTTCGGTGTTGACGAAGCGCCCTGCAGCATCCAGCGCCGCGCGGGCCTGCGCCCATTCCCACTGGGCGGGAACGAATTGCTTCTTGGGCTTGGCGTACATGGAAGGCTCGCGCTTGGCCCAGCCATTCTCGATGCCAGCTCGCCCGAGCAGGCTCAGCAGCTCCTCCATATTCCCGGCGTCTTCGAACTCACGGGGGGCGACATGCGCCATGGCTCTCTCCTGTCGGCGTTCCTCCAGCGCCCCTAAGGACGCGCTCTTTGCCCTTCCTTAGCATAAGGATGGCCGCGTCTTCCATATTGATCGGCGGTTGACAGGCGCGCGCGCCGGTGGCCCGATAGCGCTCGAAACAGATTTCAGGGGGAAACATGCAACTCACCGGGGGCGAGGCGCTGGTCGCGCAATTGGAGCGCGAAGGCGTCAGCCAGATTTTCGGCATTCCGGGCGTCCAGCTCGATTTCGCCGTGGACGCCTTGCGGCGCAACGATTCCATCGCCTTCCGCACCACGCGCAACGAGCAGGCCGCCTCCTATATGGCCGACGGCTATGCCCGCACGACCGGAAAAGCAGGCGTCTGCATGGTGGTTCCGGGGCCGGGGGTGCTGAACGCCCTGGCCGGACTCTCGACCGCCTATGCCTGCTCCTCGCGGGTGCTGTGCGTGGCGGGCCAGATCCATTCGGGCGCCATCGGGCGGGGCCTTGGATTGCTTCATGAAATCCAGAACGCCTCGGCTGTCTTTGATTCCGTGACCAAATGGCGCGGGCTCGCCAATAGCCCCGGCGAGGTGCCCGGCCTCATCCGCCGCGCCCATGAGGAGATGGAGACGGGTCGCCCCGGCCCAGTGGCGGTCGAAATCCCGCAGGATGTGCTGGCCATGACCGGCGAGGTCTCGCTGGTCGAGCCGACCAACCGGGACTTGCGCGCAAAACCCGATCAGGCGCAGGTCCGCCGCGCCGCCGAGCTTTTGTCGCGGGCGGAATTTCCGGTGATTTTCGCCGGCGGCGGCGTCATCGCCGCGCGGGCCACAAAGGCGCTGACGCGCTTCGCCGAGCGCCTCGGCGCGCCCGTGGTGATGAGCGAGAATGGCCGGGGCGCCATCTCCGACCGCCACCCCCTCGCCTTCACCTCCCTGAGCGGGCGCGTGCTGGTCCCTGAAGCGGATCTTCTGATCGTCGTCGGCAGCCGATTCGCCGACTCCCGCGCGCCGGACGCGGTCTGGAGCCAGCCGGGCCAGCAATATCTCTATGTCAACGTGGACGAACGGGCGGCCGACGCGCCGCGCCCGGAGGGGCTCTTCGTCTGCGCCGACGCAGGCCTCGCCATGGAGGCGCTCTGCGACGAGATGGACGGGTCTTCAGCGCCCCGCCGCAGCCTCAATGCGGGGGCGGTTTCGCGGCTGCGGGCCTGGCGGCAGGCGCAGGTCGACGCCATCGAGCCGCAGGCGACCTATGTGCGCGCCATCCGCGCCGCGCTGCCGGATGACGGCGTCTTCGTGAACGAGTTGACGCAGGTCGGCTATTTCGCTCGCGAGGCCTACCCGGTCTATGAGCCCGGCACGATCATCTCGCCGGGCCACCAGGGCACTCTGGGCTATGGCTTCCCCACGGGGCTTGGCGTGGCCGCAGGCAATCCCGGGCGCCCAGTGGTGGCGATTTCCGGCGATGGCGGGTTCGGCTGGTGCATGCAGGAATTGTCCACTGCCCGCAAATACAACCTCGGACTGGTGACGGTGGTCTTCGCCGATGGCCATTTCGGCAATGTGCGGGGCATGCTCAACGAGCAGTTCGGCGCGGATTACGAGACTGAACTCGCCAATCCCGACTACATGACCTTCGCCAAGGCCTTTGGCGTTCCCGCGACGCGCGTGACCTCCCCGCAGGCTCTTGAGGGCGCCCTGAAGGCCGCCATCGCGGCGGGCGGCCCGCATCTGATCGAGGTTCCCGTCGGCAAAATGCCGAGCCCCTGGTCGCTGCTGCGCCTGCGCAACCGGGGCGGGGCGGCCGATCCCGATGCGCCGGGGGTGCGCGGCGTCACGGCATGAGAAAAGCGTTGGTTGCGGCGCGCCAGTCCGCGTCGCGGCTGACTTTTTTGACGAGGGCGTCCGAGGGCATGCCCTTGAGATCGGCCGGATTGGTCCCCTCGCGCAGGGCCTGATAGGTGGCGCGCAGGGCCTCGATGGTCGCCATGAACGGCGCATGGCCCTGCAAGGCGATGCGCACGCCATGGGCGGCGAGGAATGCCCTGTCCTCGATCTCGGGCGTGAGCGTGCCAAGGACGAGGGGGAGCCGGGTGGCGGCCTTGATGGCTGCGACTTCGGCCCGCGTCCGCACGCCCGCCAGAAAAAGACCGTCGACGCCCGTCGTTTCATAGGCGCGGATGCGCTCCAGCGTGTCCTCAAGGCCGGTCATGCCGATGGCGCCGGTGCGCGCGAGGATGACGAGGTTGGGATCGCTCCGACCGGCGACGGCGGCCTTCATCTTGCCGAGACCCTCCGCGATGGAGACCGGCCGGGCGGCGGCCTCGTCGAAGGGGCGGGGCAGGGCGGT
This sequence comes from Beijerinckiaceae bacterium, assembly GCA_947453205.1. Classification (GTDB taxonomy): domain Bacteria; phylum Pseudomonadota; class Alphaproteobacteria; order Rhizobiales; family Beijerinckiaceae; genus Terripilifer. Next base: position 7,828 of record CANGFT010000084.1, on the reverse strand, counting down.
GTCCTCGATGGTGAGCGCGGCGATGCCCGCCGCCTCCAGCTCCTGCACGGTGCGCATGACGTTCAGCGCGTTGCCGTAGCCGTGGTCGGCGTCGGCCATCATGGGCAGGTCCGTAGCCCGGTTGATGCGCAGGGCGAGGTCGGCGAATTCGCTGAGGGTGAGCAGGATCAGGTCCGGCGCGCCCAGCACCGCCAAAGAGGCGACTGAGCCCGCCAGCATCCCCGCCTCGAAGCCGATGTCCTGCGCCAGCCGCGCCGAGACGGGATCATGGACCGAGGCTGGATGGATGCAGCCCTCGCCCTGCAGCAGGGCGCGCATGCGGGCGCGGCGGTGGGTCCAGTTCATGGGGGCTCCAGTCAGTTCGCGCGGTCGACGCGCTTGGTCGGGGTGTAGCCCAGCAGCCGCGAAAGCTCCGCGCCGCCCTCGCGGGCGTTGGCGATGCAGGCCGCCTCGAGCTCGGGGGTGAAGCGGTCGCTCGGGCAGGAAATCGTCAGGGCGGCGATCACCGCGCCGGTGTGGTCGCGCACCGGCGCCGCGATGGCGCAGCTGTCGTCGCTGAGTTCGCCGCGAGCTTCAGCATAGCCTTTGGCGCGCACCGCCTCGACCTGGGCGATGAAGCGCTCGACGTCCAGAAGCCGGGCGTTGCGGCCCGCGCCGCTGGCGGCGGACACGAAATAGTCCCCGATCTCCTCATGCGTCAGGCCGCAGAGCAGCGCCCGGCCGGCCGCGCCGACGTGAAGCGGGCTCTCATGGCCATGCTGGGTGACGCGCCGGATCGCCTGCGTGCTCTCGACATAATCGACGTTCACCCGTCGTCCGCCGCGCCTGACGCCAAGGATCACGGTTTCGTCAACGGCGTCGCGCATGCGGCGCATCACGGGCAGGGCGAGTTCGCGCAGGTCGATCTGGCGGCTGCGCGCGGCCGCCAGCTGCAGCCATGCGAGGCCGAGCTCCCAGCCCTCGCCGCCTTCTCCGCTGCTACGACGAGCAAGCCCTTGTTTTGCAATGGTTTCCATCGCCTGTTGCGTGAACGCGGGCGGCGCGTCCGCAGCTTTGGCCAGCGTCGCCGTGTCCATGGCGGCGTTCTGCTGCAGCGTCTTCAGCAGGCGCACGGCGCGGGTCACCGCCTCGACCCGATAGCGCTGGTCGCCCTCCTCGCGTTGGGGCGCCTCGTCGTCTGCTGTGGGCAGGGAGCGGTTGGTCATCGGAAGAAGGGGCTTGAGTGAAGCTGTCCCCTCAGCGTAGATTTGAAACGGGATTTCATCAATGGGAAGAATCCGTGAACGGCGCAGGGCTGGCTCTGCGCGGTGGGAGCCACTTGCGGCGACCTCGCCAAAGGGCTTAAAGCGCACAGGCGTCAATCGCGCTGCGGCGCGCGCATACGGGATGGATAGGGGCGGGACAGAATGGGTGAGTTTGGGATTGGACAGCCAGTCAGGCGCAAGGAAGACGTCCGCCTGTTGACCGGCGGCGGTGAATTTACAGACGACATCAATCTCGAGGCTCAAGTTTACGCCGCCTTCGTGCGCTCGCCCCACGCCAATGCGAAGATCGTGGCCATCGACGCTCTGGCGGCGCGCTCCATGGATGGCGTGATCGCCGTCTACACCGGGCAGGATCTGGTGGACGCCGGCGTCGGGGTGCTCATCAACGACGCGAGCTACACGAATCGCAACGGCAAGCCCATGAACAAGCCGGTGCGCCAGGTGATGCCTGTCGCCCAGACGCGTTTCGTGGGCGAAGTTCTCGCCATGGTCATCGCCGACACGCCTGCTCAGGCGCGCGACGCCGCCGAGGCTGTCGAGATTGATTATGACGTCCTCCCCGCCATCGCCTCCACGGCCCATGCGCTCGACAAGGGCGCGCCGCTGGTCTGGCCGGAGTTCGGCGAAAATCTGATCGTTCACTGGGAATATGGCGACAAGGACGATGTCGAGGCCAAGCTTGCTGCGGCCCACACCCGCGTGCGCGTCGATCTCGTCAACAATCGCCTGATCGTCAGCCCCATGGAGCCGCGCTGCGCGGCGGCGGAATACGACGCGGCTGCGGACTCGCTGACCGTCTACACGCCCAGCCAGGGCGGTCGCCGCCTGCAGATGATGCTGGCGCGCAACCTTTTGAAGATGGCTCCCGAGAAGGTGCGCATCATCTCGCGCGACACCGGCGGCGGCTTCGGCATCCGCAGCAAGATGTATCCCGAGACGGTCATGGTCGCCTTTGCGGCGCGCAAGCTGGCGCGGCCCGTGAAGTGGCGCGGCGATCGCTCCGAGACCTTCGTGTCCGATTATCACGGCCGCGACCAGATCAATGTCGCGGAAATGGGCCTCGACGCCAATGGCCGCGCGAGCGTGCTGAAGGTCGAGACGCTGCTCAATGTCGGCGCCTATCTTTCGGAGAATGGCGTGCGCCTTCCCATGGAGGGCGGTGGCCGCATCATTCCCTGCATGTATGACATTCCGGACTTCTACTTCTCCGTGAAGCCGATGTTCACCAACACGATCTGCACCGACACCTATCGCGGCGCGGGCCGTCCTGAAGCTAATTACATCATGGAACGGCTGATGGACGCGGGCGCCAGAGCGCTGGGCCTGTCGCGCGAGGAGATCCGCCGGCGCAACTTCATCACCGAATCGCAGATGCCCTACAAGACCCACCTGGGCTTCACGCTCGATTCCGGCGACTTCGACGGCACCATGCAGATGGCGCTCGACGCTGCGGACTGGAACGGCTTCGAGGCCCGCCGCGCTGAATCCGCCTCGCGCGGCAAGCTGCGCGGCATTGGCCTGGCCACCTTCATCGAAGGCGCCGGCAGCCGCCCTGTCGAGGGCATGCGGATGCGCTTTGAAGAGAATGGCGACGTCACGCTCTTCGCCGGCACATATTCGCATGGCCAGGGCCATGACACGGTCTACGCCCAGCTCGTCAACGAGTTCCTCGGCGTTGATTTCGACAAGGTGAATCTGATCGACGGCGACACCGCGACCTCGCCTGAGACCTCGAACGGCACCTTTGGTTCGCGCTCCTCCATGGTGGGCGGCATGGGCGTCAAGCGCGCCTCGGAAGCCATCGTCGCCAAGGGCCGCAAGATCGCCGCCCATCTGTTGCAGACCGACGCCGAGCGCGTCGTCTTCGAGAACGGGATCTTCCGCGCGCAGTCGAGCAGCGTCACGCTGGCTGAAGTCGCCGCCGCCTCGCGCGACGCCAGCAAGATGCCCGAAGGCATGGCGCTTGGCCTCGATGAAACCGTGGTTTTCGAAAACGATGTCGAGAACTTCCCCAATGGCGCGCATGTCTGCGAGCTGGAGATCGACCCGGAGACCGGCATTCTGGAAATTCTGAACTATATCGCGGTCGATGACTGCGGCGTGGTTCTGAACCCCTTCATCGTCCATGGCCAGGTCTATGGCGGGGTGATGCAGGGGGTTGGGCAGGCGCTGACCGAAAACGTCGTCTATGACGCGTCCGGCCAGCTGCTCAGCGCATCCTACATGGACTATGGCATGCCGCGCGCGGCGCATATGCCCATGATCGAGGCGCTGTTCAACATCGTGCCCGCCAAGACCAACGAACTCGGCGTCAAGGGCGCCGGCGAGGCGGGCGCCTGCGGCGCTCCGCCCGCGATTCTCTCGGCCGTCGGCGATGCGCTCTCGCACATCGGCGTCAGCCATATCGACATGCCGCTGACCCCCGAGCGGGTTTGGCGGGCCATTCAGGAAGCCAGCGTCAAGGCGGCTTGAAGCCGTCGCAACGCCTATGTTTCGGGAGGACCGAAAGTGGATATTGATGTCAAGATGACCGTGAACGGCAAGGCCGTCAGCGGAAAGGTAGAGGCCCGCACGCTTCTCGTGCAGTTCATCCGCGAACATCTGCGGCTGACCGGCACCCATGTGGGCTGCGACACCACCCAGTGCGGCTGCTGCGTCGTGCATGTGGATGGCGTGGCCATGAAGTCCTGCACCATGCTGGCCGTTCAGGCCGAGGGCAAGGCGATCACCACCATCGAGGGCCTCGCCGCTCCCGATGGCGCGCTGCATCCCATGCAGCAGGCCTTCCGCGACCATCACGGCCTGCAGTGCGGCTTCTGCACGCCGGGCATGGTGATGATGGGCGTCGACATCGCGAACCGCCTGCCGGGCGCCGATGAAAAGACCGTCCGCCATCAGCTCGAAGGCAACATCTGCCGCTGCACGGGCTATCAGGGCATCGTCGAGGCCATCATGGACGCAAGCGCCGTGATGAACGCCGCGCGCAGCTGAGGGGGCCGTTCCATGCATAATTTCAATTATCATCGCGCCGCTGACGTCGCCGACGCCTCGGGCAAGCTCACCAGCCTCGACGACCCCAAGGTGCTCGCGGGCGGCATGACCCTGCTGCCGACCCTCAAGAACCGCCTCGCCGCGCCGAGCGACCTGATCGATCTCGCGGGGATCGCCGACCTCAAGGGCATTTCGGTCGAGGGGAACGAAGTGGTCGTGCGCGCCATGACGCCCCATGCGGTCGTCGCCGCTTCCGCCGAGGTGCAGAAGGCGCTTCCCGCGCTGGCGCAGCTCGCCGGCAACATCGGCGATCCCGCTGTGCGCCACCGCGGCACCATCGGCGGCTCGGTCGCCAATTCCGATCCTGCCGCGGACTATCCCGCCGGCTGCGTCGGCCTTGACGCCACCATCGTCACCAACAAGCGCAAGATCGCGGCGGACGATTTCTTCCTCGGCCTGTTCGAGACGGCGCTTGAAGCGGGGGAGGTCATCACCTCCGTGCGCTTCAAGATCCCGGAGCGCGCTTGCTACATGAAGTTCCGTCATCCCGCTTCGGGCTATGCGGTGGTCGGCGTCATGGTGGCGAAATATGGCGCGAAGGCGCGCGTCGCCGTCACGGGCGCGGGCCCCTGCGTGTTCCGCGTCGCCGAGATGGAGGCGGCGCTCGAGAAGAGTTTCGCGCCCGCCAGCGTCGCCGACATCAAGGTGTCCCCTGAGCAGCTCATGGGCGACATCCACTGCAGCGCGGAATATCGCGCCCATCTCATCACGGTCTACGCGCGCCGCGCGGTCGAGGCCATGGTTTGAGATGACAAGCCGAAGGGCGGGCGGCTTCGGCCGCCTGTCTGCGTTTTGAAAAGATTTCAAGGGGGCGCGCCTATGGGTGAGTTTGCGATCGGACAACCCGTCACACGCTTTGAGGATCCTCGCCTGCTGCGCGGCGGCGGCCGTTATGTCGATGATCTCGCCATTCCCGGCATGCTCTTTGGCCAGGTGCTGCGCTCGCCCCACGCCCATGCGAAGATTCTGCGCATCGACACCACGAAGGCCAAGGCGGCGCCGGGCGTCGCGGCCGTTCTGGTGAACGAGGACTGGGCGACATCGGGCTTTGGCGATCTGCCCCGCGCCAAGGGCAAGAAGAAGCGCGACGGCTCGCCCATGTATCGCCCCCATTTCCCCGCGCTGGCGAAGGGAAAAGTGCGCTATGTCGGCGACCCCGTCGCTTTCGTCGTCGCTGAGACGGTCGAGCAGGCGCAGGATGCGCTTGAACTCGTCGAAGTCGACTACGAGATCCTGCCCAATGTGACCTCCGTCGCGCTGGGCTCGCAGCCGGGCGCGCCGCTCGTCTGGGACGATTGCGAAAACAACATCTGCTTCGTGCATCTCGAGGGCGATAAAGCCAGGACCGACGCGGCTTTCGAGAAGGCCGACCACATCATCAAGAAGCGTTTCGTCATCACCCGCGTCACGGCGGCGACCATGGAGACGCGCGGCTCGATCGGCCATTACGACAAGGCGGCGGATCGCTACACCGTCTACACGACGCTCCAGCGCGCATTGAATTTTCGCGAGGAGTTGTCCCAGACCCTGAACATTCCCGAAAGCCGTCTGCGCGTGGTCGCAGGCGACATCGGCGGCAGCTTCGGGATGAAGTCCGGTGTGTTCAACGAAGTCGGCCTTGTGCTGCTGGGCTCGAAGGTGACGGGCCGTCCGGTGAAGTGGGTCTGCACCCGCTCCGAGAGCTTCGTCGCCGACGCCCATGGCCGTGACAATGTGTCGGACGCCGAGCTTGCGCTCGACAAGAACGGCATGTTCCTTGGCCTGCGCGTCCATAATCTCGTGAACATGGGCGCCTATACGCAGCCCGGCACGGACGCCGGCGCCTATAGCAATCTTGGCACGCTTGCAGGCGTCTATCTGACACCCGCCATCCATGTCGATGTGACGGCGGTCTACACGAACACCAACATCATGCGCCCCTTCCGCGGCAACGGCCGCCCCGAGGCGGCCTTCGTGATCGAGCGCCTCGTCGACATGGCGGCTGACGAACTTGGCATAGACCCCGCCGAGATCCGCCGCCGCAACATGATCCCGCCGGAGAAGATGCCGTTCCAGACGGGCCTCTCGTTCAACCTTGATTGCGGCGAGTTCGAGAAGGTGCTCGATAAGTCGCTGGAGATGATCGACTACAGTGGTTTCGAGGCGCGGCGGACCGAGGCGCGCAAGCGCGGCAAGCTGCGGGGCATCGGCATGTCCTATACGATCGAAAAGGCCGCCGCGCCGGGTTACGAGGGCGCCGAGGTCCGCTTCGACCGCACGGGGTCGATCACCGTCGTCACGGGCGCGGTCACGCAGGGGCAGGGCCACGAGACCGTGTTCAAGCAGATCGTGTCGGACACTCTGGGCATCCATCCCGACGAGATCCACTATCTGCAGGGCGACACCGACCAGGTCTTCTTCGGCGAAGGCACGGGCGGCTCGCGCACGGCCTCGCTCGGCGGTTCGGCGGTCACCGTCGCCACCGGCAAGGTGGTGGACAAGGCGAAGAAGATCGCGGCGCATATGCTGGGCGTCGATGAGGTTGATTTCGCCGAGGGCGTCTTCACCGCCCGCGAGACCAACCGCACCCTTTCGATGAAGGAGGTGGCGCGCGCCGCCATGAGCCCGAAGAACCTGCCGCAGGGCATGGAGCTCGGCCTCAACGCCACCGCCGCCTATCACACGACGCGGCAGAACTATCCGAACGGTTGTCATATCGTGGAGCTCGAGATCGACGAGGATACGGGCCGCGTGGAGATGGACCGCTATGTGGTGGTCGACGATGTGGGCACCGTGCTCAATCCTCTGTTGCTGAAGGGGCAGATCATCGGCGGCATTTCGCAGGGCGTCGGGCAGATGCTCATGGAGCAGATCATCTTCGACCCGAAGGACGGGCAGAATCTGACGGGGTCCTTCATGGACTACGCGATGCCCCATGCGGAAGTCTTCCCGCATATCGACATCAAGTCCCATTCGGTGCCGACGAAGACCAATATCCTCGGCACCAAGGGCGCGGGCGAGGCGGGCTGCGTGGGCGCGCTGCCTGCGGTCGCCAATGCGCTGGTGGACGCGCTGTCGCATCTGGGCGTGCGTCATGTGGAGATGCCCGCGACCCCGGAGCGCCTGTGGCGCATCATGGAGGAGGCGAAGGTGGGCCGGGCCTGAGGTTGGAGGGGGCAGCGCCTCCGCTCGCTCCCGATCAGCATCCAACGACCCCCACCCCGTCTGCTTCGCAGCCGACCCTCCCCACAGGGGGGGAGGGTAAAGAGAGTAGAAATTTCAATGGTTTGCGCGGAATGCTGGCCGCTCCCCTCCCCCTTGTGGGGAGGGGTTCGGGGTGGGGGTCGTGAGTCCTTTTGTCATGAGCGCCCTTTGCAAAATTGCTCCCGATCAGCATGCGCAGACCCCCACCCCGTCTGCTAAAGCGGCCGACCCTTGTAACTTGACCACGCGCGCATCTGGTATAGTCGCCGGCGCGGTGGCGGATGGGAGGCCGAGAGACCCTTGGGCGTTGGAGCCCGGTGGGGAGCGAG
>CANGFT010000083.1 GCA_947453205.1 Beijerinckiaceae bacterium | reverse complement strand
TCCACGGCGCCTTCGCCGGTCCAGGTGAAGGCGTCGAGGATCAGGCGCTCCACGCGCTCGGGGTGGCGCATGGTGAAGACGCCCGCGCGGATCGCGCCGGACGACTGGCCCATGAATTTGAAGGTCTTCTGGCCCGTCGCCTTCTCCACCACGGGCATGGCGGCCTCGATGTCGGCGACGCCGGTCATGATGTTGGAGTTCACGCCGGTGTTGCGCGAGGACTTGCCGTAGTTCTCATGGTCAAGCGCCCAGACGTCGTATCCGAGCTTCGCGAACTCCTCCATGAAGGAATAATTCGGCTTGCCCGGCACCTGCAGGTCATAGCCCCCGCGCCCCGAAAAGGACGAGCCATGCACGATGAAGAACACCGGCTTGTTGGCGACGCCGTCGTCGAGATATTTGCGCCAGAGATAGAGCTTCACCTCGCCCTTCTGCGCCCAATGCTCCTCGCCGACGAACTTCGGCTCGGCTGCGGCGGCCGGGGTGGCCAGAGAGGCGCCGGCCGCGGCGATGGCGGCGCCGGTCAGGAAGGCGCGGCGGGCTTGGTTTTCAGGCGTCTGGCTCATGTTGGCTCCCGGGAATGGAATGGGGAGCCTAATCGGATTCTTCTACGGTTGACAGCCTCGCCCGGACTGCTGAACTGGCGTCATGAACAGCGAAATGATCGAACTGCGGACAGAAGGGGGCCGGGCCCTTGTCTCGACCTACGGCGCCGAATGGCGGGGATGGTCGGTCGGCGGGCGCGAACTGCTCTGGACGCCCGATGGCGTCCACTGGGACCGCACAGCGCCCGTGCTTTTCCCGGTCTGCGGCTGGACGCGCGGCGGCGTCGCGCGGGTGGGCGGGCGGACCTATCCGCTGGGCCTGCACGGCTTCGCCAAGGACGCGGCCTTCGAGGTGGCGGCGCGCGGCGCGGACCATGTCACACTGCGGCTCACCCAGACCGAGGCGACCCTGGCGCTCTATCCCTTCCCCTTCGTGCTGGAGGTCGCTTATCGCCTGACGGGCGCCGGCATGGAGGTCAGCGGCCGCATCCAAAACCCCGGCGACGCGCCCATGCCCTACGCCTTCGGCCTGCATCCGGGTTTGCGCTGGCCGCTCGGCGGCGCCGACAAATCCGGGCATCGCCTGCGTTTCGACGCCCCCGAGCGCGCCGAGGTTCCCGTGATCGCGCCGGGCGGGCTGTTTTCGCAGATGCGCCGCCCGGTTCCGCTCGCGGGCCGCGATCTGGCGCTGGAGGACGCGCTCTTCGCCCGCGAAGCCCTCTGCTTCCTGAACGTGGCGAGCCGGGGGCTGGAATTCGAAGGCCCCGGCGGAGTGTTGCGGATGGATTGGGAGGGCTTTGCCCATCTCATCCTCTGGTCGCGTCCCGGCGCCCCCTTCCTTTGCCTTGAAAGCTGGACCGGCCATGGCGACCCCGAGGGATTCGAAGGCGATCTTTTCGACAAGCCCTCGATGATCGTCCTGCCCCCCGGCGGCGAAGGGCTGCACCGGGTGCGTTACGCATTCTTGTGACTTACGCGCGCATCTGCCAGAAGAACCCTGTGAAAAGGAGCATCGCCATGACGTCCAAGGCCTCGCCCAGCGAACTCGCCGCCCTCGGCCTGCGCGAAGGCGCCCCCGGCTGCGGCCTCGTCATCGACGGCAAGCTGGTGTCGGAAAGCGTGCTCGCCGATGTCGCGCGCAAAAGCGCCGCGCTCGGCCTCAAGCCCGGCCTCGCCGTGGTGCTCGTGGGCGAAGACCCCGCCAGTCAGGTCTATGTGAAATCGAAGGGCAGGGCGGCGGAGAGCTGCGGCTTTCATTCGGTGCAGCACACGCTGCCCGCCTCGACCTCGCAGGCCGACCTCATCGCCCTCGTCGAGGCGCTGAACGCCGATCCCGCCATCCACGGCATCCTCGTGCAGCTCCCCCTGCCCAGACATATCGACTCCACGGTGGTGCTGGAGACCATCTCCCCCGCCAAGGATGTGGACGGATTCCATCCGGTGAACGCGGGCCTTCTCGCGGTTGGCGACATCGAGCGCGCGCTCGTGCCCTGCACGCCAGCAGGCTCGCTGATCCTTGTCGAGCGGGCGGCAAAGGCGCTGGGGATCGACCTTGCCGGCCGCGAGGCGGTGGTCGTCGGCCGCTCCAACATCGTGGGCAAACCCATGGCGCAGTTGCTGCTCTCGCGCAGCTGCACCGTCACCATCGCCCATTCGCGCACCCATGATCTGCGCGAAGTCGTCGGCCGCGCCGAGATCCTCGTCGCCGCCGTCGGCCGTCCGCAGATGATCCCCGGCGACTGGGTGCGCAAGGGCGCCATCGTGATCGACGTCGGCATCAACCGCGTCCCGGGCGAGGGCGTCGATGCGCAGGGCCGGCCGAAGTCGAAGCTGGTGGGCGATGTGGACTATGCTGGCGCCGCGGCCCGCGCCGCAGCCATCACCCCCGTGCCCGGCGGCGTCGGCCCCATGACAATCGCCATGCTCATGTCGAACACGCTTTCCGCCGCCGCCCGCCTGCGCTGAGGCACATGAGCGCCGCGCCTCTCATCGCTCTTGAAAACGTGACGAAGCGCTATGGCGCGGTCACGGCGGTGGATGACGTCTCGCTCGAAATCGGCGCCGGCGAATTCTTCGCGCTGCTCGGCCCCTCGGGCTGCGGCAAGACGAGCCTGATGCGCCTGATCGCCGGGTTTGAAACGCCGGACGCCGGGCGCATCCTCATCGACGGGCAGGACATGGCGCATATGCCGCCCCATGCCCGTCCCGTGAACATGATGTTCCAGTCCTATGCGCTGTTTCCGCATATGAGCGTGGCCCGGAACATCGGCTTCGGCCTTGTGCAGGCGGGCATGCCCAGGGCGATGATCGAGGCGCGGGTGCAGGAATTGCTGCGGCTTGTGCAGCTCGAAGGCCTTGGCGCGCGCCGGCCCGATCAGCTCTCGGGAGGCCAGAAGCAACGCGTCGCGCTCGCCCGCGCGCTCGCCCGCAAGCCGCGCCTTGTCCTGCTCGACGAGCCCCTTGGCGCCCTTGACCGCAAGCTTCGCGAAGAGACGCAGTTCGAATTGATGCGCCTGCAGCGCGAGCTTGGAGCCGCCTTCATGCTCGTCACCCACGATCAGGACGAGGCCATGGTGATGGCGCAGCGCATCGGCGTGATGCAGGCCGGGCGCATCGTGCAGGCGGGAACTGCGCGGGACATTTACGAGCGTCCCGCGTCCCGCTTCGTCGCGGGCTTCATCGGGGAAGCCAACATCTTCGAAGGCGTGGTCGAGCGCGTCGAGGCGGGGCTTTGCTCCGTGCGCCTCAAGAGCGGCGCGCTTGTCGAGACATCCTGCCCCTGCGCGTCCGGTCAAAGCGTCACGATCGCCGTGCGGCCCGAGCGGATGTTGCTTGAGCTGATGCATGACGACGGCGCAGCAAATCTGGCGGGCGTCCTGCTCGACAGCGCCTATCGCGGCGACCGCCAGACGGCGCAGGTGCGCCTCGACGACGGCGCCATCGTGCGGGTGGCGCGCTCCGGATTTGAGGCTGCTTCTTCGCCCGAGCGCGGCGCGAAAGTAAGCCTCAGCTTCGCGCCGCAAGCGGCATGGGTTCTGCCCGAATGAAGGCGCGGCGCTCGCTTGCGGAACGGCTGGTGCTGGGCGCGCCATGGGCGTGGCTCATCGTCTTTTTCCTGATCCCCTTCCTCATCGTCGTGAAGATTTCACTGTCGGAGGCGGCGCTCGCCCAGCCGCCCTACAAGCCGGTCTTTGATCTCGGGGATGGTTGGGAAGCCCTGAGCAAACTCGGCGAATTAAGCCTCTCCGCCTATGCCGGCCTCGCCGATGACTGGCTTTACGCGCAGGCCTATCTTTCCTCGCTGCGCCTCGCCTTCGTCTCGACGCTCTGCACGCTCGCACTCGCCTATCCCCTGGCCTACGCCATGGCCCGCGCGCCCCTGCGTCTGCGGCCGATTCTCGTGACGCTCGCGGTTGCGCCTTTCTGGACGAGCTTCCTGATCCGCGTCTACGCCTGGATCACGATCCTCAGGGATGAAGGCCTGCTCAACCACGCGCTGCTCTGGCTGGGCCTCATCGCCGAGCCCCTGCATATCTTCGCCAGCGATGCGGCGGTCGTGATCGGCATCGTCTATTCCTATCTGCCCTTCATGGTGCTGCCGCTCTACAACGCCATCGCCCGCCAGCCTCCTGAGCTCCTTGAAGCCGCTGCTGATCTTGGCGCCTCGCCCACCGCCGCTTTCTGGCGCGTCACGGTTCCGCTCTCCATGCCCGGCGTTCTCGCGGGCTGCCTGCTGGTCTTCATCCCGGCGATCGGCGAATTCGTCATCCCCGACCTGCTCGGCGGCTCCGACACGCTGATGATCGGGCGCACGCTCTGGGTCGAATTCTTTGACAACCGCGACTGGCCTGCGGCGTCTGCGGTGGCGGTGGTTCTGCTGGCCTTGCTTCTGGGTCCGATGGCGCTTTACGAGCGCAGCCAGATGGCGGAGGCGGGCTCATGAGCAAGGGGAGCCACACCCGAACGCTGGCGCTGCTCTTTGGCTTCAGCTTCCTCTATGCGCCGATCGCGCTGCTGGTGATCTACAGCTTCAACGCCTCGCGGCTTGTCACGGTCTGGGGCGGGTTCTCGACGCGCTGGTATGTCTCGCTTCTCGAAAACGACCAGCTCATCGCCTCCGCCTGGATGAGCCTGCGCGTGGCCTTCATGTCCGCGCTTCTGGCGACCGTAGTGGGAACCTGCGCCGCCATAGCCCTCACCCGCTTCGGGCGTTTCAGGGGACGCCTCGTCTTCTCCTCCATGATCTATGCGCCGCTGGTCATGCCCGAGGTCATCACCGGCCTGTCGCTGCTGCTGCTGTTCGTCGCGCTCGACATTCCCCGCGGATTCTGGACCGTGGTCGTGGCCCATGCGACGCTCGGCATGTGTTTCGTGGCGGTGGTGGTCCATGCGCGTCTCGTGACGCTGGACCGCTCCCTCGAAGAGGCCGCCATGGATTTGGGCGCGACGCCGGGACGGGCGCTCATGAGCGTGACGCTGCCGCTCGCCGCGCCCTCCATTCTCGCAGGCTATGGCCTCGCCTTCATTCTCTCGATAGATGATCTGGTGATCGCGAGCTTCACCTCGGGGCCGGGGTCGACGACCCTGCCCATGCGCATCTATTCGCAGGTGCGCCTCGGGGTGACGCCGGAGATCAACGCCATCTCCACCCTCCTCATCGCCGGGGTGGCGCTGGTGCTTGTTCTGGGGCTTGCGCTTGGCCTTACGGAGCGGAGACAGCGGGCGTAGGCGCGGGGCCACGCAGCAGGGGCGCCGCCGCAGGGGAGCGACGGATCAGGCTCTGGGCGTCGATGACGAGATTGGGTTCGTCCCAGGCGCCTTTCAACTCCATGGAAAGCTGGGGCGCCGCCTGATCGTCCTCGCGCCCCGTCTGCCTTGCGTGCAAGGCGATGTCGAGCTGCCTGCGCGCGATGGAGGCTGCGCCTGTCGCCGTGATCTCGACGCCAGCTCCCTTGGCCTCAAAGCGCTGAACCTTCCCCACCCCAGTCGCGACATCGAGGTTTAGGACCGCCGTGCGGAAGGAGGTACGGCCGTTGCGGATCGTGGAGGCGACCGAGAGGGGCTGTTTCTCGAGCCTGCGCAGGGCGTTCTCGAGATCAATGCCCGCAATGTCCCCATTGGCGAGGGCGACGCTCGCCGTGCCGCGCAGTGAATTCAGAATTTGCGACACCGTCGCTCCCTCGCCGATGAGGCTGAAGTCGCCATTCGCCTCGCCCGAAAAGGTCTGGCTGCGGAAAAGCTCCGCCAGCATGGCTGCGCTGTCCACTCTGGCGAAACCGGCGCTGGCGCGCACCTGATAGCCGGGGCCGGACGCCGCGCTTTCTGCGCTCAGCCGGGCCTTCAGCGCGCCGCCAAAGGCTTTCGCCTCAGCGATGGAGATCTCCGCCTTGCCGCCGCCCACGAGCACAGAAAAGGCGACGTCCCTGATCTCCGTGCGCCCGAATTGGGCCCGGTTGGCCGATATGCGCAGATCGACGTCTGCGCGGGCGAGATCGGGTTTGGGCAGGGGCGATGCGCTCCAGCGCCCGCCGCCATCGCGCAGGCTTGGGATCTGGGCCAGCAGGGGCGCTATTTCGAGCGACTTGGTGGCGAGCGTGCCCATGAGCGCGGGACGCCCCTGATGGGTCGACAGGATCACCGCGCCCTCATAGGAGCCCTCGTCCAGTTTGAAGCGCAGGTCGGAAAGTTGCAGGGAGCGCAGATTGGCCCGCGCGTCTGCGCTGAGAGACAGGGCGCCAAGGGCGCCGGGCAGCGGCAGATAGATGTTGTTGCGGATGAGGACCTCCCGCAACGAGGGCGCCTCGACCAGGAACTTGCCAGCATAGGACGGCGTCGCCCCGCCGGAGGCGATGCCATCGGCGTTTAGGGTGAGGGATGGGGACTCCAGCCGCAGCGACACGGGCGACGGCTCGCCGCGAAGGACATGCGCGGGCTGGGCGAGCCAGGCCGTGACATCCACCTGCTCGTCCGCGAAGGAGAAGGTGGCGCGAAGGCCTGCGGGCCGTTCGAGGCTGCGCCAGTCAAGCGTCGCATCCAGCTTTTCGAGCTTGCTGACGATGGCGCCCCCGCGGGTAAGCCGCGCCGTTCCATTGTGAATGGCCAGGCTCGCCAGCCGCGCCTTGTCAGCTGCGGCGGCCTCGCGCGTTTCGGAGCGCGCCTCGATGGCCCGGGCGATGGCGCCTTCGCCGCTCAGGTGCTTGCCATCAAGATCAATGTCGATTTCGGCGTCGGTCAGCGACAGGGAGGAGAGCTCCATGCGCCCCGCGAAAGCCGCGAGGATGCGCAGATTGCCTCGCAGAGCCGTCGATTTGATGAGCAGCTTGCCCTCGCGGTCACGGATCGTAACATCCTCGAGCTTGATGCGCGGCCGGGGCAGCAGGGCGAGGGTCGAGCGCCCGCTTGCTTCGGCGACGAGTCCGGTGGTCTCGCGCACCTGCTGCGCCATTTCGCTGCGCATGGCCGAGCCCGAAAAGGTCCATGGCGCAAGGCCCGCGACCAGCGCGGCGGCGGCGGCGCCCCCGATGAGCCATTTCAGCTTTCTGTTCATGCGCTGACAGGTTCCCCGGCGTAGCAAGATGGTGACGGCCCAGACTGCATGGAAGACTCCCAATATAGGCTTAACCGTTGGGCCGCAAAGTTGGCGTCTCTATGGACAAGTCAGGGCGCTCTTCGGGCGGGGAACCGCGACCGGCGTTGATGCTTGTCAAGGAAGTCGGGAAAGCCAGAGCTTATCACAGCTTCGGCGCAACATGACGGAGCGACGCGATGCCCAATCCCTACCACATGCGCAAGATCCGCCTCGAGCGGGCCCGCGCCACGGGCCATCCCGAAGGTGAGCCAGGCGAGGGTTACGACCTCGTGGCCCCCCTCGATGACGCCGGACATATCAGCCTTGAGGGATGGCGCAGCCAGCGCGCGCTCTGTTTCGTGCATCGGCTGGAAGGCGGCGACGTGGTGGAGCGAGGCCTTCTCGCCCATCGCGCCGGGGGAGCGGGCGGCGCCACCTGGCTGTTCGACTATGACCCGCGCAGCGCGGGCGAGGAGGAGTTTGGCTTCCACTTTGAATCCCACGCCTTCAAACCCGGCGAATATGTCTCCATCCGCAACGCCGACGGCGATGTGCAGACCTTCCGGGTGACGCGGGTCGCGCCTGCTTGACGAGCGAGGCAGGTCGTCTAGCATCCGCGACCATCTAGGGAGGAAGTCCATGGGCGCGTTCTTCGGGGCGAACCGTTTCAAATTCGGCATGTTCGGCCTCAATTGCGCGGGCGGCATGACCCTGAGCTCTGCGCCCGAACGCTGGCGCGCCGATTGGGACGAGATCGCCGAAATCGCGAAAATGGCCGATGAGGCCGGCGTCGAGTTTCTCCTGCCCATCGCCAAATGGCACGGGCTTGGCGGCGAGGCCGATATGTGGGGGCGCTCCTTCGAGACCTTCACGCAGGCCGCAGCGCTCGGCGCCATCACGCAAAACATCGGGCTCTTCGTGACCGCCCATGTGTCCCTGCTGACCCCCGCCTTCGCCGCCAAGGCCATCGCCACCATCGACCACGTCACCCACGGGCGTGCGGGCATCAACATCGTCTGCGGCTGGAATCCTGACGAGTTCGACATGCATGGCGTCACCATCGACCCTGATCTGCGCTACGCCAAGGGGCTCGAATGGTTCCGCATCTATGAAAAGCTGCTGAAGGGCGGGGGCGATTTCGACTGGGATGGCGAATTCTACAAATTGCGGGGCCTCGTCACCGATCCGCTTCCCCTGCAAAAGCCCATGCCCCCCGTCATGTCCGCCGCCCAGTCGGGGGATGGGCAGGCCTTCGCCGCGCAGGCGGCGGACATCCTGTTCTCCTCCATGCACAGCGTCGACCAGGTTCGCGACATGGTGCAGCGACAACAAGGACTTGCCGCGCAACATGGGCGCAGCACGGACGTCTATGTCGAGACGCAGATCGTCTGCCGCCCGACCCGCAGGGAGGCCGAGGACTTCGCGCATTATTACGCGGTGGAGCATGCTGATCAGGGCGCGCTCGATTATTTTCGCCGCATGAAGGCTGGCACGCTCTCCAAAAGCACCCGCGAGGCCAATAGCGTCAGCGACAAGGCGGTGCTCGCCAGCGTCAAGCCAGCGGAGCGCAAATATCCGGGCATCTTCCCGGGCATGTATCCGCTCGTTGGCTCCCCCGACGACATCGTTGAGGAACTGGCGAGGCTGGAGGCCATCGGCGTTGCTGGATCTGCGCTTGTTTTTCTTAATTATCTCAATGAATTTCCTTACTTTGCTCAGGAAGTTCTTCCACGCATGAAGCGCGCTGGCCTGCGTTTGTGACGGGCGACTTTACCTAAGGGCGCCTAACCGCATAAGCTTGGCCATCGTCAGTTTTGCGTCGGTGCGTCGATGTCCGTCATCGCCGGTGTGGGAGGCCGCGCTGCAAGCGCGTCTGAGGGCTGGGGCGTCGTCTCCCGGCTCACCCGCCTGCGCGGCGCCTACGCCCACGCGATCCGGTTAGAGATCGATGAGCGGCGGCTCTTCCTTTGGGTGCCCGTCTGCGCGGGCGCAGGGGCGATCGTTCACCTGACGGCCGATCGCGACCCCTCCCTCTGGTTCTCCCTCGCCCTCACTGCGGTGTGCGCGCTTTTGGCGTTGATCTGCCGCGCGCATCCGACGCCCTTTCGGGTGTGCGTGGCCTGCGCGGCCTTCTTTGGCGGACTGTCGAGCGCGGGGCTTCGTAGCGCGCGGGTTGAGGCGCCCGTGCTCGACCGCATCCGTGTCGTGGGAGTGACGGGCTTTCTGGAGGAGGTCGACCATCGCCGCGAGGGCGCGCGCTTCATTTTGCGGGTGACTTCGATGGAGGGGCTTGCACGGGAGGCGACGCCCTTCCGCATCCGCCTGACCACGAAGCGCCCCATGACGCATGAGGCCGGCGAGCATGTGAGCCTGCGCGCGCGTCTTCTCCCGCCTGCAAGAGCCGCCATGCCCGGCGGTTATGATTTCGCCCGCGACGCATTCTTCGCCCGCATCGGCGCCGTAGGGAACGCGACGGGGCGCATCGACGCCGCGCCTGCGCCGGCTCCCGCCGATTTCGGCCTGCGGCTCCATGCCTATGTGGACCGGGCGCGCAACGCGCTGGCGCGCCGCGTCGAACGCAGCATCGGAGGGCCGGCGGGGGCGGTTGGCGCCGCCATGGTGACGGGCAAGCGAGACTTCCTGGACGACCCCACCCGCGAGGTGATCCGGGAGGCTGGCATCTTCCATATCATCACCATCGCAGGCGTCCAGATGACACTTGTCGCGGGCATTTTCTTCTGGGGCTTCCGACGCCTTCTGGCGCTTTCGCCAACGCTCGCGCTTCATCATCCCATCAAGAAGTGGGCGGCGGCCCTCGCCATGTTGGGCGCCATTGTCTACGCCATCGGCACGGGCTCGCGGCCGGGGACCGAGCGGGCGCTCTATATGACCCTCATCATGCTGGGCGCCGTGTTGTTCGACCGCCGCGCCTTCAGCATGCGAAATCTGGCTCTGGCCGCTTTTGTAATCGTGATCTTCGAGCCGGAGGCGTTGCTGGGGGCGAGCTTCCAACTCTCCTTTGCGGCGGTGGCTGCGCTGGTGGCGGTCTGGGAGGTTCGGGCGGATGCGGCCAAACGCATCAGGACCATGCAGGAAATGCCTCTGCGGCCTCGCATCGACCGGGGCGACCGTGTGTTGATGGCGCTGGAGCGCATGCGCCATGGCCCCGTCGCCATGCTTGTTTCCACCATCGCCGCGACGACGGCCACAGCTTCTTTCATGGCCGCAGGCTTCCATGAACTCAGCCCTTATGTGCTCATCGGCAACCCGCTGACGCTCACCATCATCGAGTTCTTCGCCGTGCCGGGCGCGCTCATCGGCGCCTTTCTCTATCCGCTGGGGCTCGATGGCTGGGTCTGGTCCTATCTGGGGCTTGGCATTGATTTCATTCTCTGGGCGGCGCGCTGGATCGGCGCCATGCCGGGCGCGACCGTGCATCTGCACGCCTTCGCGCCCTGGGCGCTGCCCTTCCTCTCCATGGCCGTGCTTTGCGCGGTTCTGTGGCGCAGCCTGCCCATGCGCCTGCTAGCCCTGCCTTTTCTCCTCATTGGACTTTACGGCGCGGCGAGCGGAGAGCCTTTCGACGTCGCCATCGCCCCGACAGGCGATGCGGTGGCGGCGCGCATGGCTGATGGCAAGCTCGCCGCCTTTGGACGCCGTCCGAGCGGTTTTGGGGTCGAGCAGTGGCTCCGGGCCGATGCGGATGGGCGCCCCGCCGCCGAGGCCATCGCCGCCAGCGCTGCGTCACGCAATCAAAATGGCGTCGCGGAGCCCGAGAAGCCAGGCGGGCCTGAGGGACCGCGCTGCGACCTTCAGGGCTGCGCGGTGGCGCTGGAGGATGGGCGGAGCCTGTCGCTGGTTCTGGATCGGCGCGCCTTCGCGCAGGATTGCGGGCGGGCCGACATCATCGTCTCACCTCTGCCTGCGCCCTCTGGCTGCGCGGCGGAGCTGGTCTTTGACATCGGGCGACTGCGCGCGACGGGCTCGGTGCTTTTGCGCCTTCACGACAGCGAGGTGTTGCTGCGGACGGCGCGGGGCCCGAGCGAGAGCCGCCCGTGGTCGCCGTCGCCCATTCGTGAAATTGAGCGGGCGCAGAATGGGGCGCCGCTGGGGCGGCCCCTGAGGGATGACGCCTTCATGCAGGAGGCGGATCAGGAGCAGGATCCACCGTTCCAATGATGACGACCCGTCCTTGATCAGTATTTGCGGATCAGCGTGACGAGGCGCCCCTGGATGCGGATGCGGTCGGGGCCGAAAATGCGGGTCTCATAGGCGGGGTTCGCGGCTTCCAGCGCGATGGAGGCGCCGCGCTTGCGAAGGCGCTTCAGCGTCGCCTCCTCATCATCGATGAGGGCCACCACGATGTCCCCGGTCTCGGCCGTATCCTGCTTGCGGATGATGACCACGTCCTGATCGAGAATGCCCGCCTCAATCATCGAGTCGCCGCGCACCTCAAGCGCGAAATGGTCGCCCTGGCCCAGCATGTCCGCGGGCATCCCGATGGTGTGGCTGCGGCTCTGTATGGCGCTGATGGGCGTGCCCGCCGCGATGCGCCCCATGACGGGGATCGACACCGCGCCGCTGTCGTCGCCGGGGAGGGGGACGGTCTGCGTCTGGCGCAGACGCCCCAGATCGCCCTCTATGACCGAAGGCGAGAAACGGCCGCCGCGCGCGCCCGGCGAAGGGGTGGCGGATTCGGGCAAGCGCAGCACCTCGAGGGCGCGCGCGCGATTGGGCAGGCGGCGGATGAAGCCTCGCTCCTCAAGCGCCATGATGAGCCGGTGGATGCCGGATTTGGAGCGCAGGTCCAGCGCCTCCTTCATCTCGTCGAAGGAGGGGGGCACCCCGTCTTCCTTGAGCCGCTCGTTGATGAAACGCAGCAGTTCGCTCTGTTTTTTCGTCAGCATGGCGTCCTCTCGAAGGTCCCGTCCCGGTGGCCGGCGCGCAGAGATTCGCAAACGGTGATCCGTCTCGAAGACTGCGGGAAACGCTTAAACAAAGCGTGAACGAACACTAT
>CANGFT010000082.1 GCA_947453205.1 Beijerinckiaceae bacterium | reverse complement strand
GGAAGTGGACGTGCAGGTGCTCGAAGTGGATTCGGTCAAGCGCCGCATCTCGCTGGGCCTCAAGCAGACCCTTCAGAACCCCTGGGAAGCCTTCGCGCAGAAGCATCCCGTGGGCGCCGAAGTCGAGGGCGAGGTCTAGAACAAGACCGAGTTCGGCCTCTTCATCGGCCTCGATGGCGACGTGGACGGCATGGTCCATCTCTCCGATCTCGACTGGAAGCGTCCGGGCGAGCAGGTCATCGAAGAGTACAAGAAGGGCGACATGGTCAAGGCGCAGGTTCTCGACGTCGACGTCGAGAAGGAGCGCATTTCGCTGGGCATCAAGCAGCTCGGCGCCGACCCCTTCGCCCAGAAGGTGGAAGGCGAGGCTGACCTGCGCAAGAACGCAGTCGTGACCTGCGAGATCACCGAAGTGAAGGAAGGCGGCCTCGAGGTCACCATCTCCGGCACCGATCTGACCGCCTTCATCAAGCGCAACGAGCTCGCCCGCGACCGTGCGGACCAGCGTCCCGAGCGCTTCGCCGTCGGTGAGAAGGTCGACGCCCGCATCACCGTGTTCGACCGCAAGGCCCGCAAGGTCTCGGTGTCGATCAAGGCTCTTGAAATGGCCGAAGAGAAGGAAGCCATCGCCCAGTACGGCTCCGCCGATTCCGGCGCTTCGCTCGGCGACATCCTCGGCGCGGCCCTCAAGGCCCGCGTCGACAAGAAGGACTGAGCGGGACGCGGCCCTTTGGCCACACCGCCCGAGAACAGGGGCCCGCGCCGATGGTGCGGGCCTTTTCTTTTCATCGACGCCATTGCCCGCGGCGATCTGCGGGCGTAGGCTCGCCGCCATCCCCCATCACTCAGGAACGAGGCCGTAATGGCTGGGCTGGAACAGACCTCCGACCACCTGCTCGACCGCCGCAAATTGCGCAGCAAGGTGACCTTCTGGCGCGCCGCCGCCGTCCTCTTCCTCATCGTGGCCGCGGGCGCGCTCACCTGGCGGCTGACCGGCGGCTCCAGCCCGTCGCATCTGCAGCCCCATATCGCGCGGATCTCCATCAACGGGATCATCAGAAGCGACCGCGAGACCCTCAGGCTCTTCGATGACGTCGCGAAATCCCATGCCGCAGCCGTGATCGTCGCCATCGAAAGTCCGGGCGGCACCACGACGGGCGCGGAGCAGCTTCACCAGCACATCCGCAAGCTCTCGGAAACAAAGCCCGTGGTCGCCGTGGTCGGGGGCATGGCGGCGTCCGGCGGCTATATCGCGGCCATGGGGGCCGACCGGATCGTGGCGCAGGGCAATTCGCTCGTGGGCTCCATCGGCGTCCTCTTCCAATATCCCAATGTCTCCAGATTGCTCGACACGGTGGGCGTGAAGATGGAGGAGGTGAAGTCTTCGCCCCTCAAGGCCGCGCCCAATGGCTATGAGCCGACCTCGCCCGAAGCGCGCGCCGCCATCGCCGCGCTGGTGGCCGATTCCTATGGCTGGTTCAAAGGCCTTGTGAGCGAGCGCCGCAACATCACCGGCGAGGCGCTGGATCAGGTCGCCGACGGGCGCGTCTTCACCGGCCGTCAGGCGCTGCCCCTGAAGCTCATCGACGCCCTGGGCTCTGAACAGGACGCCGTCGCCTGGCTCGAAGAAGAAAAGCATATCCGCAAGAATCTGCCCATCCGCGACTGGAAACGCCGCGAGCCCCTTAATCGCCTCGGCCTTCTGGGCATGACGGCGGAAGGGGCGGCCTTCCTTGGCCTCGACGGCCCCGCCCTTTCCTTGCGTAAGCTGCAGTCCGCGCAGGAGCAGTGGTTTCTTGACGGCTTGCTGAGCATTTGGCATGCTGGCGAGGTCAATTGATTGTTGAAATGGCCTATTTGGCGCAAATACGGATCAACCGAAATGATTAAATCGGAACTCGTCCAGCGCATCGCTGAAAACAACCCGCATCTTTATCAACGCGATGTCGAGAACATCGTGAACGCCATTCTCGACGAGATCACCGGCGCCCTGGCGCGCGGCGACCGGGTCGAACTTCGCGGCTTCGGCGCCTTCGCCGTCAAGCGGCGCGATGCAAGGCAAGGTAGAAATCCTCGCACCGGGGCCAATGTGTCGGTGGAGGAGAAATCGGTCCCCTTCTTCAAGACGGGCAAGGAGCTGCGCGAGCGCCTGAACGAACAGCCTACGGGCTGATTTGAGCAGGCCGGGCGCCGGCCGGAGCAAGCGATGAAAACCTTTCTCAAATGGCTGATCCTCATCCCGATCGCCGTGGTCATCATCGCTTTCGCCATCGTCAATCGGCAGGTGGTGCCGGTGGTGCTCGACCCCTTCGGCGCGGAAGCCGCGTCCCAGCGGGTCGAGACGCCCCTGTTCTTCGTCATGTTCGCCTGCGCCATGCTGGGCGTCGTGGCGGGGGGCGTCGCGACCTGGTTCAGCCAGGGCCGTCACCGCCGGGCGCTGCGGGACGCGCGCGCCGATGTGGAGCATCTGCGCGCCGAGGCCGACCGCATGCGCAATCTCTCGAGCCTGCCTGCGCCGGTGAACCGCACGCTCTGAGCCTGCGGCTCAATGGACTGTGGCGGGGCGCGCTGCAAGCGCCTATATGACTGTCATGAGCGCCCCTCTCACCATCAAGATCTGCGGTCTTTCGACCCCATCGACCCTTGAAGCCGCCCTTGACGCAGGCGCGGACATGGTGGGCTTCGTCTTTTTCCCGCCAAGTCCCCGCCATATCGAGAGCGCGCTGGCCCGCGACCTCGCCTCTATCGCCGGATCGCGCGCCCTCAAGGTGGCGCTCAGCGTCGACGCCAGCGACGACTATCTCGACGAGGTCATGGCCGCGCTGCAGCCTGACATCCTGCAACTGCATGGCAGGGAGACGCCGCAGCGCGTGGCGCAGATCCGCGCCCGCTTCGGCCTGCCCGTGATGAAGGCGCTGGGCGTGAGCGTGGAGGCGGATTTCGCGCCGCTGGGCGCCTATGAGGAGGTCGCCGACCGCATCCTCCTGGACGCAAAGCCCCCGAAGGACGCGACCCGTCCCGGCGGCAATGGCCACGCCTTCGACTGGAGCCTTCTGACCGATCGCGGCTTCCATCGGCCCTGGATGCTCTCGGGCGGGCTCACCTGCGACACGGTCGCCAGCGCCGTCGCGGCGACGCGCCCGCCGGGGATCGACGTCTCCTCCGGAGTGGAGAGCAGCCCCGGCGTCAAGGACAGCGCCCTCATCGCGGCCTTCGTCGCCCGCGCGAGGGCGGCGGCCGCAGGTTTGACGCCACTTGGTTCCGCGCGCGAGAGCGCCTAAAAGAGACGACCTTCAGGAGTTCGCGCCTTGTTGCAGGATAATCCCAACTCTTTCCGCACCGGCCCCGATGACACGGGCCATTTCGGCATTTTCGGCGGGCGGTTCGTCGCCGAGACCCTGATGCCGCTCGTGCTCGATCTCGAAAAGGCCTATGAGGCCGCCAAGGCCGACCCCGCCTATCAGGCCGAACTCGACCACCTCGCGACCCACTATGTCGGTCGCCCATCGCCGCTCTACTTTGCGCAGCGCATGACCGAACATTTCGGCGGCGCGAAGATCTACTTCAAGCGCGATGAGCTGAACCACACAGGCGCGCACAAGATCAACAATGTGCTGGGCCAGATCCTGCTGGCCATGCGCATGGGCAAGAAGCGCATCATCGCCGAGACGGGCGCGGGCCAGCACGGCGTCGCCACCGCCACGGCCTGCGCGAAATACGGCCTTGAATGCATCGTCTACATGGGCGCGGTCGATGTCGAGCGCCAGAAGCCGAACGTCTTCCGTATGAAGATGCTGGGCGCCACCGTGGTGCCCGTGCAGTCGGGCGCGCGCACCCTCAAGGACGCCATGAACGAGGCCCTGCGCGACTGGGTCACCAATGTGGACACGACCTTCTACTGCATCGGCACCGCCGCCGGGCCCCACCCCTATCCGGCCATGGTGCGCGACTTCCAGTCCGTGATCGGCCGGGAGGTGCGCGAGCAGATGATGGCCGCCGAAGGCCGCCTGCCCGATTCGCTGGTCGCGGCCATCGGCGGGGGCTCCAACGCCATCGGCCTGTTCCATCCCTTCCTTGACGACGCCGACATCGAAATCTACGGCGTCGAGGCGGCGGGCCATGGCCTGGCCGTGCCTAATGGCCATGCGGCCTCCCTGGCGGGCGGCAAGCCCGGCGTGCTGCACGGCAACCGCACCTAT
Source organism: Beijerinckiaceae bacterium (assembly GCA_947453205.1). Lineage (GTDB taxonomy): Bacteria > Pseudomonadota > Alphaproteobacteria > Rhizobiales > Beijerinckiaceae > Terripilifer. Next base: position 8,309 of record CANGFT010000082.1, on the reverse strand, counting down.
CTCCTGATGGATGACGACGGGCAGATCCTCGAGGGCCATTCCATCTCCGCCGGCCTCGACTATCCCGGCATCGGCCCCGAACACGCCTGGCTGCGCGACATCGGCCGGGTGAAATATATCTCGGCCACCGACAAGGAGGCGCTGGACGCCTTCCAGCTCTGCTGCCGCCTCGAAGGCATCATCCCGGCGCTGGAGCCCGCCCATGCGCTGGCCAAAGTGGGCGAACTCGCCGCCAGCAAGCCCAGAGATCACCTCATGGTGATGAATCTGTGCGGGCGCGGCGACAAGGACATCTTCAATGTCGCAGAGGTGCTTGGCGGCATGTGACGCCCGGCGCCGACACAGCCGGGTGGCGGGACTTCGAAAAAGCGACATAATCCTCGCGAATCAGTCGCGTGACCCGCTGCTGCAGGAGACCGCCCGCCCATGGCCCTGACTCGCCGCCGCCTGTTGAACGCCGCCTCCGTAGGCCTTGGCGCCCTCGCCCTTCCGGGGCTGCGCTCTGCCCATGCGCAGCAGGCCGAGACCCGCTCCCATGGCCTGTCCACCTTCGGCGAGCTGCAGCAGCCCGAGGATTTCAAACACTTCGCTTACGTCAACCCGCAGGCGCCCAAGGGCGGGACGCTCACCATCCAGATCAAGAACACCTCGGGCAACCAGAACTTCGAGACCTTCGACACCTTCAACATCTACGTCTTCAAGGGCGATGGCGCGGCGGGCGTGGAGGCGACGTTCGACAGCCTCATGGCCGGCAGCGCGGACGAGCCCAACGCGCTCTACGGGCTTGTGGCGAGCGCCGTGCGCATCAGCCCGGACAAGCTGACCTATCGCTTCGAACTGCGCCCCCAAGCCCGCTTCCATGACGGCTCGCGCATCACCGCAGATGACGTCGCCTTTTCGCTGAACGCGCTGAAGACCAAGGGCCACCCGATCTACCGCACCATCCTCGCCGACATGATCGGCGCAGAGGCCGAGGGCGATGATGTCGCGCGCGTGACCTTCGCGCCGACCCGCAGCCGCGATCTTCACCTGATCGTCGCGGGCATGCCGATCTTCAGCGCCAGATGGTACGCCACGCGCGATTTCGAGGCCTCGACCCTTGAGCCCCCGCTGGGCTCAGGCCCCTACAAGGTCTCGCGCTTCGAACAGGGGCGCTTCGTCGAATATGAGCGCGTGAAAGACTATTGGGCCGCAGATCTTCCCGTGAATGTCGGCGTGAACAATTTCGACCGGATCCGCTGGGAATATTACCGCGAGCGCCAGATCGCCTTCGAGGATTTCAAATCCGGCAAGCTCAACTATCACGAGGAATACACCGCCCGCTTCTGGGCCACCCAATATGGCTTTCCCGCCGTGGCCGACGGCCGCGTGAAGCGTGAGGAATTGCCGAGCGGATCCGCCACGGGCACCCAGGGCTGGCACTTCAACCTGCGCCGCCCCCAATTCAAGGACGCGCGCATCCGCGAGGCCATCAACTATTGCTTCGACTTTGAATGGACCAACAAGAACATCATGTATTCAGCCTATAAAAGGCTGACCTCCTATTTCGATAACTCCGACATGAAAGCCGTGGGCAAGCCGGGCCCCGAGGAGCTCGCGCTGCTGGAGCCTTTCCGCGGCCAGCTCTCGCCAGATGTCTTCGAAGAGCCCTGGCTGCCGCCGGTCTCCGATGGTTCGGGCTCGGACCGCGCGCTGCTGCGCAAGGCCGACGATCTGCTGCGCGCGGCGGGCTGCAAGCGCGAGGGCAATCAGTTGAAGCTGCCGGACGGCAAGCCCTTCACCATCGAGTTCCTCGATTCCTCCACGGTGCTGCAGCCCCATACCGAACCCTTCATCGCGAACCTCAAGCGCCTGGGCATCGACGCGCGCATCCGCTCCGTCGACACCGTCCAATACAAGCGCCGCTTCGACAATTTCGATTTCGACATGACGAGCTTCGCCATGGGCGGCTCGACGACGCCCGGCGTCGAAATGAAGAACGCCTATTCCTCGCAGGCCGCCAACACCCCGGGCTCGCGCAACATCGCGGGCATATCGAGCCCCGCCATCGACGCCCTGCTCGACCGCATCGCGCGCGCCGACAACCGCGCCGACCTCACCATCGCCTGCCGCGCCCTCGACCGCGTGCTGCGCGCCGGGCGTTACTGGGTGCCCATGTGGCATTCAGGCAAGGCGCGCATCGCTTACTGGGACGTCTTCTCGCGCCCGGCGCAGACGCCGAAATTCGGCACGGGCGCGCCTGCCACCTGGTGGTGGGATGCGGAGAAGGCGAAACGCATCGGCAATCAGGGCTGACAGACATGGCCGCTTACATCGCCCGCCGCCTTCTCCTGATGATCCCCACGATCCTCGGGATTCTCCTGATCTCCTTCGTCATCGTGCAATTTGCGCCGGGCGGGCCGGTGGAACGCGTGCTCGCCCAATTGCAGGGCCTCGACCAGAGCTCCTCCAGCCGCGTCGGCGCAGGCGCGAACGATCTTGGCTCAAGTCTGCAGGCGCAGACCGCCGACACGCGCTATCGCGGCTCGCAGGGCCTCGACCCCAAATTCATCGAGGAGCTTGAAAAGCAGTTCGGCTTCGACAAGCCGCCAGCCGAGCGATTCCTATTGATGCTGAAGAACTATGTGGCCTTCGATTTCGGCCGCAGCTATTTCCGCGACACCTCCGTGCTGCGCCTCATCAAGGAGAAGCTGCCCGTCTCAATTTCGCTGGGCCTGTGGATGACGCTGCTCTCCTACGCCATCTCGATTCCTCTGGGCATCAAGAAGGCCGTGAATGACGGCTCGCGCTTCGACGTGTGGACCTCCGGCGTCGTCATCGTCGGTTACGCCATCCCCAGCTTCCTCTTCGCGGTCCTGCTGGTGATCCTCTTCGCCGGCGGCTCCTTCTGGCAGATCTTTCCCTCGCGCGGCCTCTTTTCCGATAATTTTGCGGAACTGTCGCTGATGGGCAAGGTGCTGGACTATCTCTGGCACATCGTCCTGCCGGTGAGCGCCCTCGTGCTGGGCGCCTTCGCCACCTCGACCTTTCTCACGAAAAACTCCTTCCTCGACGAGATCCGCAAACAATATGTGCTGACCGCCCGCATGAAGGGCCTGGGGGAGCGGCAGGTGCTCTATGGCCATGTCTTCCGCAACGCCATGATGATCGTCATCGCGGGCTTCCCCGGCGCCTTCGTGCACGCCTTCTTCACGGGCTCGCTGCTCATCGAGAACATCTTCTCCCTCGATGGGCTGGGGCTGCTCACCTATGAATCCGTGATGAACCGCGACTATCCCGTGGTCTTCGCCAACATCTACATCCTCGCCCTGCTCGGCCTTGTGGTGAACCTGATCTCCGACCTCACCTATACCTGGATCGATCCGCGCATCGATTTCGAGACGCGGGAGGTCTGAGTGGACGCGCGCGCTCCAGCCACACCCGCCCCCATGGCGCCCGCGCTGGCGGACAAGGGCCGCTTTCGCCTGACCCCGGTCAACCGGCGCCGCCTCGACAATTTCAAGCGCAACCGCCGGGGCTGCTGGTCCTTCTGGATCTTCATGGTCCTCTTCATCCTCTCGCTCTTCGCCGAGTTCATCGCCAATGACCGGCCGATCCTGGCCTCCTACAAGGGCGAGATTCTCTTCCCCATCTTCAAGAATTACCCGGAGGAGAAGTTCGGCGGATTTCTGGCGGAGACGGACTATCGCGACCCCGTGATCGCCGATGAGATCAAGGCCCATGGCTGGATGGTCTGGCCGCTCGTGCGCTTCTCCTACAGCACCCACAACCTCGACCTGCCGACCCCCGCGCCCTCGCCGCCCACGTGGTCGCTGACCCCCGAGCAATGCGCGGGCGTACTGGCCAAACGCTTCGCACACAAACCCGACGCCAGCTGCCGCGATCTCGAGATGAACTGGCTCGGCACCGACGACGCCGGGCGCGATGTGGTGGCCCGGCTCATCTATGGATTCCGCATCTCCATCCTTTTCGGCCTCGTGCTGGCGGGCATATCCTCGGTCATCGGCATCCTGGCGGGGGCGGTGCAGGGCTATTTCGGCGGCTGGATCGACCTTGTCTTCCAGCGCTTCATCGAGATCTGGTCCTCCCTGCCGCACCTCTACATCCTCATCATCGTCTCCTCGATCATCACGCCGAGCTTCTTCGTGCTGCTGGGGATCCTGCTGCTGTTCTCCTGGGTCTCGCTGGTGCATGTGGTGCGCGCCGAATTCCTGCGCGCCCGCAATTTCGAATATGTGAACGCGGCCCGGGCGCTTGGGCTTTCGAACGCGAAAATCATGTTCCGCCACCTCCTGCCCAACGCCATGGTGGCGACGCTGACCTTCCTGCCCTTCGTGGTCAACGCCTCCGTCACCACGCTCACCTCGCTTGATTTCCTCGGCCTCGGCCTGCCGCCCGGCTCGCCCTCGCTTGGCGAGATGCTGTTGCAGGGCAAGTCCAACCTGCAGGCGCCCTGGCTCGGGCTGACCGGCTTCTTCGTCATCGCGCTCATGCTCTCGCTGCTCGTCTTCGTGGGCGAAGCGGTGCGTGACGCCTTCGATCCCAGAAAGACCTTCTCGTGAGCGTCGACGACACGCCCCTTCTCGACGTCCGCGATCTCTCCATCGCCTTCCATCAGGGCGGGAAGACGAGCCTTGCGGTCGACCGCATCTCCTTCAGCCTCAAGCGCGGGCGCACGCTGGCGCTGGTGGGCGAATCGGGCTCGGGCAAATCGGTGACCGCGCTCTCCATCGTGAAGCTGCTCGGGGCGACCTCGGCGCGCTATCCCTCGGGCGAAGTGCTCTACAAGGGACAGGATCTCCTGAAGGCCGATGAGGAGGCCCTGCGGCGCGTGCGCGGAAACGAGATCACCATGGTCTTTCAGGAGCCCATGACCTCGCTCAATCCGCTGCACACGATCGCGCGGCAGATCGGGGAGATCCTGGAGCTGCATGGCATGCGCGACGCGGGCAAGCGGCGCGCGCGCACCATCGAGCTGCTGGAGGAGGTGGGCATTCCCGATCCCGCCACGCGCCTCGACGCCTATCCGCACCAGCTCTCGGGCGGGCAGCGCCAGCGCGTCATGATCGCCATGGCGCTCGCCAACCGCCCCGACCTCTTCATCGCCGACGAACCCACCACCGCGCTCGACGTGACCGTGCAGGCGCAGATCCTGCGGCTCCTGAAAGACCTGCAGGCCCGGCTCGGCATGGCCATGCTCTTCATCACCCATGACCTTGGCATCGTGCGCAAGATCGCCGACGACGTCTGCGTGATGCAGCACGGCAAGATCGTGGAGGCCGGCCCCACCGAGGAGGTCTTCCGCAACCCGCAGCACCCCTACACGCGCGCCCTTCTGGCGGCGGAGCCCAAGGGCGAGCCGCCGCAGCCCAACCCGGACGCCGCGCCCATCCTGAGCGGCGAGGACATCAAGGTCTGGTTCCCCATCAAGCGCGGCTTCTTCCGCCGCACCATCGGTCATGTGAAGGCGGTGGACGGCGTGTCGATCACCGTGCGCGAGGGCCAGACCGTGGGCGTGGTGGGCGAGTCGGGATCAGGCAAGACGACGCTCGGCCTCGCCCTGCTGCGCCTCATCCGATCCGAAGGGCCCATCGCCTATCTCGGCAAGCGCATCGACGGACTTGAGGCCGCGGATATGCGGCCCCTGCGGCGCGATATGCAGATCGTCTTTCAGGATCCCTATGGCTCGCTGTCGCCGCGCATGTCGGTCGCGGAGATCGTGGAGGAGGGGCTCGCCATCCAGAGCCCGCATCTCGACTGGCGGGAGCGGCGCGAGATCGTCGCCCGCGCCCTCGCCGACACCGGCCTCGACCCCTCGGCCATGGACCGCTACCCCCATGAGTTCTCAGGAGGCCAGCGCCAGCGCATCGCCATCGCCCGGGCCATGGCGCTGGAGCCGCGCTTCGTGGTGCTGGACGAACCCACCTCCGCCCTCGACATGTCCGTTCAGGCGCAGATCGTCGACCTTTTGCGGGATCTGCAAAAGCGCCGCAGCCTCGCCTATATGTTCATCAGCCATGACCTGAAGGTCGTGCGCGCCCTGGCGACCGATCTCATCGTCATGCGCCACGGCAAGGTCATGGAGAGCGGACCGGCGGCGCAGATCTTCGCGCAGCCGCAGACAGACTATACCCGCGCCCTCTTCGCCGCCGCCTTCAACATCGAGGCGGATGCGAGCGGCGTCGTCAGCCAGTAGGTGTTCATGCCCCGCGCAGCGCTCCTCGTCATGGACTCCCTCGGCATAGGCGGCGCAGCGGACGCCGCCGCCTTCGGCGATGCGGGCGCGGACACCTTCGGCCATATCGTGGAGGCCTGCGCGCAGGGCCGGGCGGACCGCGCGGGCTTGCGCAAGGGCCCGCTGCACATCCCCTTCCTCAGCGCCCACGGGCTCGGCCTCGCCGCCGAAGCCTCCCGGGGCGCAAGCCTTCAGGGCCTCGCCCGGCCCTCAAGCCCGCAGGGGCTCTGGGGCTTCGCGCGCGAAGTTTCCAAAGGCAAGGACACGCCGTCCGGCCATTGGGAGATCGCGGGCGCGCCGGTCGATTTCGCCTGGGGCTATTTCCCGGATTCAAAGCCGTCTTTTCCGTCCGCGCTGACGCAGGCGCTCATCGAACAAGGCAGGCTTCCCGGCATCCTCGGCGACCGTCACGCCTCCGGCATCGAGATCATCGAGGAGCTGGGGCTGGCGCATATGCGCACGGGCAAGCCCATCGTCTACACATCCGTCGACTCGGTGCTGCAGATCGCCGCGCATGAAGAGAGCTTCGGCCTCGAGCGGCTCTATGACCTCTGCCGTCTGGCGCGCAAAATCTGCGATCCCCTCAGGATCGGCCGGGTCATCGCACGCCCCTTCCTCGGCGCCGGCCCCGGCGCCTTCAAGCGCACGCCTCGCCGCAAGGATTTCGCCATGCCCCCCGCCATGGGCAATCTGCTGGACCGCGCGGCGGAAGCAGGTCGTCCCGTCATCTCCATCGGCAAGATCGGCGACATCTTCGCGCACCGGAACACCGGCGAAGAGATCAAGGGCGCGGGCGACATGGACCTCGTCGACAAGACCCTCGCCGCCCTTGACCGACTGCCAGAGGGCGGCCTCCTCTTCGCCAATTATCTCGATCTCGACACCGACTTCGGCCACCGCCGGGATGTGGCGGGCGCCGCCGCCTGCCTCGAAGCCATGGACCGTCGCCTCGTGGACCTGGAGGCGCGTCTGCGCCCCGGCGATCTCCTGGTCTTCACCGGCGACCATGGCAATGACCCGACCTTCGGGGGAACCGACCATACGCGCGAGAATGCGCCCGTGCTCGCCTTCGGGCCGGGCCTTGTCGGGCGCCCGCTCGGCGCGCGCGCGACCTTCGCCGACATGGGCGCCAGCATCGCCGCGCATCTCGGGCTGGCGGCCACAAGCGCAGGGAGGCCGTGGTGGTGAGGTTTGACACGGGCTGCGCCTGCTGCCGCGATGATTTCTACGATTTCGAGGAATGGCTCATGGACGCCGTCACCATCGTCTCCCATCCCCTGGTGCGCCACAAGCTGACGCTCATGCGGGACAAGACCTGCTCGACGAAAAGCTTCCGGCAGTTGCTCAACGAAGTGGGCATGCTCTTGTGCTACGAGGTCACCCGCGACCTGCCCATCGAGGACGTGGCCATCGAGACGCCGCTCGCCCCGATGCAGGCGCCGGCGCTCGCGGGCAAGAAGCTCGTCTTCGCGCCGATCCTGCGGGCGGGGACAGGCTTTCTCGAGGGCATGCTGGCGCTGGTTCCTTCAGCGCGCGTGGCCCATATCGGCCTTTACCGCAATCCAGAGACGCTCGAAGCCGTCGAATATTATTTCAAGGCGCCGCAGGACGTCGCCGACCGCCTCGTGATCCTCATGGACCCCATGCTCGCGACCGGCAATTCAGCCGTCGCCGCCGTGAAGCTGCTGAAGGAAAAGGGCGTGAAGGACATACGCTTCGTCTGCCTGCTCGCCGCGCCCGAAGGCATAGAGCGCCTGCGCGTCGCCCACCCCGACATCCCCATCTGGACCGCCGCCATCGACAGCCACCTCAACGAGCACGGCTATATCGTGCCGGGTCTGGGGGACGCGGGCGATCGGATGTACGGGACGAAATAGGTTTCACAAAACTAAATAAGATAGTGCGCACCTCACAACCCTTCCCCCTGTGGGGAGCGACTGTCTTGCGGGTCAAGCTTCTTTTAGCTGCCATGGCTTTTTATCTCGCATGATGGCGTTGAGCATGACGATGAGGCGGCGGGCGATGGCGATGAGGGCGACCATTTTTGGCTTGCCCTTGTTCACCAGAGCTTTAT
>CANGFT010000081.1 GCA_947453205.1 Beijerinckiaceae bacterium | reverse complement strand
TATCCCGCCTGCAGAAGCCGAGGAAAGTTATTATGCACAACTGGACGAAACAAATTTGGCGGCTTAACTTAAACTAACAAGCCTCCGACGAACCCGGGGCGGTTCAGAGCCACCGCCGAGCCCTGTCCGCCTCCTTCCCAATCTCGCCGAAGCCTACCGCCAGAAAGTAGCCGCCCTTCACGAAGCGCTTCATCAAGAAGACACCCGTGCCGAGGCCTTCGAGATCATCCGCAGCCTGATCGAAAAGGTGTTGATCCACGAGGAGCCGGGAGCACCGCCCAGCGTGGAGCTGATCGGCGACATCGCGGCCATGATCGAAGTGGCGCTGGCAAACCCCCAAACGCAAAAAACCACCCGGAAGAGGGTGGTTTTGAGGGACCGAGAACTGAGTTCGGTCATGGTGGTTGCGGGGACAGGATTTGAACCTGTGACCTTCAGGTTATGAGCCCTGCCCTGATCCTTATTATACAGGGGCTATTTACGAAGTTTATTACTTGGTTTATACTTTTTGCTCAATGACCAATTCCGATCCAAAGCCCTCACGAAGCGCCCTCAAAGGCGCAATCATCAAGATTTCCAGGGGGCTGGCGATCTACCAGATCAACGCCTCCCCGTATTGGTTCGCCCGTATCCGTGACCCAATTTCCAAAAGGAATGTGGTTCGCTCCACCAAGGAAACCTCAAGGCTGGAAGCCCGTAAAGTCGCCGAAGAGCTTTTCATCAGCATTCTTCAGCGGAAAGGCAGTCCCAAAGTCCCACGGGAAGAGACTTTTGGCTATTTCGCCGAGGAATTGGTGAAGGCGGAGAAGCGGCGGGGAGAGATCGGCGAGATCAACAAGAAGCTCTGGGCGAACACCGAGTTCTATTTGGAACACAGGGTCTGGGGCATTCTGGAGAAGATGGACAAGGTAGCGGTCAAGTCAATCACGACCGTCGAATACAACGACTATATGGATTGGGTGAGGAAGAAGGACCAAACCCTCAAGCCCGCCACGCTGAACCACATCACCAGCACCTTTTCCAAGGTGATGAAGCTGGCACGGGATAGAGGAGCCATCGTTACGGTCCCTGATTTGCCCAGGACAAGGAAGAAGGACAATCCCCGCCCGTTCTTCCGCTTCTACCCTTTGGTTCCGAAGGAGGAAGACGAATACAAGCTCCTGCTTGAGAAGGCACAGGAACTGGCGGCGGAAGGGCGCAGGGTTCGGGAAACCGTCATTACGGACGAGCTATATGACCTGATCCTATTTTTGACCCATTCCTTTGTCCGCCCGATAGAATCCGAACTCTACGACCTGAAACACAAGCACGTCAGCATCGCCAGCGAGCCAAGATCTCTGACATTGACCATCGCCGACGGGAAGACTGGCTACAGGGTCAGCAGCACGATGCCAGCGGCTGTGTCTGTCTATCAGCGGATCGCTCCCCGCTACCCCGACCTATCAGGACCAGAGGACTACCTGTTCTTTCCCCAATACCGAAACCGCTCCAGTGCCAAGCGGATCATTCAAAGGCAGTTCAACGAGCTGCTAAAAGCCTGTGACCTCAAACAGAACCCTGTCTTTGAATACAGCCACTCGCTTTATTCGCTTCGTCACACGGCGATCTGTATGAGGCTCACGCTCTCCAAGGGCAAAGTGAACATCTACACGCTCGCCAAGAACGCTGGAACGAGCGTGAACCAGATCGAACGGTTCTATGCTCGCCACCTGCCGTTGTCAGCGGAGTTGATCAAAAACCTTCAGAGCTTTGGGGAGGGGTGAATTGATTGCCTCACAACGTGCCATCTATTCGCTCCGCCACACCTACGTTGCGTTCCGATTACAGGAAGGCGTCCATCAGTTCATTCTCGCGCGCAACATAGGAACGAGCACCCCGATGCTCGAAAAGCATTATGGTCATACGAGCAATGTCGCCAGTGCTGCTGAATTGACGAAAGGTTGGAAGTTTAAAGGCGACAAGCGAGTGCAGGCGGTGGATTGGTTGTAAGGCGTAACGCTAACCATACCGTAGGGATCATCTTTACATAGACCGACCCAAAATAAAATTACTGACTATTTTCGCTGCTTCTTCGTTTGATCCAGCATACATATGTCGTCCGCTGGTTGCAGGATTACCCTCATCAAAACCTCCATGAACCCATGCAAAAGACGTTTTAGAAGCATTAAATTTTTTTATATTACTGAACAAGCGCTCTGCGTTTGCAGGCGTAGTCCAGGGATTGTTATCATCCTGATGGTGCATAACTAATATGGGCAAATTCAACTTTGTCGTAACGGCAGTTTCATTTCGGCTGCCGCTGAAAACGACCCCTGACAAATATTGATAGTTTTTGGGCGTATCATTTAAAAATTCAACAAGACTTATCGCTCCATTACTGTGTCCAATGAGGAAAACAGGCTTTCCACGGCTCTTTTTGAAGAATTCGACAACCGATTTAATTTTCTTGAAATGCTCAGTTGTTCGACGTGCCCATAAATCGCGTTCACCTAAGCTTTCTTCACTGTCCATAAATACAATATCAATTTTAGCATCAAAAACTTGTTGAAAAATCCAAAGAGGCTTTTGGGGATCCCGGGCGGCAATTCCGAATTTCCCATTACCGCCAGGCAAAAATATAAGTACAGCCTTAGAATCAGTTCGCAACCAAGCAGCCGTTGTAACCGATGCTCCGTCGAATGGAACTCGCACAATCTCGGCGAAACACACAGAGCTAAAAACAGAGGTGAAAAAAATTAAAAAACAATTCGCTATGAACTTTTTCATCATCCGAATCGACCATTTTGAAGTGTTTTGAAACATCACACCAATTCCACCACCCGCCTCTTCGCTTCTTCTGATGCCTCGATGTAGCGCTGTGTCGTTCCCAGCGCTGAGTGACCCGCAAGAAGCTGCACGTCCCGTAAGCTACCGCCAACGCTGGAGATCCGTCTAGCCCACCCCGTGATAGCCGTTCGCCGTCCCGAATGACTGCTTGCTCCCTGGAACCCGAGCGCTCGATACCACCCAGCGAACTTGTTCACGACAGCATACGATGACGTGCGCGGCGAACGCTCGGTGGTAACGACGAACGCGCTCGGACGGCGATCCTGCCGACACATCGCGTACCACCGCTCAAGCGCTGCTTTGAGCTCCTTGTTGAGCGGGATGACACGACCTGATCGTCCCTTCGACGCTGAGTTCGGCAAGCTAATAGCGTCGCTCAAGCGTCCCTCAGCGTCTGTCAGCATCGACCACTGAAGCGCTGCTATTTCCTTCGCGCGCAAACCAGCTTTCACGGACAGTAGGAAGATCACACGGTCCCGCTCGGGGTGGCGCGTGGACGTCAGATAGGCAAGGACCGCCTCCTGCTGGGCTTTGGTCAGGGTCTTGGCTTGCTTGGAAAGGGACATTGTCGGCGCTCACTGGTTGTAAAAAGCGGATCCGACAACTCTTTATAATGTGTTCGCCGATGGGCGACTAGCGAAATCTTGAGAAAGAGACGTCTTTTCAATGCTTTGGGAAATCTAATTATAAAAGTTACCTTTTACAACCAGTTCCAAATGGAACTCCCGATCCCTCTAGAGCTAAATTCCCAAAGGCTGGGCAGATGCGCTGGACGGGACTACCCTTTAGGCTCATCACCTTGGGGGGCGGGCATGACGGACAAACAGAACCCGAAGAACGATAAACGAACGGGCAACGGACCCAAGGAACCGCTCTGGGACATTGAAAAAATCCGGGGTCTTGACGACCAAGGCATCAAGAACCTGAAGGCAAATGCCGAACGACGCGCAAACCATTCAATCAGCGAATTGTGCGATATCGTTCTTCGAGAACGGCGTCCGCCGCCCAGCGCCGGGATTACGAAACACGACGCCATCGCTCGCAGCATCACAGACAAGCGAGAGGAGAAAGACAGCGCTGAATTACTAGAGAATTTGGCGATCCGGTTGCTTGAACGCTACGATCTTAGCAAGGAGACGGCGAAACGACGGTCAGCAGAAGTCAAAGGCTTCGTAGCGCATTCTTTCTTGAGCAAAGCCATGCGCGCAAAGATCGGTGGGGGTCAGAAAGCCGGAAAACTGGTCTTTGACCGATATATTTCATATCGCATAGGAAACGATCTATGCCTTTTCAGTGTTGTCAAAATCCCGAACAGCAATGAAATTGCCTACGAAGTGTTCGCGACCAAGCATCGCCTTCCAAATCCCCTTCCGATCAGCGAGATGCATCCATACCTAGGTGATGGCGGACGCGTAGGCTATTCAGAATGGGGATGCAGATACTCTACCTTCGATGAGGCAGCCTCTCTGTTTGAAAAAATCCTTTCCGAAATCGCACCCCCAATCGCGACATAATAAAAAAAGGGAGCTCAAAAAGAGCTCCCTGAGTTCGTCAAAATTCAAAGCATTCATAGACGGCTTCTGAAGCCTTATTTGCTTCTTGTTCCTTCAGCGACCTACTCTCGATCTGATCCACCTATTCAATTGCAAATTCTGGCATGTCCACTAATCTGGAGCCTTACATTTCAGTTCCAATTGGAACTGGTTAGCTATCCGTCTTAGGTCCGGAAAATACAGACAGACAATGTTCTTGACTGTCTTAATATCCGCTTCGTACCCAAGCCCAATGAGACGGAATACATAGCGCTCAGAAATGGACTCGATTGTTTTCGAAGCCTCAACCGGGTTGACGTCAAAGCAGACAGGTTCGCATCTGGAAAGGATCGGTGGCGTCATCTTATCAATGTCGTTGACCGTCATAATGAAGCGTGTGTTGTGCGACACGCCTTCAATCAGCCCTCTTAAGGAAGCTTGCACCTCCTTGCTGAGATAATCTGCTTCATCAATAAAGCAGACCTTTGGCTTTTCGAAGAGGGACATTGTGTAAGCGTAACTGCGGATTTCCTGCAGCATTGTTTTGTCGCCTGAGTTGAATGACCCGTTTAGCTCAAAAACATCTGCGTCCATCTCTTTGAAAAGGATACGCGCTGCGGAAGTCTTTCCGATCCCCGGCTTCCCGTAGAAGGTCATATTCATAGGGCTTCTTGTTTCGATCATATACTGGAAAGATTCTCGTAGATTGCTTGGCAGAAGGAGATCTGCCAAGCATTGCGGACGGAGCTGTTCAGAAAGGAGGGCTTTCGCTTGCAACTTCATGTGAACCCTCCCTTTTAGGCTGCGAGCTTGCGCTGTTCGGCGACAAGTTCGTCTTTAAAGGTTTGGGCTACGTTCAGTTTAAAGGGATAGGTCTTCTGTAGATCCGCGATTTTCTGGAAAAGCTCCCTCTTTTCCTCGGGTGTTAAATTGCTGGCGTAAATCGTGAAGTCCGGAGTTTCGTTATTAGCCGCTGCAGTTTTGGCTGCAGCCTTCTTTCCCTTACCCAAAGCTACAGGTATCTCCTGTGCCGTCATAAACGGGGTCAGGGTGTTCGACCTCGTAAGTGTGACAAAATCGTGTGTTTCGAGCTTTGCGAGCTGGTAGATTGTGGTCCAGGTATTCGGCAGCCGGTCCATGACCGACGCGAATCTTGTTTTTTCTTTGCCAATCACCTTCATTTTCTTATAGACGGAACCACCAATTTCTAGACCCACCTCACTGCAAAATATTTTGAACTCGTCATGCGTGAGGTTTGCATCAGCTTCGCAGAGAGTTTCTGCCAAGCCGACAATCGCCAAGGCTGTCTGACGGGCAAAACCACGATATTGTTGCACGTACTTATCGATATTTGAGCTAATAATTTCAGTTCTATTTGGAACCACGACGATATCGGCAGAAGCAGCGACCGGAACAGTGTTTTCGAGCATAACGTATTCCATTTTAATTTCCTTTTCAGTCATAAGGAAGAGAACCATTCCCAACCTCATGACCCTATTAAAACCGAAAGACCGATTTAGAACTTTGCCAGAACAACGGGACAGGTTTACAATTTGGTCCTGTCCCGTTCCATTTGGAACTCGAAACTCAGAGAGGACACAATCATTCATACTTTCCTGGAAAACGCCCCTCAGCCACATTGGCAGCCAGCTTGCGGGCTTTGCGAATGTATCGGGCAATCTGTCGGCGATGGTCCGAAACGTCATCGGTTTCATAGAGCCTCGTCCGCCGACGATCCCCCCTCTTCTCAAGGTGCTTGACGTAGGTCGTCAGGGCGAAGGGGATTTCGATTAGCGGGCGCTTCCACTTCTTTTCTTTGACCTGCCGGTTCCAGCCGTCCGCCCAACGGAAATACGAAATGGCTGTCTTCTCCAACCGCCGCCGATCATCAGCTTCAGCGTGACTTAACCAGAAACGATAGATGTGGAGTAGCAGGCGAACCTTGGACAGGTTACGAAGAAAGCGGGTGGAAGGATGGATCAGCTTGTCGTCTTCCCCGTCCACCTGAAGCCGGAACTGTCCCTCCGCCATATCCCGAAGGCGTTCACTCGCCCCGTGACGCTCCAAAATTTCTGCTACTTGAGCTAAGGAACGTTTGGGATCTTGGTAGAGGGGAATGCGAACCACAACGTCCCTGTCCGACCGCTTAGGGGTCGCTTGGGTCGGATCCACCTCCCTGACCCCAATATCTACGGCGAACAGGTCTTGCCAATGGGTCGACCACCAGTCTCCGAACTTAAGCTGATCAAACTGTCCCCAACGGGAGTAATGATCGCGGTCGACGGTGAGGGTATCGTCCTTGGAGGCGAGCTGTAGGAACTCGAACCACAACCGATAGGGCTCTACTTGTTGCGCTGGGAGCAAATGCGCGTCGTCGCCCTTCCACTTCTTCGACGCCATTGTCCGCTCCTGAAGCCGTCAAACCTGCTGGAAGTTTGTCGACTTTGGCGGATTCGAGCAACAGACATCGAATGGTGTATGCGTTCTCTTCCCGCTCAATGATTTCGCACCAGTCTCTGAAACCGATCAGGCGCTTCCTCTTCAACGAACAAGCTCATTCAGTTTGATGTCAACGAGGCTGGTTGGCGATAGCGGCGCATACGCAGCTGGCTGTTCCTTACGCAGATAGCTCACGCAAGCATTTCTGATGACTGCCGATACACGCAGGTGATTTTCGTCGGCGTAGGTTTGCAACTTTTCCTTGAGTGAATTTGGGCAGCGGAAGGCGACATTTTCGTTATGAATGATGTTCATTGAAAATCCTATTGTTTGAATGCGACTACGAGATAGGTGGCTGAAGAATTCTTGGATATGGCTTTCCGAATTTCATCGAGCGACCTAGAGACATTAGCGCTGGATGAAATCTCGACCACTTCGACGATCTTGGAAGAGTTGATGTATGGCGACAGAGCTTTTCCATCTTTGCCAATGAAGCTGTCTGCTAGTCTCATTTGAATATTCCTATTTTTAATAAGTTGCGATGGAAAAATGCGTTTTTACGAACGAACTATTTAGGCAATGAAAAAGCGGGAATGCCAAACAGCAAACCCGCTTTGGACCCTGTTGGATTTGATGCTGTATCAGAGCTGGTAAATATAAGCCGACGATACGCCGTGCTTCTTTGCGATTTCAGCAACGGGAACACCGCTGCTGCGTTCGGAAGCCAACATCTCACGGAAGGCGATTAATTCAGCACCAGTGCGACGAGTTCTTTTGCCTTTGGCAGCAGGAGCAGCAGAAGCAGTAGCTACCTTAGATGCTTTCTTGGAGGTCTTCGTCACAACAATCTTGGATGTGATTTTGGAAGCTTTCCGCTTGGTTCCAATAGCCTTGGAAGAACCAACAGCAATGGCAGCTTCGGCAGCCTCTGCCTTCGCAATAATCTTGGAAGCGATTTCAACGATCTTCTTCAGCTGGTTAAGTTCGCGAGTAGACAGAGACATTGGAACCTCATTGGCGGCTAGTTTGGAGGTCACTTTACGCAGAACGTCGACTAGTGGATTTTGGTTTCTTTGGATAGATTAATTCCAGAACGTTTAAAGAATTAGATAACGGATTAGATAAGGTTCGAAAGAGGTCTTATGCTTCCGCTATTGGTCGCCTACGGCGAACTCACTCGCTCTCTTCGTTCGCTCGTTCGTGGGTTCTATTTCTATCAGTCGAACAATCAGATAACGAGTTAGCTAATTTACAGATCAATTAGCTATTGTTTGTATTAGTGGACTCAGAACATACTTCGGCTTCCGCAGCCAAAATATGTTCTCAAGGCAGCTTGTATTGAGCGTACCTCGTCACACACCCTGATTAGGAACACCTTCGAAAAGGTACGGGGCGGTCGTGCGCTCTCCCGTTTCTGTCCTGTTCATCAACGCCAACACATTCGAAGCCAATCAGGCGACATTCGAGTGTTCGAGGGGTGTAATTTTCACCAGAGCCCTCATCGTGCTTCCAGTTCCAAATGGAACTCTCCGCTTGTGACGAAACCTAATAACGAAAGAAAGAATTGCGCCCTGACTGAATTCCGTGCGGCTTGGCTTTTCAGGTCCACAGCAGCCTCGACAGGTTTGGCGCTCAAATATGAAGCGGTCCGTCACATCTATTTAGTCGGCGGCAATGCGGAAAATCGGCTTTCGTGAAAAATATTTTGCCCCATTCCCGGCAGAATCTGTCTCCATCGGGAACGGGGCAGCGGGTTGATTTCACTTGAACATACTATCGAGAGCTTTTTTATCTTGAGTTCCAGATTTGAACTCTAATTTAGCCTCTTTTATGACATGATTTAGGTACGCCTGTAGAAGCATTGCACTGTCTATAGAAACGTTATACCCTTCAATGAAGCGCCCCTTGTTACGTTGAATACGCCCAGCAGTGGAACCATCTTCATAGACATTGAATCGAATTTCTGTCGAAGCCGCGCCATCGAGTCGTTCTCCATCAGCCGGACATTCCCTTTCTGGGAAGCATACAACTCGTTTTTCATAGTTTCGACGAAGTTTCTGCTCATGAGCCACGATCGACCACTCATGTAGTTTATATAAAGCCTTTTGAGTTTGTTCGATTTGATCGAGGTTCATCTCAATTTTCCCTCGTACTTTTTCAACTGAAGAAGCTACATCGCGGAACTGAAAACTGAATCCCATTTCACCGCGATCAGAGACCGTTGGCTCTACCCAAAATTCACCTGTCTCACTGGTGCCAGGGATATAATAGGGAACACGTGGATAAATCTCAGAAGCTCGGCGTGAGGTAAGATACAGGTCGCGATCATTAGGCTTGATTGAGGTTAGATAGGTGTTGAAATTCTGATCTAGACTTGAAAATTCCTGCTTCAAAATTGTTACCCTTGTTTGAACCGCTCGGATAGTTGCATCAATTGCAGATAACTCTGCTTGAGGTGCGGTTTTTCTGTTTTCTGTCTGCTCCGAGACAACGACCTCAAGCAGATAGATCTGCGCCTTCAAATCTGCAATGCGCTGGTTTGCAGCGACGGCAGTTGAGCTGTTGATCGCAGTCATGGTCCCCGACTGCGAAGTGGGATTACCCCCAGAACTCGCAGGCGACGTCTGCGCCACTTGCGCGGGAGGCAAAATGGCGGGGGAGTTCGGGGTTGTCTGGACAGATTGCACACGAGCTGGCGATGCATTTTGAGCCGTTGAAGAGGACGCTGCTGGGGCTAGAGATGCATTGGTAGGCGCTACAATGTTATTTTGGACGGATGCACCTTGGCTTGCAGCGTTCGAGTTATTTACTGCAACGACATTATTAGTGGCATTGACAGAATTTGAAGCAATTTGGTTCGTACTTATCTGAGCGTTGGATAAATTTTGTACTGAATTTCCAGAGTTTACGCTTTGTTGCACCAAAGTATTTTGGTTTGCAGACGAGCTTTGAGAGTTTTTGGTCGAGTTCGTATTAGATAGGTGTTGGTTTTGATTGTTCACTCGATTGTCATTTTGTTGAACGCTGTTTTGCGTAGCATTGTTGATCACTGTGCTGTTGATCGTTGTGCCCCCTTGGACAGAGCTTTGCTGTTGCGACTGAACATTTACAGCTACGGCGTTTCGCGCCGCATTTCTTGCATTGTCCGCTTCTGCTCTTGCCCGCAACGCTTCAGTCTCAGCAGCTTGTGCCTTTGCTCCCTGCGCTTCAGCGGCTACTTTTGACTTGGCGAGTTCTGCCTGCAGGGCGGCGTTTTCAGCTGCAATTCCTCGTGTCTTCACTGCATCTTCGTTGGCTTTAACGGATACCTCAGCCAACCGCTGTTTAGCCTGATCTGCTTCAGCCCTTGCAATCTGAGCTTCTGCCTTTGCTTTTACAGCCTCCGCTTCAGCTTTCGCGACCGCTGCATCAGTCCTTGAGGGCTCTAATACAGGCTCGGTCTTCGATTTTCCGTCGGATTTCGGGGTCGATTTTGATTGGTTATCTTTCGATTTCATCAATGTATATTGCCAAGTCTGACCATCCATTTGTCGACGACAAAAAATTGTGAGTTTCGTCATTTCGCATACTTGAGCACCATAGCGGAACTTTCCATTCTGTTCATTCAATGGGAATTGTTTGCGCGTGACATCGCCCCCATTCCAATAACCTGTATAAAAAATATTGTTACCTTCAATTTCTAAGATTCCACCAAGTTGGTTTCGATAAACTCCATCAACGGCACGCTCAGCATGAGCCTGCGACACAAATAACACGACGATCCCACAGATAGTCGAAAAGGCTCTTGTGTTAGCGAGAAGTTTGGAAATGGACATTGCTTGAGCTCCTCTCACAATCGACGTGCGCGCGTTGGTGCGGTTTGTTTAGTATGTTACGTTCCGAGCATTCAAATGTCCATGACGAGGGTGATTAACGATTGCAACGAAAGCAGCTGGAGCAACTTTGGCTTACTTAACATTCGCTCGCGATTTTTATAAAATTTTCGTATATTTTATTACTTAAATATTTCGTTTTAAGGATCACCCCTTTTCTAGTCCCATTAAAACCTTCAGAGCACAGTCTTGCTCCGCCGCCCTAATAGCGGCTATCAGGGGGGTGTTTTGCAAAAAATATTTTTGACGCAGCGGAAGTTGCCTGCCATTCGCCTCCGTGTGGAAAGTGACTGCTGTGCGTTTGGGGGAGTGAGTAGCGTGGCGATGAAGAAGACCAGCAAGGCGGTTGAAAAAGAACGGAAATTACCAAGCCCAGGAGAAAAGCTGACGGTCAAAACCAAGCGGAAAGATGATGATTGGTATGAAGCTGCCTTCAAGCGGTTCTCAATCTCGCTGAACCGCACGAGCCAGCAGCGCGACCCGCTGGCAAGCTTGAGCCCGCCAATCAAGCCAGAGATCCAATAGCGGATTAAGCAGCTGTATTGCGATCGTAGTTGCCCTGACTGACCAAGCCAGCCATTATAACCACGTCTCCGTGTTCGTCTTTAACGATCACCCGAAGACCTTCGGCGTCGAACTGCTTGGATAGCTCTTCTATAAAGCTCCAAGCAGCTGCCGAGTCTTTAAGCGGCACGTTCTCCACGGAATGAACAACAGCATCGCCCCGCTTAATTGCGAAGTTGAAACGGGGCATACGTAATTTCCTGCGTGAAAGAACCGTGTCGCTGGGTATGTTGATCGAAATTGCAACTCAAGGTGGTGTATTGACGCACCTGCTGCACTGCTTCGCTTTCTCGAGAGCTGCAATTTCATTAACGCAGCTCGCCCTTACGCCACCTTAGCTCGCCTAGGAACGCCACGCCCCTTGCTAGCCCCGCTAGAAGCCTCCAGAGCGCCGTCCAGCTCGCCCGCCCTAGTAGCGGCTATCAGCGTAGCCAAAACGGTCTCTAGCCGCCCTACGGGTCCGACGACGATCCCTGGCTTTCCCTTCTCAATCTCAATCGTCTTGAGACCGTTTTTGAGTACAAGGATAAGGCTTCCAGCCCCATCCGCCTTCCACCAAGGCTTGATCCGCTTTTGACGATCAAAGGGCTGCTTCACGCCTTCTGTATCCTTGATCCACCGCCTTACCAGAACTGTGAACGTAGGATCAGCAGCGAGTTTCCGCTGTTCTTCAAGGCGCTCAATAAGGCGCTGGCGGCGGATGAGCTTGGGGTTCCGCTCAATCTGGTAGGGAGCGACGGTGAGTGTAAGGGACTTCAGATGGGTCATTGGCTGTCTCCTATGGAAGCGACAGCCACTCCAGATAAGCTCATCTACGAGAAAAGGAAAGGACTATTTTCTCACGAATTGATCTGACAATTTTCTCATTGAAGGCGAAGAGGACGATGAAGCAATCTGGTAATGGGCTCACAAGCCCGCCATTACGGGAAAAGTTTATACCTGTTTATTACTTTTTTCTGAGCTTGGACTGAACAAATAAAAAACCCGCTAAGTCATTGACCTAGCGGGCTAATCTTGGTTGCGGGGACAGGATTTGAACCTGTGACCTTCAGGTTATGAGCCTGACGAGCTACCGGGCTGCTCCACCCCGCGTCAACCGTTGTAGGAGAGCAAGCCTCCGATGAGGAAGGCCTGAAACATGAAGAGCGAATATCCGTTCTTTGCAGGCCTGGCGGCGACCTACTCTCCCAGGTCTTGAGACATAGTACCATTGGCGCTGGAGCTTTTGACGGCCGAGTTCGGGATGGGATCGGGTCTGGACGCTCCGCAAGAGCCACCAGGCCGGCGAAGAACGGAGAAGCAAAACTGGG
>CANGFT010000080.1 GCA_947453205.1 Beijerinckiaceae bacterium | reverse complement strand
GGCGGGCGGCGAAGGGGGTGGCGGCGAACTTGGCGCGGTAGACGACCGCGTCGAGACGGCGCTCCAGCAGGCCGATCAGGTTGTCGCCCGAGTCGCCCTTCATGCGGATCGCTTCAGCATAGTACTTGCGGAACTGCTTCTCGGAGATGTTCCCGTAGTAGCCCTTGAGCTTCTGCTTGGCCTTGAGCTGGGTGCCGAAGTCAGAGAGCTTGCCCTTGCGGCGCTGGCCATGCTGGCCGGGGCCGTATTCACGCTTGTTGACCGGGCTCTTCGGACGGCCCCAGATGTTCTGGCCCATACGGCGGTCGATTTTATACTTGGATTCTGCGCGCTTGGTCATCGCGGTCCTCTATTTCTCAAAATAGGCGCAAGGACCAGCGCCGGATGGCCCCATGGGGGCTTCCGATATCGCGATCCTCCCGCCGGTGGCGGAGGAACGCGCCCTCCTCTGCCCCTTGCGGAGCCGACAGGCTGCTCACGAACGCCAGAGACGGCGGAGCGGCCACGGGTGCGTAACGACATCGCGCGCCCTTCTGGAGCGCGCGACTGGGCGGTTGATAGCTGGCGGGGCCTGACAAGTCAACTTTTCGAGGGGCGCGCCCTAGTTGACGACGCTGAACTTCGCCGCACGGTCGATCACGTCCTTCGGCGCCTTATGGGCCTCGTTGAGGAGATTCATGATCTCGTCAGCCGTCAGCGGATCAAGGGACAGGCGGATCTTGGCCGCATCGGCGAGGAAGGCGGGATCCGTCAGCACCTCGGCGAAGGCCTGCCGCATGGCGGCTGCCCGGTCGGCTGGCACATCAGGCGGGGCGATGAAGGGCCGCCCGAACTCCTGCGGCAGCACCACGAGTTCGAAGACCTTGCGGTCGGTCGGGTTCTTCAGAAGGTCTATGGCGAGCGGCACGTCCGGGAGGTCGCGGTGCTTCACCAGCCCCATCTGGGCGATGGTGCGGATCTGCTTGTTTTCAATCCAGCCGGGCTGCACGGCCTTGTAGGTCTGCCAGGAAAGGCCGCAGACGCCCTCGGTCTCGCCGCGCTCCAGGGCGAAGCGCATTTCGTTGGTCGTATAGCCGCTGATGACCTTGAAGCGCGTGCCGAACAGGGTGTTCATCAGGTTCGAGAAGATGGCGGGCGTGGCGTTGACGCCCGTGGCGCCCACCTGCACCTCGCGCTTGCTGGCGTCCTCCAGCGAGTTGATGTTCGAGGTGTGCCAGACGACGCAGGTGCCGGTCTGCTTGTCGAGGCTGCCGATCCAGGTGAACTTGCGCGCGTCAAACTTCGCTGAGGGGTCGCCGAACAACGGCAGCATGAAGACCGTGTTGAAGGGCGCGGCGATGGCGGACCCATCGCGCGGCGCCTGCGCATACATGAAGTTCACATTCAGCAGCCCGCCTGCTCCCGGCATGTTCTTGACGACGGGGTTTGGCTGGCCCGGCAGACGCCGAGCGAAATGCAAGGAGAAGACGCGCGCGATCTCGTCAAAGCCGCCGCCGGCGCCCGAGCCGACGTAGACGCTGAGCTCGCTTTTCTTTTTGTAGAAGTCCTCAACCGTTTCGGCGCAAGCGCCGCCGATCATGGCCAGCGATGCGAAGGCGGCGACGACGCGGCGGCTCAGGATCAAAGAGGCCATGGCGGGCTCCCCTTATTTGGCGGAAAAATCAGGACTGCTGGCGACTTTCGCCCATTTGGCTATGTCGGCGCTCAAATGGTCAGCCATGACCTTGGGCTCGCCACCCACGATGGAGAAGCCAAGCGCCGAGAGGCGCTCCTTCATGGCGGGCTCGTTCAGGACCGCATTGAAGTCCCCATTGATCTTCGCAACCAAGGCCTGCGGCGTGCCCTTGGGCGCGAAGACGCCGAACCAGGTGGAGGGCTCGACCAGCGCCACGCCCTGCTCCTGGAAGGTGGGAACGTCCGGAATCTCCTGCGCGCGCTGGGCGCCGGAGACCGCCAGCGCCCGCACGACGCCAGCCTTGATATTGCCGAGATGCCCGCCGAGCGTCGCGATCCAGAAGGACAGGCGCCCGCTCGTCAGGTCAGTCGTGGCCGAGCCCAGCGACGTATAGGGCACATGCTGGGCCTTGAAGCCCCCGAGCTGCATGAGCAGAAGCGTGGCGAGGTGTCCGCTCGAACCAATGCCCGAAGAGGAATAGTTCATTTCGCCGGGCCTGGCCTTGGCGGCGGCCACGAGGTCTCCGACAGTCTTGTAGGGCGCGTCCTTGGGAACCATCAGCACGTCCTGCGCAAAGCCGATGAAGATCACGGGCTCGAGGTCGCGCACGGGGTCGAAATTGGGCGCAGGCACAAGCGTCACATTGGTCGCAAGGGACTGCGCGCCCATGTGAAGCGTATAGCCGTCCGGCGCCGCTGCGGCCGCAGCCGCCGCGCCGATGTTTCCGGCGCCGCCCGGCTTGTTCTCGACCACCACATTCTGCTTCCAGCGCTCGCCGAGCTTGTCGGCCAGAATGCGCGTGAGCGTGTCGATGGTGCCGCCGGCGCCGAAGGCGAGCACGATCTTGGGCGGGCGATCAGGATAGGTCTGGGCCTTGGCCACGGCGCTGGACAGCGCGAGAGCGGCGATGGCGGCGCAAAGGCGCGTGGCGATGGGCCGGGCGAGCATGGCGTTCCTCCTGATTGGGGCGGAAGCCTGCCATAATTCGGGCCCGAGCGGAAGCGGTCAGTCCTTCTTGCCGCCCCGGCGCACCTCGACCTCGTCCGCATCATCTGGAACGGCGTCGGGGTCTTGATCTTCGCTGTAGAAAGTGGGCGGCGGGCCCTCCGCGCGGTCGAAGACGGGGCCGGTTTCGGCCTCATCGGGAATATTGCCCGGCTCCTCGTTGCGGCTGATGTCCTCGGCCTCGTCCTCCTCGCCATCGGCGCCGGGAAAGGTCGGCGCCTGCCTGCGCACATTGATGAGGCTTTGCTCTGGCGGTACGGCGGTGCGGAAATCTTCTTCCGTCTCGATCGAGGTCTGTTTCGGGGCCTTGCCCATGGTGCGTCTCCCTGTTCGAAGGAAACGGCGGGCGGGGGCGGAGCGTTCCCGCAGGTCTGGACAGGTCTGGACAGGTCAGGTCCGGATCTCGGGCGCCATCTGCTGGACGAGGCTGCGCTCCTGCAGCAGCCGCGCCAATGGCCCTTCAGCCTCGCGCCCCCCGGTGAAGACGGCGGCGCCCAAACGCGGGGCGGCGGCATGATCGCCAGGCGCAAAGCCGCGCTCGCTCAGGACATGCTCGACGCGCCGGGCGATGGCGGGGGCTGGATCGACGAACTCGACAGGCCAGGGCGCCAGCCGCTCGAAATGGGGGAGCAGCAAGGGATAATGGGTGCAGGCCAGCACCACATGGTCGGTCCGCCGCCCCTGCGCCTCCACGAAACAGGGCGCGATCTCGCGGGCGATTTCGGCCTCGTCCACGGCCTCGCCATGCATGAAGGCTTCGGCGATGGGGGCGAGGCGTCTTGAGCCCACAAGCGCCACCTCGCAATGGGCGGCGTAATCGCGGATGAGGTCGCGGGTGTAGTCGCGCGCCACGGTGCCCGGCGTCGCCAGAACCGAGATCATATGGGTGCGCGACTGCATCGCAGCGGGCTTCACCGCAGGCACGGTCCCCACAAAGGGAATTTCGGGCCAGCGGGCGCGCAGGTCCGGAAGGACGAGGGTCGACGCGGTGTTGCAGGCGATCACCACGATGTCGGGCTGCGCCTGCCCGATCATGGCCTCCAAGACCGCCCGCACCCGCGCGATCAGCACGGGCTCCTCGAGCCGCCCATAGGGAAAGACCGCGTCATCGGCCACATAGACATAGTCCGCGCGCGGGCGCAGCCGTGCGATCCCGGCGAAGACCGTCAGGCCGCCAAGTCCGGAGTCAAAGACGAGAATCACAGGGTCGCGGGTCACGATGGCCCGGCATAACGCGGGCGGGGGCGAAGGCCAAGCGGCGGCTCAGACCTTGACCGCCCGCGCCGCAGCCTCGCCCGCCAGATAGGCCCCGCCCGCCGTCATGGCGGCGCCGAAGTCGCCATCCCCTGCGGCGGTGGCCTCGCCTGCGAACCAGATGCGCTCCGCGACCGGCTGCGCGAGCTTGGCGCGGGCGCCCGCCTGCCCCGGCAGCGCATGGGAATAGCAGCCCATGGAGAAGGGATCGGTCGCCCAGCCGTTGACGCTGGCCCCCACAAAGGCGCGGCGCGCTTCCTCGCCGAGCATGGCGCTCAAGCGGTCCAGCATGATCTCGACCGCCGCCCGCTCGCCTTGCGCCAGCACGGCGCGGGCGAAATCGCCCCCGAAGATCGCCACGATCAAATCGCGGTCGAAGGGCCAGCATTCGAAATTGACGCCGCCTTCGCCGGGAATCTCGTCCCATAGATTGCTGTTCGCGGGCAGGCCGAAGCGCGTTCCGGCAAAGCGCAGGCCGATCTTGGTCAGGGCGCCCATGGCGAGGCCGCCCAGGCCCTCGCGCGTCACCACGGGCAACTCTGGCGTGAAGCGGATCGCCCCGCCCGAGAGCACGCCCACGGGAACCGTGACGATGGCGGCGCGGGCGGTCAGGCTGCCCGCAGGGCTTTCGACCACGACCCCCTGCCCGTCCCAGCGGATATGGGCCACGGGCGTTGCAAGCCTCACGGGAACCTGCGCCCCGAACCGCTGCACAAGGGCGCCATAGCCGTCAGGGACAATCAGATCATCGCCCGACCAGAGCCGCGCATAATCGAGGGCGGAGACGCGCTCGGCCTCCTCTCCCACCGCCATGCGGGCCAAGCCCCGCGCGCCCGGCAAAAGATCCGGCGCATCGGCCACGCGCTCGACGAAGGAGACGTCCGGAACCTCGCTGAGATCAGTGTCGAAGCGCCGGGACAATTCGGCGAACTGGCGGCGGCGCGCGGAACGCTCCACCCGCGCCCCATTCTCGAAGCTCAGCCACTCGCCCGATGGGAGGGCGCTTTCATCACGCAGGCTGACGTCCAATTCGGCTGCGATGTCGCGCCAGGGATTGCGCTCGGCCCAATGGATGTAATAGGCGCCGGCGTCATAGGGCGCCCCCAGAGACATATCGGTGAAGACGCGCCCGCCGATGCGTCCGCGCGCCTCCAGCACCACAAACCGCTTGCCCTGCGCCATGCAGGCCCGCGCAGCCCCAAGGCCCGCAGAGCCCGCGCCAATGATCGCCACATCGACATCAAACAGCGCCTGCGCCCGCAGCGCGCGCGGCAGGGCGAGGGTTGAGCCTGCATGAAGAAGCGAGCGGCGCGTGAGCGCGGAGGCCATGGCGTCACCTTCAGTTCGACGCAATGAGGGAGATTACGCAGCGCCCTTATCTTCGGATCGACCCGAAAAATCCCGTTAAATCGAATGACTATTATTCATTGTTCAGGCTTATCCACCTTGATCTTCGGAGCGCGCGTGCGTTTGCGCGTCTGCGCCTCCTTGCGCGGCCCCTCCACCAGCCGCACGAGGGCGCCCCGCAGGGTGCGCACATCCTGCTCGGTCATGCCCATGCGATGGAAGATGTTGCGCAGATTGCGCTGCATGACAGGCCTTTTGCCCTCGGGCCGGAAGAAGCCGTTCTCCTCCAGCGCATTTTCGAAATAATCGAAAAACGACAGCACCATTTCGCGCGGCGCAGGGGGCGAGCGCTCCACCTGAGCGAAAGGCAGCACCTCGCCCTGCGAGGCGCGGAACCATTCATAGCCGGTCAGCAGCACGGCCTGCGCCAGATTGAGCGAGGCGTAGGCGGGATTGACCGGGAAGGTTATCAGGGCGTCCGCGATGGCGATCTCGTCATTGTCGAGGCCGGTGCGCTCGGGCCCATACATGATCCCGCGAAGCTCGCCCGCCCCCGCCGCCTGCGCGGTCTCGGTCATGGCGACGCTGGGGGGCAGGATGCGCTTGCCCTGCCCGCGCTCGCGCGCCGTCGTGGCGAAGACGAAGCTGAGGTCCGCCACCGCCTCTTCAAGGGTCTCGTAGAGCTTGGCGCCCTCAAGCAGATGCACCGCACCTGCGGCGGCCGCATAGGCCCCCTTGCGCAGGGCGCCGGTGCGCGGCCAGCCCTCGCGGGGATTGACGAGGCGCAGGTCTGACAGGCCGAAATTGGCCATGGCCCGCGCGCACATGCCTATGTTCACGGCGAGCTGCGGGCGCACGAGGATGATCGCGGGGCCTCCCGTGATTTCGGGACGAGTCCTGTCGGTTCCGGCTCCGGTCACTGTCGCGGTCCTCTGAACGGCGGCGCCGTCCATGGCGCGATGCTCGCCCGCCCTGTACCGTGAGACTCGCCCTTGAGCAACGCCGCCAGTCAATATGAGAACTTCATGTTGCGTTGCAACAATGCCGGAAAAGCCCTATGTTGGCGGCAACGGAAAGGCCATGAATGTCCGGTCTGAGCAAAATCGCGTCTGAACTCGCCCACTACCGAAAGGTCGCCAGCGCCCTGCGCAAGTCTGCGGGGCCGCAGGTTGCGGTTGAAGATGGCGCCCTTCTGGAAATTGCGGAGTTCGGCCCCAATCCGGGCAATCTGCGCATGCTGGTCCATGCGCCGCAAGATCTCCCGCCCCGGCCCGCGCTGGTGGTGGTGCTGCATGGCTGCACCCAGACCGCGCAGGCCTATGACCATGGCTCGGGCTGGTCGACCCTTGCGGACGCCCATGGCTTCGTCCTGCTCTATCCCGAGCAGAAAAGCGCCAACAACCAAAATACCTGCTTCAGCTGGTTCGACCCCGCCCACACCGCCCGCGACCGGGGCGAGGCGGCCTCCATCCGCAGCATGATCGAGCGCGTGTCGGTCGATCTCGACATCGACCGCGACCATATTTTCGTGACCGGCCTCTCCGCCGGGGGCGCCATGGCCAATGTCATGCTGGCCGCCTATCCGGAAGTCTTCGCCGCGGGCGCCGTGATCGCAGGCCTGCCCTATGGCGGCGCGCGCAATGTGCACGAGGCCTTCCGCGCCATGTTCTCCGGCGCCTCGCGCAGCGGCGCCGACTGGGGCGCCCTTGTGCGCGGCGCCTCCCATCATCGCGGCCCCTGGCCGAAGATCTCCATCTGGCATGGCGGAGCGGACGCCACCGTCGTGCCCTCCAATGCGCAGGAGATCGTCAAGCAATGGACCGAGGTTCAGGGCCTGCCGGTCCACGCGACCGCCCAGCACAGCGAGGGCGCCCATCACCTGCGCGAATGGCGCGATGACATGGGCGAGCTGCGCATCGAGGAACATGTCATCGCCGGCATGGACCATGGCGCGGCGCTGTCGCGCGCCGCCGCAGTGGGCGCTCCGGGCGCCTTCATGCTCGATGTCGGGATTTCCTCAACGCTGGAGATCGCCCGTTTCTTCGGGCTGGTGGGCGCTGCGGTCGAAGGCGGCGCCCCTCCATCCCCTCCGCAGAAAAGCCACGACGTAAGCGACCTTCATTCAGTCGTCGCAAGCGTCGAGAAGACGATCACGGACGTCCTGCGCAAGGCTGGCGTCCTCAGGTGACGCCCATCAGCGTTTCGCCACCCCGTTGGCCGCCGCGCTGATCTCGACCTTCTGCAGCATCATCATCGGCTGTTCGAAGTCGAGGTCCGTGATCTTCAGCGGGCCGTTCCGGCCCTTCACCATCACCGACAGGCTTTTGGGGTCGCGGATGAAAGCGCCCAGCGCGGCCGCGACCTGAAGCGACGAGGGGTCGCCGCCCAGCAGCATGGGCGTGAACTGGGTCGCGAGGGCGCCGGCCTCCTGCTGCAACTGTTCGGGCTTCTTGCCCTGCTCCTTCGCCGCCATGGCCAGCGCCTTGTTGAAGAACCCGTCATTGGTCACGATGAGCTCCGTGCTGGCGAGTTCGATGGTCAACAAGGTCGCAAGCGCCGCCATGGGGTCGCCGTTCATCAGGACCGGGTCGATGTTGCCGAACTCCGCCCGCAGCCCGAAAGAGCCAAGCCCGACGCCGGACATGGTGAGGTCGTCGATCCTCAGGCTTTTCTTGGCGGGGTTGAAGGCCACGCTCGACGTCAAGCTCATATCGAGCCGCTGGAAGCCAGCTTCCGCCAGCTTCGCGCCGATCTCTGACGCCTTCGGAAATTCGAGCACGAGATTGCGGAGCGCCGCCGAGCTTTTGACGGGCAGGCCGCCCTCGTAAACCGACTGCCCGTCGAGCGCGCCAAGGCTGACCTTGATGATGTTCCCACCGGGCGCGGAGGCGGCGACATCCTTATCGGGGAAGCTCGCCTCAAAGCCGTTCCAGGACAGGCGCGCCACCGTCGGCTTGGCCGCGATGAGCGACCCCTTGGTGAGGCTGGCGAGGACTGTGGAGAGGTCGATCTCATCAATGGTCAGGGCCCCCGCCCTGAAGGAGCCGGGCTCCCCCTGAATCAACGGTCCGCCCTGCCCGCCCGCAAGGGTCAGGCGGCGGATCTTGCCCTGGTCGATGGCCTCCACGCGCAGCCCCGTGAAGGTCAACGGCCCTTTGGCGCGGTCGCCGACCACGATTTCCGCGATGGATCCGCTGGCCGCCTTGAGCCGACCGGCGAGCGCCGTGCGCTGGTCGGCGGGCGTCTCGCGAGCCAGCAGCGCGCCGACCTCGTCGCGCGACAGGCTCGCCCCGGTGAAGGCGATCCCCTTCAACTCGACGACATCCTCCCCCTCGCCCAGCTTCAGGCTGTCGATGCGCACGTCATTCGACTGGGCGGCCGCGAAACCGGCGGGCAAAACGGCGAGGCTGGCGGCGAAAAGGAACGGAAGCGCGTAGCGAGGCGAAATCATCATCCAGCAATCCCCATTTTCTGGCGCAACGGCCGCCGACAACATGGGGCATACCACATCAGACCGACCTTTCTGCAACGGCGGCCGCGATCCGGCTCCAAAATATGGGGGCGGCTTTCATGCACGCTTCCCTTTCCTGTGGATTGTGACATCCTGCCATCAAGAGGCGCGACAAGTCGCCTCAGGGAGGGTCCATGACGAACAGAACCAATGCGGTCTGGCGCGACCGCCGCCACGCGCCTGTTTTAGCCCTTGCGCTCGCGCTCCTGCCCGCCGCGCCCGCGCTCGCCCAGAGCGAGGGCTATTTCAAGGGCAAGACGGTCGTCATCAACATCGGCGGCACCGCCGGGGGCGGCATTGATGTCGGCGCCCGCATCATGGCGCGCTTTCTCGGCAAATTTCTGCCCGGCCAGCCGCAGGTGGTGGCGCAGAACATGCCGGGGGCGGGCGGCGTGCGCCTGCTTGAATATCTCGTCTTTCAGGCGCCCAAGGATGGAACGGTGCTTGGCGCCTTCGCCTCCGGGCCGCTTGTCGAGCCGCTGGTCGGCCCCCGCAAACCCGCCTATGGCATCGCCGATTTCGCCGCCATCGGCGCTCTGGAGAAGGATGTGGCCTTCTGCACGAGCTGGTTCAAATCCCCGGTCAAGACGCTCGAGGAGGCGCGCCACACCGTCGTGACGGTGGCGGGCACAGGAGCGGGTTCGGGCACCGACACCGACCCCGCCGTGCTCAACGAGGTTCTGGGGACCAAGTTCAAGGTCATCACGGGCTATCTGGGCACGCAGGAGACCGCGCTCGCCGTGGAGCGAGGCGAGGTGGAGGGGCGCTGCGGCTTCGGCTTCGCCTCCCTCAAGGCCTCCCGGCCCGACTGGCTGAAGGAGAACAAGCTCAACTTCATCGTCCAGATGGGCCTTGAGCCGCATCCCCTCGCCAAAGACGTGCCGCTCGCCCTCGACCTCGCGGACACCCCTGAGAAAAAGGCGATGATCCGTCTGATGTCGGCCCATCTGGCCCTGGGGCGGCCCTATCTGGCGCCGCCCGGCGCCCATCCCGAGCGCGTGGCCGAGCTGCGCAAGGGCTTCATGGCCGCCATGGCGGACGCAGAGTTGCGGGCCGAATTCGCCAAGGCGAGCGGCGGCGATGAGCCGGAGCCCACGGAGGGCGCGGCCATGCAGAAACTGCTCCTGGACATGCAGGCGACGCCCGCCCCCGTCGTGGAGCGGCTGCGGGCTCTGCTCAATCCTTGAGCGAAACAGGGCGGCGGCGCGGGTCGCGCCGCGCCTTTGCGACTTTGGTTAGCGCTGCGCTCTCTTTGCCGCCCGCCGCGCCGGTGCTATAGGGCGAGCGGACGGCGCGGGAGGATCGCGCCGGAGCCCTATCCCGCGCGCGGACAATCAGGAACGAGGCAAACGCCATGCAGAAGATCAAGGTCGCCAATCCGGTCGTCGAAATGGACGGCGACGAAATGACCCGCATCATCTGGAAGCTTATCAAGGATAAGCTCATCCATCCCTACCTCGACATCGATCTGAAATATTATGATCTGTCCGTGCA
Source organism: Beijerinckiaceae bacterium (assembly GCA_947453205.1). Taxonomy (GTDB): domain Bacteria; phylum Pseudomonadota; class Alphaproteobacteria; order Rhizobiales; family Beijerinckiaceae; genus Terripilifer. The sequence goes on along the minus strand of CANGFT010000080.1, from coordinate 2,321 downwards.
GAAGCGCGACGAGACCAACGATCAGATCACCATCGACTCGGCTGAAGCGACCAAGAAATACGGCGTCGCCGTCAAGTGCGCGACCATCACGCCCGACGAAGCCCGCGTGAAGGAGTTTGGCCTGAAGGAAATGTGGAAGTCGCCCAACGGCACGATCCGCAACATCCTCGGCGGCACCATCTTCCGCGAGCCCATCATCTGCTCGAATGTGCCGCGCCTCGTGCCCGGCTGGACCCAGCCCGTGGTCGTGGGCCGTCACGCCTATGGCGACCAGTATCGCGCCACCGATTTCAAGGTGCCCGGCAAAGGCCGCCTGACCATCAAGTTCGAGGGCGATGACGGCACGGTCATCGAGAAGGAAGTCTTCAAGTTCCCGGCGGCGGGCGTCGCCATGTCGATGTATAACCTCGACGAGTCCATCCGCGACTTCGCCCGCGCCTCCCTCAACTACGGCCTGATGCGCAAGTATCCGGTCTATCTCTCCACGAAGAACACGATCCTCAAGGCCTATGACGGCCGCTTCAAGGACATCTTCCAGGAGACCTTCGACAACGAATTCGCCGACAAGTTCAAGGCCCTCGGCCTGACCTATGAGCACCGCCTCATCGACGACATGGTGGCGGCGGCCCTAAAGTGGTCCGGCGGCTATGTCTGGGCCTGCAAGAACTACGACGGCGACGTGCAGTCGGACACGATGGCGCAGGGCTACGGCTCGCTCGGCCTCATGACCTCCGTGCTGATGACCCCCGATGGCATGACCGTCGAGGCCGAAGCCGCCCACGGCACAGTGACCCGTCACTACCGCCAGCACCAGCAGGGCAAGGAGACCTCGACGAACTCCATGGCCTCGATCTTCGCCTGGACCCGCGGCCTGCTGCACCGCGCCAAGCTCGACAATAACGCAGAGTTGAAGAGCTTCGCCGAAAAGCTTGAGAAGGTCTGCATCGACACGGTTGAGGCCGGCGACATGACCAAGGATCTGGCGATTCTGGTGGGCGCCGACCAGAAATGGCTCTCCACAACCGCCTTCCTCGACAAGATCGATGAGAATCTGCGCAAGGCCATGACGGCCTGAGCTGCAAGATCATCTTTGCATTGACCGCGCCGCCAGTCCCGGGACTGGCGGCGTTTTTCATGGAAATGGGCGAAGCCCCGGGCGCTGGTTCGGCGGCTCTGGGGGCCGTCGCGAGAGCGTCACGAAAGTGGTGAATTGATCGAGAGGGGACGTTGTAACCCCCGGCGCGCAGGGCTATAAGGGCCGCGCCTTGAGAGGTGAGGGAGTCGATAGATAATGGCATTGGCCGAAACGATCGACGAGAGCTATCAGCCGTCGGACGACGAGACGTTCATGAACGAACGTCAACGCTTGTTTTTCCGCAGGAAGCTGCTCCAGTGGAAAGACGAAATCCTGCGTGAAAGCAGAGAGACGCTGAGCGCGCTTCAAAGCGAGAACGAGAACCATGCAGACATCGCCGATCGGGCCTCCTCGGAGACCGACCGCGCCATTGAACTGCGTGCGAGAGACCGCCAGCGCAAGCTGATCTCCAAGATCGACGCCGCTCTGGCGCGGATCGAAGACGGCACCTATGGCTATTGCGAAGAAACGGGAGAGCCCATCTCCCTGAAGCGGCTGGCGGCTCGCCCCATCGCCACGCTCTCCCTCGAAGCGCAGGAGCGTCACGAGCGCCGCGAACGGGTTTATCGCGACGATTGATGGCCTGATCCGGCGTCCATAGATCCAAATGAGAACGCCGCCTTTCCGGGCGGCGTTTTGCTGTAGGGATTGTGCTGTTCAGCCCTGCCCGGGCGGACGGCCGAGCAGCTTCGCCATTTCCTCTTCCAGAGCATCCAGCGGATCGGCGGGCTTGGGAGCGGGCTCTACCGGGGCGGCGGTCCTGGGCGCGGGCGCCTCAGGGGCTCTGACGACCGGCTTGGGCGGCGCCGGGGAGGCGGGCGGGAGCGGGGCTTCAATCTGCGCCTCGACCTTGGGGGCAGGCTCGACATGGGCGGCAGGCTCAACCTTGGGGGCGGGCTCCACATTGGGCGCAAGCTCGAATTTGGGTTCAGCCGGCGCGGGCGCTGCGGCGGGCGCGGCGGGCGCGGCGGCAGGCGCAGCGGCCTTCGGCGCAGCGACCGGAGGGGCATTATTGGGGGCGTCGCCAGCGCCGCGCATCACCGCACGGCCGAAATCGAAACGACGGGGCGAAGCGCCGGGAGCGGAGGGCGCCTCGGGCTGCACAGATGGAGCAGAAGGGGCGTTGACTGGCGCAGCGCCGGGAATTCTGGGCCCAAGGGGCCCTGGGCCTGCGGCAGGCGCGCCG
>CANGFT010000079.1 GCA_947453205.1 Beijerinckiaceae bacterium | reverse complement strand
CTCTTCGTCACCGCCGATCTCGACAAGGCCAGCGAGGACAATGAGCGCAACGGCTTCGTCTTCGACACGCCCGACGGGCGCTTCGGCGCGGTGCAGATCGCGGGCCTGATCGCGCGGCGCATCATCTGCTTCGCCCGCGAGGGCGAGAATGTGTCGGTTGGCGAGCGCATCGGCCTGATCCGCTTCGGCTCGCGGGTCGATGTCTATATGCCCGACTCCGCCGTCCCGCTGGTGGGCTTCGGCTCCAAGGCCATTGCGGGCGAGACGATCCTCGCCGACACCCGCATGGGCGAAAACGACCGCAGCTACAAGCTGGGTTGAACGAGGGGCCCCTCGGGGCAGGAGATGGTGCGAGATGGAAGACAAGGCATCGCACGCTCATGATCGCGTCGTCCCGCGTCGCAAGGGGTTGCGGCGGTTCCAGCGCATTCCCATGCGCTTCGTCCTGCCGAATCTTGTGACGCTGCTGGCGATCTGCATCGGCCTCACGGGGGTGCGCTTCGCCATCGAGGGCCATTTCGACATGGCGGTCTACGCCATCATCGTCGCCGCCATCCTCGACGGCCTTGACGGCCGCATCGCCCGCGCGCTCAAGGGCACGAGCCGCTTTGGGGCGGAGCTCGACTCGCTCGCCGATTTCGTCGATTTCGGCGTCGCGCCCGCGCTCGTCCTCTATTTGTGGGCGCTGCATGAACATCGCAGCTTCGGCTGGTTTGCGGCGCTGATCTTCGCCATCGCGGGGGCGTTGCGGCTCGCCCGCTTCAATGTGATGATCGACGACCCCAACAAACCCGCATGGTCCGCCAACTTCTTCGTGGGCATGCCCGCGCCAGCAGGCGCCGTCCTCGTCATGCTGCCGATCTATCTGCATTTCGGCGTCGACATGCCCAATGACCGCGCCTATGTGCCCTTCGAGATCGCCTATGTGCTCTTCATCGCCTTCCTGATGGCGAGCCGCATTCCCCATTTCTCGGGCAAGCGGGTCGGGCGGGTGCCGCGCGAATGGTTCATCCCGGTCCTTCTGGGCGCCATCGCGGCGCTGCTGCTGATCCTCACCTATCCCATGCAGATGCTGATCGTGATGAGCCTCGCCTATCTCGCCCTGATTCCCCTCTCTGTCCGCCGCTTCCTCGCCTACCAGCATGAGGATGAGATGGCGGCGGGGCAGGGAGGAGATGGGCAGGAGGCGCCGCCTTCCGCTCCGGCAGGGGGGCATTGAGCCTCAAAAGCCCCGTCAGCTTTCACCATTTGGGGCAAAATCCCCCACTTCCTTCGGCCAGTCCTGCTTCGGGCTGTTCACAAACCAGCGTTTCTCGATTAGGGTCCGCCGCAATCTGCGGCTTTGGCCGTTCGAGCCTTGCCGCAAGGCGCAACCAGACGAGATCAAATGTCGAAGGAAGAACTGCTCGAATTTCCGGGCGTGGTCACTGAACTGCTGCCGAACGCGACGTTCCGGGTCAAGCTTGAGAACGAACACGAAATCATCGCCCACACCGCTGGCAAGATGCGCAAGAACCGCATCCGCGTCCTGACGGGGGACCGTGTCCTCGTCGAGATGACGCCCTATGATCTCTCCAAGGGCCGCATCACCTACCGCTTCAAGTGATTTTTGCGTCCACCGCGTTTCAGGGGGCTCGTTCTTGACCATGGAATTGACGACCCGGCCCCCGCTCGTCCTCGCCTCAAGCTCTCCCCGCCGCCTGGCGCTTCTGCAGCAGATCGGCCTTGAGCCCGACGCGCTGATCCCCGCCGATGTGGACGAAACCCCCGGACGCATGGAGCTGCCGCGCTCGCTCGCCGCAAGGCTCGCCAGCGAAAAGGCCAGGGCGGCCCGCATCGTGGCGCAGACGCAGCCGCAGAGCGCCGACGCCTATCTCATCGCCGCCGATACGGTCGTGTGCGTCGGGCGGCGCATCCTGCCCAAATGCGAGGTCGCCGAGGAGGCGGAGGATTGCCTGCGGCTTCTGTCGGGCCGCGCCCACCGTGTCTATACGGGCGTCAGCCTCATCACCCCCAAGGGCGCCGAGCGGCGCAAGCTTGTCGAGACGCGGCTGCGCTTCAAGCGCCTGAGCGGCGCCGAGATCGAGGCCTATCTCGCCTCCGGGGAATGGCGGGGCAAGGCGGGCGGCTACGCCATCCAGGGCCTTGCGGGCGTCTTTCCGGTGAAGCTCATCGGCTCCTATTCAAGCGTCGTCGGCCTGCCTCTGCAGGAGGTCATGGCGCTGCTCGTGGGCGAGGGCTATCCTGCCCTTGCGGGCTGGGGGGCCATGCCATGACCCAGCGCGCCGCGCCTGATCCGGCCAATGACAACAAGGATGCGCCTGCGGGAGGCGCCGCAAAGGCTGCGCCCTGCGCCATTTGCGGCAAGCCCCAGTCCGCCGCCAACAAGCCCTTCTGCTCGCCCCGCTGCGCCGACATCGACCTCGGCCGCTGGCTGAACGGCGCCTACGCCATTCCCGCCGTCGATGACGACGACGATGAGGATGGCCTTTCGACCGAGCGCGAGGGCTAGGCTTCCGGCGCGTTTTCCTCTGGACGCGATCCCGTTCCGCCACTAGCCTTCCCCAAAAATGGGGAGGGACCATTGGGGGCATCACCTAAGCGCGCCGCTGGCGGCGCCGGTTCGAAAAAGGCGCCGCCCGCCGCGCAGGATGCGGCGGAAGACTGTCTGGGCCTTTACCGGACCATGGTCCTCATCCGCCATTTCGAGGAATCCATGCGCCGTCTTGCGGCCGCCGGCGAGACGCCCGGCCTTGTGCATCTGTGCTCCGGGCAGGAGGCGACGAACGTGGGCGTGATCCTCGCCCTGCGCGAGGGCGACTATATCGCCAGCCATCATCGCGGCCACGGCCATTGCATCGCCAAGGGCGCGCCCATCGATCTGCTGGCCGCTGAAATCCTCGGCAAGGCGCCGGGCATCTGCGGCGGGCGCAGCGGCTCCATGCATGTGGTGGACCTGCCGCGCGGCAATCTCGGCACCAATGGCATCGTGGGCGGCGGCATTCCGCTCGCCGCAGGGGCGGCGCTGGCGGCCCGCGCCCGCGGCACGGGCGAGATCGCGGTCTGCTTCTTTGGCGACGGCGCGCTCAACCAGGGCCTCCTGCATGAATGCATGAACATGGCGGCCATCTGGAGCCTGCCGGTCGTCTTCGTCTGCGAGAACAACGGCTATGGCGAATTCACCGCCATGGAGGATGTGACCGCCGGTGAAAGCGTGCAGGCGCGCGGCGAGGTCTTCGGCATTCCCTCCGTCACGGTGGACGGCATGAATGTGCGGGCCGTGCGCGCCGCGACCCTTGCGGCGGCGCAGCGCGCGCGGATAGGGGAGGGGCCGTCCTTCATCGTCTGCAACACCTGGCGCTACGGCGGCCACCACGCCGGCGACAAGCAGGACTACAAGGACGATGAGGAGACGAAGCGCTGGGAGGCGGCTGATCCGCTCATCACCTTCGCCAAGACGCTCGTGGACGAGAAGCGCGCCAGCCGCGACGAGCTCGCCGCCATCGAGGCCGAGGTCGTCGCACGGGTGAAGGCCGCCGTCGCCTTCGCCCGCGCCGCCCCCCAGCCCGCGATCGAGACTCTGGAGGCCCATGTCCATGGCTGAGACCATCACTTTTCGCGATGGCGTGCTCGAAGCCCTGTTCGAGGAGATGCGCGCCGACCCCTCCGTGATCCTCATGGGCGAGGATGTCGGCGCGGCCGGCGGCGTGTTCCAGCAGACCAAGGGGCTCTTTGAGGCGTTCGGCGCGAGGCGCGTCATCGACACGCCCATTTCCGAATCCGGCGCCTTCGGCATGGCCATCGGCGCGGCCATGGCGGGGATGCGGCCTGTCTTCGAGGTCATGTTCGGCGACTTCATGACCCTGTGCATGGACCAGCTCGTCAATCAGGCCGCCAAGGTGCGCTATATGTCCAACGGCGCCGCCACCGTGCCGCTGGTGCTGCGCACCACCATGGGGGTCGGCGCGGGGCTGGGGCCGCAACATTCCCAGGGCTTCCACGCCTGGGCGGCCCATGTGCCGGGCCTCAAGATCGTCGTGCCCGCCGACGCGGCCGACGCCAAGGTGCTGATGAAGGCCGCGATCCGCGACGATGATCCGGTGCTCTTCTTCGAGGATCGCCAGCTCTACGCCGCCAGGGCGATGGCCCGCGACGCCGACGAGACCCTGCCGCTGGGCCGCGGGCGCATTCTGCGGCCGGGGCGCGATGTGACCCTGGTGGCCATCGGCCGCATGGTCGGCGTCGCCCGCGCGGCGGCGGAGGCTTTGGCGCGGGAGGGGATCGAGGCGGAGATCGTCGACCCCCGCTGCCTTGTTCCGCTCGATGAGGCCCTGCTGCTGGAGTCCGTCAGGCGCACCCACCGAGCCCTCGTCATGGACGCCGCGCCCCTTCGCTATGGCGTGACGGCGGAGATCGCCGCCATGATCGGGGAAAAGGCCTTCGACTGGCTCGACGCTCCCGTCGCCCGCCTCGGCGCCGTCGACACGCCGGCGCCCATCAGCCGCTCCCTCGAGCCTCTGGTCTGCCCGACGCCGGAAAAGGTGGCTGCGGCGGTGCGGGCCATGATGTGAGGCCGGCCGCATTGTCGGGATTGTGTGGGTGATTTGCCTGGCCACTGGCGCAGGCGGCTTGTTTTGGTCATCATGCTATGAGAAGCGCAGAAGACCGGCTCCAGCCGGATTCGGCTCCCGATCGAAGGCGTCTCCAACCTGCGGCCCGTGCACCCATGATGAGAATTCTCCTGACCCTCACCCTGGCGGCGGCGCTCGGCGGCTGCCTGCCGTCCGGCCGTTTTGGAGGCAGGCCGCCGGTGCAGCCCTCCATTGACGCGAGCGCCGCCGCGCCCGTCACGGAGGTCGAGGCGGCGCCCCTTGATGCGCCGGGCGAGCCCTTGGCGCCCGCCGCGCCCCCTGTGGCCGCCGCCCCGATCAATCCGGCGAACGACCCCTACACCTGGGCGCGCGTCGATGGTCAGCGCATGTCCGGCAATCCCCTGCTGATGAAGCAGGGGCAGGAGGATCGGCAGGCCTGCTACACGGCCTCCTCCGGCGCCATGAATATGGATGTCTATGTCAAATGCATGCGATCAAAGGGCTATGTGCAGTTGACGAACTGATCGATGTCGCGGCCTCATGAAAGGCCGGGCAATCTTGGTGGAGCGGACCGCATGAGCGCCGCCCACCGGCATGATGGGAGAAACGAATGACCGCCTTCACTTTCCGACATGCGCTCGCGGGCGCTGCTCTCGGGCTTTCGGTCTTGTTGGGCGCCGGCGCTTGCGCGCAGGCGCAGGGCGATCCTGCTGCGAATTATCCGAACAAGCCGATCAAGCTCATCGTCCCCTTCGCGGCGGGCGGCGGCAATGACATCTTCGCGCGCCTCGTCGGCGCCAAGGTCTCCGAATATCTCGGCCAGCAATTCATCATCGAGAACCGGCCTGCGGCGGGCGGGCGCGTGGCGGCGGAGTTCGTCACCCAGCAACCCGCCGACGGCTATACTTTGTTCGTGGGCGCGAGCGGGGTCATGTCCATCGCTGCCGCCATCTATCCCAATCTCAGCTATCACCCGACGAAGAATTTCATGCCGCTGGCGATGATCGCCAGCTTCCCCCTGATCCTTGTCGGCTCGAACAACATTCCGGTGAAAAGCGTGGGCGAACTGGTCGCCTGGTCCAAGGCCAATCCAGACAAGTCAAACTACGCCCATACCTCCGCAGCCTTCCTGATCCCGGCTGAAATCCTCAAGCTCGGCACGGGCATGCCCGCGACCGGCGTGCCCGTGAAGAGCAGCGCCGAAATGGTCCAGTGCGTGATGCAGGATCTCTGCAGCTTCACCTTCACCGATGGCCCGCCCGCCATTCCGCAGATCAACGATGGCAAGGTGCGCGCGCTCGCCGTGACGGGCTCGGAACGCTCCTCCGAACTGCCCAACACGCCCAGCATGGTCGAGGCGGGCTTCCCCGACGTGAATGTGAAGATCTGGGCGGGCTTCTTCGCCCCGGCGGCCACTCCGCCCGCCATCGCCAAAAAGCTCGAGGACGCCATGCAGAAAGCGGTGCGCGATCCCGAGGTCAGCGCCAAGCTGAAGGCCATGGCCGTGAACCCCGGACGCGTCACCTCCGACGAGTTCCGCAAGATCATCGACGCGGACATCGAGTCCTATGTGGCTGTGGTGAAGAAGGCCAACCTCACCTTTGAATGACGGGCTTGCGAGTGAAGGCCTTGTGACTGAAAACCTTGCGGGGGCTCTGCGGAGCCCCTGCTGCGTTGTTCCGGTTGATCCCCTGAACAAACTGGCCTAAAAAGCCAAGATTATGTCATCGGGGTTTGCTGTGGCTTCGTTTTTGCTGATCGACGATCATGAAGTCGTCCGCGTCGGGCTTCGCCTCGTCCTTGAGGAGGCTTTTCCTGGCGCTGAGATCTGGGACGTCGGCCTGCTTGCGACGGGCCTTGAACGGCTTCAGGACATGGCGAAGCCTGACCTCGTGCTTCTGGATCCCGGCCTGCCGGACGCGGGGGGCGTTTCGGGCCTTCAGGCCATTAAGTCGACCCATCCGGACCAGCCGGTGGTCGTGGTCTCCGGCGTTGCGGACCCCACCTTCATAGATCGCTGCCTGAGCCTTGGCGCTTTGGGCTTCGCCCCCAAATGGATCGGCTCCGAACAGATCATCGCCTGCGTTGAGACGGCTTTGGCGGGCAGGGTCTATCGGCCAGAACCTGGCGAAGCCAGCTTTCGCGAGACGCTGACTCCGCGCGAGGAGGAGATCGTGATCTTCTGCGCCGCCGGCCTGCAGAACAAGGAGATCGGCCTGCGCCTTGGCATCAGCGACAATACGGTGCGCGCCCATCTCGCCAAGATATTCAAGCGGTTTGACATCACAAGCCGGGCCGACACGAAGATGCTCGTTGAACGCCTCGGCCTCAGGATGGACCAGCCTTCCGCTGCTGGCCAAGCATCGCGCCAAGCGTCTCCCTGAGCCTCGATGGCGCGACGGGCTTTATCAGCACGGTGACGCCTTCCGCCTGACCGCGGTTCACAGCGGGGTCGGCGGTCGTGAGGATCGCGGGCAGGGGACCAAGCCTTTGCGCGCGCAGCCGCCGCACGATCTTAAGCCCATCCACATCGCCGGGCAGGCGCAGGTCCGTCATCACGCAGTTGATCGGCTCTTGCGCCGCCGCCACGGCGGCGAAGGCCTCGGCGGCGTCGGCCGCGCCGATCACGCGGCAGCCCCAGGCCGTCAAAAGCTCGCAGGTCGTCTCCCGCACGATGGCGATGTCTTCAACGACAAGAACGAGCGGCGCGCCTTCGAAAACCCCGCGGTCCGGCAGAACGGCGGGCGCCTCGGTCCGCGCCAGCGCCGCGCCGGCTGGCAGGGTGATGGTGAAGGCGGAGCCTTTGCCCGGAACGGATCGCGCCTCGATCCGCGCGCCCATCATCCGCGCCATGCCGCTGGCGATGGCGAGGCCGAGGCCATGGCCGTTTTCGGGCGATCGTTCGGCGTTGCCCACCTGATAGAAGGGCTCGAAGATCGCCTCCATATGGTCCGGCGCAATGCCCGGCCCCTGATCCAGAACCTCGATGCGGACCTTCGCCCCCGCGCGCCGCGCCCCCATCAGCACCTTGCCGCCTGAACTATAGCGCAGGGCGTTGCTGAGGAAGTTGCGCAGCACGCCAGTCAGCAGATGCGCATCGGCCCGCACGATCAGGGATGAGGGAACGCAGGCGAGCCGCAGCTCCCGCGCCTCGGCCTCAGGGCTGAATTCGACCATGAGCCGCTCGAAGGCGCCTTGCAGGGGAATGTCCTCCAGACTGGCGTCGCTTCGCCCAGAGTCGAGGCGGGCGATCTGCAACATCCGGTCAAGCAGCTCGTCGATGGTCTGCGCGCAGGCGCGCATGGCCTGCGCCTGCCGCAAGGCGCTCTGCGGCAGATGTCGCTCGATGGTTTCGATCAGGAGCGTGATGGCGTAGAGCGGCTGGCGCAGATCATGGCCCGCCGAGAGCAGGATGCGCGTTTTGGACTCATTGGCTGCGTCCGAGCGGCGCCGCGCCGCGTCAATCTCCTGGATGAGCGCCTCTTTCTCGAAACGCAGGCGGATCGATTCCAGAAGGCTGCGCCGCTGGATGCGCGCATAGCCAAGATTCACCAGCAGAAAGATGACGCCGAAGCCTGCGATGGCGTAGCCCGTGGCTTCGCCCATCTGCCAATGCCTGGCGATGATGGGCGTCATCGTGGGAATGGCGAAAGCTGGATAGGCCCATTTGGCCGCCGCCAGCGAGGCGATGGAGCCCGCCGCCATTCCCACCAGAACCATCAGCGCGAAGATGGAGGAAAGCGGACGCGCGTGGTCGGCCGCAATGAAGCCCAGCAAGCCGAACAGGCATCCCGAAGCGCCGCTGCCGATGGTGAAGGCCGCGCGCCACTTGCGGATCTGCGTGGGCCGCTCAAGCGATGCGGCGCGAAAGCGCGCCAGAAAGATGAGGCGCGCCGCAATGAGCGCGAACATGCCAGCGAGCCAAAGAGCCAGATCGACCCCTTCGCCGATGAACCACATCACCCCGAAGCAGACGGGCGCCACAATCATGTTCGCGCCGAGCACGAGCGGCATCTGACGCGCCAGAACCTGCAGCAACTCGCGCTCTTCGCGCGAGGCGGCCTCAACTTGCTCGGGCGATGACGCCTCGGACAATGACAAATCAAAATTCCTTTCAGCCCGCTGCGATCATGATCCCGCCCACCCCCATGACGATGCCGAACGGGGTGCTGCGGCCGCTCGCCAGCCAGGCCATGATGGCGAGGCAGACGACGCCGATCCGCGCCTCAAGCGGCAGATGAACGAGCGAGCCGACCGGGCGCCAGACGAGGCTCGCCATCTGCGCCATGAGCGATGCTGCCGCCAGTTCGGACAAATGCTGCAAATCTTTTTCACTCAACTCCATAAATCGGCTCATCAGCACGCCCATGACGCGCCACAGGCTCGTGGCTGCGAAAATGATGAGCCAAAGTCCGGCGAAAGCCCAATCGGCCAAATGCGCCTCGACCCTCATGGGCGCCTCCATCGGCGGAAGGCGAGGACGAGGGCGAAGCTGCCAATGCCCGCGATCAGAACGGAGGCCTGCGGCGCGATGCCGGCCACGAGCGGCTCCAGGAAAAAGGCCAGAGCCAGCATCGCGAGCGATGAGGCGGAGGCGGCGCCGCCCAAAAGATTAAGTCCGTAGAACAGGGGCATGATGAAGCCCAGGCCCATCATCGCCTGCATCGGCAGGGCGAAGGGCGCAAACCACGCCATGCCCGTGCAAAGAAGATCGCCCAGAAGGAAGGTGAGGCAGACCCCGGCGACAAAAGCCCTGCGGTTTCGATGCGGCGAAGCCTCGGCCCGACTGACCGCCACCCAGACCGTATAGGTCATGGTCGGCGCGAGCAGCAGCTTGCCCATCACGCCGCCGTCCGTCTGATGCGAGATCATAGCACCGATGGGCAGAAGGCTGAGCGCCGACAGCAGCGCTGTGGCGGCGACCAGCGCCATGGCCTGCCCTTCGATCCCCGCCGTGATGATGAGCAGTTTGCTGCTCGGCCAGTTCATCGCCGCAGCCGCAAGCCCCCTGACCCAATCCAATCCCGCGTCGCGCGCGAAAAAGCCAAAGGCGAGGCAGGACGACCAGTAGCAGAAGGCCGGCACGCCAAAGGCGTGGACTATGCCGCGAAGGAAGGCGGCGTCGTCCTTCTGAGGCTCGCTATGGACTTGCTCCGAAAACAATTCGTCGTCCTGCGTGGGGGCGGGTGGATGACGAATTGGTGGCAGGGATCGGGGATTCGAACAAGAGCTTGACTTGCGCTAGTCCAAGGGACGCCGGAGCCTCGCCCCGGCGCGCGCCATGACGCAGCCCGTCCCGCTCTACTTCAAATATTTCAGATCGACATATTTCTCGCGCGGCGCATCAGCCGATTTCACGAAGCCGTTGGCGCGCAGGGCGGCGATGACATTGTCGATGTCGGGGTTGGGGATCGTCAGGCCGCGGCTGAAGGGCTTCAGCTCCATGAAATAATTATAGGTCTTCTCCACGACATCCTGGGGCTGCTTGGACTCGTCCATGAGGATCTTCATGGCCTTTTCCTTGTTGGCGGGGTCATAGACCCAGTCCGTGCCCTTCGAGACCGCGCGCAGATAGGCGCGGGTGGTCTGTTCGTTTTTGGCCAGCCAGTCCTTGCGCGCGATGACCGCGATGAAGCCATAGCCCTGCACATAGGAGCCGAAGTCGATCAGCTTGTTGAAGCCTTCGGCGGCGGCGGTGAAGTCGATCGGCGAGGTGACGGCGGCGGCGGCGACCGCGCCGGTCTTCAGAGCCGCATAGCGGTTGGGGGTGGAGCCGTCGTAGATGCGGTCGACATCGCTGGCCTTGAGGCCGTTCTTCTGCAGCCAGTCCGTCATGAAATTATCCATGTCGGACTTGGGCACCGGCAGGATCACTTTCTTGCCCTTGATGTCGGCGGCGGTCTTCACATCCTTGGCCGACATCATGGAGAAGGGATATTTGATCGCCACGGCGGCGATGATGGAGATGGGCGCGCCGCTTTCGATGGCCTGGATGGCTGTTTCGAAGGTCGTGTTGCCGATGTCGAGCGAGCCGCCCACCACCTGCTGGGCGATGAGCGCGACATTGCCCACATAGATCGTGTCGAGCGTGAGCCCCTCGGCCTTCATCATGCCCTCGGATTCGGCGACGAAGCTCGGCCAGTTCACCGCCGTGCGCGAAACCTGGCCGACGACGACCTTCGTTTGCGCCATCACGCTGGATGCGGTGGCGCTGAGCAGCAGGGCCGCCGCCGACAGGGCTGCAAGATGCTTTTGCATGATCGCTCCTCCTCCATTGCGCGGCCCGATGGCCGCTTTGTCTTCCCGTCACCGCTGCGCTGCGGCGAGGGCTTCTTCCGTTTCGCGGCGGATGCTGTCGCGCACCTCTTCCTCGATGAGCCGCCAGATGCGGTCCACATGGGCGCCGAATTCAGGACGCCGTTTCAGCGCGAGGTCGCGCGGACGCGGCAGGTCGATCGCCACCTCCTCCTTCAGGCGTCCGGGCCGCACCGTGAAGACGAGCACGCGGTCGGACAGGAACACGGCCTCGTCGATCTGGTGGGTCACGAAAAGGACGGTCTTGCCTGTCTCGCTCCAGATGCGCGTCAGCTCCGTCTGCATGATTTCGCGGGTCTGGGCGTCGAGGGCGGCGAAGGGTTCATCCATCAGCAGCACATCGGCGCCGGCCGTCAGGGCTCTCGCCATGTTGACGCGCTGGCGCATGCCGCCGGACAGTTCGTGCGGATAGTGCTTCTCGAAGCCGCGCAAGCCCACAAGCGCCAGATAGGAGGAGGCGAGGTCGCGCGCCTTGCCCATGTTCTTGCCCTGCAGCTCCGGCCCGATGATCGTGTTGTCGAGCACCGTGCGCCAGGGCAGCAGCCCATCCTGCTGGAAGACGAAGGCGATCTCGCCGCCAGGCGTCGTCACCGCGCGCCCGTCGATGAAGGCGCTGCCCGAAGAGGGGCGGATGAGCCCGTTCACCAGACGCAGAAACGTCGTCTTGCCGCAGCCGGACGCGCCGACGATGGAGACGAATTCGCCGCGGGCGATGTCGATGTTGAGGCCGCGCAGAACCTCGATGGACGCGCCGTCCTTCTCGAAGGATTTGCAGAGGTCGCGGGTCGAAAGTTTGGGCGCGCTCACCTCATTCCTCGTCCATGTTGTTGAAGCGCCAGGGCGCCAGGCGGATCTCGATCCATTTCAGGAATTCGACGCAGGCCACGCCGCAGACGGCCAGAATGAAGACCGCCACGAAAAGGCCGGCCGTGTCGAAACTCTGGGCCGAGCGGAAGATGAGGAAGCCGAGCCCCGCCCGCGCGCCGAACAACTCCGCCACCACGACGCCGACCAGCGCGCGCGCCACCGACACTCGAAGCCCCGCGATGATGAAGGGAAGCGCTGCGGGAATGCGCACCTTGAAATAGATCTGCCGGGGCGTGGCCCCATAGGAGCGCACGACCTCGAGCAGGGTGCGGTCCGTGGTCTTGAGGCCGGCCAGCGTGTTGATGAGGATCGGAAAGACGCAGGTCAGGAAGACCAGCGCGATCTTCGAGGCGTAGCCGATGCCGAAGGCCAGCATGAACAGCGGGCCGAGCGCGATGGTGGGCGTGGCGTAGAGCATGGAGACCCAGGGATCCACGAGGTCGCGCAAGCCCTTGAAGGCCGCCATGACCACGCCCGCGCTGATGCCCACGAGAATGGCGAGCCCGAAACCGCCGGCGAATTCAATGAAGCTGACGCGCATGTCGGCCATGAGTTCGCCGGACTGGATCAGCTCCACGAAGCGCTGCCCTATGGCGCCGAGCCGCACCAGAAAAAGTTTGTTGTCGAGCCAAAGGGCCACCGCCTCCCACAGGATCGCGGCGACGCCGAAAGACAAAGACCAGCGGCGGATTCCCAAGGATCCCAAAGCCGCATTCCCCCCATGTTGCAGCTGTCCAGCGCTGCTTGAGGGTGAGCTTAACGCTGAACATGGCGGCGCGTCCACAGGGGGCGGAGGATTTTTGCAGCAAGCTCACGATCTGTCCGGTTTTTGTAGCGCGCGATCTGTCCGGTTTTCACTGGAGCCCGGGAGGGCTTCGCGATGAGACGTTCGGAGGTGCTGCAGGGGGTTAGATCGATGCGTTTTGAGGCGCTTCTGGATCGGCACGAAGGTGGGGAGCTGTCGCAGGGGGAAGCTGCGGAGCTTTTGGGCGTCACGGAGCGGACGTT
>CANGFT010000078.1 GCA_947453205.1 Beijerinckiaceae bacterium | reverse complement strand
CTGTCTTGGCGTTGAACGCCTTGCAGAATTCCATGATGTTGAGGCCGCGCTGACCCAGCGCGGGGCCGATCGGAGGCGACGGATTCGCGGCACCAGCCGGAACCTGAAGCTTCACATAGCCGGCAATCTTCTTTGCCATAGTGGCTGCTCCAAAAAACACCCTTCAGCGGGCCCAAGGGGTCCGTTGCCGGGCGGTTGCAGTTCGTGGTCGGGCATGGGTTCCCGGCGGCAAAACCGGGCACGCCTCCCACGGCGAAGCGCGTCCTATACAGGGCGATGGCGGGAATGGGAAGGGCTTTTGGGAAAAAACCGCCTCACGACTGCGGCTTGGGATGGCACACCCGCTCGACCTCCTCGGGCGGGGCGATCGACTGCGCCTTGCTCTCGAAGACAAACCGCGAGGGCTGCCCTGTCTTGGCGTCCAGATCGTGCACGCGCGAGGCGAGCGGATAACCCAGGTTTTGAGCAAACAGCACGTCCCAGCGCGCGGTTTTCGCAGGCTCCCGATACAGCGTTTCCAGCCGCACCATCTCGAATGTGCAACCTGAAAGTGCGACAGGCTGCGCGGCAAAAGCTTTTATCTCGACATTAGCGGTCACGACCGGCCCACGATCTGGATGTTTCTCAAGATCAAAAGCGACGCTTTGACCGGGATGCAAAACCGTCAGATCTCCCGTCGCATTTCGTGTCTCGTAGGAAATATTGAAACGTCCATGGTCAATGGACCACGATAACATGCGATGCCCATCCATCTCGACCCGCAAGGGCTCGCCATTGGGCCGCAGGCGCGTTTCAACAACCGTCGGATTGCCGCGCTGGATGCACATCATGTCAGGCTCGGTCTGGCCATTGCCCAACTTGACCTCACCATAAACCAGAACAACCGAGTCCGGTTTTTCAAGTTGCGGGCAGGCAGCAAGACTGAGCGCCGGACAAAGCGCCGCTAAAAAAGGGCTAAAAAATACGAGCCGCATAAAAGAGCCAAATAAAACAAAATAAAAACGCACAGACATCAGACATGGCTGAAGCCTGACCTGCAACAAAAAAGGCGGCCCGCAGGCCGCCTTTGAAAATTGATAGAAGGAAGAAGGTCTTCAGACCTTCTCGACCTGCGCATATTCCAGTTCGACCGGTGTCGCGCGACCAAAGATCGACACAGCCACTTTGACGCGTGAACGGTCTTCGTCGACTTCTTCGACAACGCCGTTGAAGGACGCGAACGGGCCATCGGCCACGCGCACGGTCTCGCCGATCTCGAAATGGATCGAGGGTTTTGGATGTTCCACACCCTCCTGCACCTGACCCTTGATGCGATCAGCTTCGGCATCCGAAATCGCCATCGGCTTTTTGTCGGCGCCCAGGAAGCCTGTGACCTTCGGGGTGTTCTTGATCAGATGGTAGACATCATCGGTCAGATCGCATTTCACCAGCACGTAGCCCGGGAAGAATTTGCGTTCGGAATTGACCTTGCGGCCACGACGCACTTCCACGACCTGTTCGGTCGGGACCAGAATTTCTTCGAACTTGTCGGCCAAGCCGCGCTGCGCGGCATATTCGCGGATCGAGTCCGCGACCTTCTTTTCGAAGTTCGAATAAGCGTGAACGATGTACCAGCGCTTGCTCATATCAGTGTCCCAGAGACATGACGAAGCCGACGGCCAAGCGGATCGCCTGATCGACGGAAACGAAGAAAATGCTGGCGACCAGCACCATGAGAATCACGAGACCGGTCGTGATCAAAGTCTCGCGGCGCGACGGCCAGGTGACCTTGGAGGCCTCGGCGCGCACCTGCTGGATGAATTCAAACGGATTGGCCATGGCCCTCACCCGGTATGCTGACCCCTCCCCCAGATTGGAAAAGTGGCCCGCCCAAAACAATCGCGGCGCGGGACCGTCAAGGCCGCGCGCCACTTATAGAGGAGCTTATAGCCAAAGCGAGGCGACCCCGGCAAGGGGTTTTTCAGATGTCCACGCATGGCAGAAAAAGAGATGGCAGGGGCTGAGGGATTCGAACTCTCGACCTGCGGTTTTGGAGACCGCCGCTCTAACCAGCTGAGCTAAGCCCCTAGCTCTCTATGGACTGAGCTTCCGCCCAGCCCGGCTCTCATGCCAAAGGGCGGCGACGATTGCAAGGGGATTTCCAGCAAAGAGGTATTTGACAGCCCGCCCAAAGCCGGGCGAGGCTTTGGAATTCCATTTATTCTTTTCAAAACGAGCAGACTATGGGCCTTCAATTTCCGGTCGGACGGAAGACTGTCCTGCTTTGCGACTATGGTTCTGGAGGTTTCAGGCCACCCGAAATGGTCAAACGACGCCCCGCCATTGTCGTCACGCCTAGGCTGGCGCACCGTGACGGCCTTTGCACTGTTGTCCCGCTCTCTGGCACCGAACCAAAACATGCGACGCGCTATTGCATCCGCATTGAATTTCCGGACGCACTTCCAATGCCCTTTGCGCAAACGATCTGGTGGGCCAAATGCGACATGCTGGCTACCGTCGCCTACGAAAGGCTCGACCTTTTTCGGACACCCCGGGGTCCGAACGGTCGAAGATATCTATCCCTCAAGATCGACGACGATGTTTTCGATAAAGTCATGGAGGGCGTATTGAACGGGCTCGCCATCGGACACTTGACTTTAACGCGTCCCGGGCCACATTGGAGTTGATTGCTGGCGGCATGCCGTTCAGCCTCAAGACCCCGCGAGGGGCACACCCCGCAAGGCGATCACAAGCCGGCGGGGTTTTCTTTTGCCTGCACCCTCCCCGTCATGCGTGACGCAAGCAAGGCAATCCAGGCCCTCACGCGCGGCTTCTGGATTGCCGCGTCGCTTTCGGCTCCTCGCAATGACGACGGAAAAGCCCATCTTCATCCTGAATCAGAACTTGAGGCTTTCCACTCAAGTGATTCAGACGACTCAAACTTTCTCAAAACAAAAGGGGCGCCACATGGGCGCCCCTTGAATCAAAACATGAAGTTTTGACAATTACTCGATGATGGAGGCGACGACGCCGGCGCCAACCGTGCGGCCACCTTCGCGGATAGCAAAGCGCAGCTTTTCTTCCATCGCGATCGGCACGATCAGCGCGACTTCCATCGACACGTTGTCGCCCGGCATCACCATTTCCGTGCCTTCCGGCAAGGTCACGATGCCCGTCACGTCCGTCGTGCGGAAGTAGAACTGCGGACGATAGTTGGTGAAGAACGGCGTATGACGGCCACCTTCATCCTTCGTCAAAATGTAGGCTTCAGCCATGAACTTCGTGTGCGGCTTCACAGAAGCCGGCTTGCACAGCACCTGGCCGCGCTCAACGTCTTCACGCTTGGTGCCACGCAGCAAGCAACCCACGTTGTCGCCAGCCTGGCCCTGATCGAGCAGCTTGCGGAACATTTCAACGCCGGTGACGATCGTCTTGATCGTCGGCTTCAGGCCAACGACTTCGATTTCTTCGCCAACCTTGACGATGCCGCGCTCAACACGACCCGTGACAACCGTGCCGCGACCCGAGATCGAGAACACGTCTTCAACCGGCATCAGGAAGGGCTGGTCAATCGGACGCTCCGGCTGCGGAATGTAGGCGTCAACCGTTTCCATCAGCTTGAGAATGGCGTCATGGCCGATTTCAGGCGAACGATCTTCGAGCGCGCACAGAGCCGAGCCCTTGGTGATCGGAATGTCATCGCCCGGGAATTCATACTTCGAGAGCAATTCGCGAACTTCGAGTTCGACGAGCTCAAGCAATTCCGGATCATCAACCATGTCGACCTTGTTCAGGAAGACGACGAGCGCGGGAACGCCAACCTGGCGCGCCAGCAGAATGTGTTCGCGGGTCTGGGGCATCGGGCCGTCAGCGGCCGACACAACCAGGATCGCGCCGTCCATCTGCGCCGCACCGGTGATCATGTTCTTCACATAGTCGGCGTGGCCGGGGCAATCGACGTGCGCGTAATGGCGAGCCGTGGTCTCATATTCGACGTGCGCCGTCGAAATCGTGATGCCACGGGCCTTTTCTTCCGGCGCCTTGTCGATCTGATCGTAAGCGGTGAACGAAGCGCCGCCCGATTCAGCCAAAACCTTGGTGATCGCTGCTGTCAGCGAGGTCTTGCCATGGTCAACGTGACCAATCGTGCCGATGTTGCAATGCGGCTTCGTGCGAGAGAACTTTTCCTTGGCCATAGCCATGCTCCTTCAAAATTCAAGAAATCTGTCTGCGGTTGATCAGGCGTATTTAGCCTGGATCTTTTCAGCTTCGTTGCGCGGAACTTCCGAGTAATGGTCGAAGACCATCGAATAGCTCGCACGACCCTGGCTGAAGGACCGCAGGTTGTTGACGTAACCAAACATGTTGGCCAGCGGAACCATCGCCGAAACGACGTTCGCGTTGCCGCGCATGTCTTGACCCTGGATCTGACCGCGACGTGAGTTCAAATCGCCGATGACCGAACCGGTATATTCTTCCGGGGTCACCACTTCGACCTTCATCACAGGCTCGAGCAGAACCGAATTACCCTTGCGCAGCGCTTCGCGGAGAGCCGCGCGCGATGCGATTTCGAATGCGAGAGCCGACGAGTCGACTTCGTGGAAAGCGCCGTCCACCAGCGAGACTTTCAAATCGACAACCGGGAAGCCGGCGAGAACGCCCGCGCCCAGAACCGAGTTGAGGCCCTTTTCAACGCCCGGGATATATTCCTTGGGCACTGCGCCGCCGATGATCTTCGACTCGAACTCAAAGCCCTTGCCGGGTTCATTCGGCTCGACTTCGAGCTTCACGCGCGCAAACTGTCCTGTACCACCCGACTGCTTCTTGTGCGTGTAGTCTTCGATGACCTTCTTAGAAATCTTTTCGCGATAAGCAACCTGCGGCGCGCCGACATTCACTTCGACCTTGTGGGTGCGCTTGAGAATGTCGACCTTAATATCGAGATGCAGTTCGCCCATGCCCTTGATGATCGTCTGGCCCGATTCCTGATCGGTCGAGACGCGGAAGGACGGATCTTCAGCAGCCAGCTTGATGAGCGCGGTAGCCATCTTTTCCTGGTCAGCCTTCGACTTCGGCTCAACAGCCATTTCGATGACGGGATCAGGGAATTCCATCTTTTCCAAGATGACGGGCTTCAGCGGGTCGCAAAGCGTATCGCCTGTGCGTGTGTCCTTCATGCCGACGAGCGCAACGATGTCGCCCGAATAGCACTCGGAAATTTCTTCGCGGTTGTTGGCGTGCATGAGAACCATGCGGCCGACACGCTCAGACTTTTCACGCGACGAATTGAGAAGCGCAACGCCCTTCTCGAACTTGCCGGAATAGACGCGGGCGAAGGTGAGAACGCCGAACGGATCGTCCATGATTTTGAAAGCGAGCAGCGACAGCGGCTGATCGTCACCAGGCTTGCGCTCGGTTTCTTCGCCGGTCTTGTAATCGATGCCCTTGATGGCGCCACGCTCGATGGGCGATGGCAGATAATCCACCACGGCGTCGAGGAGCGGCTGAACGCCCTTGTTCTTGAAGGCCGAGCCACACAGCACAGGATAGAAAGCGCCGGTGATGACAGCCTTGCGGATGCACTTCTTGAGTGTGGCTTCTGACGGCTCATTGCCATCGAGATAATCAGCCATGGCATCGTCGTCGAGTTCGACGGCGGCTTCCACCATCATCAGGCGGTATTCCTTGGCCTGCTCGAGCATGTCGGCAGGAATTTCCTCGTCGTCAAACTTCGCGCCGAGAGACTCTTCTTTCCAGACGACCGCCTTCATGCGGACGAGATCGATGAGGCCCTTGAAGTTGCTTTCCGAGCCGATCGGCAGCTGGATGGCAATTGGCTTGGCGCCGAGACGCTTCTTGATGTCGTCGAGGCAACGGAAGAAGTCCGCGCCGACCTTGTCCATCTTGTTCGCGAAAACGATACGCGGAACTTTGTACTTGTCGCCCTGGCGCCAGACCGTTTCCGTCTGCGGCTCAACGCCCTGGTTGGAATCGAGCACGCAGACCGCGCCATCGAGCACGCGCAGCGAACGTTCGACTTCAATCGTGAAGTCAACGTGGCCGGGCGTGTCAATGATGTTCAGGCGCTTGCCGTTCCAGATTGCGGTCGTCGCAGCGGACGTGATGGTGATGCCGCGCTCCTGCTCCTGCTCCATGAAATCCATGGTCGCAGCGCCATCGTGCACTTCGCCGATCTTATGCGATTTGCCGGTGTAATAGAGGATACGTTCCGTCGTCGTCGTCTTGCCCGCATCGATATGGGCCATGATGCCGAAGTTACGGTAGTCCTCAAGAGCGTATTGGCGTGCCATCTTCGTATCCTCTGCGCGTGTGACCGCGCTTAAGTTCCTATTACCAACGGTAGTGAGCGAAGGCGCGGTTCGCTTCCGCCATGCGGTGCGTGTCTTCGCGCTTCTTCACGGCATTGCCGCGGTTGTTGGCTGCGTCCATCAACTCCGAAGAGAGACGGTCAACCATTGTCTTGTCGTTGCGATCGCGCGCAGCCGAGATGATCCAGCGAATTGCGAGCGCCTGACGGCGTTCGGTCCGCACTTCAACCGGAACCTGATACGTCGCACCGCCAACGCGGCGTGAACGCACTTCGATTGCAGGTGCAACGTTTTCGAGGGCAGACTTGAAGATCGGCATTGGATCCGACTTCAGCTTGCCTTCGATAATATCGAACGCGCCGTACACGATCGCTTCAGCCGACGACTTCTTGCCGTCGTACATGATCGAGTTCATGAACTTCGCGAGAACGATGTCATGATACTTGGCGTCCGGAATGACTTCACGCTTTTCGGCGCTATGGCGGCGGGACATGTGTCGCTCCTCTTACTTCGGACGCTTCGCGCCGTATTTCGAACGGCGCTGCTTGCGGTCCTTGACGCCCTGCGTGTCGAGCACGCCGCGCAGGATGTGGTAGCGCACGCCAGGAAGATCCTTGACGCGGCCGCCGCGGATCATGACCACGGAATGTTCCTGCAAGTTGTGACCCTCGCCGGGGATGTAGCCGATGACTTCAAAGCCATTGGTCAGGCGCACCTTGGCGACCTTACGAAGCGCCGAGTTCGGCTTCTTCGGAGTCGTCGTATAAACGCGGGTGCACACGCCACGTTTCTGCGGGCAAGCCTGCAGATGGCGGGCTTTTTCGCGATATGTCTTTTGTTGCCGCGGCTTGCGGATCAACTGGCTGATCGTCGGCATCCTTCGCCCTTCTAAAAGCGATTGGTGGGACCAAATGGCGGAGAAGAAAGGGGAATTCGCATTCCGTCTCTCTTCTTTTCGCGCTCTCAAGCATCGCAATGCAAGCGAGTCGCGCAAAACGAATATGCGCCCGCGACCGCTTCCGGCCTTGGGCGCTGCGATGTGCAGAGGATCACGGCGAACCGCGATCGTGCCTCAGATTCAAGGGCTTACACCCAAAATGGTCTAAGGTCGCAGATGGAAACAACAGCGTTTATGGATCCTGTGTCGCTTGCGAGTCGCCCGCGAAATTGATTCCATACGGCCTGTTGAAGTGGGCGGAACCTACTGGGCAAGCTCAGCCCCGTCAACCCCCGAAAATCACAAAAAAACGACTGATTTGACTCATGTTTCCGCTTTGCCACGCCTGCGCTCAAACAGGGCTCAGGAAAGCCCCGTCGTAGCCGGGTTTTGTGCCTGCTCTTCGATTATTATCAAAGCCTTAAGCAATTGGGCCTGATCCGTCGCTGCGCCTGGCACACGGCGCGGATGGAGCCGCAAACCGGCTCCATGGCGCCGTATCAGGCTCAAAGGAGCCGGCATGGCCCCCTTCCCCAAGGTCTGGGCAATCAGATTTTGGATCGTCCGAGTCGTCTCGCCATCCGCACCGACGAGATGATCAAAGTCCACGCGCAGATCGGGTCCAAACAGGGCGGCGGCGGGCGCACCCACATGCAGCACCATGCCATGGCCATCCAGAAGAACGGCCGCGACCCCCGCCAGCTCCAGCGCATCGGCCATGCCGCGTGCATGGGCACCCGCCAGCAAGGGCTGCAGCGCATCGAGCCGCAAGCCACCCTCACGCTCTGGGCGCGTCAGCGAAGCCGCGTCATCGTAAGATGGTGAGGCAGGATAAGACATGTCGGCCCCTTGGAAAGCCCCCTTGATAAGACGCCAACGCGCAACAGGCGGCTGCGGTTTGCGGCCACGGGCAGATTTTCTTCTCTGTGACATGAAGATCAGGCGGAAGAAGGGCAGATGCACGCATTTCAGTGGGCTTGCACGTCCCTGCCCTTGCTTCTGCCCCCTTCTGTGACCTGATCACACCCTGCCCTCGCCTTAACCCTCACGCTTTGCCCCGGGGAATCCTGAGGCTTTTTGACAATCCCCTAAATTTCGATAATTCTGGAAATATGGAATCAGAACAAGCCATCCTCGCTCTTGCCGCTCTGGCGCAACAGACCCGCCTCGACACGTTTCGAATGCTGGTCAAAGCCGAACCCAAAGGCCTGAGCGCGGGCGCGCTCGCCCATGCTCTGGCCGTGCCAGCCAATACGCTCTCGGCGCATCTCAATGTGATGACACGCGCAGGCCTTGTGCAGGGAGAGCGCCACAGCCGCACCATTATCTACCGCGCGCGCATTGCAGAAGTACGCACATTGGTGGGCTTTCTCTTGAAAGATTGCTGCGAAGGACGCGCAGAACTCTGCGATCCGATCATCGACGATGCCACCTGCTGCGTGAAAGGCGAGCCGCTATGAGCTTTCGAAAATTCAATGTCTTGTTTCTGTGCACGGGCAATACGGCGCGCTCGGTTTTGGCTGAAGGCATTTTGCGCAAGCTTGGCGCTGAGCATTTCAACGCTTTCTCTGCAGGCAGCCAACCCAAGGGCGTGGTCAATCCATTCGCATTAAAGGTGCTTGCAGCGCAGGGCTTTCCTGCAGATGGCTATCGTTCGAAATCCTGGGACGAATTTGCAGGTGCTGATGCGCCCAACATGGATTTTGTTTTTACTGTCTGCGATTCCGCTGCTGGTGAAGCCTGCCCCTATTGGCCGGGCAAGCCGATGAGCGCGCATTGGGGCATCGAAGATCCTGCAGCCGTTGAAGGTACAGACGCGGAAAAAGAACAGGCGTTCCAGACTGCGTTCAAATTCATGAAGGCGCGCATTTCTGCTTTCGTGGCTCTGCCGCTCGACACGGTTGATGACATGTCACTGCGCGGCAAATTGAAAGACATCGGGACGATGGAAGGCGCTTCAAAGTGAAAGAAGCTCTGTCTCGCAGGCTTTTCTCGGAAGCACTGGCAACCGCACTGTTGCTGGCCACCGTTGTCGGGTCCGGCATTATGGCGGAGAAACTGGCCAGCGGGAACGATGCCGTTGCATTGTTGGGCAACACACTCGCCACAGGTGCCATCCTGCCGGTGCTGATCACAATCTTCGGCCCCGTCTCGGGTGCACATATGAACCCGGCCGTCAGTTTCGGTGCATGCTATTTGCGAGACTTGGCGTGGCGAGATCTGCTGTTCATCGTCACCGCGCAAATCATTGGTGCGATCATCGGTGTCTTGTGCGCGCATCTGATGTTCGAACTGCCCTTGCTGCAAGTCTCTGAAAAATTGCGCGTGGGGCCAGCGCAGATGTTTTCAGAATTCATTGCGACATTCGGATTGATCCTCACCATTCTAGGCACAAGCCGGCGCGCGCCTGCATTCACGCCTGCTGCAGTGGGACTTTATATTACCGCTGCTTATTGGTTCACGGCCTCGACATCCTTTGCCAATCCGGCGGTGACGATAGCCCGCGCACTCACCAATACATTTGCAGGCATTGCACCGTCAGGTGTCATGCCCTTCATCGCCGTGCAAATGCTCGGGCTGTTTGTGGGATTGTGGGCTGCACGCATATTGTGGCCGCAAAAATAAAGCGCTCGCCATTGCGAGGAGCGTGCGCGACGAAGCAATCCATGGCGCGTGCGTAAACGACAATGCATTCGACACTGGATTGCTTCGCTGCGCTCGCAATGACGACGAAGCGACGGGACAAAAAAAGGGCCACTCTTTCGAGTGGCCCTGATTTTTTTCGCAAGACGAACCGCTTATTCGGCGGCCGGCAGCTGCGGGGTCACCGGAGCCTGCGAGGATTGCGCCTTCTGCGCGAGGATCATCTCGTCGCGTGTGGTTGCAATGCGACGCAGCTTCGACATGGCCGCACCCGTGCCCGCCGGGATCAGGCGGCCCACGATGACGTTTTCCTTGAGGCCTTCGAGCGTGTCGATCTTGCCATTGACGGCCGCTTCCGTGAGGACGCGGGTCGTTTCCTGGAAGGACGCAGCCGAGATGAAGGAGCGCGTCTGCAGCGAAGCCTTGGTGATGCCCAGCAGAACCGGCGTGCCGGTTGCAGGCTTGCCACCATTGGCCAGCACCTTGTCGTTGGCTTCATCAAGCTCCATGCGATCGACCTGCTCATTGGCGAGGAAGTCGGTGTCGCCCGGATCAGTGATGTCGACCTTCTGCAGCATCTGGCGAACAATCACTTCGATGTGCTTGTCGTTAATCGCCACGCCCTGCAGACGATAAACTTCCTGGATTTCATTGACGAGGTAAGCAGCAAGCTCCTCCACGCCCTTGATCGCCAGAATGTCATGCGGCGCAGGATTGCCGTCGACAATGTAATCGCCCTTTTCCACGACGTCGCCATCCTGCAGATGGATGTGCTTGCCCTTCGGGATCAGGTATTCGACCTCTTCCGCACCTTCTTCGTGCGGACGGATCGTGATGCGCTGCTTGTTCTTGTAGTCGCGACCGAAATGCACCGTGCCGGAGATTTCCGCGATGATCGCGTGATCTTTCGGACGACGTGCTTCGAACAATTCCGCAACGCGCGGCAGACCGCCGGTGATGTCGCGGGTCTTGGCCGATTCCATCGAGATACGCGCGACAATGTCACCCGCCTTGATGGTCGTGCCAGGATCGAAGGTCACAATCGATTCCACAGGCAGTGTGTAGCGAGCTTCACCACCGCGTGCGAGCTTGGCGATCGAACCATCAGCATCCTTGATGATGATGGCCGGACGCAGGCTCGACGAGCGCTGGTTGAGGCGCCAGTCGGTAACAACGCGCTTGGCGATGCCGGTCGACTCGTCGATGGCTTCCGACATGGACTGGTTTTCGATGAGATCTTCGAAACCAACAATGCCGTCGACTTCCGTCATGATCGGGCGGGTGTAGGGGTCCCACTCGGCCAGACGCTGGCCGCGCTTGACCTGATCGCCTTCAGACACTTTCAGACGCGAGCCATATTGCACGCGGTGCACGGCGCGCTCGGAACCGTCGCTGCCGACGATCACAATCGCAACGTTACGCGCCATGACCATGACATCGCCGTCAGTGTTCTTGGCAATCGCGGGATTGCGCAGCTTCACAGTGCCGTCGAAATTGCTTTCGATGAAGGACTGATCAGCAATCTGCGCCGCGCCGCCGATGTGGAAGGTACGCATGGTGAGCTGCGTGCCAGGTTCACCGATCGACTGCGCCGCAATGACGCCAACCGCTTCGCCCATGTTGACAGGCGTGCCGCGTGCGAGATCGCGTCCGTAGCACTTGCCGCAAACGCCATTCTTGACTTCGCAGGTGAGCACCGAGCGGATCTTCACTTCCTGGATGCCGGCCGCATTGATGCGGTCGATATGCCATTCCTGAATCATGTCGCCAGCTGGCACGATGATCGTGCCATCCAGTTCCTTGAGATCTTCGGCCGTGGTGCGGCCAAGAATGCGTGTGGCGAGCGAAGCCACGATCTGACCCGCGTCGATAATCGCACGCATGCGAATGCCGCCGGTCGAACCGCAATCCACCGAGGTGATGATCGAGTCCTGCGCCACGTCGACGAGACGACGTGTCAGATAACCCGAGTTCGCCGTCTTCAACGCCGTATCGGCAAGACCCTTACGGGCGCCATGGGTTGAGTTGAAGTATTCAAGAACGGTCAGACCTTCCTTGAAGTTCGAGATGATCGGCGTCTCGATGATTTCGCCTGACGGCTTGGCCATCAGACCACGCATAGCAGCGAGCTGCTTCATCTGGGCCGGTGAACCACGCGCGCCAGAATGCGCCATCATGTAGATGGAGTTGATCGGCAGATCGCGGCCCTTGTCGTCCTTCTTCACGGTCGAGATGCGGATCATCATCTCTTCTGCGAGCTTGTCCGTGCACTTCGCCCAGGCGTCGACAACCTTGTTGTACTTTTCGCCCTGGGTGATGAGGCCGTCGTTGTACTGCTGCTCATATTCCTTCGCCAGCGTGCGCGTCTCTTCGACGATACGCGGCTTGGTTTCCGGCACGACCATGTCGTCCTTGCCGAAGGAAATGCCAGCCTTGAAAGCTTCACGGAAGCCAAGTGCCATGATGCGATCACAGAAGATGACCGTCTCCTTCTGACCGCAGTTGCGGTAGACGGTGTCGATCATGTTCGAGATTTCTTTCTTCGTCATGAGTTTGTTCACGACGTCGAAAGGCACCTTGTTGTGGTCGGGCAAAAGCTGACCCAGGATCATGCGGCCCGGCGTCGTGTCGAAAATCTTCGACTGACGATTGCCGTTCTCATCATAGGTCCAGGCACGGCCCTTGATCTTGCTGTGCAGCGTGATCGACTTGGTGTGCAAGGCGTGTTCGATCTCGGCCTGGCTTGAGAATGCCATGCCCTGACCCA
The DNA here is from genome assembly GCA_947453205.1 of Beijerinckiaceae bacterium. GTDB lineage: Bacteria > Pseudomonadota > Alphaproteobacteria > Rhizobiales > Beijerinckiaceae > Terripilifer. Next base: position 1,438 of record CANGFT010000078.1, on the reverse strand, counting down.
CGTCACCTTCACGCATCAGCGACACGTAATAGAGACCGAGCACAATATCCTGCGAGGGCACAATGATCGGCTGACCGTTGGCGGGATGGAGAATGTTGTTGGTCGACATCATCAGCACGCGTGCTTCGAGCTGGGCTTCGAGCGACAGCGGCACGTGAACGGCCATCTGGTCGCCGTCGAAGTCCGCGTTGAAGGCGGCGCAAACGAGCGGATGCAGCTGAATGGCCTTGCCTTCGATCAGCACGGGCTCGAAAGCCTGAATGCCAAGACGATGGAGCGTCGGCGCACGGTTCAGCATCACCGGGTGTTCGCGGATGACCTCATCGAGGATGTCCCAAACTTCGGGCTTTTCTTTTTCAACGAGCTTCTTGGCCTGTTTCACCGTGGCTGAGAGGCCCTTCGCGTCGAGACGCGAATAGATGAAAGGCTTGAACAGTTCGAGCGCCATCTTCTTGGGCAGGCCGCACTGATGCAGTTTCAGTTCCGGACCCACGACGATGACAGAGCGACCCGAATAGTCGACGCGCTTGCCGAGCAGGTTCTGGCGGAAGCGGCCCTGCTTGCCCTTGAGCATGTCAGCGAGCGACTTCAGCGGACGCTTGTTGGCACCCGTGATGACGCGGCCACGACGGCCGTTGTCAAACAGAGCATCGACCGCTTCCTGAAGCATGCGCTTCTCGTTGCGGATGATGATGTCGGGCGCGCGCAATTCGATCAGGCGCTTCAGACGGTTGTTGCGGTTGATCACGCGGCGATAGAGATCGTTCAGATCCGACGTCGCGAAACGGCCACCATCGAGCGGCACGAGCGGACGCAGATCTGGCGGGATCACCGGCACTTCGGTCAGGATCATCCACTCAGGCTTGTTGCCCGACTGCATGAAGGCTTCGATGATCTTCAGGCGCTTGGCGAGCTTCTTGGGCTTCAGCTCGGTGGTCGCTTCGGCGATTTCGACGCGCAGCTGGGCTGCAATCGTCTCGAGATCCATGTTGCGCAAGATTTCGCGGATCGCTTCAGCGCCGATATAGGCCTGGAACGAGTCCTGACCATATTCGTCTTGCGCACGCAGATAATCATCTTCCGACAGAAGCTGACGATCCTTCATCGGCGTCAGGCCGGCGTCGAGAACGATGTAGGATTCGAAATAGAGAATGCGCTCGAGATCCTTCAGCGTCATATCGAGCAAGAGGCCGATGCGCGAAGGCAGCGACTTCAAGAACCAGATATGTGCAACAGGCGCTGCCAGCGAAATATGGCCCATGCGCTCACGGCGCACGCGCGACAGTGTGACTTCAACGCCGCACTTTTCGCAGATGACGCCCTTGTACTTCATGCGCTTGTACTTGCCGCACAAGCATTCGTAATCCTTGATCGGGCCAAAGATACGCGCGCAGAAAAGACCATCGCGCTCAGGCTTGAACGTACGATAGTTGATCGT
>CANGFT010000077.1 GCA_947453205.1 Beijerinckiaceae bacterium | reverse complement strand
GGTATGAACCGGGCTGATTCCTGACAGTTTGAACCGGGTTGATGGTTGACAGGTGAAGATAGCCCTCGGGAGGAGCTTCCGATGGCCTTTCGAGAGACCTGTGCGATGGAAGAACGGATCAAGATGCTCAGCGATTACGACTCCGGGGCATTCAGCGTTTCCGAGCTGAGCGCGCTTTATGGGGTCAGCCGCGAGACCTTCTACACCTGGCGCAACCGCCGCGCGTCGGGCGACGCCCTGTGGTTCCGGGACCGTTCCCATGCGCCGGGAACGCAGCCCCTGCGCACCGATGCGGCCGTGGCCGCTGACATCGAGGCGATGCGGCGCAAGTTTCCCTATTTCGGTCCCAAGAAGATACGCGCCCGACTGCTGATGGAAGCGCCGGACAAAGCCTGGCCCGCCGTCTCCACGATCGGCGACATCTTGAAGCGCGCAGGTTTGATCGCGCCGGTTCGCCGCCGCCGTCGGCCGATCGCCGTGGATCATCCTCAGGCGCCGCCACTTGAGGTCAACAGTGAATGGTGCGTCGATTTCAAGGGATGGTTCCGAACGCGCGACGGCCAGCGGATAGACCCTCTGACAGTGACCGACAACGCGAGCCGCTACCTTCTCGAAGTACGGATCGTCCCGCAGAGCCATGATGGCGTGAAGCCTGTTCTGGAGCGGCTTTTCAAGGAGTTCGGCCTGCCCCTCGCCATGCGCTCGGATAATGGCGCGCCGTTTGGCTCGCAGGGGGCGGGCGGCCTTTCTCGCTTGTCGATCTGGCTGCTCAAGCTGGGGGTTGCGCCGCATTATGGGCGTCCAGCCAAGCCGCAGGACAACGGACGGCATGAACGCATGCACCGCACCTTGAAGCAAGAGACGACGCGTCCGCCCAGCGCGACGGCGCAGGAGCAGCAGCATCGCTTCGACGCTTTCCGAAAGAGCTTTAATGACGAGCGGCCGCATGAGTCCCTCGACCAGACGCCACCCGCGAAACTATGGCGTCCGTCAGATCGGCCGATGCCCCGCAAAGTGGTGGACCCGTGGTATGACGCCGATCATGAAGTGCGCCGGGTGCGCAGCTCGGGCGACATCAAATGGCGCGGCGGACATGTGTTCATCGGCGAAGCCCTGGCGGGCGAGGTCGTGGGAATTGCCGAATGCGACGAGGGTCGCTATGTCGTCAACTTCGCTGATCACGCCCTCGGGATGATCGACCCCGCAAAGATTTTCCACCGCTTCGCCCCGCCGCGCGCGCGGCGGGGCGAAGCGGTGAGAACAGACCAAGAATAGTGTCAACCATCAACCCGGTTTGAACTGTCAAGGATCAGCCCGGTCGTTCAGAGGCGCTGCCGTGATTGCGCCTGAACCTTTGAGGCGGCGTCGCCGTTGACCGCAGGAAGCGGGCAAGCGCCTCGCTTAACATTTGATCCGGCTTGAGCCAGAAAGGAGCGTCCGCCATCCGCGCGGCGCTATGATTCAAGGTTCCGCATGCGCACTCCAGTCGTCCGTTTCGCGCCTTCGCCCACAGGCCGCATCCATCTTGGCAATGCGCGCACGGCGCTGTTCAACTATCTCTTCGCGCGCCGCTTCAACGGACGCTTCGTGCTGCGCTTCGACGACACCGACCTCGAGCGGTCGAAGGCCGAATATGCCGCCGCCATCGAGGTCGATCTCGCCTGGCTCGGCGCCCATCCTGATCTCATGGTGCGCCAGTCCGAACGCTTCGCCCTCTACGCCGCCGCCGCGCAGCGGCTGAAGGAGATGGGCCGCCTCTACCCCTGTTTCGAAACGCCCGACGAGCTCGACCGGCGCCGCAAGCGCCAGATCGGCCGCGGCCTGCCGCCCGTCTATGACCGCGCCGCCCTCGCCCTCAGCGATGCTGACCGCGCCGCGCTGACCGCTCAGGGACGCAAGCCCCACTGGCGGTTCAAGCTGGAGGCGCGCACGGTCGCCTGGTCGGACCTCGTGCGCGGCGACAGCCACATCGACTGCGCCTCGCTTTCCGACCCCGTGCTCATGCGCGAGGACGGCAGCTGGCTCTATACGCTGCCCTCGGTGGTGGACGACATCGACCTTGGCGTCACCCATGTGATCCGGGGCGAGGACCATGTGACCAATACGGCGGTGCAGCTCCAGCTCTTTGAAATCCTGGGCGATCCCGCCCATGCCCCGAGCTTCGCCCATCACAATCTCCTGACCTCGTCCTCGGGCGAGGGCCTGTCGAAGCGCAGCGGCGCTCTGTCCATCGCGGGACTGCGCGAGGCGGGCGTGGAGCCGCTGGCCGTGGCGGCGCTTGCGGTGTTGACTGGCTCTTCGGATGCGGTCGCGCCGGTGCGCTCCCTCGACGAATTGCAGGCGCGCTTCGACATCACCCACACCTCGCGGGGCGCGGCCAAATTCGACCCCGCCGAGCTCGACGCCCTGTCGGCGCGCACGCTCCATGGGCTCGACTATGAGGCGGTTCGTGAGCGGCTTGCGGCCCATGACATCGTCGGCCATCGCGCCGAGCCTTTCTGGCTGGCGGTGCGGGGCAATCTAACGGTCTTCGCCGATGTGGCGGTCTGGTGGCGGGTCGTCGAGGGTGAGGTCACGCCCGTGATCGAGGACGCCGACTATCTGGCCGAGGCGCGCGCCCTGCTGCCGCAAGAGCCCTGGGACGAGAAGACCTGGAGCCAGTGGACGGGCGCCCTGAAGCAAGCGACGGGACGCAAGGGCAAGGCCCTGTTCCATCCCCTGCGCCTCGCCCTCACGGGGCGCGACCAGGGGCCGGAGCTTGCGGCGCTGTTGCCGCTCCTCGGGCGGGCTAAAGCGTTGGCCCGACTACCCTGATCTTGCGGGCGCCGTTGGCGGTGCCCTGTTCGCGGATCTGGCCATCATTCAAGCCATAGGTTCTGGCCGCGCTGCTGGCGCTGCCTGCGATTCCAGCCGAGTCGTTGCTGGCGGTGGGCGCCTTGGCGTTGGCCGCGGCCTCGATCGCCAGCATGGGGTCGACCTCGGGCTTTGCAGGCGCGCCGGGCTTGCCGGGAGGTGTTTTGGCGGGCGGGGTCTTGGCGGTCGTCGCGCGCGACAGCTCCTCGGCCTTTTCAGGCGTCACCACAATGTCGGAGCGCGAGCGCCCCAGCAGGGCCTCGGCCTCGGCCAGCGCCTGCACCCAGTTCTTGCCGGGCGGCTTGCAGGTGCAGGCAGGATCAAATTTCGTGCGGAATTTCAGCGCGTTGGGCAGGGCCTTGTAGGGCGTCCCGTCGAGGCCGACGGCCTGTTCGATGTCGGCTGACGAGAAATAGGTGTAGGGCTTGGACTCCACATTGGGGCAGAGCGCCCGGCACATGTCGGCCATGCCCTCGGCCCCGCCGCGCCTTGCGGAGGAGGCGAGCGGGAAAAAGCCGCCGTCGCAGGTGCGCACGCACACAAGCTTGGCGCCGCCCTTGGCTGGATCGTCATTCGCGGGGTCCAGGGGGTCGGCCATGATGTCGGGGACGGGACCGGGGAGGGGTTCCTTGCCGAACAGCCGGTCAACCAGATTGCCGCGCGCCGGTTCGGCTGAGCACATGGCGTTGAAGCGGGCGACCAGTTCGGCCCGCCCGCCATCGGCGGCGCGGCGCTCCTGCGCCTGCATGGCCGCGAGATTTTCGCGCATGCGCTGCACCTGGGCCTTGAGGTCATTGCACTGGGCGGGCGGGGCGCTGCCGAAGAAGAGGAACTGCTTGGCGTTGCAGCCGATGGACTGGGCGTAATTCTGGGTGCGCTCAAGCTCATATTGCTGCCGACGGGCGGCGTCGGCGAAACCGGCGGCGGCGTTGGCGTCGCCGGGGCCCATGCTGGCGATCTGCGCCTGCAGGCGCGAACATTCGAGCCCCTGCGCGAGGGCGCCCGACAGGCCGGCCAGAAGGGCGAGCCCTGCGGCGGCCAGCCGAAGCCCCCGCCGTCCGCGCGCCGCTTGAAAGGAAACGATCATGCAATCCTCTGGGTCACGCCCCGCCGCGCGGTCACGCGGGCGGCGAAGAATCAACACCCTTTTATCTCGCTCCGCTTCGTGACGGCAATGAGGCGGGCAGGGCTGACTTGACCGTTCTGAGGAAAAGAAGGGCTAGTCGCCGCAGGTGATGATCGTCGCGCCGGGCGCGCTGGCGGCGGCCTTCGCGGCGCCTTCGATGGTCGCGGTGATGTCGGAGGCCAGGCCAAAGGCCGTCGCGCGGACATGGCCCTTCGACTGGCACCAGGCGTCGGCGATGACGGGGCCGCAGGCGGCGCCCTTCACGAAACAGTCCGAGACGCCATAGCCTTCCGATGCGCTGATGACGAAGGTCTCGCCATCCTTCGCCTGCGCGGGGCTCAGGGCCAGGGCCGAGAGAATGGCGGCCGTCAGACGCAGGGCTGCGGCAGGGCGGAGGATCGAACCGGACATGAGACGCTCGGAATTGGGGGAACAGGGCGCGAATTTGCCCCCGCCGCGTGAATAAATGTTTAATGAAGCCTTGGCGGCGGGACATGAATCGCAAATGAAGTCTGAATCTGGCGAATCCGAATCTGCAATCACGATCTTCCGGGAAACGCGCGGCCTTCTGCTGGGCTTTTGCGGCGTCTGCATGTTCGGCGCGACCCTGCCCATGACCCGCGTGGCGGTGCTCGATTTCGATCCCCTCGCGATGACGGCCATCCGCGCGGCGGTCGGCGGACTGGTGGCGGCGCTCGTGCTCATCCTCGCCCGCGCAAGGCCGCCGGAGCGGCGCCTGTGGCCGAAGCTTCTGTATGTGGCGGTGACGGTCTGCACGGGGTTTCAGCTCACCAGCGCCATGGGTTCTGTGACGGTTCCCTCCGCTCATGGCGGCGTCGTGCTCGGCCTGCTGCCGCTGTGCACCGCGCTTGCCGCGACCCTGTGGTCGGGTGAGCGGCCGAGCCTGGGCTTCTGGCTCTGCAGCCTCGTGGGAGCGGCGGTCATCATCGCCTATGCCCTGCGGCAGGGCGCTGGCGGCTTGAGCGTGGGGGATTTTTGGCTGCTGGGCACCGTCCTTTGCGCCTCGACCGGCTATGTCGCCTCGGCGGAGCTTGCGCGGGTCATGCCGGGCTGGACGGTGATCTCCTGGGCGCTGGTCATCAACCTCGCGGCGGCCCTTCCGGCGGCGGTCTGGCTCTGGCCGGACACTCTCGCCGCCGTGAGCCTGCGGGGATGGAGCGCCTTTTTCTACCTCTCGGTCGTCAGCCAGTATTTCGCCTTCTTCATCTGGAACGCGGCCCTCGCCATGGGCGGAACGGCGCGGGTCGCCCAGATCCAGTTCCTCCAGACCTTCGTGACCATCGGCTTCGCCGCCCTGCTGGCGGGCGAGGCCATAGACGCGCCGACCGTGCTGACGGCCCTTGCGGTGCTGGGGCTGGTGTTGCTGAGCCGGCGGTTCCGGGTTGCGGGCGGGGCGCAGAAATCTTGAGCTTCGCTTAATGAGAGTTTAAGTTGAAACGGTACCCCGGCTGTCGGGCGTTAAGACCTGATCACAGGCATGGAGCCCCGCTTCGGCGCGGCTTTTTGCTGGGCAGGGTGGCTTGCCCACCCTTGACGCCAGCCTTCCCCTGCCGCATTGTCCGCGCCATGAAGCGCCCGCTCCGCCTTTGCCGGACCATCATTATCAGCTAGCGATCTCGCTGGCCGGCGCCGACTTGTCCCCATGCAAGCAGCAACCGAGCCAGCGAGGCTCGGGGAAGACATGTCTTTACGTCTTTACAACACGCTCACCCGCTCGAAGGAGGCCTTCGCCCCCATCGATCCCGCCCATGTGCGCATGTATGTCTGCGGGCCCACGGTCTATGACCTCGCCCATATCGGCAACGCCCGGCCGATCATCGTCTTCGACGTGCTCTACCGCCTGCTGCGCACTCTCTATGGCGTCGACGCCGTGGCCTATGTGCGCAACATCACGGACGTCGACGACAAGATCAACGCCCGCGCCGCCGAACGCTCCATCACCATTCGCGAGCTGACCGAGGAGACGAACCGGGTCTTTCAGGCCGATGTGAAGGCGCTCGGCTGCCTCGATCCCGACGTGCAGCCCCGCGCCACCGAACATATCGCGGAGATGGTCGAGCTGATCGAGCGCCTTGTCGCCAGAGGCTTCGCCTATGTGGCGGAGGATCACGTTCTTTTCTCGCCCGCCGCCATGGACGCCCACAAGGGCGGCTGGCCGCGTTATGGGGCGCTGGCCAACCGATCGCTCGACGAGATGATCGCAGGCGCCCGCGTCGATGTCGCGCCCTACAAGCGCGACGCGACCGATTTCGTTCTGTGGAAGCCCTCGAAGGCGGGCGAGCCCGGCTGGCCCTCGCCCTGCGGCGTCGCGACCCCAGGCCGTCCGGGCTGGCATATCGAATGTTCCGCCATGTCGTGGCGCCGCCTGATCCGCGACTTCGCAGGCAAGATCACCTGCGCGCCCGCCGATGAAAACGTGTTCGACATTCACGGCGGCGGCATAGACCTCGTCTTCCCCCATCACGAGAACGAAATCGCCCAGTCCTGCTGCGCGCTCGATGCGCCGCGCATGGCCAATGTGTGGATGCACAACGGCTTCCTGCAGGTCGAGGGCGAGAAGATGTCGAAGAGCCTCGGCAATTTCGTCACCATCAACGAGTTGCTGCACACGACCCATTTCGGCGGGCGCAAATGGGCTGGCGAGACCCTGCGCCTCGCCATGCTGCGCACCCATTACCGCCAGCCCATCGACTGGACCGTGAAGGCGCTGGAGGAGGCGGAGAAGACCCTCGACCGCTGGTATGGGGCGCTCGAAGGCGTGGCCGCCGAGGATGGCGCGCAGCCCGCCGAGGCCTTCATGGCCGCTCTGGCTGACGATCTCAACACGCCCGGCGCCATCGCCGAACTCTTCACCATGGCGAGCGAGAACCCCGCGCAGGCCCGCGTCTGCGCGCGGCTGCTTGGCCTCCTTCAGATGACGCCTGGCGAATGGAAAGCCCTGCGCGAAGCCGACCTCGCCATTTCCCCGGCCGAAATCGAAGACCTGATCGCAGCCCGCCTCGCCGCCCGCGCGGCTAAGAACTGGGCGGAGTCCGACCGCATCCGCGATAAGCTCGCCGCCCGGGGGGTCGCGTTGAAGGATGCGAAAGACCCAGCGACTGGCGAAATGCGCACCACCTGGGAGGCGAAACGATGAAAGCCTCGCTGCGTCCCTTACTGCCCTCTGACGCGCCGCTGCTTGCGCTGATCTTTCAGGAAAGCATCGATGTGCTGACGGAGGATGATTACGATCTCGACCAGCGCGCCGCCTGGGCCTCCATCGCAGATGATGGCCCTGCCTTCGCCAAACGGCTGGCCGGCGGCCTCACCATCGTCGCCCTCGCTGATGGATCGCCGGTCGGCTTCGCCAGCCTCGCAGGCGCCGACAAGCTTGATCTGCTTTATGTCCATCCCGACTATGCGGGACATGGGCTGGGCGCCATGCTCGCCGACGCGCTCGAAAAACTGGCGGGCGCGCGCGGGGCGGCGCATCTGACAAGCGATGTGAGCGACAACGCCGTGCCGTTCTTTCAAAAGCGCGGCTATGAGCCACAATCGCGCAACAGCGTCATCATCGGCGATGAATGGCTCGCCAACACAACCATGCGCAAGGCGCTCGCCAAGGGCGACGCCGCCTGAGCCAGTCCCGGGATCATCGACATGCCTGAACGTCTCTATCTCTTCGACACGACGCTGCGTGACGGCGCGCAGACCACGGGCGTCGATTTTTCGCTCGAGGACAAGCGCAAGATCGCGCGCGTGCTGGATGATCTCGGCCTCGATTATGTCGAGGGCGGCTATCCCGGCGCCAATCCGCTCGACACCGAATTCTTCCGCCAGAAGGCGACCAAAAAGGCGCGTTTCGCCGCCTTCGGCATGACCAAGCGCGCGGGCCGTTCGGCGGCCAATGATCCGGGCGTCGCGGGGCTGCTGGAGGCCGACGCCGATGTCGTCACCTTCGTCGCCAAGAGCTGGGATTATCAGGTCCATGTGGCGCTCGGCTGCACGCTCGATGAGAACCTCGATGGGATCGCCGACTCCATCAAGCTCGTGCGCCAGCACGGGCGCGAGGCGATCCTTGACTGCGAGCATTTCTTCGACGGCTACAAGGCCAATCCCGCCTATGCCCTGCAATGCGCGCGCACCGCCCATGAATCAGGCGCGCGCTGGATCGTGCTTTGCGACACCAATGGCGGCACGCTGCCCCATGAGATCGAGCGCATCGTGCATGAGGTCGCCCGGCATGTGCCGGGCTCACATCTGGGCATCCACGCCCATAACGACACCGAGAACGCCGTGGCCAATTCGCTGGCGGCGGTTCGGGCGGGCGCGCGGCATATTCAGGGCACGTTGAATGGATTGGGCGAGCGTTGCGGCAACGCCAACCTCACCTCGCTGATCCCCACGCTTCTTCTCAAGAGCGATTATGCCGATCGTTTCGAGATCGGCGTCTCCAGGGAGAAGCTCGCAGGCCTCACCAAGATCAGCCATACGCTCGACGAATTGCTCAATCAGGCGCCTGACCGCCATGCGCCCTATGTGGGAGGCTCGGCTTTCGCGACCAAGGCGGGCATCCACGCCTCGGCCGTGCTGAAGGATCCGCGCACCTATGAGCATATCGACCCGGCGCTTGTCGGCAATGAGCGCAAGGTTCTGGTCTCCGATCAGGCGGGAAAGTCGAACATTCTGGCGGAGCTCGAGCGCATCGGCGTCACCGTCGCCAAGGATGATCCACGCGTCGGGCGCCTGCTCGATGAGGTCAAGGAGAAGGAATCTCTGGGCTACGCCTATGAAGGCGCCGACGCCTCCTTCGAATTGCTGGCGCGACGCATCCTTGGCCAGACGCCCAATTATTTCGACGTCGAGCGTTTCCGCGTCAATGTGGAGCGTCGCCATAATGCGCAGGGCGAGCTCACCACTGTGTCGGAAGCTATTGTGAAGCTGATCGTCGATGGCGAGGAGTTCATCTCCGCCGCCGAGGGCAATGGCCCGGTCAACGCCCTCGATCTCGCGCTGCGCAAGGATCTCGGTAAATACCAGCGCCACATCAGCGATCTCGAATTGCTCGATTACCGCGTGCGCGTCTTCCAGGGCGGCACGGATGCGGTGACGCGGGTGCTGATTGAATTTGGCGATGAGACCGGCGCACGCTGGTCGACGGTGGGCGTCTCCGCCAACATCATCGACGCCTCCTTCCAGGCCCTGACGGACGCCATCGTCTACAAGCTGTTCAAGGCCGGGGCGTGAGCGGACGGCGCAGAAGAACGCCCCTCCCGATGGGAAGGGGCGCGCATGCCTTCTAAAAGAGCTGATCTTCTGAGGGGCTGACGCCCGCGCAGTGATCCTCTGGTCACTCGACCAGGGTCATCCGCTTGTCCTTGCACAGGTTGACGCCGGCCACTTCAAGGACGGACTCGTCGTCGAAGGCGCCGGAGACGTCGAACACGCAGCCAGCCTTGGCGGGCAGCTTGGCGGTCTGCTTGGCGCCGGGGCCAAGATCCCTCGCCAGGACGATCTCCTCGGCGCCCTTGGCCTTGGACTTGATCGTGAGTTCAAGAAGGGTCGCCTCCCGGCGGTTGTCCACCAGAACATCGGCGGCGGCGGCGGCAGGCTTGGCCTTGGCGGGGGTGGCCTGCTGGGCATAGGCGCCGACGCAGCCGGACAGAACAGACGCCGAGATGGCGACGATACGCACGAGTTTCATGATGGCCTCCTTTAACTCTTCCTTAACTAAAGAGCATCCGACCGGAAGATGCAAATCGGGCTTTCACTTTCTCACAGGCGATTGTCGAGCGGCTGCGCCTCCGCTGCGTCCCGAGCGGCGTATTCCGCCGCTTTTTTGAGCATCGGCACCACGTCCTCGATCTTTTCGCTGACGAGATAGTGGACTTCCGTGTCCTGCCGGATGAAGCCGGTTTCGCGCATATGGGCCAGAAGGCCCAGCAGGGGCCGCCAGAAGCCGCAGACATCGGCGATGAGCACGGGCTTACGGTGACGGCCAAGCTGGACCCAGGTCAACTGTTCGACGAGCTCCTCGAGGGTGCCGACGCCGCCGGGCAGGGCGACGAACGCGTCGGCCCGCTCGAACATCAGGCGTTTGCGGGTGTGCATGTCCGGCACGACCACGAGATCCTGGGCCTCGCGCAGCATCAGTTCGCGTTTTTCAAGAAAATCGGGGATGATTCCCGTAACGCGTCCGCCCGCCTCCAGAACGGAGCGTGCGACGATTCCCATGAGGCCGTTGGCGCCCCCGCCATAGACGAGCCCAAGGTCGGCGGCGACGAGCGCCTGGCCGAGGGCCACTGCGGCGGCTGCGTAACGCGGATCCTCGCCCGACGCCGAACCGCAGTAGACGCAAACATTTCTCAAACGAGCGCTGGTCATAAGATCGTCCTGTTTCTAGCTTTAGCTTCGCCTGCCTCCATAAGGTGGCGGTTTGGCGCAAATGCGGCTAGGGTATCACAGTGTTTTTGAAAGGCGCGGCTTAATGTCGGGTTCGCGGGTTCTCATGCTGGCGGCGGCGGTCCTGGGCGTCGTCTCGGTCGCAGTGGTCGGATGGCGCGCTGTCGAGCAGCCGCCCACCGCCATCAGGCGTGCGCCGGCGCCCCCCGCCGTCGCCGTCTCGCCTCCTGCGGTCGAGCCCTCTTGGGTCAAGCCCTCTTCGATCGAGCCTCCTGCGGCGGCGCAGCCCGTCATCGCCGCCGCGCCCGAACCTGCCGAGGCCCCCAAACCTGACGCCGCCCCCAGCCCCGCCGAGGCCGCCAAAGAGCCGCCTGCCTCCGCAGATGCGGCTGCCGCCGCCCCCATCCAGCCGAGCCTCGATGTGGTTCGGGTCGAGCCCTCCGGCGATACGGTCATCGCCGGTCGGGGCGCGGCGCGCGCGCGCGTGGTGCTGAGCGAGGGGCCGCGCGTCCTCGCGGAGACGGATTCGGATGCGGAGGGGCAGTTCGTGCTCATCCCTCCCGCCTTCCGGCCGGGCGACCATCTTCTCAACCTGCGGGTTGGCGAGGGCGCTCAGGAGGGGCTGGCGAGCCTCGTCGTCTCCGTCCCCTCGCGCGCCTCTGACAAGACCCTCGCCACCGTCATCGAGCCGGATAAGCCGACCCGCGTCCTGTCGGACGGCGGCGGCAAGGACCAGACCCCGCCCGGCGCCGTCACGGTGCGCACCGTCGAGGCGGGCGAGGACGGCGCCTTCTTCGCCTCGGGCCTCGGCCCGCCCGGCGGCGCCGTGCGCCTCTATCTCAACGAGGCCTTCGTGGCGGATGTGCGCGCCGCTCCCGACGGCGCCTGGACCTTGCGGGTGGAGCGGGGCATGTCGCCCGGCCACTATGAGGTCCGCGCCGATCTCGTGGAGGAGGGCGGCAGGGTGGTCGCCCGCGCCCAGGCCCCCTTCGACTATCCCCGCCAGGAGGCCGGCCGCTACGTTCCTCCGGTCGAGCCTGTCGCCGCGCCTGCGGCGCCCGCCGCCCCCGAGACGCCTGCGCCCGGCGTCGCCGTGGTGCCGGAGATCCAGTCGGTCAAGGTGGTGCGCGGCGACAGCCTCTGGCGCATCAGCCAGCGGGTTCTGGGCCAGGGCCTGCGCTACACGCAGATCTACGAGGCCAATTCCGGCCAGATCCGCGATCCCAACCGCATCTTCCCCGGTCAGGTGCTCGTCACCCCCCAGCCCGCGCCCCGGTAGCCTGTGGGTCTCGTCCTCGGCGAGGGTGCGTTTTCCGCCGGGCGGGCTTATATGGTCGGGTCTGTCCAGATTCTCGGCTCCTTCAGAAAGTCCTCATGACGGATCATCCGCACCCGCACGCCAGCGCCAAACCTGCTCCAGCCGCGCCTAAACCCGAGACTTCGCTCGTGCGCACGGTCGTCAATCTCTGGCCCTATGTCTGGCCGAAGGACCGCCGCGACCTCCATGTGCGGGCGGTGGGCGCTCTTGCGCTGCTGTTCATCGCGAAATTCGTCACCATCGCGGTGCCCTTCTCGTTCAAATGGGCGACCGACGCCCTGACCGAAAAGGGCGTGGACAATCCTGAAGTGATGACCGTGCTGGCGGGGCCGGTGGCGCTCACCATCCTTTACGGCGTCCTGCGCGCCTTCATGCAGCTCTTCACCCAGGGGCGCGACGCGCTGTTCGCGGCCGTCTCCATGAACGCCGTGCGGCGTCTGGCGGACGAGGTCTTCGTGCATCTGCATCGCCTGTCCCTGCGCTTCCATCTGGAGCGCAAGACCGGCGGCCTGACGCGGGTGCTCGAGCGCGGACGCACCGCCATCGAGCAGATCGTGCGCCTGAGCATGCTCACGGGCATTCCCACGCTGGTCGAGTTCGTCCTCATCCTCGGGGTCATGTTCTACCAGTTCGACTGGCGCTACTCGCTCGTCGTCACCGTGATGATCGTCTGCTATCTCTGGTTCACCACGACGGCGACCAACTGGCGCATGTCGATCCGCCGCTCCATGAACGAGAGCGACACCGACGCCAACACCAAGGCCATCGACAGCCTGCTGAACTATGAGACCGTGAAATATTTCGGCGCTGAAAAGCGCGAGGCCGAACGCTATGACAAGGCCATGGCCCGTTATGAGCGGCTCTCCATCGGCAGCTATGTTTCGCTGGCGGTGCTGAACTCGGGGCAGGGGGTGATCTTCACCATCGGCCTGACGCTGGTGATGCTGATGTGCATCTCCGGCATCCACAACGGAACCAACACCATCGGCGATTTCGTCCTCGTCAACGCCATGATGATCCAGCTCTACCAGCCCCTGAACTTCATGGGCATGCTGTATCGCGAGGTGAAGCAGGCGGTGATCGACATCGAGACGATGTTCCAGCTCCTCAACGAACATCCGGAGATCGAGGACAAGCCCGGCGCGCCGCCGCTGCGGGTCGACGCAGGGACCGTTCGGTTCGAGGACGTGCATTTCGCCTATGACCCCGTGCGCCCCATTCTGAAGGGCGTCAGCTTCGAGGTTCCGGCCGGGCGCACCATCGCCATCGTCGGCCCCTCGGGCGCGGGCAAATCGACCATTTCGCGCCTGCTGTTCCGCTTTTATGAGCCGCAGAAGGGCCGCATCTCCATCGACGGGCAGGACATCGCCAGCATCCAGCAGCGCAGCCTGCGCGAGGTCATCGGCATGGTGCCGCAGGACACCGTGCTCTTCAACGACACCATCGCCTACAACATCCGCTATGGCCGCTGGGAGGCGAGCGATGCGGAGGTGGAGGAGGCCGCGGCCCTCGCGCAGATCGACAATTTCATCCGCCTCGTTCCCGGCGGCTACGATGCGCAGGTCGGCGAGCGCGGATTGAAGCTCTCCGGCGGCGAGAAGCAGCGCGTCGCCATCGCCCGCACCATCCTCAAGGGCCCGCCGATTCTGGTGCTCGACGAGGCGACCTCGGCGCTCGACAGTTTCACCGAGCGCGAGATCCAGATCGCGCTCGACCGCGTCTCGCGCGGACGCACCACCCTCGTCATCGCCCACCGCCTCTCGACGGTCGTGAATGCGGATGAGATCATCGTGCTCGATCAGGGCGTGATCGTGGAGCGCGGCCGCCACGAGGATCTTCTCGCCAGAGGGGGCGTCTACGCCGCCATGTGGAACCGCCAGCGCGAGGTCGACGCCGCCCAGGAAGCGATCCGCCGCGCTGCGGAGGAGGAGGGCGTCAGCGTCAAGGTCAACATTGGCGCATGAGCGCCGCAGAGCCACGGCGCGCCGTGACTTTTCCCTGATGAAATGGCACATAGCCCACAACAGAACTTGAGGCCCCCGGATGTCCATTCTTGATTCCGTCAGCAAGCAGCTCGTGCCGATCCACCCTGCGGGCTATCCGTTCATCGTCGCTTTCGCCGTGGGATCGCTGATCCTGCACTGGATCTGGCCGCCGCTGGGCTGGATCGGGGCGCTTCTCACGGTCTGGTGCGCCTATTTCTTTCGCGACCCCCCGCGCGTGACCCCGCTGCGCGAGGGCCTCGTGGTCTCGCCGGCTGATGGCTATGTCTGCTCGGTCGGCCGCTTCGTGCCCCCGCCGGAGCTGGAGCTGGGCGACGAGCCCATGCAGCGCGTCTCGGTCTTCATGTCCGTCTTCGACTGCCACGTGAACCGCGCCCCCGTGAACGGGCGCATCACCCGCATCGC
>CANGFT010000076.1 GCA_947453205.1 Beijerinckiaceae bacterium | reverse complement strand
TTCCTTGGTTGTGTTTGTATTCACAACCCAGCTTGACCGGGCGAACCGCCGATGACCACCGCCAGCCGCCCGCTCGCTACGGCGCTATGGGAGCGCGCTTCGCGGGCGACTGGCTACCGTCCTGCTACACCACGTGGGGGGACGCGACCAAAAAATAGGTTCTAGCTGAAGGGGCGGACGTTGAACTATGGCCTCCAACACCCGCCCCTTCGACCCTGCAGTTTCCTTCGCAGACAATACTGTACAAAATCGCTCGCACTGAATTAAGCAGATGACCTGAAACACATCATGCAGTGTCCGAACGGGTCTCGGGAACGCGAAAAATCAAAAGCGCCGCTACACAGGCGGCGCAGCCAGCAGTGAACAAAAATGCTGTGCTATAGTTCACTTGTGATGCGAGGATTGCGAAAATAATTGGGCCTATCGCCTGACCGCCCTGCCCTGTGAAGCGCCACATCCCGAGAAAGAAGCCGCGAGCCTCCTTGGGAGCGACATCTGCACCCACGGTCTGCACCGATCCCCCCGTGAGCGACTGGGTCGCTACCGCAAGAAAGAAAAACCCAACATACCAAGAGTAACTATAGTCCCAATAAGCTGATGCTGAGAGAAGCGCCATCGAGATGCTGACGCCGGTAAATCCAGGGACCATGGTCCGCTTGCGCCCGAAACGATCGAGAATCCAGCCAGCGATAAACCCAATAGGCCACGCAATGACAGCCGCACCTGTCGCAAGATAGCCGATTTCCGCAGGTCCCAGATGGTATGCATAGGCCGCGTAAAGATGCAAAAGATCCGCTGTGACAGGCCCCCGTGTCAAACCGGCGAACAAAGCCACGCCAAAATAGACAAGACGCGGCAAGATGATCTGCCTGATCGTCAATTTTCTCGCCGACACTGGTTTACTAGATCGGGCGCCAGGATCGACGCGCGTGGCTTTCTCTCCAAACATAAGCGTAAAAGCGAGAGCGACCAATGCTATGAGCGAGTATGCCAAAAACGGAGCAGTGGCATCCCATTCGCTCGCGATATAGCCGCCAATCACGGGACCTGCGAGCTTGCCCGTATTATCCATGCCAAACATCCAGCTCACCAGACGACCGCGTTGGCTTTCAGGGGCATTCTGCGAAATAGCAGCAAGTCGGCCCATCACCCACATCTGCGCCGCGCAACCGCTAAAAAAACGCAACACCAGAACCTCTGAGAATGAACTCGCATTCCAGACCCAAAGCGCAGTAGCCGATGTCAATATGGGGC
The DNA here is from genome assembly GCA_947453205.1 of Beijerinckiaceae bacterium. Taxonomy (GTDB): domain Bacteria; phylum Pseudomonadota; class Alphaproteobacteria; order Rhizobiales; family Beijerinckiaceae; genus Terripilifer. Next base: position 13,242 of record CANGFT010000076.1, on the reverse strand, counting down.
CGGCGATCATCACAGAGCGGCGGCCAAATCGATCAATAAGCCACCCCGAGGGGATTGTGCCCACCAGATTGCCGAGCAAAAATGCAGTTACGATTCCGCTTGCGACGCCAAACCCAACATTGAAAGATTTCGCCAAGGTCGGCACAGCGGGCAAAGCGATGCCAGCTCCCAACGCATAGATGAGTGCGGGAAGATAGGTTGATAAAAACGATTTCCAGGACAATGCCGATTCTGGCGGCGGAGCGTCGATAGCGCCCGCCTCGGCATCGTACGGACGATCCGGGCCCTTATCCCTGGTGAAAGCCATAAGAACCCTTCCTCCCTCTGGTCGAACATTGGCGGCGAATTGCACCCGCTTCGCCGCTTTTTAAGCCGAACATCATCTTGCGCTGAGATTCCTTTCGCCAGCAAGGTTTTTTACTCCAGGAATATTAGCTACAAACCATCGCCTGGGCAAAGGGCGAGATAATCTGGAGTGATTGACAATAGCGCGAAGTCCTTACACCATTGAAAACAGAAAAACGGGAGGATTGCTGTCGATGAAATGGGTGGACTCATCACGGCTGCGCTTTTCGCTGCTCATCCTTTTGGGGCTTCTCAACCCGGCTTTGTCTCAAGATTCATCGGCCGACTTCTATCGGGGGAAGACGCTTCAGGTCATAAATCCGTTCGCCGAAGCAGGCCTCTATGCCTTCCTTGCGCAACTGATCGCCGAGAAATTGCCACAGCACCTCCCCGGACGCCCGCAAGGCCGCCACGTCTCCATGCCCGGCGGCGGAGGGTTGCAGGGCGCCAACTATCTATACAACGCGGCGCCGCGCGACGGCACCGTCATTGGTCTGCTGTATGACAATATGCCGACGGAGCAAGCTCTTGAACTGAACAAGTTGGTCAAATTCGATGCGCGTCGATTCACGATTCTCGGCTCACTCAATAAACGCGAGACAGGACTGGTCGGAATTCTCAAACGGGCTGGCGTCTCTTCCATTGAAGAAGCGAAATCGAAAACCGTCGTTCTCGCCGCAACCGGCACCGCCTCTGCGCAATACATAGTCCCCAATGCGATGAATAAGCTGCTGGGAACAAAATTTAAGATCATTCCCGGATATAAGGTCATCACGGACTCGTTTCTTGCGATGGAGACAGGCGAGGCAGATGGCCTGTTCACAAACTATGCGACGCTGACTGAAGCTCGCCCCGACTGGATCTCTCAGGATCGCTTTTCGTTCATCGCCCAGTCATCCGATATTAGAGATCCTCAATTTCCGACAGTGCCTCTGCTTCAGGAACTCACCGATGATCCGATCCAGCGCGACGCTTTCCGTTTTCTGGCGATGAGCCGCGTGGCTGGAAAGATTGTTGTCGCGCCCCCCGGCATTCCACCCGATCGAGCTTCCGCCCTTCAGGAAGCGTTCCGCAAAATGCTCCAGGATCCGCAGCTTCTCGAAGGGATGGCTAAGCTCAGCCAAGAGATTGACCCGCGTGACGCGCAACAGGTCCTTGAGGTTCTTCGGGCGACGATCGAGACGGACAAAGCAGCCCTGGCGCGCGTAAGAGACATCATGCAAGCGGAGTGAACTGAAGATGCACAACAAGGACCGAGTCAACTTTCCGCCAGATCCAAACCCGAATCCGCTCAAATTCAAGCTTCCAGCAGGAAGTTGCGACGTCCATTTCCATGTTTTTGGCCCCCCTCATCTGCTGCCCTATTCAGACGAACGTCGCTACACGCCGCCGGCAGCTCCGTTAGGTCACTACCTTGCCTTGATGGATCATTTGGGTCTTGATCGCGCAATCATGGTGCATCCGAGCGTCCATGCAGGCGATCTCGCGGTCACCTATGATACGCTGAAGCGCGCCGGCGACCGATTGCGCGGGATGATCCGCGCAGACCCGAAGATGACGTCGGAAGACTATGCAGAGCTTGATAAGATAGGTGTGCGCGGGCTGCGTTTTAACTTTATTGAAGAACATGGCGGCGTGTTCAACGTGGAAGAATTCGAATCTGTCTGCAATCATGCGGCTCGCGCCAACTGGTGTGTTTGCGTTCATGCGGACGGAGCCACGCTTGCGGATCACGCTGACGCGTTGCGTGCCTGCCCTGCGCCAGTGGTCATCGACCATATGGGTCGTGTGGATGGCAAGTTGGGGATCGACCAGCCAGCTTTCCAAACGATCCTTCAACTCATGAACGAGTCGAACATCTGGATCAAGATCAGCGGCGCAGATCGGATGATGAGCCGCGGCTCCAGCTTTGATGACGTCGTACCATTTGCGCGCGAGCTCGTCGCACGCGCGCCTGATCGGGTCGTGTGGGGAACCGATTGGCCGCATTCGATGGTTTTTAAACATAATGCGATGCCTAACGACGGTGATCTTGTGAATATGCTCCTGGAGCTTGTCCCGGACGAAACACAGCGCAATCGAGTTCTCGTCGACAACGCAGCCCGTCTTTTCCGTTTCTGATCTGACTTTTTGTCTGGAGGCTTTGTCATGATGTGTGGGCTCTTACGATTCAGCATCACGACTCTCACCGGCTTCCTGATGTCGTCGCTGATCGCCATGCCTGCGATCGCGCAAACAGGAGAAGAGCTTTTCAGGGGTAAGACGATCTCCGTCATCATAGGCGCTGGAGAAGGTGGTTTTTACGATCTCAACGCGCGCTTCATCGCAAGGTTCATGCGCAAGCACATCCCCGGATCCCCCATTCTCGTCCCGCAAAACATGCCGGGCGCATCTCAGTTGCGAGCCACCGAGCATGCATACAACATCGCACCGCGAGATGGATCGGCGCTCTTGGTCGTGCAACCCTATGTGATCCTCAACAAACTTCAAAACGACAGTCTGAAATTTGAGATCCAGAAGCTTAAATTCATCGGTCGGATAGGGCCGATCGAAATGGGGGGCATGGTCGGAGAAGCATCATCAATCAAGAACGTTGACGACGCCCGCAAAAGGGAAGTGATCTTTGGAGCCAACGCAGCCAATGGCCCAGCAGCCATGGTGCCATGGGCGATCAATAGACTTGCAGGGACGCGTTTCAAGGTTGTGCTTGGATATCAATCGCAAACTGCTGAAGAACTGGCGATTGAACGAGGGGAGATCGAAGGTTTTGGCAATGGGTCATTCGGGGAGATGCGACAGCAGAGCAAGCTGCGGGTTCTTTATATGTCCGGTTTGAAACGTTTGCCTTCAGCCCCTGATGCACCGACGATTCTTGAGCTTGTGAAGCCCGAGGATAAGGCGGTCATGGACCTGCTTGCTTCTATATCTGAAGTTGGACTGAGCGTAATCGCGCCACCCGAGGTGAGCCCCGAGCGCATTGCCGTTTTGAGACAGGCTTTCGATCACATGATGCAGGACACTGAATATCTCGCCTCGCTGGCCTCGATCGGTTTTCCAGCAGACGCCATGTCGGGAGCGCAGCTCGAACAGTTTGTCCGCGAGCGCTTCAGCCCGTCGCCGGCGATCATCTCCCGCCTACGATCTGCGACTTCAGCCCCATAAGCCCCGCCCACTTGCACGGGAATCGCCTTTGCCCATCACGCCAGGCGTTCTTACCCGACCTGAGTGCGCACGAACGACTCAGGAGCCGCACCTGGCGCATCGCGCCCCTTCACTTCGTGGTCGGCTCCATCACCTGCGGTGACCTCGTTTGCACGCAAACCGCCTACTTTTTAGATATATTTATGGCGGCGCCTCCCTTCACTCTTGTCTGCGTGCACATCCTCACCTTGACCCAGCGTCATGAGGGCTTGCACCTGCAGTCAAGGAATGTGCCCTAACATGTCCCGCCCCCTTGGGGTTGCGCACATGTGCCCCATCCCCGGGACCAACCGGACGGGCGCTGATGGGGATCTATTGGATCTTTCGTTTTCGGGTGTAATTGCGTGACGAGCCCCCACGCGGGCACGTTTTCAACGTCGAATGAACAAAGCGAAACCGTCCAGCCACGGCTGGACGCATACAATCGAAACCGACCCCTCTCAGCGATCAGGCGCATCACTCCTTGGCGGAGGCTGAACAACCTTCTTGGAGATGACATCAAGGCCCGGGAAAACGCCAACAGGCGAAGCTGGTCAGAGGCGCTCGCGACATGAGCGCCTCAATCCGCCCTCAACCAGCTTCCGCTAACAACTCTTTGCGCCCGCGCAATGCGCGCCGCGGTCAAACGGCGAGAACTGCGTATACATCGGACACCAGCCGTTGACGCTGATCGGCCCTTCCACTGTCACGCAGCCATTGGGCTGGATGAAATAGGGACAGCTCGCGCAGCTTTCGTCCTTCATCGGCCCATCCTGATAATGCGCGGCCTTTTGCGTGAGCTTCTTTTGCTCCTGCGGCTTGTAGACTTGCGCTTGAACAGTGGAGGCGATTCCGCCCGTCGCCAGGGCCGCTGCGCCAATGCGCTTCACCGCCGCGCGGCGAGACATCAAATCAATCTTCGACATTCCGAATACTCCGAATTTGATCGAGATGTTTCCTTCGCCGCTTAGGGCGTGAGCGGTTCAATATGCACAATCTTCCCGTTCTGCTGCCCCTCTGTCCAAAGGCTCGACAGACCATTCGGATTTTTCTGGACATCGACGTGGCGCGTGTTGATGGAGATCGGCAGCAGATAGGCGGTCCATTCGCCTGTTTCGACATCCATGCGCTGCGCAAGATCCGTGCTCATGTCTGCGCCCCAGACATAGCGCGAATCATCATATTGCACGTCATAGGCGCCGGCGAAAGGAGTCGGCACATCCCACAGCGTCACCTTCTCGGTCTTGGGGTCATACATTCCATAGCGATTGACATGGAACTGGGAGAACCAGAGCCGGTTCTGGGAGTCGATGTGGCCACGGCGCCCCCCGCCGCCGGGCAGGTCGATGTATTTCGTCTCGCCGGTCTTGGCGTCCGTGCGCCAGATCTGCTTTTGGGCGCCATTGTTATCGAGCCCATAGACGTTGTTGTCGAGATCCGACACGAGGCCGTAGGCCGCGATGTCGCGCTTGCCCGCAGGCGGTAGGATTTCCTTGAACTGGCCCGTTGCTATGTCGACTTGATAAAGCTTGTTGGCGTGGCTGGGGTCAGGCCCGCCATTGGTCTTCGTCCAGAGCTTGCCATCGACATGAGAATGCAAGGCGTCGATCATCGTGAAGCGCGTGTCGCCCTTGTCCCAGTCAGGCGCCAGCAATACCGACACCTGGCCGGTCTTCACATCAAGCTTGGCGAGCTGCGCCTGCCCCATCATGCCCTGCCAGATGTTGCCATCCTTGTCCTGAGTGATCATCAGGCCGCCCGTCGGAAAGCCCGGCTTGGAGACCGGCACGGGATACTGCGTGACCTTGCCTGTTTTCGGCTCAAGCTTTGTGATGAATTGTTCCTGGAAATTGGAGACCCAGACATTGCCATCCTTGTCGCGCAGCGTGTCATGCGGCGCCGAAAGGCCGGGAAGGTCGTAGGTGGTCATGATGACCTGCGTCGCTTTGCCTTTTGGACGCGCCATGGGCTTCAGCGGGAACGGCCATTTGTCGCCATGGGTGCTTAGATTGATGGAGGCGAGATAGGCGCCGAAATCCGCCTCGCCTTTTGTTGGCGGACTGTCGAGGACTTCGGATGCATTCTGGGAAAAGAAGGGAAATGTGGGCGACGCATTCGCCGTATGCACGGTCATGCGCTGCACCGCAATCGCCATATGCTCTGCATTATGTTTGGAGAACATAGGCCGCTGCATGCCATGGCAGTCGAGGCAGCGCAGCATTCCGACCTTTTGCGACGGCGTGCCCGGCGCGCTCTGGATCCATTCGCTGTTCGACATCTGGAGCGCCAGTTGCTCATATGTCGCCTTGGTCAGCTCAAGATCGAGCTTGCCCCCGCCACTGTCCCCGAGCGTCGTGGTCGTCGGCTTCAGCACATAGCCAATGGCGCGCATCGTGACGTCATAGACGCCGGGCTCCAGACGATCCCCTGGAAAGGCGTATTCGCCCTGATTGTTGGTGACCACCGACACCATGACGGTGGAGCCCTGCCGCTTTGCGCTGACGACGACGCCTTCCATGGCGCCCTCCTCCTTCGAGGCGACCTTTCCCGACAAGGCGGGCGCAGCCTTCGTTTGTGCAAGGGCCGGCGGATCAAAGAGAGCCGGAGCGGCGGCGAAGGCGACGCCCAACGAACCTGTCAGCGCCCACCGCGCAAAAATTTGAGAGAATCCGCCTATGCGCTTCATCGGTCACCCCTCCCATTATTATTATTCGCGACCATAGACCCAAATGTTCAGCCACCACAAGGGGCGCTCAGCCAGGGCACAGTCCATGCGCCCGCCGCAACTTCAGGCGCGACTGACCGGCGGTGAAGGCGAAGCGCGCGACAAGGTAATCCCTCTCGCAGCGCAGCATCGCCAGCAAGATCCGATCGTGAGCTAGCCACACCGACGCCGGGCGGGCTGGACAAAAGGTCAAATACGTCTGATCCTGTTCTTTGGTGAAATGCCCAAAAACATGGGAATCCATGGCTGCAAGGGGGGAAGGTTCGTCATGGCGCAAAAAATGACGCTTCAGGTGAATGGGCGTGCGCACACGATCACGGTCGATGACCCTGACATGCCGCTGCTCTATGCGCTGCGGGATGATCTTGGGCTGAACAATCCCCGCTTTGGCTGCGGCCTTGGCCAGTGCGGCGCCTGCACGGTGCATGTTGACGGCGCGCCGGTTCGTTCTTGCTCCTTGCCGGTCAGCGCGGTCGCCAAGGCGAAGATCACCACGCTGAATGGACTGGGCGACCGCAAGAAGCCCCATCCCCTGCAGACCGCCTGGATCGAAGAGCAAGTCAATCAATGCGGCTATTGCATCAACGGCTGGCTGATGGAAGGCGCCGCCCTGCTCGCGCGCAACCCCAAGCCGACAGAGCCCGAAGTCCGTGCCGCCTTCAATGATCTCATCTGCCGTTGCGGCACGCATAACGCAGCCGTGCGCGCGGTGCTTCGCGCCTCAAAGCAAGCGTAAGGAGACGATCATGAGCGATCATCAACCCTCCCGCCGCGCCTTCCTCAGCGCCAGCGGCGCCCTCATGATCGGGCTTGCGAGCCCCGACGCATGGGCGCAAGCCGCAAGGCCATCGCCGAAATCGCCAAACAATCCCGATCTTCTCGCTGACAGCCTTGACGCCTATCTCGCCATCGACAAGAACGGCAAGGTGGATGTGTTCTATGGCGCGATTGATGGCGGCCAGGGGCTCGAAACCTCCATCGCCCAGATGGTGGCCGAGGAGCTCGACGTTCCTCTCTCAGCCATCCGCATGGTCATGGGCGACACGCGCCGCACGCTCAATATGGGCGGCGCCAGCGGCGCGCAGGGCGTCTCAAGGCGCGGAACATCGCTGATGAAAGCCGCCGCGCAGGCCCGCCAGATTCTCGTCGAGGAAGCCGCACGGAAATGGCGCGTTCAGCCAGGCGAACTCGCCGTGAAGGACGGCGTCATCTTCCTGCGCAGCAATCCCTCCAAACGCGTCGCCTATGGCAAGATCATCGGCGGAAAGCCGTTCAGGGAAAATGTGCGCTGGAACGGCCAGTGGGGAAATCCGCACGACATCGCCACCGATGCGCCGCTCAAAAGCTACAAGGATTACAAACTCATCGGCCAATCGCCGCGACGCATCGACCTCCCCAAGAAAGTTTTCGGGGAGCAGGATTTTCCCGGCGACGTGAGGCTTCCCGGCATGCTTCACGCCCGCATGGTGCGTCCGCCCGTGGCGGGCGCTGTCCCGGTCAGCGTGGACGAGGCCTCCATCCGCCACATAAAAGGCGCGCGGATCGTCCATATCAAGGACCTCCTCGCCGTCGTCGCGCCGAAGGAGTGGGACGCCGTGCGCGCGCTTCGCGCCGTGCAGGTGAAGTGGTCGCAATCCGACCCCGCCTTCCCCAGCCATCGCGAGGTTCATGCGCATATCCGCAAGGCCAAGGTGACGCAGCGAACGATTGAACGCGAGAATGGGAAGCTTGAAGACGGGCTCGCCAAGGCCGCCCGCGTCATTTCCGGAGAATATGAATATCCCACCCATTCCCACGCGAGCATGGGGCCGGGCTGCGCGGTGGCGGATGTGCGCGTCGACGGCGCAACCATCTACACCTCGACCCAGAAACCGCATTACGCCGCTGACGGAGTCGCCGATCTCCTGAACATGCCGCGCGACAAGGTGCACGTGGTCTGGATGTTCGGCACGGGCTCCTACGGCCGCAACGATCAGGGCGACGCCACAGCGGACGCCGCCGTGCTCTCCAAAGCGCTGGGCGCCCCCGTGCGCGTGCAGTGGATGCGTGAAGAGAGCCTGGGCTGGGATCCCAAAGGCACAGCCTCCGTCAATTTCTGCAAGGCGGGCATTGATGAGACAGGCGAGGTCATCGCCTATGAGCTCATCTCCCGCGGCTTTTCGCGTGAGAATGTCTCGACGAACGAAGGCCGGGCGTCAGCGACCCTCGCGGGGCAGTTGCTCGGCGCGAAGCTCGAACCCAAGAACAGCTTCAACATTCCATTCGCCTCCTACACCTTCGCCAACAACCGCGTCGGCTGGGAAACGATAGCGCCGCTCATGGACCGCGCCTCACCCTTGCGCTCCACCCATTTGCGCGACCCCTATGGCCCGCCCATCCTGTTTGGCAGCGAATGCTTCATGGACGAGATCGCCGTCGCGGTCGCGATGGATCCCGTCGACTTCCGCCTGCGCTACCTCACCCATCCCCGCGACAAGGACGCCGTGCGCATCGCCGCCGAAAAGGCGGGCTGGACAAAACGCACCTCGCCACGCCCAGATGTTGACCGCACGAGCGATGTGGTGGAAGGACGCGGCATCGCCTACAGGCGCCACTTCGACACATTCATTGCGCTGGTGGCCGAAGTGCGCGTCAACCGCAGGTCTGGGGTCGTTGAGGCGACGCGCCTCGTCTGCGCCCATGACGTCGGGCTCATCATCAACCCCGAAACCCTGCGCCATGTGATCGAGCGTCAGCTCGTCTACGGAACCGGCCGCACGACAGTCGAGGAGCTGACGTGGGACCGCAATATGGTCACGAGCCTCGACTGGAGCTCCTATCCCGTGCTGCACATGCAGCATGTGCCCGCGCGCATCGACGTTCACCTGATCGAGCGGCCGGAAGCAGCGCCCTCCGGCGCCGCCGAAATGGCGCTGGGTCTCGTCCCGGCCGCTATGGGCAATGCTGTGTTTGATGCGACAGGCGTGCGCTTGCGCAAGATACCCTTCACGCCGGACTATGTGAAATCAATGCTCGCGATATGATCGGAGAAGGAGCAGTCCGGACGAACTGGTGGCCTTAAGCAAGCAGGAAACGGGAGGCGGCTTTGCGTTTGTCCAGCACCTTGGGAAGCATTGCGCTCGCATGCAGCTTGAGCACTGCAGCGGCGCCTGCATTTGCTGATCCGGTCAGCGATTTCTACGCCGGGCCAGGCAAGCAGATGAAGGTCATCATCCGCGACACGACCGGCAGCAATTACGACATGCTCTCGCGTCTCGTCGCACGACACATGGGCGCATTCATTCCGGGTCAGCCGACGATCGTTCCCATCAATATGGTGGGCGGCGGCGGGCTTATCGCCGCCAATTATGTCGCGACCGTCGCGCCAAGGGATGGCACCATCCTGTCGATCGTTGGCCAGGGCCTGATCGCAGATCAGGCGCTCGGGCTTTCGCCCCAGTTTCAGGGAGACCTTCGCCAGTTCAACTGGATTGCAAATATCGAAAGCTCCAATCAAATTCTGGTCGTCTGGCATACGTCGCAAACAAAAACGATTGAAGACGCGAAGATCCGCGAGACCACGATCGGGGCGACCGGCGGCGGCGAGGCCTCAGCATCCGTACAATATCCCGCCTTCTTCAACAATATTCTTGGAACCAAATTCAAAATCATCCTCGGCTATGTCGGCGGCCCGCAGATCAATCTTGCGATGGAGCGCGGCGAAGTCGAGGGGCGCGGCACAAACACCTATGCAAGCTATGTTGCGACGACGCCCCATTATATCGAGAAGAAACTCATCCGCCCACTGATCCAGACAGGCATGCGCAAAGACCCGGCCATGCCTGATGTGCCCCTGTTGCTGGACCTTGCTCTCAGTCCCGATGTCCGCCCTCTCGCAGAATTCATGTCGCGATCGTCAACAGTCGGGCGACCTTTCGCCACAACGCCGGGCGTTCCCGCCGAGCGTGTGGCGGCGCTGAGGAAAGCCTTCGCAGAGATGGCCAGGGATCCCGCCTTCATCGAAGACGCCAGAAGCATGAAGTTCGATCTTAATCCGACATCCGGGGAAGAGCTGGCGCAACTCATCAGTGACATCATCAATGCGCCGGAGGCAGTCCGCAAGCTCATGGGACCGGCGCTGGTCCCCAAGGAAAGCCTCGATAAGAAATAGAGGGGAGGGTCTCATGCGGACTGAAATCAGGCTCATCTTCATGACCGTCGCGGCGATCATCAACTTCGGCGATATGGCGTTCAGCCAGACCAACGTCGCTGATTTTTATCGCGGCAAGACTGTTCGCGTCCTCATTGGCTTTGGACCGGGCGGCAGTTCAAGCTTCTATGGGGAAATCCTCGCCCGCTATATGGGCCGCCATATGCCGGGCAATCCCACCGTCATTACGCAACACATGCCAGGCGCTGGGGGGCTGACGGTTGCGAATTATGTCAATTCCCGCTCGCCACGCGACGGAACTGAATTCGCGATCACAAGCCGCAACGCTGTCTTCGAACCATTGCTTGGAAACAAGAATGCAAATTTCGACGCCCTTAAATTCAACTGGATCGGCAACGCCAATATCGAAAACAGCATCTGCATCAGTTGGCACACGGCTCCGGTTCAACAAACAAAGGACCTGCTGACGAGGGAATATATTGGCGGCGGCACCGGTTCCGATTCCCTTGAGGTCTCAATGCCAAAAGTGCTGAACCAGATTCTCGGAACAAAGATGAAGGTGATCACAGGCTATCCGTCCAGCGTCGACATTCTGCTGGCGATGGAGAAAGGGGAGGTGCAGGGATTCTGCGGCATCGGCTGGACATACATCAAGCTGCGCAAAGCTGACTGGCTGGCGTCGCATAAAATCAACATCCTCTTTCAGATGGCGCTGAACAAACACCCCGATCTGCCCGATGTGCCGCTGGCGCAGGATCTCGCAGGGAAGCCCGAGGATCGGGCCCTCATCGATTTCCTGCTTACGCCGCAAGACATGGGCCGGCCATTTTTCACGCCGCCAGAAGTTCCGCCGGAACGCGTTGCAGCGCTGCGCGACGCCTTCGCCAAAACGCTCGAAGACCCCGATTTCATGCGCGAGGCGGACAAGGCGGGCATAGAGGTTCAGTTCACCAGCGGTGAAGATGTGCACAAGCTTCTTGAGCGGATACACAAGTCTCCGCCTCAATTAATCGAGCGCGCTATTTCAGTCCTGCGCTGACGCTCCCAAACTGCCAGCGTCAGGCCTCCCCTCCTTGGAGCCGCCAAACAATCCACGAAGAAAGCCGCCCACCGCAACAGCGCCCGCAGCCCCGCTGACTGAATTGGATTCCACTGGCGTCCCTGGGCGCGATCCTCACAGTCATCGGCTTCAGCCTGATCGCCGCCACCGCCACCGGCTTGCTGCTTGCTGCGCTGCTTTTCCTGCGCAAGCAGATCGAAGACCGCAGGGTGAGACGAACCACTTTCGACGATGCTGCGGGTCTTGAGCAGCGCCTGAATGGCTTCAGCCAATCCCCAGCAGCTTCTCAAGATTGCGATGGGCGATCGCTTCCTGATCTTGCTGGGAAAGGTTGGCTGACGCCATGGCCGCCTTCAGGCGCTCAGGAACGGACTTCTCGACGACGATGGGCCAATCCGTGCCCGCCATGACATGGTCTGCGCCCAGCATGGCGACAGCCGCGGCGACCTGGGGACCATTCAATCCCATTGTGTCGACATAGACGTGGCGACGCGCAAGTTCCGGCGCGTCCTTGCGGATGTTGTAGCCGGCGCCGAAACCTCCGGCCATCATGATGCCGCCCATGGCGAGAGTCGTGACGACGACTTTCAGTTTGGGCAGCTCATCAAAAACGCCGCCTTCCAGAAGCGAGATCAGCGCAAGCGAGTTGATCGTGCCCCGCGCATAGCGGGCTCCCAGAGCGCCCGTGCGTGAAAATCGCTCGTGCATGGGCTTGTCGGTCTGGGGATGGATGAAGACGGGAACCCCAAGCTCAGCTGCAGCTGCGAGGGTCGGCCGGGCCTGTGGCGCGTTCAACAGCAGGTCTCCACGGGCGCTTTCAATGTAGATGCCGCGCAGACCAAGCTCCTTGACGGCCCTTCTGACCTCGCGCCCTCCAGCATCGCCGCTCCAGGCGTCGATGGAGGCCAGCGCATAAATCTTGCCAGGATTTTTGGCTGCGAGGTTTGCGAGCTCATCATTGATGCGCAGATAGGTCTCGGCGGGAACCTTGCCGTCCGCGTCTTCCAGAAAGGCCGTTGGTGTGTTTACCACCCGCGCCTTGATCCCGGCGAGCTCGATCGACTCCAGAAGAGCTGACGGAGAAGCAAGGTTTCGGTTCACTTGATCCTGCGCCGGACTGCCGCCGGGCGCCGTGATCTTGAAGGACGGCCCGATATAATGGTTGTGAAAATCGATCACGTCCAAAGACGACGCCTTCGCCTCCTGCGCCGATGCCTGATCGCTGACGGCCAGGGTCGCGGCGCCCGCGAGCAGATGCCTGCGATCCATTTTAAAGTTCGACATATCAGATCCTCCCCTTTTTTACGCCCAGCGCCGCCCGCCTACTGCGTCATGGCTTTGACGAGCTTGTCCACCGCCTCAGGCGGAGCGGCGGCGATCATGGCGATGACTTTCTGCACGGCCTCTCCCGGCAGAATGCCGATCTCAAGCTTGCTGCGTTTGGCGTCCTCCAGGAAATCCTTGTCTGCGCCGAGGGCGACCAGCGCCTTCGACAAAATCTCTATGCGCTCGGCTGGCACGCCGGGCGGGGCCACCATGGGGCGGGCGACCGTTTTCTGCGTGAAGTAGAGTTCGAGCGCCTTGCGCGACAGGTCATCCTTCACAAGATCAAGAGCGCTCGGCACGTCGGGCAATTCGGGATCCTTCTCGAGGGCGCCCTGAATGAGCACACGCACCTTCTTGTCGCGGATCCATTCGGGCCGCTGCACCTTGAGGCTCGACCAGGACCAGTCGCCGATGCCCTCCACCTCGCCCCGCTCCATGGCGAGGCCGATGGCGGTG
>CANGFT010000075.1 GCA_947453205.1 Beijerinckiaceae bacterium | reverse complement strand
GCGTGGACAGCTTTGGGCAAGAGGGCCCAAACCTGCCCACCCCGCCCACAGCGGGGCAAATGCAGAAGCAGGCAGCCCGAAAGCGGACATTTGAAGAGCTACCTAAACCGGACATCTATAGAAGCTATCGACAGCCCCTCAGAGCTGCCCGAGCTTCAATTCGGGACTATAGGTCACGTCCTCCACCTCCTTGGTCACAGCCTGCCCGCAGATGACCCGCCCCTGCACGGGGTCGAAGGTGAGGGTCGGCGAGCCATAGAGCAGCCAGCCCTTGCTCAGGGCCTCGCTGACCTTGTGACAAAAGGAGGCGTCATCCGGTCCGGTGAGGCAGCGGTAGACCGTGCTGCGTTTCTTCATGGAGAGGGGCGACGTGGACATGGCGCGGCTCCGTCAGTTCTTGGGAAATTCGAGGCCCATTTCGCGATAGCGTTCGGGATCGTCGATCCAGTTTTCGCGCACCTTCACGAACAGGAAGAGATGGATCTTGGTCTCGGCGGCGTCAGCTATGTCCTTGCGGGCGGCCATGCCGATGGACTTCAGCATGCGCCCCTCCTCGCCGATGACGATCTTCTTGTGCGCGTCGCGGGTCACGAAGATCGTCTGTTCGAGGCGGGCCGAACCGTCGGGCATCTCCTTCCACTGGTCGGTCTCGACGGTGATCTGGTAGGGCAGCTCGTCATGCAGCCGCTCGAAGATCTTTTCGCGGGTGATCTCGGCCGCCAGCGAGCGCAGCGGCGCGTCGGAAATCTGATCCTCGGGATAGAGCCAGGGCCCCGCAGGCATCAGATCGCCGAGCTTGCGGCGGAAGGCCTCGACGCCATGCTGCCGCAAGGCGCTGATCATGAAGGTCTCGTCGAAAGGCGTCTTCTCATTGATGAGGGCGGCGAGCTCGAGCAGCTTCTCCTTCTTCACGACATCAATTTTATTGATGACAAGAATCCTTGGTTTGCGGACCTCCGCCAGCTTGGCGAGGATGCCCTCGACCTCCTCATCCACCCCGCGCCCCGCGTCGATCAGCAAGGCGATGGCGTCCGCGTCCCCCGCCCCGCTCCAGGCGGTCGTCACCATGGCGCGGTCGAGCCTGCGCCTGGGGGCGAAGATGCCGGGCGTGTCTACGAAGATGATCTGCGCGTCTCCATCAAGCGCAATGCCACGCACCAGCGCGCGCGTCGTCTGCACCTTGCGTGAGACGATGGAGACCTTGGCGCCGACCAGCGCGTTGAGAAGGGTCGATTTGCCTGCATTCGGCGCCCCGATCAGGGCGGCGAAGCCGCAGCGTTGCTGCTCAGTGGTCATGTCTGGGATCCTGCTTCCAGCGAGGCCTTGGGCGACAGGCCCTCGCGTTCGAGAAAGGCGCGGGCGACCGCCTGTTCGGCCACCCGTTTGGAAGCGCCCCTGGCGCTGATGAGTTCAAATCCATCCACCATGACGCCGATGACGAATTCGGGGGCATGGGCTGGGCCGGAGCGCGCGATCTCGCGATAGACAGGCGCGGGAAGCCCCCTGCCCTGCGCCCATTCCTGCAGGGAGGTCTTGGCGTCCTGCAGGGGGCGCTTCGGTTCGGCCATGCGGCCCGAGAAGCTGCGCACCACAAGGTCGCGCGCGGCCTCATAGCCGCCATCAAGAAAGACCGCCCCGATGATGGCCTCGCAGACGTCGCCAAGGATGGCGCCCTTCTGGCGCCCGCCTGTGGCGGATTCGCCCGGGCCGAGGCGCAGATGGGGGCCGACGTCCCAGTCGCGCGCCACCTCCGCGCAGGTCTCCTTGCGCACGAGGGCGGCGAGGCGGCGTGAAAGATCGCCTTCATCGGAATCGGGAAAGAGTTCGCAGAGCATCGCCGCGACGGCGAGGCCCAGCACCCGGTCGCCCAGAAACTCGAGCCGCTGGTAGCTCTCGGAGCGGTTCTTCACAGCGCTGACATGGGTCAGGGCGTGCTTGAGCAGGTCACGCTTGACGAAGATATGCCCGATGGCGACTTCCAGCGCCTCCACTGGCGGCTTGGGTCCGCGCGCCATTATCGCACCGGCTGGAACAGCCTGCTCCAGCGGACCGCCGTCGGCCATCTCCAGACCTGCCAGCCATCGACCCCCTCGTCGAGGGAGAAGAAGATCACCTCAGCCCGCCCCACGAAATTCTCGAAGGGCACGAAGCCGACGCCCCCCTGTTCGGGCGGCACGCGGGAGTCCGTCGAGTTGTCCCGATTGTCGCCCATCATGAAGTAATGGCCGGGCGGCACTTCGTAGACGCCGGTGTTGTCATAGAAGCCCGTGTCGCCATCGCGTTCGATGATGAGGTGCGACACGCCGCCGGGCAGCGTCTCCTTGTAGGTCGCGACCTGAGACTGGCGGCCATAGGGGTCTGTCGTGGTGATCTTGTCGACGGCTTCGCGCTCGACCGTCTGACCATTGATGACGAGCCGGCCACGGACCATCTGCACCTTATCGCCGGGCATGCCGACCACCCGCTTGATATAGTCGGTCGAGCCGTCGCGGGGCAGCTTGAAGACGGCGACATCGCCGCGCTTGGGCTCGCTGGCCCATATCCGCCCGGAAAACAGGTCCGGCCCGAAGGGCATGGAGAAGCGGGAATAGCCGTAGGAATATTTCGAGACGAAGAGATAGTCGCCGATCAGCAGGGTCGGGATGAGCGAGCCCGAGGGAATGTTGAAGGGCTGGAACAGGAGGGTGCGGACCACCAGCGCGATCAGCAAAGCCTGGAAGATGACCTTGACGGTCTCCCACAGACCGCCGTCTTCCGCATGATCTTTGGCTTTCAGCCCTGCCGGTTCAGTCATCAAGGATCCTCAAGGTCGCGCGCGTCTCGACCGCCGATATACAGGGGCCCACCCGCAGGCGCAAACGGACGGACGTCAGCGGGGCGCGGCCTCAATGATGACATAGGCCATAGCCATGGGAAATTCATCGGTGATGCTGAGGTGGATCACCGGCTCATGGCCCGGGGGGATCAATTTCGCCAGCCGCTCGGCGGCGCCGCCGGTCAGCTGCATCGTGGGCTTGCCCGAGGGAAGGTTCACCACGCCCATATCGCGCCAGTAGACGCCCTTGTTGAGGCCGGTGCCCAGCGCCTTGGAGCAAGCCTCCTTGGCCGCGAAACGCTTGGCGTAGGAGGCGGCGCGCTGCTTGCGCCCCTCGGACTTGCGCTGCTCCACAGGGGTGAAGCAACGCTGGATGAAGCGGTCGCCATACCGGGCCAGCGTCTCCTCGACGCGGGAGATGCTGCAGAGGTCCGAGCCGATCCCCACGATCATGACGCGAGCCCGCGCCCTTCATCCATGGCCTGACGCATCCGCCGGATGGTTTCGGGCAGGCCGACGAATATGGCCTCGCCCATGAGGAAATGGCCGATGTTCAATTCGACGATTTGCGGCAGGGACGCGATCTTGCGCGCAGTCTCATAGTCGAGCCCATGGCCGGCGTGACATTCGATCCCAAGCTGCTGGGCCCGCGCGGCGGCGACACGGATTCGGCCGAATTCGCGGTTGGCCTTGTCGGCCTCCCCATGGGAGAGGGCGTCGCACCAGGAGCCCGTATGCAGCTCCACGACCGGCGCCCCGATGGACTTGGCGGCGTCGAGCGCGTCCAGCGCAGGCTCGATGAAGAGCGAGACCCGGATGCCTGCACGCTTCAACTCAGCGGTGACGATCTTGAGGTGGTCATGCCCGCCGCGCACATCGAGCCCGCCTTCGGTCGTGCGCTCGCTGCGCTTCTCCGGCACAAGGCAGCAGGCATGGGGGCGGTTGTGCAGGGCGACGCCCACCATCTCGTCGGTCGCGGCCATTTCGAAATTGAGGGGCTTCGAGATTTCACGGCGCAGGCGCGCCATGTCCTCGTCGCGGATGTGGCGACGGTCCTCGCGCAGATGGGCGGTGATGCCGTCGGCCCCCGCCTCGATGGCGAGCAGGGCCGCGCGCACGGGATCAGGCAAGGCCCCGCCGCGCGCGTTCCGCACGGTCGCGACATGATCCACATTGACGCCCAGCCGCAACCGGGGAGGCGTCGCCGGGCTCATTGCGCAAGCCCCCGGCTGCCGGGCTTCACGGGCGGCAGAGCGGCGAGTTCAGGCGGCAGATTGTCCGCCGCATAGTCCGGGATCTCCAGCGAGGCCAGCGCCACGCGCGGCACGCCGCCAAGGTCCGCCTTGCCGCCGGAGCGGTCAATGAGGCAGGCCGCGCCGACGAGGTGGCCGGGATGGTCGCGCAAGGCGTCGACGGTCTCGCGCAGGGACAGTCCGGTGGTGATGATGTCCTCGATGACGAGAACGCGATCTTCGGGCCCGATTTCAAAGCCGCGGCGCAGGGCGAATTTTCCGCCCTCGCGCTCGACAAAAATGGCGCGGGCGCCCAGTTGCCGCGCGGTCTCATAGCCCGGCACGATGCCGCCGACCGCCGGGGAGACCACGACGTCGATCCGCCCGAAAGCCTCCTTCAGCTTGACCGCCAGCGCCTTGCAGAGCCGCTCGGTGCGGGCGGGATCCTGGAAGACGAACATCTTCTGAAGGAAGGTCGCGCTGCGCCGCCCCGAGGTCAAAATGAAATGCCCGGTGAGCAGCGCCCCGGCCGCACGAAATTCGTCGAGCACTTCATCCTGAGTCATGGCCTGATCCTTCGTCTCTTGTCAGCCCCATTTACGGCGGCGCGGGCGGGCGCACAAGGGAATGGTGGCGCTACTGGGCCGCATCCACAATCTCCCCCGCCCCGAGCTGCACCTCAAGCAGGCGCCGGTAGGTTCCCTGAGGGCGGGCGAGCAGCGCGTCGTGGGTTCCGTCCTCCACGACCTCGCCATGGTCGAAGACGAGGATGCGGTCGAGCCTCTGGATGGTGGAGAGCCGATGCGCGACGACGATGGTCGTGCGCCCCGCCGAGAGCCGCTCGATGGCCTGACGGATGAGCCGCTCGGAAATGCTGTCGAGGCTGGAGGTCGCCTCGTCCAGCACAAGCACGGGCGTGTTGGCGAGAATGGCGCGCGCGATGGCCACCCGCTGGCGCTCGCCGCCCGAAAGTTTGACGCCCCGTTCGCCGACCAGCGTGTCATAGCCCTTGGGCAACCCCTCGATGAACTCCGCCGCATGGGCGAGCCGCGCAGCCTCGCGGATCTCGTCGATGCTGGTACCCGGCCGCCCATAGGCGACGTTCTCCGCCAGCGACCTGTGGAACAGGATCGGATCCTGCGGCACAAGGCCCACCGCCTCGCGCAGCGACGCCTGGGTGACGGCGGATATGTCCTGCCCGTCAATCCTGATGGCCCCGCCCTCAAGGTCATAGAGACGCTGGATCAGCTTCACGAAGGTCGACTTGCCTGAGCCGGAATGGCCGACGAGGCCAACCCTCTGACCCGCCGGAATCTCCAGCGAAAAGTTGGCGAAGACCGGCCCGCGCGCGCCCTTGTAGCGGAAGGTGACGTCATCGAAGGCGATCGCGCCGCGATCCACCTTGAGGGCCTTGGCGCCCGGCTTGTCCGCCACATCGAAATCCGCGTCGCGGAAATCCAGCACATCATCCATATCGTTGATGGTGCGCTGGATCTGGCGGACGTTCTGGGCGATGTCGCGCAGATAGCCGGTGATGAGGAACTGGGTGGCGATGAGGCTGGCGATGTCGCCGGGGCTCGCCCGCCCCTCGCGCCACAGATAGATGCCGGTCGTGAGCATGACCGCCTGCAGGACGATCAGCATGAGGGCCTGCGCGAGCCCAGTCCAGGCGCCGCGATCCCAGGCGACGATGGAGCGGCTCGCCCATTTCGCGGCGACGCCAGCAAAAAGCGCATCCTCCCTGCCCTCGGCGGCGAAGCTCTTCACCGTGGGGTTGCCGCTGACGGAATCGGCGAGCGTGCCGCTGAGGCGCGAATCCATTTCGCGGGCCGCCCGGTTCGCCGGACTGACCCAGAGGATCGACAGCGCCACGCTCGCGGCGATGAAGACCACGATGCAGGCGCCGACAAGCGCCCCCAGCACCGGCCAGCGCAGGGTGAAGGTGACGGTCACGCCGATCACCACGATCAGCGCGGGCGCGAGATTGAAGGCCAGCGTGTCGGTGAAAGTATCGAAGGCGTTCATCCCGCGCGTGATCTTGCGCACGGTCGCGCCAGCGAAGCTGTTGGCGTGCCAGTCCGAGGAGAACCGCTGCACCTTGGCGAAGGCGTCGCGGCCGATGGCGGTGATGGCGCGGGCGCTCATGCGGTTGAGCAGGAAGGTCACGAGCTGGCGCGACACCTGAAAGATCGCGGCGAGGGAGACGAGCAAGGCGAGCGCCCAAAGGGCGGGCGCGGGATCATCGCGCGAGCCAGAGGCGACGGCGTCCACAAGGCGGCCAGAGGCGATGGGAACCGTGACGTCCACCAGAGTGGAGGCGATGCGGGCGATCACCAGCGAGCCGAAGAGGACCGGCGACAACAGCCAGTAATGCGTGACGAAGCGGAACACGCGGCCAAAGCGTGACGGTTCGCCTGCGTTGGAGCCTTTGTCGGTCACGGCGCCTCTAATGGCGGCTTGCGCCCGGTGGGGCCTCTACGAGAAGCTGCACCCATTGTTCGGGCAGCGCATAATGGCTGGCGATCTGACGCGGGCTCATGCCCTCCCGATGCATCCGCACCATGGAGCGGCGCAAGGCCGGCGGCAGATCATTGATCGTGTCGTAGACGGCCGGGGCCGACGGCTTCACAGATGGAAGGCGCGCGGCCTCTATCAAGCTCTTCAGGGAATCAATCGCTCTGTTCATGACCCGAAGCTAGGCGCGCAGCGCGGCGACAGCCACCGGAAACAGGCCTTCGCCGGGGTCATGCACATGTTTCGGGGGGCGCCGCGCGAGCTTGACAGGCCGCCGCGCTTGCTCCGACAATCCCCGCGGAAGGAAACATCCCCATGCCCAAGGCCTACTGGATCAGCTGCTACCACTCCATCTCAGACGATGAGAAACTCGCCGCCTATGCTGCGCTGGGCGGGCCTGCCATCATCGAAGGCGGCGGGCGGATCCTCGCGCGCGGCGTGGCGGCGCTGGCCTATGAACATGGCGTCAAGCAACGCACGGTCGTCATTGAATTCGACAGCGTCGAGGCGGCGCAGAAGGCGCATGACAGCGCGGCTTATCAGGCGGCCCTGAAGGCGTTGGGCGATGGGGCGGTGCGTGACCTGCGCATTGTCGAAGGCGTGGCCTGAGGCGGCTTACGGCGGCTCGTAATCCAGCACCAGCGGCAAGGGCTTGCCATGGGGCGTCGGCGGATAGGGCGCGGCCTGACGAAGCGCGTAAAGCACGGCTATGTCGAGCGAGGGCACGCCGCTTGACCGCGTGACCACGGCGCCCGCAAGGCGACCGCGCCCGTCGACAACGAACTCGACCTGCACAGGCCGGCGCCTCGAAACCGGGGGCAGACCGGACGGCGGGCGGACCAAGGGCACGATCATGCCGTAGAGCCGCGTCGTATAGCTGTCCAAAGCATTGCCCGCAGGCGCCCTCGACTCCTTTGGTCCGCTCTCGAACTCCATCTTCGGCACTGGCGCGAAGAAGGCGAAACGCTTGGGGTCGGGCGGCTCGGGCTTGTCGGCCCCAGCCTTGTCCGTTTCTGGCTTCGTCTCGGGCGTGGGCTGCGCGAGAGCGGGGACGCCCTCGGGGTCGGGGGGCAAGGGCTCGACAGGCGGCGCGTCCTGCGCGGTCTCCTGCGGCGCGGGCGCAGCCTCGGACTTGGCGGGTTCAGACTTGGCGGGTTCGGGCAGCGGATCGGGCTTTGGCGGCTCCAGAGGCGGCTTTTCGGGCGTCGGCGGCTGAGGCGGCTCGGGAGCGGCGACCACCGCCATCTCCCCCGGCCCCTTGTCGCCGATGCTCAATTCCTGATCGTTGCTGGCGGATTTGGGCGCATCAAAGGCGGGCGCGAGATCGAGCGGGACCGCAGGCGGGAGCTCGGCCTTCTCCTGCGGGGGCGATGGCTCGTCCTGGGAAGCCTCCTGCTGCGGCTCGGATGGCTTTTCCTGCTCTGGCTGGGGTTGCGGATCAGGCTGCTGCGGCTCCTCCACCAGCTCAACCGCGATGGGCTCCGGCTGCGCTTCGGGCGTCTTCTGAAGAAGCCCCCACAGGAAGCCGCCGCCGATCATCATGACATGCAGCAGCACGGCGGCGACGAGCCCGAAGGAGACGCGCGCGGCGCCCTCGTCCGGCCCGGGCCGCCTATCCATTCACGCGCTCGACCTTGGAGACGACGCTTTTCGCCTTGAGGTGCCCGATGATCGCGTTGAGATGCTTGAGGTCGCGCACCTGGAGGTCGAGCACAATGTCGCGGAAATCGGAGGAGCGGTCGACGAATTCGATGTGGTCGATGTTTGCGCCCTCCTCCCCGATCACCGTGGCGATCAGGCCCAGCGTGCCCGGCTCATTCATGGCGTTGACGACGATCTGGGCGGGGAAAAGCTCGTCGTTCTCATCGAGATCCCAGCGCACGTCGAGCCAGCGTTCGGGCTGGTCGTCGAAGGCGGTCAGCGCGGGGGACTGGATCGGATAGATCGTGATCCCCTCCCCCGGCGTCAGGATGCCCACGATCCGGTCGCCAGGCACAGCCCCGCCATTCGGGGCGAAGCGCACCGGCAGATCGCCATTGAGGCCGCGAATGGGGATGGCGTTGGGCGACACTTCATCGGCTCCGGGAACCTTGAAGACGAGGCTCGCCGCCTCGCGCAGACCGAACCAGCCGGCTTCGCCCTTGGCGCGCGCAGTCTGGGGGCGCCGTTCCTCGCGAAAATCAGGATGAACGGCCCGCACCACGTCGCCCGAGAACATCTCGCCCCGACCGACCGCCGCCAGCACATCCTCGGCGCTCTGGCGCGCGAGCCGCGGCAGGGCGGCCTTCAGCCGATCGTCGGAGAAAGACTTTCCCGCCCGCTCGAAGGCGCGCAGCACGATCTGGCGTCCGAGCCCCGCATATTGCTTGCGCACGGCGTCGCGGGTGGCGCGCCGGATGGCGGCGCGGGCCTTGCCGGTGACCACGAGGGACTCCCAGGCGGCCGGAGGCGTCTGCCCCTCGGCGCGCGTGACCTCCACCTCGTCGCCATTGCGCAATTCCGACAGAAGCGGCGCGATGCGCCCGTTGATCTTGCAGCCGATGGCCCCGTTGCCAAGCTCGGTGTGGACGGCATAGGCGAAGTCGATAGGCGTCGCCCCGCGCGGCAGGGCGATGAGCCGCCCCTTGGGCGTGAAGCAGAAGACCTGATCGTAGAAGAGCTCGAGCTTGGTGTGCTCAAGGAACTCCTCGGGACTGTCCCCTTCGGCCAGCATTTCAATGGTGCGCCGCAGCCAGCGATAGGCGCGGCTATCCTGCGTGAGCTTGTCAGGATCGCCCGCGCGACCGTCCTTGTAGAGCGAGTGGGCGGCGATGCCGTATTCGGCGATGTCATGCATCTGCCTGGTGCGCACCTGCAGTTCGACGCGCTGGCGCCCGGGCCCCACCACCGTCGTGTGGATGGAGCGATAGTCGTTCTGCTTGGGCGTCGAGACATAGTCCTTGAAGCGGCCCGGCACGGTCGGCCATTTCGTATGGACGACGCCAAGCGCCCGGTAGCAGTCCTCGACATCATCGACGAGGATGCGGAAGCCGAAGATGTCCGAGAGCTGCTCGAAGGCGAGCGACTTGTGCTCCATCTTGCGGAACACCGAATAAGGCGCCTTCTGCCTTCCCTTGACATCCGCCACAATGCCGCGCTTGGCCAACTGCTCCGTCAACTCGGTTTCAATGTCGCTGATGAGCTTGCCATTGTTGGCCTTGAGATCGGCGAGTCGCGCCTCGATCATGGCGTCGGCCTCGGGCATCAAGGTCTTGAAGGAGAGATCCTCCAGCTCATCGCGCATGGCCTGCATGCCCATGCGGCCGGCGAGCGGGGCATAAATGTCGAGGGTTTCCTGCGCCACGCGCGCCCGCTTCTCCGGCGGCACGAAATGCAGGGTGCGCATGTTGTGGAGGCGGTCGGCCAGCTTGACCAGAAGAACGCGCACATCCTCGGCGATGGCGAGCAGCAGCTTGCGGAAATTCTCCGCCTGCTCCGCCCGCTTGGAGACGAGGTCGAGCTTCTTGAGCTTGGTGAGGCCATCGACGAGCCCGGCGATCTCCGCGCCGAAGAGATGTTCGATCTCCTCCTTTGTGGAGGCTGTGTCCTCGATCGTGTCATGCAGAACCGCCGCCACAATGGTGGCGTCGTCGAGCTTGAGATCCGTGAGGATCGCCGCGACTTCGAGGGGATGGGAGAAATAGGGGTCGCCGGAGGCGCGCTTCTGGGCGCCATGGGCCTTCATCGCATAGACATAGGCGCGGTTCAGCAAGTCCTCGTCGGCGTTCGGATTGTACTTCCTTACGCGGTCAACGAGATCGTACTGGCGCATCATCTGCGAAAAAGTCTCCGTGCGAAGCCAAAAGGATCGACGCAGGCGCCGATCTGCCGACTATCCATGGAGAGCGGGCTGGAAACAAGCCCAAAGCTCACACTGGCGCCGCGGGAGGGCTTATTCGCCCTCGTCGTCCGTCTCGGCCGGGGGCACGAGGCCTTCAAGGCCGCGCAGCAGATCCTCTTCCGTCATGCGGTCGAACTGCACGTCGGAATGGGGCTGGGACAGAGCCTCGTTGACGCTGGAAAGCGCGGGAACCGCCTCCGCCTCGGGCTCGTCGACCTCCACATTCTTCTGCAGGGAATGGATGAGGTCTTCCATGAGGTCGCCGGGCTGAAGGGTGGTCTCGGCGATTTCGCGCAGGGCGACGACGGGATTCTTGTCATTGTCGCGATCAATGGTGATCTGCGAGCCGGACGAGAGGAGACGCGCGCGATGCGCCGCGACCAGTACGAGTTCGAAACGATTCTCGACCTTGTCGATGCAGTCTTCGACGGTGACGCGGGCCATGGGCGGCGATCCTGTTCAGCGGGCTTTCCGGGAATGGTGGCGCATACACCCCCCCGCGCTGGAAAGCAACCCCCTCGCCCCGCTCAAGGAAAGCTCAAGCCCTCGCCAGAGAGGCTTGACCTTCACAGGAAACGAAGCGTAGGATGCACTCCATTAGTATGAATAGCCTTGACTTCCTCTGTTTAAAACGCTGAAAGTGAACCTAGTTTACGGGCTGACGCCTCATTTCCGATTGCAAGATTCGGCGGCGAGGCGGAAGGCCCGGCAGAACCTCATGAGTTCCATTTCAAGGTTGCGTCGACTAAGCGGGTTGCGGCGCAAGCGTAAGCTTAATCCTCGGAATTCATGTATTTTTTCTGACCCGCATAGAGATCAGGATTATGGCGGATCAAGAACGCATCGCTTTGTTCATTGACGGCGCGAACCTTTATGCGACGGCCAAGTCATTGGGCTTTGACATCGACTACAAGCGCCTCCTCAAGGAGTTCCAGTCTCGCGGCCGCCTCATCAGGGCTTTCTATTATACGGCTCTGGTCGAGGATCAGGAATATTCCTCCATCCGCCCGCTCATCGACTGGCTCGACTATAACGGCTACGCCGTCGTCACCAAGCCGACCAAGGAGTTCGTGGACTCGCTCGGCCGCCGCAAGGTGAAGGGCAACATGGACATCGAGCTCGCTGTCGACGCCATGGAGATGTCCGAACATATCGACCAGCTCGTGCTCTTCTCGGGCGATGGCGATTTCCGCTCCCTCGTGGAGGCGGTGCAGCGCAAGGGCGTGCGCGTGTCGGTGGTCTCGACCATCACCACCCAGCCCCCGATGGTCGCCGACGAACTGCGCCGTCAGGCCGACGAGTTCATCGATCTCGTCCAGCTCGTGAACAAGATCGGCCGCGATCCCGTCGAGCGCACTGAGCGCCCCCGCTTCGTGGAGCGCCGCCCGGCCGCAGGCGCACCGGCTTCCGCAGCGCCCCAGACGGTCAGCGCGGGCGACGATCAGGATCACTGATCCCTGCCCCGCGCCTCAAAAACCTCCCCATCCATCGCGTCCGTGGCCTCAGGCCCCGGGCGCGATTGTCCTTTGTGCCCACGCCTCATCTACTTCCGCCTGGACGCAAGGGCTCGCGAGCCTGACTGGCACAATGCGCCGGTCCCCTCCTTCGGCCCCACCTCAGCCCGCCTGCTGATCGTCGGCCTTGCGCCCGGCCTGCGCGGCGCGAACCGCACGGGTCGACCGTTCACCGGGGATTGGGCGGGCGACCTTCTTTATGAGACGCTTGGCGATCTTGGCTTCACCCGCGGCGCATATGATGAGGATGGCCGGGACGATCTCGAACTCATCGACACCTGCATCACCAACGCCGTCCGCTGCGTGCCCCCGCAGAACAAGCCGACCCCCGCCGAGATCAAGACCTGCCGCAGCTTTCTGGACGCGACCATAGCCGCCATGCCGAGGCTGAAGGCCATCGTGGCGCTGGGGCGCATCTCCCATGACAGCGTGAGCCGGGCGCTCGGGCAGAGCCCGTCACGCCTCCCCTTCGCCCATGGCCGCGAATTCGCCCTGCCCCAGAGTGGCGGCGGCGTGACGCTCTTCGACAGCTACCACTGCTCACGTTACAACACGAACACCGGCGTCCTGACACCGCAGATGTTCCGTGCGGTCTTTGCGAGGGTGCGCGACTTGCTTGACGGCGCTAAGCCCAGTCCCTGAGCCGCAGGGCCGCGATGACGTCGCCCGCGTTCCGATCCGGCGGGAAGATCGGATAGAAGACCTTCACGATCCGGCCGGCCTCGACAATGACGGTGAGACGCCGGTTCAGGATCATGCCAGCCACCTCCATCATCGGCAGCTTGAGGGCGTCTGCGACCCTGCGCTGCTCGTCCGAGAGAAGCGGGAAGGGCAGATGCAGCCGCTCCGCCGCCTCCGCCTGATAGGCGCTGGTCTGGGTCGAGACGCCATAGACGCGCTTGACGCCAAGAGCCTGCAGTTCGGCGAAATGATCGCGGAAGGCGCAGGACTGGGGCGTGCAGCCCCGCGCGCCGGGAACCATGTCCCAGCCCTCCGGCAGGGGCTCATCGGGGCGGCCGGTGCGGGGATAGAAATATAGAACATTGAGGCCGTCGAGCGCCCCAAGATCCACGCCGGAGCCATCGGTGGCTGCGAGCGTGATCGCGGGCAGCGTCAGCCCCCGGAGATGATCCGACCCGCCGTCATCGAGGGGGATGGGGAGATCGTCGGGCAGGTTCTCCACATTGACAAGGTTCGCCACAAAAGCCTCCTAACCAGAGTGAGAAAAATTC
This sequence comes from Beijerinckiaceae bacterium, assembly GCA_947453205.1. Lineage (GTDB taxonomy): Bacteria > Pseudomonadota > Alphaproteobacteria > Rhizobiales > Beijerinckiaceae > Terripilifer. Next base: position 1,595 of record CANGFT010000075.1, on the reverse strand, counting down.
TTCAAATCTATGAAAATACTATCTATTTTCCTTCATCAAGCGGCTCTTCTCGCGGTTCCAGTCGCGCTGCTTCTCGGTCTCGCGCTTGTCATGCAGCTTCTTGCCGCGGGCGATGGCGATCTCGATCTTGGCGCGGCCCTTTTCGTTGAAATAGACCTTCAGGGGCACGATGGTCATGCCCTCGCGCTCGATGGCCTGGGCGAGCTTCACGATCTCGCGCTCGCGCAGCAGCAGCTTGCGCGGCCGCTTGGGCTCGTGGTTGAAGCGATTGCCCTGGAGATATTCGGGAATCGTGGCGTTGATGAGCCAGACTTCGCCCTTGCGGTCGACGCTGACATAGCTCTCCCCGATGGTCGATTTGCCGCTGCGCAGCGACTTGACCTCGGTTCCCGTCAGCATGATCCCCGCCTCGAAGACCTCGCCGATCTCGTAATCGAAGCGCGCGCGACGGTTGTCCGCCGCGACCTTGAAATTTGTTGTGTCCTTGGCCAATCAACGCACTCCGGCGCGCGGCGCCTCTCAGGCCTTCAGGATGCCTGCATGGGCCATGGCGGCGCGGATGATCTGTTTCGTGGGTTCGGTGGAAGGCACCAGGGGCAAGCGCACCTCTTCCGAGAGCTTGCCGAGCTGGGACAGCGCATATTTGGCGCCCGTGACCCCAGCCTCGGTGAAGACGCCAGCATGGAGCGGCACGAGCTTGTCCTGAATGGCGAGCGCCCCCGCAGGATCGCCCGCAAACCAGGCCTTCATGAGGTCCGCGCACAGGCGCGGCGCCACATTGGAGACCACGGAGATGCAGCCATGGGCTCCGGCGGCGAGGCAGGACAGCGCGGTGATGTCGTCGCCCGAAAGCTGGATGAAGTCCTCGCCCATGGCGTGGCGCTGCAGCGAGATGCGCGCCACATTGCCGGTGGCGTCCTTCACGCCCGCGATGTTCTTAAGCTCGAACAGACGCTTCATCGTGTCCACGGACATGTCGACCACGGAGCGCGGGGGGATGTTGTAGACGATGATGGGAATGTCGATGGCGTCGTTCACCGCCTTGAAGTGGCGATACATCCCTTCCTGATTCGGCTTGTTGTAGTAGGGCGTGACCACCAGCACCGCATCAGCGCCCGCCTTTTGCGCATGAACCGCGAGCTCGACCGCCTCGTGCGTGTTGTTGGAGCCAGCGCCCGCAATGACGGGAACCCGGCCACGGGCCTCGGAAATGCAAACTTCGACCACGCGGCGATGCTCTTCGTGGGACAGGGTGGGGCTTTCGCCCGTCGTGCCCACCGGCACGAGGCCCGCGGTGCCCTCCGCGATCTGCCAGTCGATCAGGGCGCGGAAGGCCTGCTCATCGAGCGCGCCGCCCTTGAAGGGCGTGACAAGCGCTGTGATCGAACCCTGAATATTGGCCTTCTTCGCCATGTGACTTCTCCAGACTGGCAGACGCGCCCCACAGATAGCCGCTGCGCAGCCACGAGGAAAGAGCAGAAGTCGCCCCCATTCGCCTTGAAGACGCGCGCTTCGGTCATGGCCGCACGGACGGCCACATGGACGCACCCGGGCTTGAAGGCCGCCTTATCGCTCCCCGCAGCGTGCGGGGAGCG
>CANGFT010000074.1 GCA_947453205.1 Beijerinckiaceae bacterium | reverse complement strand
GTTTTCCGGCAAGCGGCCAAAAGCCAGATCATCACCAGCGCTCATAGGATCAATCAGGGCTTGATACCGGAGTTGGGCAAGCCTGATGGAGAAAGTGATTTCTACTTCGTGGAGGCCAATGACCCCGAAATAGCAGTCACACGCATTGTCGAGCTGGTGCAGTCCCGAATCCCTAAACGCTTTGGCTTGGACCCCATCCGGGACATCCAGGTGCTCTGTCCGATGAACCGTGGAGGAGTAGGTGCTAGATCCCTGAATGTCTCACTGCAGGCCGCACTCAATCCTGCTGGAGATAGGAAGGTTGAGCGGTTTGGATGGATCTTCGCCCCTAAAGACAAGGTTATGCAGATTGAGAATGACTACGACAAGGAGGTCTACAATGGCGACATCGGATACGTGGAAGACGTTGATCCCGAAGCTGCCGAGCTGACCGCCAGTTTTGATGGTCGGATAGTGACCTATGGTTTTGGAGAATTGGACACGCTGGTGCCCGCATATGCAGCGACGATCCATAAGAGCCAGGGTTCTGAATATCCCGCCGTCGTCATCCCGGCGCTGATGCAGCATTACACTATGCTGCAGAGGAACTTGTTGTACACTGGCGTCACTCGCGGGAAAAAGCTGGTAATCCTCGTTGGACAAAAGAAGGCTATAGCGATGGCCGTGCGAAACGTATCGGGACGGCAGAGGTGGTCGAAGCTCAATGAATGGCTTATCTCAAGCATTTGAACCCGTCGCTGAAACGGTCACAAGGGACTAGCATGATGGCTGCGAAACAAACGTTAAATGTCAAAAATCTTGAAGCTCTTGGCGCACAGCGTCTTGCAGAATTGTTGATTGAAATTAGCACCGGGGATGCAGCTGCTAAACGGCGCCTCCGGTTAGAGTTGGCGGGCGCATCCAGCTCTGAGGACTTAGTGAAAGAGGTGAGAAAGCGTATCGTCGCGATTGCTCGCTCAACCTCATTCGTAAACTGGCAAAATCGCAAAGCACTTGTGAGTGATCTGGAAACCCAACACGATGCGATCATAAACAAAATCGGCAAAGAAAACCCGAGCATAGCACTTGAGTTACTGTGGCGCTTTATGGACCTTGCGCCGTCAATATATGAGCGCTGCGATGATAGCAGAGGAATAATAAGCAGTGTCTTTAGCTCAGCCTGCAGTGATTTTGGCATTCTAGCACAGGCGGCAAAGGCTGACACGTTGGATCTAGCGAACCAAGTTTACGATGCGCTTCTCAATAATTCATATGGGCAATTTGACAATTTACTTAAGTCGCTTTCGCCTTATCTCGGGAGTAACGGACTGGAGCATTTGAGGAAAAGAATGCTCGAATTAAAGAGGTCTTTTTTAACTGCAAAACCCGGTGCAAAACAAACTAAACCTGACCTTTCAAGAGGCAATGGGATAGTTTATGTTGGTGAGTATCAGTACGATAGCTATATTCGGAGCGCCTCATATGTGCTTAGGAATATCGCTGACGAACTTGGCGACGTCGATGGTTATATCGCCGAATTCAAAGAAGATGAGAAATGCCGGCCAAGAGTAGCAGCTGATATAGCTGTAAGGCTCGTAAAAGCTGGGCGCGCAGGCGAGGCGCTCACGTTCTTAGACAATGCAAAATCCAGAAATGAAAACTCGCCCGAGCTTGAATTGGTAGATGCAAGGATCTCTGTCCTTGAGGCGCTCAATAACAAAGTTGAGGCCCAGTCCGTTCGGGTTGATCATTTTAAGCAGACTCTTTCTGCATCCCATCTCCGGGACTACCTTAGAAACCTGCCTGACTTCGATGACATGGAGGCCGAAGAAGAGGCACTTCAGCATGCGGAATCTTTCAAAGGATTTATGACCTCCCTTCATTTCCTTGTGAAATGGCCAGCCTTGGAACTGGCCGCAAGAGTGGTATTACTTCGGGCTTCGAAAATTGACGGTGAAAACTATGAAATTTTATCACCCTCGGCTGAGGCGCTATCTGATAAATTTCCATTAGCAGCAACGGTTTTGCTGAGATCTATGATCGATTTTTCGCTAACGAATGCTCGAACCAGCCGTTACGTACATGCTGCACGGCATTTCCTTCAATGTGAGGATTTAGCGAAGCATATAGAAAGCTATGGCGCTTTGGAGACCCATCAAGATTACCATGCGAGGTTGGTGTTAAAGCATGGACGCAAGGATAGTTTTTGGTCTTTGGTGACAAAGAAGTGACATTATTTGAAAAATGCTTGATCGAATGAGAGATGCAGGCGCTACAATGTTGTCCGCACCTTTGCTGCTTTTGAAGACCGATTAGGCATTGGTGCTAAAAAGCTGAAGACCAGCGCCCTTAGGGTCAGCACCGCAGCCATGGAGCATAATAGAAAGCGAAACGGCAACCTGATTTTGGCTGTGCTATTGGTCAAGTACTTGTTGATATTTAAGTCAGCTAAGTGAGGTGTTTGCCTCATTGAATGGAAAGTCTATTGTTAATGACTTCCATGCGTCAAGAGTTTGGGGGACCTCTCGATTTATGCGGATTTGATTTCCTGACCTTGGCTTGCACTGGAAAGCCCAAGCAAACATTTTCGCCATATCTAACTGAGAGACGACTTTTCTGGGTTCGGAAGCGGGTTGAGCCCTTAAGCCATCGCATGGCTGGATTGACCCAAAACCACCGCACTCAGAGCAAGGAACTACATGTTCGGGCAAGAAGGCTAGACCGCTGCCCTGACAGAATTCACAGCGCATGATCACGATCCTTTCCAAGATCGATTTGCCAACAATCCGTCAGCATTGATTTTGCAGCAAAATTCGTGCCGAACCCTTGCGCTTTCTCGCGGGAAGGTGCAATTTCCTTTTCGTCATCCTGATCATCCACGGGCGTCGAGTTCCAAGCGCTAGATGATGGAAAGGGTAACGCGCTGCCTGTTGGCCGCTGCGGTTTCATGAGCGAGCGTGTTGAACTCGTCCATCAGAAGGGTGTGGCATTCGCCGAAGCTGCCCGTCGTTGAAATGACGTTGCCCCCATCCTGGATCATACGGTCCACGCCATGATGAAGGCGGGCCGCATCGATCGTCGAACGAGCACGGAAGTCACCACCGTCATCCGTGGCGAAAGCCGGCATCATAGCCATGAATCCGGCTATGTCCTTCGATTAAAGCATGTTTTTGCCCTCCCCCCCCCTTTTAAGATTTTTGTTAATAGTAGGATTTGCTGTTTGAAAGTCAAATTGAGTGGTGGGGGGCTCGAACGGGGGCCCATCTCAATCACGCAAGGAGCGATGCAGATGCATTATTTGATAGCCCGAAGCGCCTCGACCTTGTCAATGACCGACCTCGGCGTCTTATAGAGATCCTCCATGATCTCCTGGACCCGGCGGCCCGGCACAGCGTCCACCTCCTGATTGGAGCGACGAGCGTCCTCAAGAAAGAGCGGGTCCTTCGCCATGGCATCGAATGCGTTTCGCACCGCCTCCACGCGATCCATCGGCGTGCCGGGTGGCATGAGGAAGGGGCGGCCCATCTCTTGCGTCGCATAAAGATACCGCAGCGCCTCCCGATCCTCCTCCCGGGAAACCATGTCCATGATGAGCGGGACGTCCGGCAGTTCCGGATGCTTCTGCATCGCCATCTGCACCACCATATTAACCAGCTTTTTCTCAACCCAATCCGGGCGTGAGGCCTTCAATCCGCCCCAACTCATGCCACAACGCGCCTGGGTTTCTCCTCTCTCCATCGCAAGAAACATGTCGGCGCCGCCATAACCGCCGATGATCCTGAATTTGGTGCCGACGAACGCATTGAGCGCCCTCGCCGCCAGAGCGCTCCCACCCGCCTCGCCCGCAGCGCCCACGATCACCTCCGCTTTTCTGGCGTCGTCAATCGTTTTGGCGGGCGCCGCATGCCAGTACATGCAGATATCCGTGACCCGTAGAATTGATCCGATCCAATGGAAAGCGCGGCCATCGAACTTGGCGGCGCCGGGATTGACGAGGGGCTCAAGGCCAATGCGTTCAAAGACGGCTCCAATGACTGAACCATCTCGCGGCGACGTATTCGCAAGGGCGTTGGCGGCGATCAGAGAGGAGGCGCCCGGCTGATTGCTGATGATAAGCGTCGGCTTGCCAGGAATATGTCGGCCGAGGTTCCGTCCAACGAGCCGCGCATAAATGTCATAGGCCGAGCCTGAGGGATAGCCGATCAGCAAAGTTACGGCGTGACGCGAATAAAACTCCTCGGGCGTCTCAGCCCACGCCGACGGAACGCCGACAGCAAGACAGAGAAATATGCCAAACAGGCGCAGCCACATGTCGCCCTCCCGTTATGTGATTGTCTTAACCTCGTGCGCGCATCTTGAATTCAGCAGTCACCTTGCCAAGCCCGTTGCGCTCTATCTCTTCGACGAAGGCAACGGATTTCGGGATTTTATAGCCAGCAAGATGCGAGCGACAGTGTGCGAGAACATCCGCTTCCCCGCAACTTTGCCCCTCGCGCAATACGATGAAGGCTTTCACAGCTTCACCCCATTCGGGGTCTGGAACGCCGACGACAGCGACATCCTCGATTTGGGGCATGCACAGGATCTGCGTTTCAATCTCTCGCGGCGAGACATTGATGCTGCCGGTCTTGATCGTGTCCTTGATGCGCCCAATGATATATAGGTGGCCATCGCCATCGAAGCGGCCGAGATCGCCCGTGCGGAACCAGCCGCCACGAAAAGCCCTGGCTTCTTCATCGGGATTTCGATAGTAGCCCTCGCAGACATTCGGGCCGCGCACACATATCTCACCCTCGCCTCCCGCAGGGACGGGATGGCCTTCGGAATCCACGATCTCCGCCTCGACGCCCCATTCAAGAATGCCGGAGGAACCGTGCTTCGTCAGTTGTTCGTGAGGGCGCAACAGCGTCACGCTTCCAGTCTCGGTCGATGCATAACCCTGATAGATATTGGGCGTGATCCGGCTCATGACTTCCTGCGCCATGCCTGCCGGGAAGGGCGAGCCAGCCTTTCGCAACGATCGGATCGACGAAAAATCGAAGCGCTCAAGGCCAGGCAACTGCAATAGGCGCCGACAAATGGTCGGGGCGAGCGCAATCGCCGTGATGGCTTCGCGATGGATGATGTCAGCGCACCTTTCGACGTCGAAGCTGGGCATGATGTAGACTGTGGCGCCAAGAAAGATCTGGCCGATGACGCTGCCGCGCCCAGATCCGTAAAAAATCGGCACAACCGCCAATTCGCGGCTCGTTTCAGTCTGCCCCTTGCCCATAACGCCGTTCATGCAGCCTATTTCCACATTACGATGGCTGCGCATGACTCCCTTGGGCACCCCGGTAGTGCCTGACGTGAGGATGATCGTGCAGATGTCATGGTCCTTGACGTCAGCCAGTGGACTGATCCTGACGTCACGCGCCAGATCCTCGATCAACGGAAGGGAATGGGGATGCTTCTCATAGGTCACCACGCCAAGTGGAGGCGTTCCTGGCACCAAAGGCGCGCCCTTGGCCTCAAGCGCCTTGTCGATGATAAGAATGCGGCAATCGAAAAGGTTTATCGCGCGCTGCGTTTCATACGGCGTCCACTTTGGATCAAGAGCAATGGACACAGCGCCAAGAATGGCGACTGCATAGAGGGCGACGATGTGTTCAATCGAATTTTCCGACAGGATAGCGACATGATCGCCCTTTTGAACGCCCCGCGCCGCGAGATGATGGGCAAGCCTTTCGCAGCCGTCCAGCAATTGCACATAGGTGAGCGTGATTCGATCGATCTCGATCAGCGCGGGTTTGTCGGGAAATCTCTGCGCGCTAAGGTATAAACCTCGCGCCATGCTGGCGAAGCCGCGGTCCATGCCTGCCTCTTTCAGTTCTCGTCAGGCTTCACATAGGTTGCATTTGTGCCGCCTTTCTGGGACTTCAGATATCCCTCAACATCAGAAAGGGGATCCGTATAGAAACGCATGCGGTGGGATATGGTCTCGTCAACTTTGGTCGCCGCGTCAAAAGGCAAATCAACCTCTGTATACGCTGCTATTTTCGCATGTTCGAGGGCCACAGCGTTACGCGATGCGATTTTGTTCGCCAGCTCTCGAGTCGTATTTATGAGCTCAGCAGCCGGTGTGGAAATGGAGGCAAGGCCCATTCGCGCAGCTTCGGCACCACTTATATTTTCGCCAGTAAGCTGAATGAGAAAAGCGTGTTTCATCGGTATGCGCGAATGAAATAGGGTCGGCGTCGCAGACCGTCCATAGCTTCCACGCAGGATCTCAGGCATGCCAACCTTTGCGTCTTCTGCAACCACGGCGAGATCGCATGCAGCCATGAGCACGAAGCCTCCGCCAAGACAGTAACCCTGAACAGAGGCGATCGTGATCTGCGGAGCGGCCCGCAACGCCTTCACGACGCTCATCGCCGTGCCGCTATCGTCAGAAAACCGAACACGCTTTCGCTCGTGCGCACGCATATCGTGGAGGTCGCGGCCGGCGCAGAACGTGTCGCCAGCAGCTTCAAGCACAAGACACCTCAGCGCCTCGTTGGCCGCGAGCGTCCTTATCTCGTGGACGAGCTCCTGCAACAGGGCGACGCTCAGAGCGTTTTTTTTCCCCGGGCGATTTAGGCGGATATAGCCGACACCATTCTGCTCATCCATAAGCGACAGAACCATTTGCTCCGCCATCTTTCGCTCCCCTTTGTTATTTTCTGCTTTCATTCAGTGATTGGTGATTTTATAGCAACAGCATGCAGGTGTCATCTTGCGCGTCTCGCCACTTGCGCGTCTCGCCTTCAGACATTATTCTAGATGCCCTCGCAAAATCGGTTTTGATGAAGTTGATGTGGAGGTCCATCGTTTCTGCGGCGACCCGGACCTCGACCTCACGTCCATTCTCCGAAGTTACAACGCCCGCAAGGTCCGGTTCTCCGGAGACAATCTGATCGGACGTCTGCGCGAAAGCCGGAACATAGCTTGCAGCCGCTGGAGAAAGCCGATTAAAATCGTTCCGTGACAAGCAGCGCCTCTGTTCAGAAACGTTTCAATGTTACTAACTTTCTGACGATGGACGCAGGATCTCGGGGGGAAACCTATGCTGCGCATTATGCTTGGGCTTGCGTTGCTTGGAGCCGACCTTTGCGCCGCGCATGCTGAACCAGTGGCGGATTTTTTCAGGGGCAAGCAGATCCAGATCGTCGTAGGCTATGGCGCGGGAGGAGGCTATGACCTCTATGCGCGGCTGATTGCGCGGCATTTCAGTCATCATATTCCGGGCCAGCCCGGGGTGATCGTTCAGAATATGCCGGGCGCAGGCTCACTGCGGGCGGCCAATTTCATTTATTCAGCTGCGCCCAAGGATGGAACGGCCATTGCGACTTTCTCGCGGACCATGCCTATGATGGGCGTCCTTGGCGGCAACTCCAATGTGCAGTTTGATCCTCGCAAATTCACGTGGCTTGGCTCTCCTTCCAGCGCTCAAGATGAAGCTTACATGCTATGGATCCGCAAGGATTCACCGGTCAAATCTTTTGAGGAGTCGCGCCGCGAAGGTGGTCACGAAATCTTGATGGGCGGCACGGCTGAGGGTTCTTCGGATCGCGATATAGCTCTGCTCATCAAGCAGACGGTGGGCGTCAATCTCAAGGTGATACCCGGCTATCCCGACAGCAACGCCATTAACCTGGCGCTGGAGCGGGGAGAAGTAGAGGCGCGCCTGATCGGCACTGCTTCCGTCGCCTCCACACGACCAGATTGGTTGAAGCCTGACGGTTCCATGCGCGCCCTTCTTCAATTCGCCCGCGTCACCCGCCATCCAGATTTTCCGGATGTCCCTACTGCACGTGAAACAGCGCGCGATCCCAAAGGACGTGAGTTAATCGAATTGGCAGAAATTCCCTACATGCTGTCGCGGCCCTATGTGGCGCCGCCAGGCGTCCCCGTGGACCGGGCGCGGGCGCTGCAAGAGGGTTTCGCCGCCATGGCCAGAGATCCCGATTTTCTCGTCGATGCCCAGAAAGCCCGGGTCGATGTGAGCCCGGTGGGGCCTTCGGAAGCCTTGGAAATGCTGGATCGGCTGGCGGGCGCGCCCGCTGAACTGCGCGAGGAGATTCGCAAGCTCCTGGGAAGCGGCTGAGATGCGGTACCGCAAGGTCGGCGCTAGTGATCTTACGGTCTCAGAAGTGGCCTTCGGTTGCGGCGGCAACGCTGGACTCATGGTGCGGGCGGATCGAAGCGAGCAATTGCGCGTCGTCGCCCGCGCACTTGATCTTGGGCTGAATTATTTTGACAATTCGCCCGACTATGGCGACGGGGCAGCCGAGCAAAACCTGGGGATTGCCCTTAAAGAGATAGGCGCACGCCCTCTCATCAACTCCAAGGTGGAAATCCGCCGGGCCAATCTTGCGGACATAAAAGGTCATGTTATCCGTTCAGTGGAAGAATCTCTGGCGCGCCTGCAGGTGGACGCCCTCGACATGCTTCAGATCCACAACGGGCCGTCTCTGGAGCCGCCCGATCTCAGGGGCGCCGGGTATCGGCAACTCTGGCTTGAGGACTTTCTGCGCCCGGGTGGCGCATGCGAAGGCGTGGAGCATCTGCGCAAAGCCGGGAAGATCCGCTATGCCGGTTTCATCTGCCGGGGCGATGACGCCAGAGCTGTCGACACGCTGCTGGACACAGGGCTCTTCAGTTTGATCAATGCGCCATACACGCTCCTGAATCCTTCTGCAGGCATGGCGAAGCCGGCAGCGTTGCGCGTGAAGGACTTTGGCGATGTCATAAGGGCGGCGCAGAGTCATGGCGCAAGCGCGGCGATATACAGCCCCCTCGCAGGAGGATTTCTGACAGATGATTTCCTGCATGGCGCCGCTCGCCACCCACTGGCCCGCGCCGCCGATCCCCTTCAGGCCCAGCGAGCCATTCATCAGGTGAAGGCGCTGGCCTTCCTGACCGAGGGCGGCAATAGCCTCGCCATCGCCGCCTATCGTTTCATTCTCTCCCATCCCGGGGTGGCTTGCGTGCTCGGCGGCTTCTCAAGCCTTGAGCAACTGCAGGAACTGGCGAGCGCGCCAGACCTTGGGCCGCTGTCCTCATCGGAAATGACGCGGCTTGAGATGCTCTGGTCGGCAGGCTTTGCGGATCCCTGAGCTTCAAGCAGACGTGCGCGCCGAGATCTCCGCCTCGTCAATGCGCCGATGCAGGTCCTTCACAATATCAAGCGCCGGCCCATAGCGGTCTGCGTCATCCACAGCCAGGCCTTTATGGTACAATTTCCGGAAGCTCTGGGTGAGCACAATCTGGCGCTCCGCCCAATCAGGCTGGTTCCAGCCTTCTGGCTCTTGTCCGCTGCCAAAGATAATCTCCGGGCTCTCGCCTTCGAAGACATTCATTGGCGCCTCGCCCCTTTCCACGCGTCCGATCTGTTCGTCGAGTTGCCGGCGAAGGAGCACGATGGGAATGTCGGTTCGGCCGAGTGTTTCCTGCGTGCGGTCTGTGATGGGACCTTGCGCAACCCAGACGATGGCGTCCTGCGCCAACACAAAATCGAGGATGGGTTGGCCCTTCTCGTCCCACATGGGCGGCTCATACCACGGGATTACATCCTGCCTGGGCGCTTCGATGCCCGGAGGCGCCGCATATGTCTGATAGCAGATATGCAGAGTGTGGGTGTCGTCGATTGGGACGCGGATCTGATACTCGCTGCGGGGCGAGCCCGTCTTCCCGGTCTGCGTATAGAAAGGAAAGATGACCGTGGAATGACGATCCACCCGATCTGAATCCGCGCCGAGCTCCTTCGAATAAATGACGCCCTTCTCCATGCCATATCGGGTCTGCTTCGCATAAAGATCCTTAATGCCTTTCGCCCAATTCATGCGGGTGTGTATGGTATGGTTCTCGCTTGCAGTGCGCTCTTCCAGACGCCCCTCACGCTCCAGCACATATTTGAAAAGATGCCCATGAGCCCAGGCGCTATGGGTGGGATCGCCGGTGTTTTCCTGACACTGGAGCCAATTACAATCGATCGTGTTGACGGCTATTTGGCGAATGGCATTGGGCCATACGAAAAGGTCCCAGCGGGGCAAGGCTGGCGCCGGCGACGGGCCCATATAGGCGAAAACCAGTCCTCCTAATTCCTGCACCGGATAGGCCTTCATTTTGCCGCTGAACCGGGTCGCCGCTTCCATGGGCCGATCCGTGCAGGCGCCGGTCTCATCATAAAGCCAGCCATGATAGGGACAGCGCAAACCGCATTCGTCGGGAATTCCAAACTGCATATCCACGAGCCGGTGCAAGCAACGATCCCCGATCAACCCAAGGGTTCCGCTCCGGTCCCTGTAAACCACCAGATCCTCACCAAGGATCCGCACCTTGCGCACCGGATTTTCAAGCAACTGCGCGAAAGGTAGGAATGGAATCCAATAGCGCCGCATTAACTCCCCGCAGGGCGTGCCAGGGCCCACGCGGGTCAGGCGCTCATTCATCTGTGCGGTGATCATGCCCCTCGTTTCCTCTTGAATGGAGACAATGCGACCTTGGCAAGAAAGCGCCAGGTCACGGGGACGCAGCGCGGCATTGACAGCCAGACTACCATAGGCGCGTCGACTTGGAAGCAGTTGGTTTGATGTAACGTCATGGAAATCAGCCTTGACGGCCGCCAGGCGCGCATTGCCCTTAATCAGGCGCTGACATAAGTTATGACAAACTGGCCTGCGCGGGAATTGATTCCACCGACCGCCACGATGGCCCCGGCCTGCATACCGGCCGACAAAGCCCTTAATCCAGCGGTCAGCGGCCGATCAGCGAGGCGATGCAGATGAGGCGGCAGTTTGTTTGACCGCTTTTGTCAGGGCGTTCGAATATCAAATTGACCGTTATGTGGCGGCGTGCAAATCTTCAAACCTGTAAAACAGAAAATAAATGGAGCGGCGCCGCAAGATCGCTCCGCAACGGGAGGGTGGTGTCACATGCGCAGCAACTGCTGGGTGAAGCAATTCTTCGCGTTCCAGTTTAATCGGACACGTTTCGCCTCTGTCCTTGCGGCTTGCCTGACTTTCGTTCCCCTCGCCGCAGCCGCGCAACAACCGGACTTCACGGGCAAGACCATCAGCATCCTGACATCAGGCTCCGCCGGAGGTGGGTATGATATGTATGCACGCCTCGTATCGCGGCATATCCGAGGGTTCCTGCCGGGCAATCCCTCCACCATTGTCAAGAATGTCGTGGGCGCCGGAGGATTTGCGGCTGCGACGCGCCTCTACGCCATAGAGCCGAAGGACGGCACATCCTTTGGAATCTTCCAGGACACGGTGGCCTTTGCCCCTCTGCTGGAAAGCGCGTCGACCAAATTGAACTATGATCCGCTCAAATTCAGCTGGCTGGCCAGCCTCGACAGCTTCGTTCCAACCGTGATCTCGATGACCGGTTCGCCGTTTGCGACCCTTGAAGACATCCAGAATAAGGAGATGACGGTCGCCTCGACAGGCGCCGGGTCCACTTCCTTTTTCTACCCCAAGTTTCTGAACGCCTACCTTGGAACGAAGCTCAGGATCATCGCAGGGTATCCCGGCACGCCCGAAGTGGCGCTGGCGCTGGAACGCGGCGAGGTCGAAGGCTACACCGCATGGTGCTGGTCCTGCATCAAGGTGCAGAGACCCGAATGGTATCAAATGAGGAAGATCACCGTTCTGCTGCAACTCAGCATGGACGGCGACCCCGAACTTAACAATTGGGGCGTGCGCACCCTGCGCGACGTCCTGAAGACCGATGAGCAAAAGCAGGCCGCCGCAGTCCTTTTCGGCGGGCTTCAGCTCGCACGTCCTTTCGTAGCTCCACCGAATGTCCCGGAGCCAACACTGAAGCTGCTGCGGGATGCATTCGCAGCGATGGCTCGGGACAAGCAATTCCTCGAGGATGCCGAAAAGGGCTCAATGCCAATCCTGTTTGGCGACCACAAACAGATCGAAGCCGCCTTGCAGAGCGCTTATGCGGCCTCGCCCGAAGCTCTGGAGCGTCTGCGAAAAGCGACGGAATGAGGGCTTGTCAGCGCCTGAATCTCGGATCGACCGCCTTGGTTCAGGGGCGCGCGCTCAGGCCTCGGACGACGGTAGCCTGGGAAGACCGAAGTGATCGCGTAGAGTGGGGCCGTCGTATTCAGACCTGAAGAGGCCTCGGCGCCGAAGAATGGGCAGAACCTCATTGACCAAAAGCTCGAAAGCTTGGGGCATATAAGGCGGATTGAAGACGAAACCGTCGCAGGCGCGCGCTTTGATCCGAGCCTCCAATTGGTCCGCCAACTGCTCAGGGGAGCCCACCGGCGCCCAATGCCCGGCGCGGCTCATGGCGCGAACCCTGAGAAGCTCGCGGATCGTCAGCCCGTCTTCGACCGCCAATTTCCGATAATTGCCATACTGCCCCTGTCCCATGCCGCCCAAAGCTTCACTTGGAAGCAAGTCAGGTGGAATATGCGAATCAAGGCTCAGGCCCGACAGGCTGACGCCGAGCGTGACTTCAAGGCTCGGAATTGCATCGCTGTAGTTCACGAGGTCAGCCAATTCATCCCGCAGCACGATCGCCTCAGCTTCCGTCGGCGCGATAATTGGACTCACGCCCACGAGGATCTTGATGTGTTTGGGATCGCGCCCTTGCTCGACAGCGCGCCGCTTCATATCCGCATAGAAACTCTGGGAGAATTCAAGGTTCTGGTTTGAAATAAAGACAACCTCCGCATGCGTGGCTGCAAACTGACGGCCAACTTCGGATGCGCCGGCCTGGACGAGAACGGGCCGTCCCTGCGGAGGCCTCGGAAGGTTCAACGGTCCTTCAACCTGAAAATGTTGACCGCGAAAGCCGATCGGATGGATTGCGTCGGCCTTGGCATAGATCCCCGTGTTTCGATCGACGACAATGGCGTCATCACGCCAACTGTCCCAGAGCTTTTTCACGATCCGGACATGTTCATCGGCGCGCACATAGCGTTGTTCATGATCGGAAAGGCGTTCCGGCCCGAAGTTGCGTCCTCCGCCGACAGAAGTGACGATATTCCATCCCGACCTGCCCTTACTTAAGTGGTCCAGAGACGCAAACTGGCGGGCTACGTTGTAGGGTTCGGTGAAGGTCGTCGACGCCGTGCCGATCAGACCTATGGATTGCGTCACGGCCGAAACGGCGCTCAACAAAGTCAGCGGTTCGGGTTTGCCGACAGGCCCTCCACTGCTGACCTGACTGGGCGCCAACTCCACTGTGTCAGCGACGAAAAGCGCGTCCACTTTTCCGCTTTCAGCCAATCTGGCCAAATGGGCGTATTTTTCGAAAGAGAACTGATTGATCCAGTTGCCAGGGCGCCGCCAGGCGCCGGCGGCCCCCATGGATCCAATCATTATGATGACATGCATGATCTGACATCCCGGCTCGAAACCGACGTTTTGTCTGCAGGACGCAACTTTTGACGTTATGGTGCAACGTCACAGCGGATCTGGCGAACGCCATTTTAAAACCGCCAACGCGGTTGCACGTTTTTCTGGC
Source organism: Beijerinckiaceae bacterium (assembly GCA_947453205.1). Classification (GTDB taxonomy): domain Bacteria; phylum Pseudomonadota; class Alphaproteobacteria; order Rhizobiales; family Beijerinckiaceae; genus Terripilifer. The sequence goes on along the minus strand of CANGFT010000074.1, from coordinate 1,468 downwards.
GGGCTTCGCAAGGAAGCCTGCCAGATGTGATTTGCGCAACCAGCCTGTGCGATGGTCCCGGCTAACCGTAGAAGGGGGTCGGAACCTGGATCGGGCCATAGCCCTGCCAGTAGCTGTTTTTTTCCGGAACATAACGGCCCTGAAGAAAGCCGCCACTCCTCTCGCTGCGGGCGATCAACGCGACGACGCGCTCTCCCGCGCTCGCTTCCGCATGAATTTCCCATGGACGCACGAGGTCTATCTCGCCCGGTCCACATTCCGAGTTAGAGACGCTTCTGACTTCTGCATAGTCAGGTTTTGATCTGTCATCGATCCGTTCATATCTAAGAATGCGCTGCTTTCCATCGAGCAGACCATATAAAGTATAAATATGACCGTGATCGTGAAGACGATCAGGAACGCCGTAGTCACGGTCAGCGCTGAAGACCATTCCGTTCAGGACGAATTTGTAATCCGGATCTTCATAAAACAGGAGGTTCTGGGTCCGGTTGTCGATCCTCTGGCAAACAGGCCACTTCTGCGAAGCCTCGATCACATTGGGATCCTCAAGCAACTCTTTCATAAAAGGATGCAACGACACCCAACGCTTTTCGGGATCCGACTCGCGGGAGAATAATTCGCGCGTCTTTCTGATGAAGCGATCAAACGATGTTTCTGTCGTGGTCGAGGCTGCGTTGCTCATGCGTTCCTCTCCTCCCTTTTGCTTGTCTATCTTTAAAGCCTAGCATTGAGCGGCAGCGTTCGCAATTCTAGGGTCATGCGCGTGTTGCTAGCTCGTCAAGTTGTCCGGTGTTCGTAGCGCGTGATCTGTCCGGTTCTGAAGCCCGTGGTCCGGGGCATGCCCCGGACCACGGGCTCGCGCCGCCGGGGAGGCTCGGCCGCAGGCTGTGAGGCGAGCGTTCCGTCGGGTTCGTAATCGGCCAGATGGTGCGGTCCCAGCCATACGGCGACCCGCCCGTCCGGGTCCTCCAGCAGCCGCACCGTCGCCCGCACGAAGTGCGGGCGCAGGTCGCTTGGCGGGATCTGCAGGGTCCGGCCTCGCCACTTCACCGTGTTGTCGGGGCCCACGACCCGCTCTTCCTGAACGCACAGAGCCCGCCGCCACACGCCAGCCTCGTCCGGCACGAAGCCGCTGCCCGGCGCCTCGGGCTCGCGCGCGAAGCGGGCGTTGTGTTCGGCGATGTAGACCTCCCGCAGCCACCGGTTCGCAGCCTCTATCGTGGCGACGCCGGCCAGCCGGAACTCCTTAGGCAGGCGGTCTTGCAAGGTCCGGAAGACGCGTTCCGACCGGCCTCGCGCCTCGGGCGAATAAGCGGCGATGTGCTCGATCCCCAGCTGCCCCAACGCCCGACCGACCTGCGTCAGACGTTCGCGCGACACCGCTTCACCCGCCTTGGGCGTGTGAAAATAATGGCTGCCGCGATCCGTGTAGAGCGAGCAGAACAGGCCGTGCGCGCCGATCGTCTCG
>CANGFT010000073.1 GCA_947453205.1 Beijerinckiaceae bacterium | reverse complement strand
TCGGATCTGCTGGAGACCCTCGAATTCGACAATCTCATCGTTCAGGCGGTGGTGACCATGGATTCGGCGGTCGAGCGCAAGGAAAGCCGCGGCGCCCACGCCCGCGAGGATTTCCCCGACCGCGACGACAAGAACTGGATGAAGCACACCCTCGCCTGGGCCGACGCCCAGAGGAACGCGGTGAACATCGACTTCCGTCCCGTCCATACCTACACGATGACCAACGAGATACAGTATATCGAGCCCAAGGCTCGCGTGTACTGATCCTGCATCGCCCGGAGTCAAAACCGCAATGGTCGAACTCGCACTTCCCAAGAACTCCCGCCCCACGGTCGGCAAGACCTGGCCGCGCCCCGCCAACGCCTCCAACGTGCGCGAATTCCGCGTCTATCGCTGGAATCCCGACGACAGCGCCAATCCCCGCATCGACACCTATTTCGTCGATATGAACGATTGCGGCCCGATGGTTCTGGACGCGCTGCTCTACATCAAGAACAAGGTCGATCCGACCCTGACCTTCCGCCGCTCCTGCCGCGAGGGCATCTGCGGCTCCTGCGCCATGAACATCGACGGCACGAACACGCTGGCCTGCACCAAGGACATGACGTCCATCAGCGGCGCCATCAAGATCTATCCGCTGCCGCATATGCCGGTGGTGAAGGATCTCGTGCCCGACCTCACGCGCTTCTACGCCCAGCACGCCTCCATCGAGCCCTGGCTGAAGACCGACACGCCCCAGCCCGAAAAGGAATGGCGCCAGTCGCCGGACGACCGGCTGAAGCTCGATGGGCTCTACGAGTGCATCCTGTGCGCCTGCTGCTCCACCTCCTGCCCGAGCTACTGGTGGAACGGGGATCGTTATCTCGGCCCCGCCGCCCTGCTGCAGGCCTATCGCTGGCTGATCGACTCGCGCGATGAAGCCACCGGCGCGCGTCTCGACAATCTGGAAGATCCCTTCCGCCTCTATCGTTGCCACACGATCATGAACTGCGCCAAGGCCTGCCCCAAGGGCCTGAACCCGGCCAAGGCCATCGCGGAGATCAAGTCCATGATGATCGAGCGCCAGCTCTGATCGGATTGGCTGAGCCGCTTTGAAAGGCCCCCTCGCGGGGCCTTTTTCATTACATGGCGAAGGAGCGTCGCCGCAGGTCCATCATGGCGGTGGCGAAGCCCGCGACGTCGTCGGCGGCCTCGTCCAGAATGGTGGCGGTGGTCGGCGCCAGCGGCGCGATCTTTCCATCGGCTGTCTGCGGCTCGAAACGCAGGTCGGCCGAGAATTTGCGCGCGAGGCGCAGCATGGGCTCGTTGTTGGCGAGGCAGGCCATATAGAGCGTGCGGGCGCGACGGTTGCGCGCCGCGCGCACGATCCGCCCCATGAGCTGCGCGCCAAGACCCTGTCGTCGCCATGCGCCATCCACGCTGAAGGCGGCCTCCGCATTGGCGCCCAGGCCCAGCGGCAGATTGTGGCCGATGCCGCGCAATTCGCCCGCCGCCCGCACCACGCCCTCCACGACGAAGCCATAGATGACGTCGTCGATGCCAAAGCAGCGCTGGGCATAGGCGGCGAGGAAGTCATCGGACGCCTCCATGCCGAAGCGCGACCGGCGGCTCTGCTCGTCAAGGCGCAGGAGATGGTCGCGCAAGCCTGTCCGGTCGGCGACCGTGAGCCTGCGCATGACGCCATCGCGGATGCTGGGCTGCGGCAAGGGAGCTCCTGTGTGGGGAAAGGACGACCGTGCTGACTTGGTTCATCAGGCTGCGTCCTGCAATGGGCGGCGGTGGAGAAACGCGCCTTGGACCTCTCGTCATTTAGGCGCATGTCGCAGCTTTGACAGCGCCCTTGCGCTGACCCCGCACCCGCGTTTACTGACGGCGGGACAAGGAGTGTCCATCCGGTGCAAAGCCCCGTTTCCGACCGCTATCACGCTTTGGCGCGTGAGGAGGCCCTCGAAGAGGACGAGGCGCAGCTGCGCGTCGCGGCGGCCTTCGACCGGCTGGTGGAGGAGCTTTCCCAACATGCGGCGCGCGGCTCGGGTTTTCTGGGGCGCCTGTTCGGACGCAAGCCGCAGGGGACCAAGCTGCGCGGGATCTATCTGTGGGGCTCGGTCGGGCGCGGCAAGACCATGCTCATGGATCTCTTCTTCGAGGCGGCGCCCGTCGCGGCCAAGCGCCGGGTGCATTTCCAGTCCTTCATGGCCGATGTGCATCAGCGCATCCATGACTGGCGGCTCGCCAGCAAGGCGGGGACGGCGAAGGGGAGCGAGCCTGTGGCGCCGATCGCGGACGCCCTTGCCGCGCAGGCCTGGCTGCTCTGTTTCGATGAATTCGCGGTGACCGACATTGCGGACGCCATGATCCTCGGGCGCTTGTTCGATGCGCTCTTCGCCCGGGGCGTGGTGGTGGTCGCGACCTCCAACGTCACGCCTGCACGCCTCTATGAAGGCGGGCTCAACCGCGCCCTGTTCCTGCCCTTCATCCGGCGGATCGAGGATCATATGGAGGTGATCGAGCTCGACGCGCGCACCGATTTCCGGCTGGAGAAGCTGGCGGGCGCCCCTGTCTATCATGTGCCCGCCGACGCCGCCGCTGAGGCGGCGCTGACCCGCGCCTTCAAGTCGCTGACCGGGCGCAGCCATGGCGAGCCGCGCCGGATCGACCTCCTCGGCCGACAGCTGGTGGCGCCGCAGGCGGCCCAGGGGGTGGCGCGCTTCTCCTTCCATGACCTGTGCGAACAGCCCTTGGGGTCGAGCGATTATCTCGCCATCGCCCGCGCGTTCCACACCGTGCTGATCGACGCCATTCCCGTCATGTCCGCCGCCAGGCGCAATGAGGCCCGGCGCTTCACCTGGCTCATCGACGCGCTCTACGACATGCAGGTGAAGGTGATCGCCTCGGCGCAGGACCAGCCGACGGGGCTTTATCTGGCCACCGAAGGCCGGGAGGCCTTCGAATTCGAGCGCACCGCCTCGCGCCTCATCGAAATGCGTTCAACCGACTACCTCGCCCTGCCCCATGGGCGGCGCGAAGGCCTCGCCAGCGCCCTCGCCGAGGGTGAGGAGGCCTGAGCCATGGCGAAAGCCCCCAGCAGCGAGCCGACCGACGCCCGCATTCTGGAGTTTGCGGCCGAACATATCCGCCGCCACGGGCTTGAGCGCACCACGGTCGTCGCCATCGCCCGCGAGGCCGCGATGTCCCATGGCAATGTCTACCGCTATTTCCCCTCCAAGGAGGCGCTGGTCGACGCCGTCACGCAGCAATGGCTGAAGCCCATCGAGAGCGGACTGCGCGACATCTGCGACGGGCCGGACCCGGCTTTCGACAAGCTGGAGCGCATCCTGTCGGCCGTTCACCGGGCCTATCGCAACAAGCTTGAGACGGACCCCGCGATCTTCGATCTCTTCATCGACGCCTCGATCCGGGGGCGCGGGGTGGCGCGCAAGCACCGGCTCAAGCTCCAGTCCGAGGTGCGCAGCGTGCTGGAGGACGGCATGGCCAGCGGCGCCTTTCCCGCCCACGACATCCGCCGCGCCCTGGCGCTGGTCTTCGACGTCAGCCACCGCTTCCTGAGCCCGCCCGCCATAAGGGTCGATGGCGAGGTGACGCGCGCCCAGATCGACGGACGCTTCGAGCGGGTGCTCAGGGCCCTGCGGCGGACCCTCGGGAGCGGCGTTCTATAGGTGACAAATGACAAAATATGTTTTTTGTTACTAGTTTTTTCAGTCCTTCGAAAAGCCCTCGGACGATCTCATAAAATATTGAAAAACAAGAGATTTTTACACGCGGACAGCCGTATCGGCGCAGCGATGCGGGCCAGCCCCCGATAACTTAGACTTTGTCGTGACTTGCAAGCGATGACGGGCTGAGTCAAACAACCACCGCCCCGGGGGAGGCTGCGCGCAGCGCCCCGATTGAACAAAAGAGGATCGTCTTTCATGGCGCGTAACAAGATTGCATTGATTGGAGCTGGCCAGATCGGCGGCACCCTCGCTCTCCTCGCCGGCCTCAAGGAGCTTGGCGACGTCGTGCTGTTCGACATCGCCGACGGCGTTCCCCAGGGCAAGGCCCTTGACCTTGCCGAAGCCGCCCCGGTTGAAGGTTTCGACGCGAAGCTCTCCGGCGCCTCCAGCTATGAGGCCATCGCGGGCGCGGACGTCATCATCGTGACCGCCGGCGTGCCCCGCAAGCCCGGCATGAGCCGCGACGATCTCCTGGGCATCAACCTCAAGGTCATGGAAGCCGTCGGCGCGGGCATCAAGCAATACGCCCCCGACGCTTTCGTCATCTGCATCACCAACCCGCTCGACGCCATGGTCTGGGCGCTGCAGAAGGCCTGCGGCCTGCCCGCCAACAAGGTCGTGGGCATGGCTGGCGTGCTCGACTCCGCCCGCTTCCGCTACTTCCTCGCCGATGAGTTCAATGTCTCGGTGCAGGACGTCACCGCCTTCGTGCTCGGCGGCCATGGCGACGACATGGTCCCCTCCGTGCGCTACTCCACCGTGGCGGGCATCCCGCTCCCCGATCTCGTGAAGATGGGCTGGACCACCCAGGACCGCATCGACGCCATCGTCAAGCGCACCCGCGGCGGCGGCGGCGAGATCGTCAACCTGCTCAAGACCGGCTCGGCCTTCTACGCCCCCGCCTCCTCCGCCATCGCCATGGCCGAGTCCTATCTCAAGGACCAGCGCCGCGTTCTGCCCTGCGCCGCCTATCTGGCTGGCGAATATGGCGTGAACGGCATGTATGTCGGCGTGCCCGTGATCCTCGGCGCCAATGGCGTCGAGAAGATCGTCGAGATCAGCCTCGACGCGGACGAGCAGAAGATGTTCGCCACGTCAGTCGCTTCGGTGAAGAGCCTGGTCGACGCCTGCAAGACCATCAATCCGGCTTTCGCCTGATCCGCATCGCTCCGGGGCCGCGCAAGGCTGCGGCCCCGTTCCCACGCATGATCAAGACCGGACCCTGAGCCGGCTGACCAGAGAGACGCTCCATGAACATTCATGAGTACCAAGCCAAGGCGGTCCTGAAGGAGTTCGGCGTGCCCGTCTCCCGCGGCGTGCCGGTCTTCGAAGCAGCGCAGGCGGAAGCAGCCGCCAAGGAGCTCGGCGGCCCCCTTTGGGTCGTCAAATCCCAGATCCATGCGGGCGGCCGCGGCAAGGGCAAGTTCAAGGAAGCAGCCGCCGGCGAAAAGGGCGGCGTGCGCCTCGCGAGGTCCATCGACGAGGTGAAGACCTACGTCCAGCAGATGCTCGGCAACACGCTGGTCACCATCCAGACCGGCCCCGCCGGCAAGCAGGTCAACCGCATCTATCTCGAGGATGGCTCGGACATCGAGAAGGAGTTCTACCTCTCGGCCCTCGTCGATCGCGAGACCTCGCGCGTCGCCTTCGTCGTCTCGACCGAAGGCGGCATGGACATCGAGGAGGTCGCCCACAGCACCCCCGAGAAGATCCACACCTTCTCCATCGATCCCGCCACCGGCGTCATGCCGCACCATGGCCGCACGGTCGCCAAGGCCCTCGGCCTCAAGGGCGATCTGGCCAAGCAGGCGGACAAGCTGATCGGCCAGCTCTATGCGGCCTTCGTCGCCAAGGACATGGCGATGCTGGAGATCAACCCGCTGATCGTCACCCCCCAGGGCCAGCTCAAGTGCCTCGACGCGAAGATCTCCTTCGACTCCAACTCGCTCTATCGCCATCCCGAGATCATGGCTTTGCGCGACGAGTCCGAAGAGGACGCAAAGGAGATCGAGGCGTCCAAGCATGACCTCGCTTATATCGCGCTCGAAGGCACGATCGGCTGCATGGTCAATGGCGCGGGCCTCGCCATGGCGACCCTCGACATCATCAAGCTCTATGGCGAATCCCCCGCCAACTTCCTCGATGTCGGCGGCGGCGCCAGCGAAGAAAAGGTGACGGCTGCCTTCCAGATCATCACCTCGGATCCGAGCGTCAAGGGCATCCTCGTCAACATCTTCGGCGGCATCATGAAGTGCGACGTCATCGCGCGCGGCGTGCTCGCCGCCGTGAAGGCGGTCGGCCTGCAGGTTCCGCTCGTCGTGCGCCTCGAAGGCACGAATGTCGAGGAAGGCAAGCAGATCATCCGCGACTCCGGCCTCAACGTCATCCCGGCCGATGACCTCGACGACGCCGCCCAGAAGATCGTCAAGGCCGTCAAGGAGGCCGCATAATGTCCGTCATGATCGACAAGAACACCAAGGTCATCTGCCAGGGCTTCACCGGCAAGACCGGCACGTTCCACTCTGAACAGGCCATCGCCTACGGGACCAGGATGGTCGGCGGCGTGACCCCCGGCAAGGGCGGCTCGACCCACATCGGCCTGCCCGTGTTCGACACGGTGGCCGAGGCCCGCGACGCCACCGGCGCCGACGCCTCCGTGGTCTATGTGCCCCCGCCATTCGCAGCCGACTCGATCTGCGAGGCCATCGAGGCCGAGATACCCCTGATCGTCTGCATCACCGAGGGCATTCCGGTGCTCGACATGGTGCGCGTGAAGCGGGCGCTGTCGGGCTCGAAGTCCCGCCTGCTCGGCCCCAACTGCCCGGGCATCGTCACCGCCGGCGAATCGAAGATCGGCATCATGCCCGCCAACATCTTCAAGCCCGGCAATGTCGGCATCGTCTCGCGCTCGGGCACGCTCACCTATGAGGCCGTGTTCCAGACCACGCAGGAGGGCCTCGGCCAGACGACCGCGGTGGGCATCGGCGGCGATCCCGTCAAGGGCACCGAATTCATCGACGTGCTCGAGATGTTTCTCGCCGACCCCCATACCCACTCGATCGTCATGATCGGCGAGATCGGCGGTTCGGCTGAAGAAGATGCGGCGCAGTTCCTCAAGGACGAGGCGAAGCGCGGCCGCAAGAAGCCCATGGTCGGCTTCATCGCGGGCCGCACGGCGCCTCCCGGCCGCCGCATGGGCCATGCCGGCGCCATCATCTCCGGCGGCAAGGGCGGCGCGGAAGACAAGATCGCCGCCATGGAGTCGGCCGGCATCCGCGTCTCGCCCTCGCCTGCGCGCCTCGGCAAGACCCTCGTCGAAGTGCTCAAGGGTCACTAAGCCATAACCCCCGGGGAAGCCCGGGGGGTCTTCTCGCGGCCCCTGCGCCGCAAGCATCCCGGGGTGGATCCAAGAAAGAGGCGTGAAATGTCGCGACAAGAACTCAACCAGTCGCTGCTTCAGACTTCCTTCCTCTATGGGGCGAACGCCGCCTATATCGAGGAGCTTCAGGCGCGCTATGAGAAAGACCCGTCGAGCGTCGACGCCGCATGGGCCGAATTTTTCGCAGCCCTGAAAGATGACCCGGCGGCCGTCGCGCGCAATGCGCAGGGCGCCTCATGGGAGAAGGCCAACTGGCCGCTCACCCCGCGCAACGACACGATCTCCGCGCTCGATGGCAACTGGGGCGATGTGGAGAAGGCCGTCGGCGACAAGCTGAAGGCCAGGGGTCAGGCGAAGGGCGCCGAGGTCTCCTCCGCCGACATCGAACGCGCCACCCGCGACAGCGTGCGCGCGCTGATGATGATCCGCGCCTTCCGCATGCGTGGCCACCTCAACGCCAAGCTCGATCCGCTGGCCATGGAGGCCCGCAAGGATCACGAGGAGCTGCAGCCCTCCAGCTACGGCTTCACCCCCGCCGATTATGATCGCAAGATCTTCATCGACAATGTGCTGGGCCTTGAATATGCGACCGTCCCCGAGATGCTCGCGATCCTGCGCCGCACCTATTGCGACACCATCGGCTTTGAGTTCATGCATATGTCCGATCCGGCCGAAAAGGCCTGGATGCAGGAGCGCATCGAGGGGCCGGACAAGACCATCGAATTCACCCGCGAGGGCAAGCGCGCCATCCTGACGAAGCTCGTGGAGGCCGAGGGCTTCGAGCGCTTCTGCGATCTGCGCTTCACCGGCACCAAGCGCTTCGGTCTTGACGGCGGCGAGTCCATGATCCCCGCGCTCGAACAGATCATCAAGCGCGGCGGCGCGCTGGGCGTGAAGGAGATCGTGCTGGGCATGGCCCATCGCGGCCGCCTCAATGTGCTTGCGCAGGTCATGAGCAAGCCCCACCGCGCCATCTTCCACGAATTCAAGGGCGGCTCCTTCGCCCCCGATGAGATCGAGGGTTCGGGCGACGTGAAATATCACCTCGGCGCTTCGTCCGACCGCGAGTTCGACGGCAAGCCCGTGCATCTTTCGCTCGTCGCCAACCCGTCGCATCTTGAGATTTCCGACCCCGTCGTGCTGGGCAAGGCCCGCGCCAAACAGGACCAGCGCGGCGATGTGATCGAGCGCATGGAGGTCGTGCCGCTGCTGATCCATGGCGACGCAGCCTTCGCCGGTCAGGGCGTGGTGGCCGAATGTTTCGGCCTGTCGGGCCTCAAGGGCCATCGCACCGGCGGCTCCCTGCATTTCATCATCAACAACCAGATCGGCTTCACCACCTATCCGCGCTATTCGCGCTCCTCGCCTTATCCCTCCGATGTGGCGAAGATGATCGAGGCGCCGATCATTCATGTGAATGGCGATGATCCCGAGGCGGTCGTCTACGCCGCCAAGATCGCCATCGAATTCCGGCAGCGCTTCCATAAGCCCGTCGTCATCGACATGTTCTGTTATCGCCGCTACGGCCATAACGAGGGTGACGAGCCGAGCTTCACCCAGCCGCTGATGTACAAGAAGATCCGCTCGCACAAGTCGACCCTCGAGATCTATTCCGAGAAGCTCGTCGGCGAGGGCGTCGTCACCCAGGGCGAAGTCGACAAGCTGCGCGCTGACTGGCGCGCGCGCCTCGACGCCGAGTTCGAAGCCGGCCTCGCCTACAAGCCCAACAAGGCCGACTGGCTCGACGGGCGCTGGGCTGGCATGCGCGCCGCCGCCAGTGAAATGGCCGACGATCCCCGTCGCGGCCAGACCGGCGTCGATCTCGCCAGGCTGAAGGAGATCGGCGAGAAGCTCTCTTCGGTTCCCGAAGGCTTCAACGTCCACAAGACCATCCAGCGCTTCCTCGACGGCCGCCGCAAGATGGTCGAGACAGGCGAGGGCATCGATTGGGCGACGGGCGAGGCTCTGGCCTTCGGCGCGCTGGTCGATGAAGACCACCGCGTGCGCCTGTCCGGTCAGGACTGCGAGCGCGGCACCTTCTCGCAGCGCCATTCGGTGCTGATCGATCAGGAGACCGAGGCGCGCTATGTGCCGCTGAACAACATTCGCGACGGGCAGGCGCGCTACGAGGTCATCAATTCGATGCTCTCGGAGGAAGCGGTGCTCGGCTTCGAATATGGCTACACCCTCGCCGAGCCCGACTCGCTCGTCATGTGGGAGGCCCAGTTCGGCGACTTCGCCAACGGCGCGCAGGTTCTGTTCGACCAGTTCATTTCGTCCGGCGAGCGCAAGTGGCTGCGCATGTCCGGCCTCGTCTGCCTTCTGCCCCATGGCTATGAAGGACAGGGGCCCGAACATTCCTCCGCGCGTCTTGAGCGTTATCTTCAGCTCTGCGCTGAAGACAACATGCAGGTCGCCAACTGCACGACGCCGGCGAACTACTTCCACATCCTGCGTCGTCAGATCAAACGCGACATCCGCAAGCCCCTCATTCTGATGACGCCGAAGTCGCTGCTGCGCCACAAGCGGGCGGTCTCGACGCTGGCGGAGATGTCGACGGGTTCGACCTTCCATCGCCTGCTCTGGGATGACGCCGAATATCTGAAGGGCGAGAAGATCAAGCTGGTGAAGGACGACAAGATCCGTCGCGTCATCCTGTGCTCGGGCAAGGTCTATTACGACCTCTATGAGGAGCGCGAGAAGCGCGGCCTCGACGATGTCTATCTGCTGCGCGTCGAGCAGCTCTATCCCTTCCCGCTCAAGGCTCTGGTCACGGAATTGTCGCGCTTCAAGAAGGCCGATGTCGTCTGGTGTCAGGAAGAGCCCAAGAACATGGGCGCCTGGTCCTTCGTGGAGCCCTATATCGAATGGGTGCTCTCGCAGATCGGCGGCAAGGCCAAGCGCGCCCGCTATGTGGGCCGCCCGGCCTCCGCGGCCACCGCGACTGGCCTCATGTCCAAACATCTCGCCCAGCTCAAGGCGTTCCTCGACGAGGCCTACGCCGCCTGAGCGGCGCAGGCTCCCTCAACACAATCGAAAGGCCGCGTTCCGGCGCGGAGGTGATGCATGGCTACTGAAATTCGCGTGCCCACCCTGGGCGAATCCGTCTCCGAGGCCACCATCGGCCGCTGGTTCAAGAAGGTCGGCGACGCCGTGAAGGCGGACGAGCCTCTGGTGGAGCTGGAGACCGACAAGGTCACCATCGAGGTCAACGCCCCCGCCGCCGGCGTGCTCTCCGAAATCGTCGCCAAGGATGGCGAGACGGTCGCCCCCGGCGGCCTCCTCGGCCAGATCGCCGCTGGCGCCGCCGCCGCTGCTGCGGCTCCCGCCGCCGCCGCCCCTGCCGCCGCCCCCGCGCCTGCGCCCAAGGCGGCTCCCGCCGCCGCCATGCCGCCCGCGCCCGCCGCCGCCAAGATCGCCGCCGACAACAACCTGTCGACCGACGCCATCGCAGGGTCCGGCAAGCGCGGCCAGGTGCTCAAGGGCGACGTGCTCGCCGCTGTGGCCGCTGGCCCCGTCGCCGCCCCGACCCCGGTGGCGCCCATCGTCGCCCGTGTTCCTTCTTCGGCCGACGACGCCTCGCGCGAAGAGCGCGTGCGCATGACCAAGCTGCGCCAGACCATCGCGCGCCGCCTCAAGGACGCCCAGAACACCGCCGCCATGCTGACGACCTTCAACGAGGTCGACATGACCGAGGTGATGGCGCTGCGCGCGCGCTACAAGGACGTCTTCGAGAAGAAGCATGGCGCCAAGCTCGGCTTCATGAGCTTCTTCGTGAAGGCCTGCACCCAGGCCCTCAAGGACGTTCCCGCCGTCAACGCCGAGATCGACGGCACGGACCTCGTCTATAAAAACTATTATCACCTCGGCATCGCCGTGGGCACCGAGAAGGGCCTCGTCGTTCCCGTGGTGCGCGACGCCGACCGCATGGGCCTCGCGGCGATCGAGAAGGCCATCAGCGACTTCGGCAAGCGCGCCCGCGACGGGTCGCTGAAGCTTGAGGAGATGCAGGGCGGCACCTTCACGATCACCAACGGCGGCATCTATGGTTCGCTGATGTCGACGCCGATCCTGAACGCCCCGCAGTCCGGCATTCTGGGCATGCACAAGATTCAGGATCGCCCGATGGTCGTCGGCGGCAAGATCGAAGTGCGCCCGATGATGTATCTGGCGCTCTCCTACGATCACCGCATCGTCGACGGCAAGGAGGCCGTGACCTTCCTCGTGCGCGTCAAGGAGGCGCTTGAGGATCCGGCGCGTCTCGTCCTCGATCTCTGATCCGCCTGCGGGGCTGGCGGCGCGGCCTCTTCGCGCCCGCCCGCCCCATCGGCGCCCTGTCCATGCGGGCGCCTCGATTCTCAGACCGCCGCCTGATGGCGATTTCGCAGCGCGGTTGACTCCCCACAGAGCTGAAAGCGATCCCCATGTCCTACGATCTCATCGTCATCGGAACCGGCCCCGGCGGCTATGTCTGCGCCATCCGCGCGGCCCAGCTCGGCATGAAGGTGGCTGTCGTCGAGAAGCGCAAGACCCATGGCGGCACCTGCCTCAACGTGGGCTGCATCCCCTCCAAGGCGCTGCTCCACGCCTCCGAAATGTTCGAGACGGCGGGCCATGACTTCGCGGCGCTGGGCATCAGCATCGGCAAGCCCAAGCTCGATATGGCCGCCATGATGAAGCACAAGGACGACACGGTCGGCGCCAATGTGAACGGCGTGGGCTTCCTCCTGAAGAAGAACAAGGTCGACGCCTTCTTCGGCCATGGCGCCATCGCCGCGCCGGGCAAGGTCTCGGTGACGGCGGAAGACGGAACCGTGACCGCGCTCGAGACGAAGAACATCGTCATCGCCACTGGGTCTGACGTCGCGCCGCTGCCCGGCGTCGCCGTCGACGAGAAGACCATCGTCTCCTCGACCGGCGCGCTGACCCTTGAGAAGGTTCCCGGCAAGCTCGTGGTCGTCGGCGCAGGCGTCATCGGCCTTGAGCTGGGGTCGGTCTGGGCGCGTCTGGGCGCCAAGGTCACCGTCGTCGAATATCTCGACCGCATCCTGCCGGGCATGGACATGGAGGTCGCCAAGCAGTTCCAGCGCATGCTGGAGAAGCAGGGCTTCACCTTCATGCTCTCCCACAAGGTCTCGAGCGTCACCGGCGGCAAGGGCGCCAAGGTCGTCGTCGAGCCTGCCGCTGGCGGCGAGGCCCAGACCCTTGACGCCGATGTGGTGCTGGTCGCCATCGGTCGGCGCCCTTACACCGATGGCCTCGGCCTTGAAGCCGTGGGCGTCGCCATGGAGCGCGGCCGCATCGTCATCGACGATCACTTCAAGTCGAGCGTGGACGGGATCTACGCCATCGGCGACGTGGTGCGCGGGCCGATGCTCGCCCACAAGGCCGAGGACGAGGGCGTGGCGGTCGCCGAAATTCTTGGGGGACAGCATGGCCATGTGAATTACGAGGTCATTCCGGGCGTCGTCTACACGAGCCCCGAAGTGGCCTCCGTCGGCCGCACCGAGGAAGAGCTGAAGACAGCGGGCGTCGCCTACAAGGTCGGCAAGTTCCCCTTCACGGCCAATGGCCGCGCGCGCGCCATGCGCCATGCGGACGGCTTCGTGAAGGTGCTGGCCGACGCTGCGACCGACCGCGTGCTCGGCGTCCATATCCTCGGCCATGGCGCGGGCGAATTGATCGGGGAGGCCGCGGTGCTCATGGAGTTCGGCGGTTCGGCCGAAGACCTCGCGCGCACCTGCCACGCCCATCCCACCATGTCGGAAGCGGTGAAGGAGGCGGCCCTCGCCGTCGACAAGCGCCCGATTCACATCTGACGGGAAACGGACCCATGGCCGACGACGATTACGTCTATGACGAAGAGAGCGGCGAGTGGGTTCCAGCCTCGGAGCTGGCGGCCAAACGCGCCGCCGCAGGCGCCGTGGAGGTGCGCGATTCCGTCGGCAATCTTCTGGCCGATGGCGATTCCGTGACCCTCATCAAGGATCTGCCGGTCAAGGGCGCCGGGCAGACCCTGCGGCGCGGCACGGTCATCAAGTCGATCCGCCTGACCGGAGACCCCCAGGAGATCGACTGCCGCTATGAGGGCATCAAGGGCCTGGTGCTGCGCGCCGAATTCGTGAAGAAGCGCTAGCCGCCCTTGCGCGGATCAGCCCATGCCTCTACATGAGCGAGGCAGTCAGGGGCTGCGCGTGGAGGCCAGGTGCGGCGGTTGAAGCGAATCCTCTGGACCCTTCTTGCGGTCTGCTTTCTGGCGGTGTCCTGGCTTTGGGACACGCTGGCGCCGCTGATCCGGGCCTTCGTCGATCTCATTCCGCTGGAGCGGGTCAAGCGCGCGATCATCGCCTTCATGGATCGGCTCGCGCCCTATCCAACCCTCGCGGTCTTCCTGATCCCCGTCGTGGCGAGCGAGCCGATCAAGCTCGGCTCTTTCTGGCTGTTTGCGCAAAAGCAATGGCTCGCCGGGAGCGCGGCTTTCCTGTTCGCGGAAATCCTGCGCTTCGGCCTCGCCGCCTTTCTGTTCAAGGCCTGCAAGGAGAAGCTGCTCTCGATCCCCTGGTTCCGGCGGCTCCATGATCTCTTCGCGCGCGCCCATGTCTGGGCGCATGAGCAGGTCGATCCCCTCAAGGCGAAGATCCGCGCCGCCCTGATCGAATCGGGATTGATCGGGGGGCGCGGCCCCCTGCTGCGCCGCCTGCGCGCGCTCTGGCGCATCGCGCGGCGCGGGAGCGCGGCCTGACTATTGCGCCCTTGGATGGGCCGAGCGCCAGGCGTCGAGCAGGCGCGTCGAATCCACCGCCGTATAGATCTGCGTGGTCGCCAGGGAGGCGTGGCCGAGCAATTCCTGAATGGTGCGCAGATCCCCGCCGCGCGCCAGCAGATGGGTGGCGAAGGAATGGCGCAGCGCATGGGGCGTCGCCGTGTCCGGCAGGCCCAGCGCGCCCCGCAGCCGCTCCATGGCGAGCTGGATGATGCGCGGCGAGAGGGCGCCGCCCCGCTGCCCCACGAAGAGCGGCCCATCGGGCGCGACCTTGTAGGGGCAGATCTCGAGATAGGCGTCGATGGCGGCGCGCACCGGGGCGATGACGGGAACCGAGCGCATCTTGCGGCCCTTGCCGATCACGGTCACGCTGTCGATCGTCCCGCAGGGCGCCTGCGCGCGGGTGAGCGAGAGGGCCTCGGAGATGCGCAGGCCCGCCCCATAGAGCAGGCTGAGCACGGCGGCGTCCCGCGCCAGCACCCACGGCGGCCGCGCCTCGCCCTCGCGCGCCTCAGCGCTCGCCACCGTGCGGGCGGCGGCGGCGGACAGGGGCTTGGGCAGGGAGCGGGCGATCTTGGGCGTGCGGACGGCGGTCAGGGCGGCGGCCTTGCCCTTGCCTTCACGCTCGAGGTGGCGGGCGAAGGAGCGCACGCCCGCCAGCGCGCGCAGCAAAGACCGGCTCTCCAGCCCCTCGGCCCGCCGCCGCGCCATATAGGCGCGCACATCCGCAGGCCTCAGCCCGGAGAAATCCGCCAGATCAGGCGTCTCGCCGAGGTGATCGCGGAGAAAGCCGAAGAATTGGCGCAGGTCGCGCTTGTAGGCGTCGAGCGTATGGGGGGAGGCGCGGCGCTCGGCGCTGAGATGCGCCAGCCAGCGCCGGGCCTCAGAGGCCAGCGCCGGGGCGACGGCTGGGAAGATCAGGTCTTCGCCGCCTTGGTCATGATTTGGTCTGGTTTCGGTCTGCGCCATAGGCCGAATATGGCGCAGGCTGCTTAAGAGAAGCTGACCGCTCAACCCGTCGTGTTGATTTCAGTGACCGCCCGATGCATGAAATCGTCCATGGTCCGGCGGATCTGGTGATCCGACTGAACGACGCCCGCAGCGTCGAAATCCCGGCGGATCTTCTCGAACACGTCGTCTTCGCCCACGTGCCGGACATCCGTGGAGATGAGCTCCGCCACATAGGCGTCGACATCCCCAAGGCCAAGCTTTTCGGCGGCCCACTGCGCCAGATATTTGTCGCGTCGCGCTGTCGCCTTGAAGCGAAGGGCCTCGTCATGGGCGAATTTCGCCTCAAACGCCTCTTCGCGCTTGTCAAAAGTGCTCATATCGGCCTCCTTGGATATTGGATCACGTCAATCGTCGCGCCTCCCGAAGGAGGCCACAAAGCCCATATAGGCAACGGCCTGCATCCTCAATACGAGCGCAAATCGTAAGGCCTTTCCGGGCAGGGCCTGTTGAAAAGATCAGATGCGGCCATGAAAACCGCCCTGATGAGCTGAGCGGCGCCCCGCTCTCATTGTGCCAGCCCCCCCAATCCTGTAGGTTGCCCGCGAAAGGGCGGTCCCAGGTCGCAAGGCCAGGGGTCGCTTCCATCGCTGCGGCCAATTCGCAGGCATTCGTCAGACGCCCCTTCCGGGTGGTCGGAAGCCGCAAAAGGAGCCAAAGACAGATGGACGTTCTCCAGCCACGGTTGATCCCCATGAACCGCCGTCGTCGCATTTACGAAGGCAAGGCCAAAGTCCTCTATGAGGGCCCCGAGCCTGGCACCCTCATCCAGCACTTCAAGGATGACGCCACCGCCTTCAACGCCAAGAAGCATGAAGTCAT
>CANGFT010000072.1 GCA_947453205.1 Beijerinckiaceae bacterium | reverse complement strand
GGTGCGGAGGCTGTCCGCGAGATAGGCGTTGCGGAGGTCACGTATTCCCGCGGGCGTCAGGAATTTGGCGGACTCAAGAGTGATCAAGTCAGGCGGATGAAGGATCTTGAGGCGGAAAATGTGCGGCTCAGGCGCGCGATCTCGGATCTGACGCTTGACGAGACGATCCTTGCGGAGCCGGCTTGGGGAACCGCAAGTCCGCGTCACCGAAACTTCTGAGCCCCGCGAGCCGTCACGCCTGCATTGACCATGTGCGGTCTGAGCTGAAGCTGTCCGAGAGGCGGGTCTGCCGCGTTCTTGGGCAGCATCGGTCAACGCAGCGCAGGCGTCCCGCGGGGCGAGGAGACGAACTGGCTTTATACCCAATCCCTGAAATTCTGCCTCTAATTTTTTGAAAGGTCCCCAATTCCCAAATCACTTGGTTTTTGATTCAACATGGCGAACGCGGGAGGTTCGCTATGCCCATTGAGCTTCGGGATGATTTTGACGCACGTATATTGCGGCTCGCCGCCAAGGGCTCGAAGAGCGGGTCGCAGGCCCGGCGGCTTCTGGCCTTGGCTGCAATTTACGAGGGTGCGACTCACACCAGTGCGGCCGAGATCGGCGGTGTTACACTACAAATCATTCGGGATTGGGTGTTGAAGTTCAACCAACTTGGGCCAGATGGCCTCATCGACCGCAAGCAGCCCGGGCAACCTTCACGGCTCAACAAAACGCATCGAGAAGCGCTTGCCGCCATCGTCGAGAGCGGTCCGGTTCCCGCCATCCACGGCGTGGTTCGGTGGCGTATCGTCGATCTCTGCCGATGGTTGTACGAGGAGTTTCGGGTCGTTGTCTCAAAACAGACCCCGAGCCGGAACTTGCAGGCCTTAGGCTATCGCAAGCTCTCCGCCCGTCCCAAACATCATGCTCAAACCGAGGAAGCCATTGAAGAATAAAAAAATTCTCAGCGTGTCTGGACGAAATCGCGCGGGAAAAAAGCGTAGACATAGCCAGTGTAGAAATCTGGTTCGCTGATGAAACGCGCATCGGACAGAAGAACAAGATCGCCCGCAGATGAGCCAAACGCGGCTCAAGGCCCTCCGCCCCACATGATCAGCGGACCGCCTCAACCTATATCTTCGGCGCTGGCCTGCCCCCTGAAAAGTGATCCTCCCTGAAGTATAATTTTTATGCCTGATGGAGGACAATGGAATGCCGAGGAAGAGACACAAAGCAGACGAGATCGTCACGAAGCTGCGGCAAGTTGACGTGCTGACGGCCCAAGGTCGGCCGGTCGCGGAGGCCATTCGATCTATAGGCGTGACGGAAGTGACGTATTATCGCTGGCGGTCTGAGTATGGCGGTTTGAAGGGCGATCAAGTTAAGCGTCTGAAGGAGCTTGAGGCGGAGAATAAGCGCCTTCGGCGTGCGGTCTCGGATCTGACGCTTGAGAAGCTGATCCTGAAAGAGGCTGCGTCGGGAAACTTCTAAGCCCCGCGCGTCGCCGCGCCTGCGTAGAGCATGTGGTCGCCGAACATGGTGTCTCCGAACGGTTCGCCTGCCGGGTTCTCGGCCAGCACCGCTCCACGCAGCGCAAGATCCCGCGGAAACCCGATGACGAGGCGGCCTTGACCGCCGACATCACGGTGCTTGCGATCCAATACGGCCGCTATGGCTATCGCCGCATCGCGGCGATGCTGAGCGATCAGGGCTGGGTGGTGAACGTCAAACGGGTCGAACGGATCTGGCGACGCGAGGGGCTGAAGGTTCCCGCTCGACAACTCAAGCGCGGGCGTCTCTGGCTCCACGACGGCTCATGTATCCGTCTGCGGCCGGAGCACCCCAACCATGTCTGGTCTTACGACTTCGTCGAGGATCGAACCCATGATGGCAGGAAATATCGCATGCTGAATGTGATAGACGAGTTTACGCGCGAATGCATCGCGATCAGGGTGAGCCGCAAGTTGAAGGCGGTCGATGTTATCGATGTCCTCTCAGACCTATTCATTCTGAGAGGCATCCCAAGCCACATCCGATCCGACAACGGTCCGGAGTTCATCGCCAAGGCGCTGCGCGAATGGATCGAGGCTGTGGGCGCCAAGACAGTGTACATCATGCCCGGCAGCCCTTGGGAGATTGGTTATTGCGAGAGCTTCAACTCGAAGTTGCGGGATGAACTTCTGAATGCCGAAATCTTCTACACCCTGAAGGAGGCAAAGATCATCATCGTGCGGTGGCGGCGGCACTACAACACCATCCGACCACACTCATCCCTAGGCTACAAGCCACCAGCCCCCAAGGCTGTGCAGTGGCCGGCTGCGCAACCCGGACCAGCTACGCCGGCCACCCCAGCCATAGCGCTACGGCCCATCATGAACTAACATTCAAATCGGATCACCCAATGGGGGCTGGCCAGTCGGAATTTCAGGGATTGGGTATTACTGATGTGAGTCTAATTTTCACAAAAAATACTTTCATGGAGAAGTAGGGGGCCGAAGCAAAGCGCTACAGAACCTAACGAAGGGCCAAGCTCACATCCTCAAGCACCGGCCTCCAATCATCCTGAACCTCCTGTCGAAACAACCGCATGGTCGGGTACCACGGGCTATCGCTGCGATCCAGCAACCAGCGCCAATCGGGTATATAGGGCAGCATGACCAGCGTCTCCTTGCCCAAGGCCCCGGCCAGATGGATTGTGGTGTTGTCGATCGAGAGCACGACATCGCAAGCCTCGATCAAGGCGGCGAAGCCATCCATGTCGTCATAGTTATCGATCTCGTCGACGCAGACGATCTCGATGCCCTTGACCCGCCGTAGCTCCGCGATCTCCACCGCGACGTCGCCATACTGCAAATTGACGAAGACATAATCAGCGGGATCGATGGCGTCGAAGAGCTCCATCAGGGTTATATTGCGCAAATTGCCGGTCTTTTCTGATTTGCTGAACCAGCTCAATCCGCAAACCCTCTTCGCGCCGTTCCGTGAGAGCCGCACGCGCAAGCTCTGCGCCTGCCCCTTGTTGGCGGAAAGATAGGGGATCGCAGCCGGAAATGTCTCCAGCTCCGTCCCGAAGGCGAAGGGCAGGCTCATGAGCGGGCAGTGGCAATCAAAGGGAACGGTGATCTCCTTGTCGGAGACGATCTCTATGTCTCCAGCAAGGCCACCCATGAGGCCCATCAGCTTGTCAGGAACGGCGAAAATGACCTTCCCTGCATGGGGCGCAAGCAACGGCACATAGCGCGCGAACTGAATGATGTCGCCTATGCCCTGTTCCGCATGGATCAGAATGGTCCTGCCAGCAAGACTTTCCCTGCCCAACCAAACGGGAGCGTTGAATTGCCGAGCGCCAAAAGGCTTGTCAATTTTCTTTCGCCATTCATAGAACTCCCAGCCATCACGGAAATTACCGATCAGCAAAAGCAGGGTCGCAAGATTCCAGTAGACCGAGGGCTTGCTTGGATCGAGCGTAGCGGCATTGAAAAAAGCGGTGATTGCCTCGTTGAAGCGCCGAAGATCCTTCAGCACGACCCCAAGGTTTGAATAGGCTGCCGCATAATCCGGTCGAATGGCGATGGACCGCTCAAGATCGGCGAGCGCCTCATCATATCTCTTCAGGCCATGCAGGACGATCCCGCGATAGGAATAGGTTTGAGCATTTTCTGGCTCAAGCGCCAAGGCCGCGGCATAGCTTTCAAGGGCTTCCTCATGCCTGTTGAGTTGATGCAGCACCATGCCGCGCCCTGAAAAAGCCTCGGCATGGTTTTTCCTGAGGCTGATGACATGATCGAAATCTCTCAGAGAGTCCTCAAGACGTCCAACATCCTTCAGCGCGGCTCCCCGCTGGCAAAAGGCGTCCAAATCATTCGGGTTGAGGGCGATCGCCGCATCATAGGCGTCAATGGCTTCTGGGAGGCGTTTTGCCTCCTTAAGCGCGTTGGCCCTGTTAAAATGAGCTTCGGAATAGTCGGGATTTATCGTGAGCGCCTTGTCGAGGCAAGCAATGGCTTCATCATGACGCTTCAACTGCGTGAGGGCGACGCCACGGTTGACATAAGCCACAATCATCTTCGGATCTATGGCCAAAGCCTTGTCATAATTGGCGATGGCGGCCTCATAGCGCCTGAGATGGTGAAGCAGCGTTCCATAGTTGGAGTAAAGCCCTGGCGAATCCGTGCGAACCCTGAGCGCCCTGAGGTAAAAGTCCTCCGCCTCATCAAATTGATTGCTTTCGTAGGCGATCAGGCCGGACAACTGCAATGCGTCGAAGTGATTCGGCTGCAGCTTGAGAATTTCCGCGTATGCTGCCTTCGCCTGCATACGTTGACCAGACTGATGAAGGGCGATGGCCTGCTGCAGCTTTTTCCCGGCAAAATCCACCGACGATCTTTTCGGAATTGAGCGAACAGCCTGCCTGCGCATCAAGGGCCTCTATCAAGATCATTCGCGCGGGTGCGACTCACCGCAAAGGCGATTCGCCCACAACTGCGACTCAACGGCATGACGTTAATCCTCAATAGGTTAAGGAGTCTTTCTGTTTGCTGCCTACGACTTCTGCGCCGCACGCATGAGGCAGCAGAGCTCAAGCATGCCCGCACGCGACATGAAGCATCGGCGCAGCCATGCAACCAGACCGATCAAGGCGTCTGATGCGGCTTAATCCGCTATAGATTCATGTGCGAGGAAGTGGCACGCCCAACGGGACTCGAACCCGTGTCTTCACCGTGAAAGGGTGATGTCCTAGACCGCTAGACGATGGGCGCAGCAGGCGGGGCGAGTCTGCCCCGAAGACGTGCGGAGCTATAAAGGCGGCGCTGCGCTTATGCAAGCGAGGCGAGCTGTTTTTTCAACGCTGGGCAGAAAAAGACCTCGGACGCCTGCGCCAAGAGGGGCGGCGCCCCTCCCCGCCTAGACCTGCTCCACCGCCACAATGCCCGGAATGCTCTTGAGCGCGCCCGCGATCTGGGGCGTGATCATGAATTTCCCGGGCAGCTTGACCTCGATCTCGCTCGCCTCGCGGTCGAGCATCAGCACCAGCGACACTTCGCCGTCGCCGCGCCCGGCGAGGCGCTGGGAGATGGAGGACAGGGCCGCCTCTTCGCGCAGGAAGATGCGCAGCCCCTTCTGCACACGGCTCGCGGCCTCGTCGAGCGGCTCCACCGTGACGATCCGCGCGCGCACATCCTCGCCTTCGACATTGGCCTGCACCGCAACCAGCACCACAGAACCCTTTTCAAGCAGGTCGCGGTACTGGTTCAGGCCCTCCTGAAAGAGAATGGCCTCATATTGGCCGGAGGGGTCGGACAGGGTCACGATGCCCATCTTGTTGCCAGACTTCGTGCGCCGCTCGGCGCGGTCGAGCACGGTGGCGGCGAGCCTTGCGGCGGAGGCGCCCTGTTTGACGGACCGCGCGAATTCGGTCCAGCGCGGGACTCGCATGCGCTTGAGCACGGCCGCATAATCGTCGAGCGGATGGCCTGAAAGGAAGAAGCCTGCGGCCTCAAACTCGCGGCGCAGACGCTCCGCCGCAGCCCAGGGCTGCACCTTGGGCGGAACGAACCGCTCAGATGCGGCGTCAGCGCCAAAGAGCCCCGCCTGACCCTGCACCCGGTCCTCCTGCGCGCGGTTCGCCACAGCCAGCATGGATTCCACCGCCGCGAAGGCGCGAGCGCGGTCGGGCTCAAGTTCGTCGAAGGCGCCGGTGGCGGCAAGGCTCTCGAGCACCTTCTTGTTCACTTCGCGCGGATTGATGCGCCGGGCGAAATCGCCGAGATCGGCGAAGGGCTTGTCGCCGCGCGCGGCGACGATGGCCGCCGCCTGCCCCTCGCCCACGCCCTTCACGGCGGAGAAGGCGTAGCGGATGAGATAGCCCCCCTCCCCGTCGCCATGGACCTCGAAATTGACCCCGGAATGATTGATCGAGGGCGGCTCGACCCGCAGACCCAGGCGACGCGCCTCATTGCGGAATTCCGAGAGCTTGTCCGTATTCCCCTTGTCGAGGGTCATGGAGGCCGCGATGAATTCGACGGGATGGTTGGCCTTGAACCAGGCGGTCTGATAGGCGATCAGCGCATAGGCCGCCGCATGGCTCTTGTTGAAGCCATAGTCGGCGAATTTCGCCAGAAGGTCGAAGATTTCGTCAGCCTTTGGCTTGAGCATGCCGCGCTCGACCGCGCCACGCACGAAGCGGTCGCGCTGGGCGTCCATCTCCGCCTTGATCTTCTTGCCCATGGCGCGGCGCAGCAGATCCGCCTCACCCAGAGAATAGCCGGACAGGGACTGGGCGGCCTGCATCACCTGTTCCTGATAGATGATGACGCCGCAGGTCTCCTCCAGGATCGGCCGCAGGCTCTCATGGGGATAGTCCGCTTCCTGCTCGCCGAGCTTCACCGCGCAATAGGTCGGGATATTGGCCATGGGGCCGGGCCGGTAGAGCGCCACAAGGGCGATGATGTCCTCGAAACGGTCGGCGCGCATTTCAGCCAGCGCCTTGCGCATGCCCGCGCTTTCTAGCTGGAACACGCCGATGGTCTCGCCCCGGCCCAGCATCTGATAGGTGCGGGCGTCGTCGAGCGGGATCTTGGATAGATCAACCTCGACGCCCCTCTGCGCCAGAAGCTTGACCGTGGTCGACAAAGTCGTGAGGGTCTTGAGGCCGAGAAAGTCGAATTTCACGAGGCCTGCGGGTTCGACCCATTTCATGTTGAACTGGGTTGCGGGCATCTCCGATTTGGGGTCGCGGTAGAGCGGCACGAGCTGATGCAGCGGACGGTCGCCGATGACGATGCCCGCCGCGTGGGTCGAGGCGTTGGAATAGAGCCCCTCCAGCGTCTTGGCGACTTCGAGCATGCGCGCGACGCGCGGATCGGCCTCCGCCGCCTCCTTCAGGCGTGGTTCGCCCTCGACCGCCTGCGCAAGCGTCACCGGCGCGGCGGGGTTCTGGGGCACAAGCTTGGCGAGCTTGTCCACCTGCCCGAGCGGCATCTCCAGCACGCGGCCGACATTGCGCATCACGCCGCGCGCCAGAAAGGAGCCGAAGGTGATGATCTGCGCCACGCGGTCTGCGCCATAGCGCTCGCGCACATAACGGATCACCTCGTCGCGGCGGTCCTGGCAGAAGTCGATGTCGAAGTCGGGCATCGACACGCGTTCGGGATTGAGAAAGCGCTCGAAAAGCAGGCCGAAACGAATGGGATCCAGATCCGTGATGGTGAGGGCGTAGGCCACGAGCGAGCCTGCGCCCGAGCCGCGCCCCGGCCCAACCGGGATTCCCTGGGACTTGGCCCATTTGATGAAGTCGGCAACGATGAGGAAGTAGCCGGGAAATTTCATCCGGGTGATGATGTCGAGCTCGAACTCAAGGCGCTCTTCATAGTCGCTCGTCGCAAGGCCGGGCGCGGGGCCATGCGCGGCGAGGCGGGCGGCGAGGCCATCGCGCGCCTGACGGCGCATCTCCTCCGCCTCGGCCTTTTCAGCCGCCTCGCCATCGACCGACTCGGCCCCCGTGGTGAAGCGCGGCAGGATCGGCTTGCGGGTCAGCGGCCGGTAGGCGCAGCGCATGGCGACTTCGACGGTGTTGGCGACGGCCTCCGGCAGATCGGCGAACAACTCCAGCATTTCGTCCCGGGTCTTGAACCGATGCTCGGCCGTCACCTGCCGACGCTCGGTCTGGGACACCAGCGCCCCATCGGCGATGCAGAGCAGCGCGTCATGGGCGTCATGCTCAGCCCGTGCGGCGAAGAAGGGCTCGTTGGTGGCGACGAGCGGCAGGCCCCGCTCGAAGGCGAGGTCTAGAAGCTGCGGCTCAACCTCTTTTTCTGATTGCCTGCCATGGCGTTGCAGCTCGACATACAACCGGTTTGGGAAGAGCTCCTGCAAAGCCGAAAGACGCTGCGCCGCAGGTTCGGGCCGTCCCATGGCGAGCAAGCGGTCAAGCCCGCCCGTGGGGCCGCCCGTGAGGGCGATCACACCCTCGGTCGCGCCGGAGAAATGGCGCAGGAGAACATGGGGCGTATCGCCCGCTTCAGGATCGAGCCAGGCGCGGCTGCCAAGATCCATCAGGTTCATATAGCCGCGCTCGCTCTGGGCGAGCAAAACAATGGAGCCCCGCCCAAGCTCCCTCTGCTCATGGGGCCGGCCGCCGAGGCTCGCGCCATCGCCGAAATCGACGGTGAGCTGGATGCCGACGATGGGCTGCAGACCCTCCTTGGCGAGCTTCTCGGAAAACTCCAGCGCACCAAAGAGATTGTTCGTGTCGGTGATGGCGATGGCGGGTTGGCGGTCGGCGCTGGCGAATTTCGCGAGCTTGGCGATGGTCAGCGCCCCTTCCCGCAGGGAGAAGGATGTGTGGACGTGCAGATGCACGAAGCCGACTTCTCGAAGCACGCGACTCACGGGAGACCTCCGGGGATGGGGCTGCGATCATCGCGGATCGCGGCCGCCGGGTCGAGCGTGCGCAGAGATTTCAACAGGGGCGGGATCAACCCGCGCCCATGCCCCGCGCGACGATGGCGATGAGCGACACAAAGGCCACGAGCGAAAGGAGCTCAGTGACGTCGGCGATCAGCATGCGAACCATGGGAACCTCCATAAACGCGTAATGTACGCATTATGTTCTAATTTTGTTCCAAGTCAAGATAAGGGGCCACCGCCTTCGCTGACATGGTTAAGCCGGCGGAGACCCAGGTTTAACGCGGTGGGGGCTGCGCCCTCACCCGAACTTGTTGTTCTTGGGGAAGCCCTTCGGCGGCAGGCGGCCGGCGTCGGCGCGGGCGCCGATCCATTCCTGCAGCTCGGCCTCGGCAAGCGAGAAGTTGCGCCCCGCGCTGTCCTTCCAGGTCAGGCCCTCCGCCATGGCGAAGATGCGCGCGTCTGAGATGCCGCCGTCCTTGTAGCGCTGCAGGCGCACGCCCTTGCCGCGCGCCATTTCCGGCACGTCGGCGAGGGGGAAGATCAAGAGCCTGCGGTTGTCGCCGATGGCGGCGACATGATCGCCCACCGCCGGAACCAGGATGGAAGCCGTGGCGGACGCGTCGAGGTTCAACACGCCCCTGCCCTTGCGGGTCGCGCTGATCATCTCGTCCTGCGAGACGACGAAGCCGCGTCCGTCGGACGAGGCGATCAGCATCTTCATCTCCTGCGTATGGAGCAGGACGGAGACGATCTCCGCCCCCTCCTCGATCTCGGCCATGAGGCGGATCGGCTCGCCAAAGCCGCGCCCGCCCGGCAGTTTCGAGGCGTCGAGGGTGAAGACCTTGCCGTTGGAGGCGAGCACCAGCAGCTTCGAGGTCGTCTCTGCGTGGAACGACACCTTGAGCCCGTCATCGCCCTTGAACTGGATGTTGCCGAGCTCGGCCATATGGCCCTTCAAAGCGCGGATCCAGCCCTTTTCGCTGACCACGACGGTGATCGGCTCACGCTCGATCATGGCCTCCGTCAGGTCGATGTCCGAGGCCTGCGGCGCCTCCTCGAAGGTGGTGCGGCGCTTGCCGACCTTCGTCTCCGGATTGAACTTCTTGCGGACCTCGCGGATCTGCCAGGAAATCGTCTTCCACTGCTGGGCCTCGTCGACGACGAGCGAGTCGAGGCCGCCCTTCTCGGCGGTCAGCTCGTCATATTCTTTGCGGATCTGCATCTCCTCCAGACGCCGCAGGGAGCGCAGGCGCGTGTCGAGGATGTAGTTGGCCTGAACGTCCGTCAGCTTGAAGCGGTCGATCAGGGCCTGTTTGGGCTCATCCTCCTCTCGGATGATGCGGATGACCTCATCGAGATGCAGATAGACGAGCAGCATGCCCGCCAGAACCTCAAGCCGATGTTCGATCTCTGCGAGCCTGTGGCGGGACCGGCGCAGCAGCACCTCGCGGCGATGGTCGAGCCATTGCCGCAGGGCCTCCGACAGGGACAGGACGCGCGGGACGACGCCGTCGACCAGCACATTCATGTTCATGGGGAAGCGGGATTCGAGTTCGGAAAGCTTGAACAGGCTCTCCATCATCACCGCCGCGTCGATGGTGCGGTTGCGCGGCTCCAGCACCACGCGCACATCCTCAGCCGATTCATCGCGCACATCGGCGACGAAGGGCAGCTTCTTGTCGTTGATGAGTTCGGCGAGCTTCTCGATCAGGCGGCTCTTCTGGACGCCATAGGGGATTTCCGTGACGACCACGTTCCACATGCCGCGGGCGCCGTCCTCCTTGTGCCAGCGCGAGCGGATGCGGAAGGAGCCGCGCCCCGTGCGGTAGGTCTCGGCGAGCTGCTCGGGCGTGTCGATGATGATGCCGCCCGTGGGGAAATCTGGCCCCGAGACGAAGCTCATCAGCTGGTCGCTGGAGGCCTTGGGATGCGTGATGAGATAGAGCGCGGCGTCGCAGAGTTCTGAGACGTTATGCGGGGGGATCGACGTCGCCATGCCCACAGCGATGCCCTGCGCCCCATTGGCCAGCAGATTCGGCACGGCCGAGGGCAGCACGATGGGCTCCTTCTGGTCGCCCGAGTAGTTCTCGCGGAAGTCGACCGCGTCCTCCTCGATGCCCTCCAGCAGCAGGCGCGCCACATCGGTCATGCGCGCTTCGGTGTAGCGGTAGGCGGCGGCGGAATCGCCGTCGATATTGCCGAAGTTCCCCTGCCCCTCGACCATCGGATAGCGCGAGGCGAAGTCCTGGGCGAGGCGCACCAGCGCGTCATAGATGGCCTGATCGCCATGGGGATGGAACGAGCCCATGACATCGCCGACGATCTTCGCGCATTTCTTGAAGGCCGTGCCCGGATCGAGCTTGAGGATATGCATGCCATAAAGGATGCGCCGGTGCACGGGCTTGAGGCCGTCGCGGGCGTCGGGCAGCGCGCGGCCCATGATGGTCGAGAGCGCATAGGCGAGGTAGCGCTCTTCGAGCGCCTCGCGCAGGTTCACCACATCAGAGCCGGGGATCGGCGGCGGAGGGGGAGGATTCGTGGGTGTTCTGGCCATGGTCACGGCCTAAACGAGCCGGCGAGTCGTCGCAAGTTCTCTTTTTGTCCCGGAGCGGGTCTTCCGTGGGCAACTGTTGCTGCATTGCACTATCGCAGATGCAGCGACTCGCCTAAACCGTGGCCCGGAAATTGCTGCCCCCGCACATTCGCCGCGCGGCGATGCAACGTAGCCGCGGACTGATCGTTATCGCTGAGGGCGGCCCCGGAGGCCGCAGGGGTTTGACGGAACGCCATCGAAATGAAGACGCTTGTTTCAATGCTCGGCCTTTTTGGCGCCGTGGCCCTTATGGCCACGCTTTACCTGAACATTCCCAGCGCCGGGCCTGTGGAGGCGCGCGAGGAGAAGGCGGGCTGCCGCATGGTCGAGGTCGCCGTGGACGAGGGCTACGGCGTCACGCTCACCATGGCGCGCGAAGTTTGCGCCAAAGCGCCCTGATTTCCTCAGCTATTCCCCGCCTGAGGCCTGCTTCACCCGCGCGATGAATGCGGGCGAGGCGTCGACGATCCGCTCCGCAAGCTTCTGAACCTCCTGCGCCGTGCGCGGGGTGATGGAGAGGTTGCGCCTGGCCGCCTCCTCAAGGAAGGCCTGATCCTTCACCATGGCCTCGAAGGCCTCCCGCAGGGTCGCCACCCGCGCCGCAGCCACGCCCGGCCCCATCGCCAGCGCGCGTGCGTGCGGGGTGCCGGAGGCGAGGAACTCGGCGATCTCCCGCGCCTCGCCCCGCGAAAGCTCGATCAGGGTCGGCGCGTCCGGCAATTCGCGCATGCGCTCAAGGGTGAACTGCACGGGAATATGCACCCGTCCGCTGCGCAGCCATTCGGCGTTGCCGCCGCTGATGTTCTCCCAGGCGACCACCCAGCCCGCGATCTCGCCCCGCTCCATGGCGAGGTTGAGCTCCCCGCCCGTGGGGAAGCCCGCGATCACCCTGAAGGGCGCGTCGATGGCGCCTTTGAGCAGGGTCGCCCATTGGTGGCTCAGATGCGAGCGGCCCATGGAGCCCAGCACGACAGGGGTCGCCTTGAGCTCCGCGAGGGTCTTGCCCGGCGATGTGTGCCAGATCGCGAGCATCTGGCTGATCTGGTCATAGGCGCCGAGCCATTGCAGCTTGCGCGATTCAAACCGCACCCCTTCGCTCTGCAGTTTTTCAATCAAAGGCAGGGGATGGGCGAGGAGGATCTTGCTCCCGTCCTGCGGCGCGGGACCATAGATGTAATTGCCCGCGATGGCGCCCCCCGCCCCCGGCATATGCTCGACGATGATGTTCGGATTGCCCGGAATATGGCGCGCAAGATGGGTGGCGATGAGCCGCCCGTAGAGGTCATAGCTGCCGCCCGGCCCAGTGCCCATGACAAGCGAAATCGACCGTCCGGAGGGCATATAGGGCTCAGCCGCCTGCGCCAGGCCAGCGAAGGCCGCGCCAAGACCGCAGAACGCCGCTGTGACGCCGCACAGCGCTGCAGCGCGCCAGGATCTGTGAAACATTCGCACTCTCCCCGTTCCGCCTCGCCTATATCACGACCTCACCGCCCCCGCTGCAATTCAGAAATAAACGCCCTGCGCGCCTCCGGGGGCTTCACGCCGCGGGGGCCGAAGACGTCGCGGTCCAGGAAGAAGCCCGTCAGGGCGAAGCCCGCCAGGATCTCCTCGCGCGACACCTCAACGTCCTGCCGGGCGGCGCTGAGGAAATTCGGCAGCGGCAGCAGCCTGTCTCGCCACGGCTCCCCCGCCTCACGGCTGACCGCGCGGCCTGACTTCGGCGAGACATAGATCAGGTCTTCGCGCGTCCCGGTCGCAGCGCATTCGCTGAGATCAAGACCGAAGCCAAGCTCCATCAGCACCGCCAACTCCAGCCGCACCATCAGCGCAGGCCCGGTCACGGGATCGTCGAGATGGGCCGCGATGATTTCGGCGGTTTCGAAAAGGGCGGGATGGGGATCGCGCTCGGGCAGGAGGCGCAGCAGCGCGCCTAGAAGGTTCACGCCCTGCAGCGCGAGGCCCGAGCCCATGATCGCCGCCGCCCGCGAGCGCAGGGGCTCGACCGTCAGCGTGCCCATCTGCTCCTCGATCCGTGCGCGCCAGACACAGACCACGCTATTGCCGGGCTGCAGCACCGGCTGCATGCGCTGGGAGCGCCCGCCCCTGACCATGCCGAGATGGCGCCCATGCGCGCGGGTCATCACCTCGGCGATGGCGGCGCTTTCGCCATGCCGGCGTATGCCGATGATGAGCCCTTCGTCACGCCATTCCATGGGTCGATCAACGCGCCTGCGAGATCCGGCTCAAGGCCAGGGACACGGCCAGCACCCCCGTCATGATGAGGCCGCTGAACAGGGCGACGCCATTCCAGCGATGCGACGCCCAGAAAATTCCGCCAACGCTGCCCGCGACCCCGCCGCCGACGTAATAGAGCAGCAGATACAAGGAGGAGGCCTGCGCCTTGTCGGCGCTCGCGGCCGCAGGCGCCCAGCCCGCGCAGATCGCATGGGCGCCGAAGAAGCTGAAGGTCAGCAGGGACAGGCCAGCCACGATCATGGGGAGGGAATCCGGCGTCATCATCGCCAGCCCCATGAGCATGGCGACCGAACAGCCCGTCAGCACAGGCCCCCTGCCCCGTTTCGAGGCCAGCGCGCCGAGCCAGGCCGAACCGAGCGAGCCCAGGGGATAGGTGAGGAAGACCAGCCCCGCCAGACCCGGCCCGAGTCCAAAGGGCTCCTCCTGCAGGCGGAAGCCCAGATAATTGTAGAGTGTCATGAAACTGCCGAGCATGCAGAACCCGGCCAGCACCAGCAGAAAAATGGCCGGGGTCGCGAGGAGTTTCAGCATGGAGCGGCTGAGCCCGCCGAACCGCAACTCCCGCGCCCGGAAATGGCGCGAGGGCGGCAACAGGCGCCAGAAGAAAGCGGCGCAGATCAGGCCTGCAATTCCGATGCAGGCCATGGCGAACCGCCAGGAGCCAAGGTCGGCGCCGAAATCCGACACCAGCGCCGCCGCAAGACGGCCCGACATGCCGCCGAGCGCGCTGCCGCCGATATAGAGGCCGACCGCTCCGGCCACAGCCTTGGGCGCCATCTCCTCGCCCAGATAAGCGAGCGTGACCGCCGGGGCGCCGCTCAAGGCCAGTCCCGCCAGAGCCCGCAACCAGATCACCGAATCCCAACCGGGCGCCGCCCAGAGCGCCAGCGTGAGGGCCGATGAGGCGATCAGCGACCCCAGCATCATCACCTTGCGGCCCACCGCCTCGGAAACGGAGCTGGCGAACAGCATGGAGACCGCCATGACGATGGCCGTGATCGAGACCGCGATGGAGCTTTCAGCAGGCGTCACGCCAAACTCGGCGGCGAAGAGGGGCAGCACGGGCTGGGGGCAATAGAGGATCGCGAAGATGGCGAAGCCGCAGAAGAAGACCGCAACATTCGTGCGCCGGAATTCAGGCGTTCCCGCCTCGATCCGCGCAGGCGCCGCAGCGCTCGCCTCGTTCATCTCGTCTCCGTCCATCAAGACGCCGACACGGCGCCGCCCCAATCCTTAGCGGAGTCGCCCGGGGAAGTCTCGCCTCAGCCCCGCAGCGGCCGGATCACGTGCTCGGCGATGGCGCGCACCTCCTCGACGGCGGGCGGGAATTTGAAGAGGAAGAGATCGATCCCGATCTCATGGAGATCCTGCAGCCTGCGCCGCACATCCTCTGGGCGTCCGATGCAGCCGCTCTTCATGGCGGGGCCGATGCGCTGGACCATCTTGCGCACGTCGGCGTCGGGCTCGTCGGGGGCGAGCAGGCGCTCGGTGCGGGCGATGGCGTCGGCCTCGCTGTCGCCGAAGGCGATGAAGGGGTTGAGGGCGAAGCGCACGGTCCGCCCCGCGCGCGTCGCCCGGACGCGCATGTCATTGATGGCGCGGCGCACATTGGCGAAATATTCATCGGGGGTGCTGGAGGTCTTGTCGAAATCGACGAACCACCAGTCGCCGGAGCGGGCCACCATGTCGAGCCCGCGCGGCGAGCGGCTGGCGGTGAAGATCTCGGGCGGGGCGGGCGTCGCGGGCTTGAGCAGCAGCTGCGCCTTGTCGACGGGGTAGAAGCGGCCCTCATGAGAATAGGGCGTCTCCCGCCACAGGCCCCTGAGCACCTCGACGAACTCCTCGGCGCGCACATAGCGTTCGTCATTGTCGACGAGCGCGTCGCCGCCGAACATCGTGTGCTCCTCGACGTTCCAGCCGGTGACGAGATTGATGGCCATGCGGCCCCTGGTGATGCGGTCCAGCGAGACCGCCATCTTGGCGATGAGTTCGGGATGCCAGAGCCCCGGATGCACCGCCACCATGCTGCGGGCGCGCTCCGTCAGGGCGCTGATGGCGCCGGCGAGCACCCAGGCCTCAAGGTCAGCGCCCAGATGCCGTTCGGCGAAAAGAATGATGTCGAAGCCGCAGCGGTCGGCCTCCAGCAGCACGTCTCTGGCGAGCGTGTAGCCAATGTCGACTTCACCCTCAGGCAGGGGCGACTGCCCGCCCGCCACCGAACGGGCCATTCTGGCGGACCCCACCGTGACATGCGGAACGGGCGCGTAAAGACCGAATTGCATGGGCGACGCTCTCCCTTTGTTTTGAGGGGATTGTGCGGCGCCCGCGCGGCCGGGTCCAGCCCCTCAGAGCTGCCCTGTCGCGAGCACATGATATGTCCGGTTTAGGTAGCACGTGGTTTGTCCGGTTTTTTGATCGGAGGGCCGCATGTTGCCGGAGGTTCGGATGGCGCGTGTTTTGGATGCGATCAGTTCGCATCGTGCGGGACGCTTGAGTTGTGTCGAAGCTGGAGAGCTTCTTGGG
>CANGFT010000071.1 GCA_947453205.1 Beijerinckiaceae bacterium | reverse complement strand
TATCCCGCCTGCAGAAGCCGAGGAAAGTTATTATGCACAACTGGACGAAACAAATTTGGCGGCTTAACTTAAACTAACAAGCCTCCGACGAACCCGGGGCGGTTCAGAAATCTGGTTGCTCATGTGCGTGTTTGGATAAAATATGTGCGTCTAGTCCAGTGCTAGTATGTGAAATCGTGGCGGTTTGAGCACACCGATATCAACGGCAGATTTTGTGAGTGAGTGACAGGATTTCGGTAGGAATGGGCGCACAGTGACCGCAAGCTTGCTTGTGTAAAGCAACACACAGGAGGCAAGCGTGGCACATTTAGAATCACTGAAAGTCGTAGCGAAGCCCAACTTCAATCCCACCACCGCTGAAGAGCGCCGCAGGCATAAGTTGATTGTAAAGCTACAGGAACAGCTCTGCTTGGCAGAAGCGCAGTTGGGTGGTTCGCCGTATAAACGTATGCGGTGGGTGGATACGGTGGACGGGCAGGGAGAGCCGCACCGTGTCCAACGCCCTGTGCGTGTGAAGCAGTGGTGGTGTAAAAATGTGGCAGGCTCTGTGCTGCTCACAGTGCGCTACGGCGCCAAGCTGCTGCCCATTGCCAACGGTATGACTGCTATTGAGGTTGGCTCACTTGCTGAGCTGCCCAATACAATCACAACTGTCATACAGGCTGTGGACGCAGGGGAGTTGGACACGGAGTTGGCTGCGGCGTCCAAAGACAGGCAGTTTGTTAAAACGAAAGTGGACAAGCGGGCAGGGGGCAAGAAATAGCTGCTCACTGCCGTTATAACCACAGCCACCAAGTGCCTGTTGCGGGCTTGCTTGGTGGCTGTTTGACACACACTTTTACCCTGTTTGGTGAAGTGAAAAAACCGAATAAAAACAGATACTTAGGTGGGCAAAAATATGCTACAAGCTATGCTACTTTGGTATGCTACTTTTGAAAAAGCTAGCAATATCAACAAGTAAAGCAGCAATATTTTGTTGGTAATGGAGAGGTCGAGAGTTCAATCCTCTCTCGCAGCACCAGTTAATCAATCGGCCATCTGGCATGCTGGACAGGTGTGCGCACAAAGCGCAGAAATTAGCGTGAAATCAAAATAATCAGAACGCTTCAGGCATGCTCGTTCCTGTCGAAGCTCCCTACATTTTTCCATAAGCTGCACAATAAGTCTTGTGATCGGCGGAGCCATCGTAGCGGAGCGATGGGGCTCCCTAGAAACGGGGCGTCGGGCGCCCCCACTGGGCGCGGTCAAGCCTTCCGCTTGAACGAAGGTTCACCCGAGCGCCAAGATCTGTTCTGATGTCAATTGCGCGATCTGCGCCGTGGTCAGAGCAAGGACTTGGTCCGCGCCAAGGCCGCTGATCCCGTCGGTGGAAATCGCCGGGATCAATCCCAGGGGAATTGCGACAATTTGGGAAGTCTGGAGATTGTATGTCTGGGCTGATGTTAGTGCGTGAACCTGTTCGGTCGACAATTTCGTAATTTGCGCCGCTGTAAGACCGGCAATCGCAGCGGTCGATATGGCGCCAATGCTGACCGATGAGAACCTGGAAAGCACGTTTGAGGTCAAGCTAGCAACCTGGTCCGATGTAAAGGCGCCGATCTGTTCAGCAGAGAGCACCCCGGCTTTATCGGTGGTCAACGCCTTTATCTGGTCGGCGAGGAGCCCGGGAATCTGGGATGACTTCAGGTTGCTGATCTGATCCAAGGTCAAGGCGACAAATTGCTGGGTTGTGAACGCTGACAGCATGCTGGACGGAAGAGCGGACAAATTGTCCGTGCTTATCGCTGTCACGTTAGTCGTGGGCAGCATCGCCAACTGCGCTGGCGTCAGCGCAAGCACTTGAGTGCTGGTCAATTTATTCATTTGATCGGTTTGCAGAGAAGCCAACTGGAATCTGGTCAAAACAGGGATTTGTGACGAAGTCAGGCTTGTCAGATGGTCGATGTCCATCTTCTGGATCTTGTCTGTTCCCAAAGTTGCGATCACAGCGGTGGACAGGCCCGCCATAGCATCGGTGGAGAGCTTAGCGATCGGCAAGTTGTTAAGCTGCGACGCGGTCAAACCGGCCAACTGGCTGCTGACGAGCCAGGAAAGCTGGTCAGGTCCAAGCGCCAATATTTGGGTTGAATTCAGGCCCCTGATGTTAAGTGATGTGAGGCCCGAAATATTATCGGTGGAGAGGGCCTTAAGCGCCGAAGTGGACATCGCTGCGATCTGATATGCTTTGAACGCTGCGATTTGTCCAGACGTCATTGCCGCTAATTGATCTGATGCGACCGCCGCTATCTGAGAAGTCTTGAGCGCAAAAATTTGTTCTGAGCCCAGCAAAGCTATGTCAACGGACTCAATGGCGCGCACTTGTGCCGTGTTCAACGCAGCGATGACTGAGACCGAGAGCCCTGTTATGTTGCCTGTCGAGAGGGCGGATATGTCTAGGGTTGAAAGAACCGCCGCATGGCGGGACGCAAATCCTGCAACCTGAAGGGACGTCATGGCTGAGAATTGATCGGTCGTAAGCGCGCGGACTTGCTCAGTCGTAAAAGCGTTGATCTGTTCTGATCTCAGGCCGATGAAATCAGCAGTCTCCAGCTTTTGCACCTGATCAGTGCGAAGAAAAGCAATGCTGGAGGCGGTTAAGCCTTGAATGCTGCTGGACGTCAAAGCTTGCAATTGATTGCTGTTCAGAGCCTGCAATTGGCTCGACGTCAGGGCGGCTATGTGGCTGGATGACCAGGCAGCGATCTGTTCGGTTGTGATCGCACTGATCTGCTCTGTCTTGAAGGCGCGGATCTGGCTGCTAGTGAGGCCTGTGATGTCCCTCGCCTCCAATGAAGCAATTTGAATCGAAGATAACGAGGCGATCATTCCGATCGACAATCCCTTGATATTATCGGATGTCAACGCAGTTAATTGGGCGACGCCCAGGCCTTTCGACTGGGTTGTTGTAAGGCCGGCGATTTGATCGGATGTCCAGGCAGTGACTTGTTCGGGCGTGAGCACAGATATCTGGGATGATGTGAAGGCGCTGATCTGAACGGATGAAAGACCTGCTGTATCACGAGATTCCAGGATCTGGACCTGTTGAGTTGTGAGCGAAGAAAGGGTTTGCGTCGATAGGCCCTTTATATTTTCGGAGGTTAAAGCTTGCAGTCTATCATTGTCCAGGGCGCGGAAGTGCTCCGTCTTCAACGCAGCTATTTGTCGAGATGAAAGGACATTTATGCCGGACGTTTCGATATTGGCGACCTGAGCCGTGCTCATCGCACCAATCGCCGCCGTCGAAAGGCCCTTGATATTATCGGACGTCAAAGCCTGCAGTTGCTGAGTTGTCAGAGCTTTTACAAGAGTTGTGGTAATTTCGGCGATCTGGCTGGACATGAGCGCCGGGATTTGATCGACGGTCAACCTTGCAAGCTGTCCCGTCGCCATCGAGGCGATAATACCAGACGCGAGACCGCGAACCTGCGCCGTCGTCAGCACCTGGATCTGATCGGTTGCAAGGGCCGCAATTTGCGCTGAGCTAAGGCCCCTTATATTTTCGGATGCTAAAGCTTGCAGTCGGTCATTGTCCAGGGCGCGAAGGTGCTCAGTCTTCAACGCTGCTATTTGTCGAGATGAGAGGACATTTATGCCGGACGGGTCGATATTGGCGACCTGAGCCGTGCTCATCGCGCCAATCGCCGCCGTCGAAAGGCCCTTGATATTTTCGGACGTCAAAGCCTGCAGTTGCTGAGTTGTCAGGGCTTTTACAAGAGTTGTCGTAATTTCGGCGATCTGGCTGGACATGAGCGCTGGGATTTGCTCGACGGTCAACTTTGCAAGCTGTCCCGTCGCCATCGAGGCGATCCTGCCAGGCGTAAGTCCACGTACCTGCGCCGTCGTGAGCGCCTGGATCTGATCTGTTGTAAGGACCGCAATCTGCGCCGAGTTCATGCCCCTGATCGAGGTGGGGTTGACGTGGGTCAGCCGGTTCGGCGTCAGCTTGGCGATCTGCGCCGACGTGAAGGCGGCGATTTGTCCGCTTGATAAGACGCTGAGTTGGTCATCTGACAGCGCTTCGATCCCCTTGGCCCCCAGCGCGATGATCTGCGCAGGCGTGAGAAGCGCCGCCTTCGACAGCGCGGAAGCGGTCGCAGATACGGAGAGGGTGGTTGCTTTGACGCTTGTCGTTTGCGCGGTCAGCGTAACGACTGCGGGTGTTGCGGCCGCCGTGCTTTTCGATCCGGCCGCCGCCCCTCCGTTGGTGGTCGTTGTGGTGGTCGTCGCGCCATTGTTGCTATTATTCACTGACGTGATCGACATGTCTTGTTCCTACTAAAGCCGGCTTGTGAGCGGGAACGCTTTCACAAAAAATTACATATTTAACTGCGCGAGGATAAAATTTATGAGGCGAATCAAGTAGTCTACTTATAACTAATCCCTGACTTATCGTCAAAATCACGAATGGTGATGCGAGCGCTTTGTGTCGTCGGGTGTTTGCGGCTGACGGGCTGTCCGGCCCTGACGTTGAAATATGGGTTCATCCGGAGGCGGTGACGCGAGCGTTCCATCGGGGCTTGGTCGGCGAGGCGATACAGCGCTAGATGCAGTCCGTTTCATCTGCACGGCAAACGCCCGCAGATCGTGAGCTTGCCACCAAGCTCCGCCGCCGCGTTGACACTCCGCAGCCGCAATCTCTATCATTCCGGAAACGCCGTTGCATCGGCGCTCGCAACGTCCTTTCCGGGAGAAACGCCAGGTGCGCCGCATGGCGAGCATCATTCTGCCTTTCGTCCTGCTCCTCACCCTCGGCGCTGGCGCAAGGGCGCAGGATGCGGTGGCTGATTTCTATCGCAACAAGACCGTCACAATCTTCGTGGGCCTGCCTGCGGGCGGGAGCTTTGATCTTTACGCGCGGCTGATCGGCGCCCATGTCGGCCGGCATATTCCCGGCCAGCCCGCGGTGATCGTGCAGAACATGCCGGGCGCCGGATCGCTGCTGCAGGCCGGGCATATCTTCAACATCGCCCCGCAGGACGGCACGGCCATCGGCGCCTCCTCCTCCAATGTGCCGCTGCAGCCCCTGCTCAACGCCAGCGGCGTGAAATATGACTCGCTGAAGCTCCAGTGGCTGCCGACGCCCGCCGACTCACCCAATTCCCTCTTCGTCTGGTCGACCTCGCCGATCAAAAGCGTCGCCGACCTGCGCAACCGCGAGACGCCCATCGGCGCTCTGGCGCCGGGCTCGACGCCGACGGTCGCCATCGGCCTCTACAACGAGGTCTTCAAGACGAAGATGCGCGCTGTCATCGGTTACACCGGCCTGCCCGCCGTCATGCTCGCCATGGAGCGCGGCGAGGTGGAGGGCTACGCCACCGTTCCCCTCGACACGCTGCGGCACATCCTCAAGCCGCAGATGGAGGCAGGGTTTATCCGCGTTCTCGTCCAGTCCGGGGAGAGCCGTTCGCCGTCCCTGCCCGACGTGCCCACGGGCCGTGAGCTCATCAGCAATGAAGACGATCTCGCCCTTTACGAACTGGGCACAGCCTCGACCAAGATGACCTTCCCCTATATGCTGGGCCCGAATGTTCCGGCGGACCGCGTCGCCGCCCTGCGCAAGGCCTTCATGGACACCTTCGCCGACCCCCAGTTTCTCGCCGACGCGCAGCAGCGCGACATGGCCATCAAGCCCGTTTCCGCCGAAGAGGTGACGCGCCTCGTCAACAAGGCCTTCGCCACGCGCGCAGACATCGTCGCGCGCCTGCGGGCGGTCTATGACCGTACGAAATAGGATCAGACCGATGGATCACCTGCTCGAAATCGCCAAGATCGACCTCGTCATCACCAACCGGGCGCTGGCGCGGCTGGGCGCGGTCGACGCCTATGGCCATGTCAGCATGCGCCATCCCACCGACCCCACGAAGTTTCTGCTCTCGCGCTCGCTGAGTCCCGAATTTGTCGAGCGCGAGGACATCATGACCTTCAACCTCGATGGGACCAAGGCTGATCCCGGCGACAATCGCGGGCCCTATCTCGAGCGTTTCATCCATGCGGCGGTGCTCGCCGCGCGCCCGGACCTCAACAGCGTGGTGCATGGCCATGCCGCGCCGATCCTGCCCTTCACGGTCACCGACCAGCCCATGAAGATCGTCTATTTCGCCGCGAACGAAGTGGGCGCGGAAGTTCCGGTCTGGGACATTCGCGACGCCTTCGGCGACACGAACATGCTCATCGTCAACATGGAGCAGGGCCGCGACCTCGCCGCAAAGCTGGGGGCGAACCGCACGCTCTTCCTGCGCGGCCACGGCTTCGTCGCAGGCGCCAAATCGGCCATCAGGCTCATCCGCCAATGCAAGGCCATGATGATCAACGCCACCATGCTGCTCGACGCCATGCGTCTCGGCGCGGTCAAGGAATTGACCCCCGGCGAGATCAGCGTGCGCAGCGTCGAGGTCGGTCAGGAAGACAGCTACGCCACCTTCCGGGGCTTTGAATATGAAGCGCGGATCGCCGGGCGCATGGATCTGCTCAAGGAGCGCGCTGAACATATGAAGGCGCTCGGCGCCAGGAAATAGATTGGGACCAACCATGGAATTTGGCATTTTCGATCATCTCGACAGGGGCGGCCTCAACCTCACCGCCTGCTACGACATGCGCCTGAAGCTCATCGAGAGCTATGATCGCCATGGCTTCTATGGCTACCATGTGGCCGAGCATCACTCGACGCCGCTGGGTCTGGCGCCATGCCCCTCGGTCTTCCTCTCGGCGGCGGCCCAGCGCACCCAGCGCCTGAAGCTGGCGACCCTCGTCTATGCCCTGCCCCTGCATCATCCCCTGCGCCTGATCGAAGAAATCTGCATGCTCGACCAGATGAGCAACGGCCGCTTCGAAATGGGTTTCGGGCGCGGCTCCTCGCCCATCGAGCTCGAATATTTCGGCGTCGACCCGCAGGATGCGCCGCGCGATTATGCGGAGGGGCTGGAGGTCGTCCTGCAAGGGCTCCACGAGCGCACGGTCAACGCCCAGACGGCCGTCCGCACCATCCACGACGTGCCCATGGAGCTGAGCCCCGTGCAAAAGCCCCATCCCCCGGTCTGGTATGGCGTCCATTCCCTCGAGAGCGCCATCAAGGCGGCCAATGGCGGCTTCAACATCGCCTGCAACGAGCCTGCCGAAGCCTCGGCCAAATATGTCCGCCAGTTTCGCGAGACTTGGGCGGAGCTGCATGGCGACGCGCCCACGCCGAAGATCGGCTGCACCCATTTCGTCGTCGTCGCCGATAGCCAGAAGGAGGCGCTGGAGATCGCCCGCCGCTCCTACCTCGTCTGGCACAAGAGCTTCCACCACCTGTTCAAGCGCCATGGTCGTGGCGCGCGCCTGAGCGGGGGCGAGCCTGATTTCGACGCGCTCTGCGCACGCGGCAAGGGCGTGGCGGGCACGCCCGAGCAGGTCACGGCCTTCCTCAAGACGCGCATGTCGACGACCGGCGGCAACTATTGCATCAACCGCTTCGCCTTCGGCGACATCTCCTACGAAGAGGCGCAGCGTTCGATTGACCTTTATGCGGCGCATGTCATGCCCGAGCTTCGCGCTATGTGAGAGGAAAGATCGCCATGGCCGCCCGACTTCGCCTCCTCGCCGCGCTTGCGCCCCTCCTCGCCGCGACGCCCGCGCTGGCGGCTGACGGCGCCTTCACCATCTTCGTCGGCGCAGAGGCCGGCAGCGGCTACGATATGCCCGGCCGCGTGCTGGCGCGCCATATCGGCAGACATCTGCCGGGCAACCCATCCATCGTCGTGCGCAACATGCCCGGCGCCAATGGCATCGTGCTCGGCAACCACATGGCCGCCCGCGCGCCGAAGGACGGCAGCGAGATCGCCATCGTCCATAACACCGTGACCATCGACGCCATGATGGGCAACGAGGCCGTGCGCTTCAAGCCGCAGGATTTCGTCTGGCTTGGCAGCACGAGCCCGCTCACCAACACCTGCGTCGTCTGGCGCGACGCGGAGGCGAAGACCTTCGCCGACGCCCGCAAGAAAGAGGTGAAGATCGGCGCCACCAGCGCCACCGACGCCACCGCCCTCGTGCCGCAGTTCGTCAACGCCTTCACCGGCTCGCGCTTCGCGGTCACGCGCGGCT
The DNA here is from genome assembly GCA_947453205.1 of Beijerinckiaceae bacterium. Taxonomy (GTDB): domain Bacteria; phylum Pseudomonadota; class Alphaproteobacteria; order Rhizobiales; family Beijerinckiaceae; genus Terripilifer. Next base: position 8,149 of record CANGFT010000071.1, on the reverse strand, counting down.
ATCAGGGCACGACGATGATCTACAACGCCATGGAGAAGGGCGAGATCGACGGCGTCTGCGCGGCCTGGGACAGCATCGTGAAATGGCGCCCCGAAGGCGTGCGCTCGCCGGACCTGCGCATCCTCGTGCAGGTCGGCGCCAAGCCCGACCCGACGCTGGCCGACACGCCCTTCGTCATGGACCTCGCCAAAAACGATCAGGACCGCGAGACCCTGCGCTTCCTGACGGCGCGTCAGGCCTTCGCCCGCCCCTTCATCGCCCCGCCCGGCACGCCGGCGGACAAAGCCGCTTCATTGCGCAAGAGCTTCATGGACACCGTGAACGACCCGGCCTTCGTCGAGGACGCCAAACGCAGCGGCATGCTCGTCGATCCCATCGACGGCGAGACCGTGCAGAAGCTCATCAACGAGATCATGGCGACGCCGATGGAGGTCGTGCGTCGCGCTGAAGCCGCCACCCAGTGACGGGCGCGCGCAATCGGCGCGCCCTCTGGTCCGGCCTTATTTCTTCTCCGCGCTCGCGATGATCGCGATCATCTTCTTTTTAAACGCGGGATCGATGTCCGAGACCACGCTCACCGTGGCCTTGCGGGTCTGTTCGGCGTCGATGAAATCCACATAGCGCTGGGTGCGCTCGCCCTCGGCCACCAGAACCGGATCGCGCAGGGCGGTCTCTATGGCCTTCTGCAGATGGGCGAGGCGTTCGGGCGCCATGTTCGGCGGGGCCACGAGGATGCGGCCGAGATTTTCGGCGGTGGAGTGGAAGTCGAAGAGGGCTGCGCCTTCGGGCGAAACCTTCACCGCCTCGAAAATCGTCGGCACCTGCGGGAAGAAACGCGACTTCACCCGGCCCATGGTGGCGAGCGCGCGGTTCTGCCCGGCCTTCACATAGTTGTTGGCGGAGGTGTCGGAGACATAGATCATGTCCATCTCGTCCTTGGCCACAGCCAGCGCCGCCTCGTTGCTGCCGGGATAGCCGAGCACGATGGAGCAATCGAGCTCCAGCGCCGCGCAGGTGAAAGCCGCGCCGTCGGAGAGGCCGTCGATGGGGCCGCTCGAGGACCACATGAAGCGCTTCTTGTTGTTGAGCACGTCCTGCGGCGTCTTGAAGGGTGAGTTGGCGGAAACCAGCCAGACCCAGGGCGAGGCGCTGACGGTGCCAAGGTGGCTCAGCTTGCCGAGGTCATAGCGCACGCCCACCTGTTCGGTGAGCTGGGCGAGCGCGGCGCCAAGGCCGTTCACCAGCATGAAGCTCAGACCATCGGGCTGGCCGGTCGCGATGCGGTTGAGCGCGGTGATGCCGCCGGCGCCCGGCTGGTTCTCGACGACGACATTGGTCCCGAGCGCCTTGCCGATATAGGGCGCGATCATGCGGGCGTAGATGTCATAGCCGCCGCCCGGCCCGTAGCCGACGACGATGCGCACCGTCTTGCCCTTGTAGAACTCATCGGAGGATTGCGCCTGCGCCCCGGCCGCGCCGAATCCAAGGCCCGCAATGGCCGTCAGGGCGAATAAGGCGCGGCGCGTGGTGGTGATGGTCATGAACGATTCCTCCAAAACAGTCAGCGCGATCTTGGCGCGGGGCTCAGATTTCTTCAAGCGCCCCCAAAAGCCCCGCGCTGTCGGGCGTTCTGGCCACGCGCGCGGCGGCGCCGACCGGGGCGGCGGCATCCTGCGAAATGCAGACATGGCGCAACCGGGCCGCCGCCTCATGCAGGCCAGCCCTGGCGGCGGCGTCGAGAAACAGGCGCGCGCTGCGGCGGGAGAAATGCAGCACGGCCTGCGCCTCGCCCCGCCGCAAGGCAGCGGCGACGCCTTGAGAGAGGTCCTGCTGGGCCTGCGCCTCGTAGACGATGGCGGCGGCGATTTCGAAACCCTGCTCCGCCAGGGCTTCCTCAAGATCAGGCTTGCGGTCGCGTCCGGCGAGATAGAGCAGCGTCGCGCCAGTTGGCAGGGCAGGGCCCATCTGCGCGGCGAGTCCGCTCACCTGCGCTGCGGTCAGGCGCGGCGCCGCAAGGCCCGCCCGCTCAGCCGCTTCGGCGGTGCGCGCGCCGACCACGAACAGGGGCAGATGGGCGAGGCTTGAAGCCTCGTCGGCGCTGATCGCCTCAAAGGCATGGGCGCTGGTGGCGACAAGGGCCTGCGCCTGGCCGGGATGGACCGCCGCGCCCGTGCGGACGATCGCCAGCACAGGGGACAGAAGGGGTTCGTGACCTCTTGCGCGCAGCGCCGCGGCGGTTCGCTCCGCATCGGCGCGCGCGCGGGTCACGATCACCCGCATGTCAGGGCAGCGCGTCCGGGGGCATCACATCCAGCAGGCGGCGTCCGGCGCGGGCCCCGATGGCCTCGGCCTCATCGGGATCCCCGGCGTCCTCGACATCCCAGGCCTGCGATCCGTCGGACCGCAGAACCGAGCCCTTGAAGACGATCCGCCCGCCCTCCATCCGGGCATGGCCCGCGATGGGCGTCCGGCAGGAGCCGTCGAGCACCCTGAGGAAGGCGCGTTCGGCGGTGACGGCGAAATGGGTGTCGCCATCAAGGATCGCGCCCAGCGCCACGCGGGTGGCGTGATCGTCGGTGCGGGTGGTGACGCCGATCGCGCCCTGGCCGACCGCAGGCAGAAAATCGTCCACGCTGAGCACGGCGGCGGCGCGATGGGCCTGCCCCAGACGCTTGAGCCCGGCCAGCGCCAGAAGCGTGGCGTCGACGTCGCCGGTCTCGGCCTTGCGCAGGCGCGTCTCCACATTGCCGCGCAAGAGGGTGATCTGCAGGTCGGGCCGCAGCCGCTTGGCCTGCGCGCCCCGGCGCAGCGAGGCCGTGCCCAGCGTCGCGCCTTGCGGCAGATCGGAGAAGCTCTGTCCGTGGCGGGTGATGAGGGCGTCGCGCACATCCTCGCGCGGCAGATAGCCGGTGACGCAGAGGCCCTCGGGGAGCACGGTCGGCAGATCCTTCGAGGAATGGACGGCGAGGTCGATCTCGTTCGCCAGCAGGGCGATGTCGAGCTCCTTGGTGAACAGGCCCTTGCCGCCTGATTCGGACAGGGGCCGGTCCTGAATGGCGTCGCCGGTGGTGCGGATCACGATCACGGCGATGCGATCTTCAGCGATTCCATGGGCTTCAGCCAGAAGGCGGCGGGTCATATGGGTCTGCGCCAGAGCGAGCGGCGAGCCGCGGGTGCCAATTCGGAGGAAAGGTTCGGTCATGGTTGTTCGAAGTCCTGCGGCCATCATTGCCGAAATGCCGGAGGGGACTATAGGGTGCCTCGGGTTCAAGTGAAAGAAGCGGAATCAGGAGAGTCGATGCGCGTTCTGGGGATCGAGAGCACCTGCGACGAAACCGCCGCTGCGGTCGTGGAGCTGCGCCCCAACGGGAGCGGCGCGATCCTGTCCAACGAGGTCCACTCCCAGATCGCCGAACATGCGGCCTATGGCGGCGTGGTGCCGGAGATCGCGGCCCGCGCCCATGTGGAGATTCTCGACCATCTTGTGCGCCGCGCCCTCGACAAGGCGGGCATGCGCTTCGCGCAGCTCGACGGAATCGCCGCCGCCGCAGGACCGGGGCTCATCGGCGGCGTCATGGTGGGGCTGACCACCGGCAAGGCGCTGGCGCTGGCGGGGGGCAAGCCCTTTGTGGCGGTCAACCATCTCGAAGCCCACGCCCTCACGGCGAGGCTCACCGATGGCGTTGAATTTCCTTATCTTCTTCTGCTCGTCTCCGGCGGCCACACCCAGCTTGTCGCAGTCAGGGGCGTGGGCGACTACCTGCGCATCGGCGCGACCGTGGACGACGCCATCGGCGAGGCCTTCGACAAGGTCGCCAAGATGCTGAACCTGCCCTATCCCGGCGGGCCGAAGGTCGAGACGGAGGCGCGCTCGGGCGATCCCGCCGCTTTCGACCTGCCGCGCCCCATGCTGCGCCGCCCGGGCGCGGATTTCTCGCTCTCCGGGCTCAAGACCGCCGTGCGCGTGGAGATCCAGAAGCTCGGCCGCGCCCCCCGGCCAGCGGATGTGGCCAATCTCTGCGCCAGCTTTCAGGCCGCTGTGGTGGATGTGATCGGCGACCGGACCCGTGCGGGCCTGCGCCTGTTCCGCGAGCAGCTCGGGCCTCCAAAGGCGCTGGTGGTGGCTGGCGGGGTCGCGGCCAATCAGGCCATCGGCCATGCGCTGACGCGGCTCACCACGCAGGTCGGCGTCAAGCTCATCATTCCCGCCCCGGCGCTTTGCACCGACAATGGGGCCATGATCGCCTGGGCGGGCCTCGAGCGCCTGCGCCTTGGCCTCACCGACCGCATGGACTTCGCGCCGCGCCCGCGCTGGCCGCTCGACGCCAGCGCTTCGCCCGCCCACAATGGCAAGGCTTGAGCCATCGATTCGGGTTTCCCATGCGAAGGCCCCTTGTTCTGGCCGCCGTCCTCCTGCTCAACCTCGCGCCGGGCTCGGCGCGCGGGCCGCTTGACCATGAGCCGACCATGGCGGCCGCGCGGATCTACTATGGGCCGTCAGAGGTCTTCGACCAGATCGACCCGTCCCTGATCTCGAAGGCCCGCCACAGCATCGACATGGCCGCCTATGTGCTGACCCAGCGCCCGGTGATCGACGCGCTGGAGGCCGCCGCCCGGCGCGGGGTCAAGCTGCGGCTCTATCTCGACGCCGACCAGCGCGACCCCCAGGACGGGGAGCCAAGGGAGCGCCTCGCCGCCCTCCTGCGCCTGCCCGGCGTCGAGGCGCGGTTCAAGGCCGCCAGCCGCGACATCATGCATTTCAAGGCCTATCAGGTGGATGGGCGCTGGCTGCGCACGGGCTCGGCCAATTTCAGCTATTCGGGCGCAAGGCGGCAGGACAACGACATCATCGTGCTCGAAAGCTCCGAGGCCGCAGGCGCATTCGCGATGAAATTCCAGCAGATCTGGACGCGGCGCGACAATGACGCCTTTCATCGGTGAGGCGGTTTCGCCCTTCCTCGAACTGGACTAGGGTCGGGCGTGGTCAACGAATGAGGCGCAGGGTGCGATTTCGCTCGGTTTCTGTTCTGGGCGCGGGAGCCTGGGGTACGGCGCTGGCCAATGTGGCGGCGCGGGCGGGACATGAGGTCGCCCTCTGGGGCCGCGACCCCGCCCTCCTGGCGCAGATGGCGCAGGCCTGCGAGAACCCCCGCCTGCCCGGCGTCGCGCTGGAGCCGGGGGTGCGGCTTGAGGCGGACCTTGCAAGGGCGGCAGGCGCCGACCTCCTCCTCGCCGTGGTTCCGGCGCAAGCGACGCGCGACCTCGCAGAGCGGCTCAGGGGCCTCGTCGCGCCCGGAAGGCCGATCGTGCTGTGCTCCAAGGGGATCGAGCGCGGAACGGGCCTCTTCATGAGCGAGGTTCTGGCGCAAAGCCTGCCGGACAATCCGCCGGCCATATTGTCAGGGCCAAGCTTCGCCGCCGACGTGTCGCGCGGCCTGCCCACCGCCGTCACGCTGGCCGCGCAGGATGAAGGCCTTGCGCAGGCGCTCGCCGCGGCGCTCGGCAACCCCTCCTTCCGGCTCTACCATTCGACCGACGTCACGGGGGTCGAGATCGGCGGCGCGGCCAAGAACGTCCTCGCCATCGCCTGCGGCATCGCGGCGGGACGGGGGCTGGGCGCGAGCGCGGGCGCGGCCCTGGTGGCGCGGGGCTTCGCGGAGCTGAGCCGGTTCGGACGCGCCTGCGGCGCGCGGCCCGACACATTGATGGGCCTTTCGGGGCTCGGCGATCTCGTCCTGACCTGCGGCTCGACGCAATCGCGCAACTATGCCTTCGGCTGCGCCATCGGGCGGGGGGACGCCCAGGGGCCCGGAAAACTGGCCGAGGGCGCCTTCACGGCGGCGGTGCTGGTGGAGCTGGCGGCAGCCAGAGGGGTCGACATGCCCATCAGCGCGAGCGTCGACGCCATCATTGCTGGACGCATCGGCGTGGATGCGGCGGTCGAGGCCTTGCTGGCGCGGCCCTCGAAGGCCGAAGGCTGACCTTCAGGCGTCCGTGAGCTTGGGGAAGGGGTCGCGGGCGGTCTGGAGCAGGCAGACCGGCTGAATTTCATAGGTCTGGCTCTGGACGCGCAGGTTCTCGCAGTTCCAGGTCGCGTTCAGCTCCGCCATTTCCGCCTCAAGATCGGCGCGCGAATCGCTGACCGCCAGCACCAGCGCCTGCGGGCTTGTCTGCACGAGGGCGAAGAGCGGCCGATAGGGCGGCTTGCGGACGGGACGTGGCGGACTGGCGAGGGCCTGCTTCGCCTTTTTCGGAACCAGCGCCGAGATCAGGGCCGCCCCGAGCAGAAAAACTCCAAAACGCTTCGCCATGCAGGCTCCTCTGGGCGGCCGGGGCCGCAGCTTCTTGCAACGCTTGGTTAACTATAGCTCAAGCAGCCTGCCGGTGAAAAATGGTATTTGAAAGGACGGAGCCATTTCGCGCGACCTGCGATTCGGCGCCACACCACGGGCGGTCGGGCCGACAGCTTGACCTTTGTCTTGGCGCCGGCGGCCGGCAGCGTCGCCACGGCCCGCCAGGGGAGCCCTCAAGGCAGGCTTGGCAGGGTTGCGCCGCCAATAGCCATGTGTTAGGTCGAACCCGCCTTCGAGACGGATGCGCGCTCGCGCCTGTTCGGTCTCGTTCCCATGCATGTCGTCGAGGTTGCGGCCTGAGCCGTGGCGGTGAACCACCCGGAAGGGCGGCTGACTTCCAAATCCCAGCGGCGCGCGTGCTGAAGTTCGCCAGTTCCAGGGGCTGATTGTGGCAAAAGACGATGCGATCGTAACCGGCATGGCGGGGCGCTACGCCCACGCCCTGTTCCAGCTTGCGCAGGAGCAAGGCTCGACCGATCAGGTCGCCGCCGACCTGAAGCGTTTCGCCGCCATGATCGCGGAGAGCGCCGACCTGAACAGCCTTGTCCGCAGCCCTGTGTTCACCTCGCAGGAGCAGGTCAGGGCCCTCGACGCTCTTTTCGCCCGCGCCGGGATCTCCGGCGTCGCCGCCAATTTCATCAAGCTTGTGGCCACCAAACGCCGTCTGTTCGCCGTCGGCGACATGATCCGGAACTTCGCCCAGCTGCACGACGCCGCCCGCGGCGTCACGCATGCCGACGTGACCGTGGCCGAGCCTCTCGCCGCCGAGCACCTCGAGGCGCTGAAAAGCGCCCTCTCGCAGGTCGCGGGCGGCAAATCCGTTGACGTGGCCGTCAAGGTCGACCCTGAGATCATCGGCGGCATCGTCGTCAAGCTCGGGTCACGCATGATTGACAGCTCGCTCAAGACCAAACTCAACTCGATCCGCACACGCATGAAAGAGGTCGGCTGATGGATATCCGCGCCGCAGAAATTTCTGCGATCCTCAAGAATGAGATCGCAAACTTCGGTAACGAGGCTCAGGTCACGGAAGTGGGCCAGGTGCTCTCGGTGGGCGACGGCATCGCCCGCGTCTACGGGCTCGACAACGTCCAGGCGGGCGAAATGGTCGAGTTCGAGAACGGCACGCGCGGCATGGCGCTGAATCTCGAAACCGACAATGTCGGCGTCGTGATCTTCGGCTCCGACCGCGAGATCAAGGAAGGCCAGACGGTCAAGCGCACCGGCGCCATTGTGGACGTGCCGGTCGGCCGTGGCCTTCTCGGCCGCGTCGTCGACGCCCTCGGCAATCCCATCGACGGCAAGGGTCCGGTGGTCTTCGAGAAGCGCGCGCGCGTGGATGTGAAGGCGCCCGGCATCATTCCCCGCAAGTCCGTGCATGAGCCCATGGCGACCGGCCTCAAGGCCGTCGACGCGCTGATCCCGATCGGCCGCGGCCAGCGCGAGCTCATCATCGGCGATCGTCAGACCGGCAAGACCGCCATCGCGCTCGACACGATCCTGAACCAGAAGGCGATCAACCAGGGTTCGGACGAGAGCCAGAAGCTCTATTGCGTCTATGTCGCCGTGGGCCAGAAGCGCTCCACCGTCGCCCAGTTCGTGAAGGTGCTCGAAGAGCGCGGCGCGCTCGAATATTCGATCATCATCGCAGCCACCGCGTCCGACCCGGCCCCCATGCAGTTCCTCGCGCCCTTCTCGGGCTGCGCCATGGGCGAATATTTCCGCGACAACGGCATGCATGCCGTGATCGTCTATGACGATCTGTCCAAGCAGGCCGTCGCCTATCGCCAGATGTC
>CANGFT010000070.1 GCA_947453205.1 Beijerinckiaceae bacterium | reverse complement strand
GTGCCCATGGCGTAGCGGTTGTTCTCGATGATGTAGACGGCGGGAAGCTTCCACAGCTCCGCCATGTTGAAGCTCTCGTAGACCTGACCCTGGTTGGCGGCGCCGTCGCCGAAGTAGATCATCGAGGCCGAGCCATTGTTGCGATAATGGTTGGCGAATGCGAGGCCCGTGCCCAGCGACACCTGACCGCCGACGATGCCGTGGCCGCCATAGAAATGCTTCTCTTTCGAGAACATGTGCATGGAGCCGCCCTTGCCCTTCGACAGGCCGCCGCGACGGCCAGTCAATTCGGCCATGACGCCCTTCGCGTCCATGCCGCAGGCGAGCATGTGTCCATGATCGCGGTAGCCGGTGATGATCTGATCGCCCTCGCGCAGCGCCATCTGCATGCCGATCACGACGGCTTCCTGGCCGATATAGAGATGGCAGAAGCCGCCGATGAGGCCCATGCCATAGAGCTGGCCGGCCTTTTCCTCGAAGCGGCGGATCAGCAGCATCTCCCGGTAGGCCGAGAGTTCCTGCTCTTTGGTGAATTGCGGCGCGGCCGCGGCGGAGGCTGATGATTTGGAGGCTGCCCGGGCGGGCGCCGATTTGGTGCGGGCGGATGCGGCAGATGCCATTTTAAACCTCTGAGGAGCCGCCCCGGCGGGGCGCAGAAGAGGATTAGACCTTAGCCTAACACGAGGCCCATGGCGAGACAGGAATTTGACAAAAATAGAAGCCCTAAATCATTGAAAAATATAAAGATATGGAAAAATAACCAGATTTGGGTTACGAAAAAAAATAAACCACTTTGCGGTTAATCAGTCAGGCCCTGTCATGATCAGCAGATCGGACTTGCCGATGCGGCCGAGGACCAGCTTCGCCTCTTCTTCCAGAATGTCGCGATCCACCTGATCGGTCTGCAACATGGCGATGCGGCGCTCCATGCGTTCGCGCACAGCCACGAGGCGGGAATGCTCCGCCGAAAGCCCATCGATCTTCGCCTTATAGGCGACTTTCGTGTTCAGGCCGCGCTCGCCGTTCAGCGCATGCCAGACGAAATAGGAACCCGAAGCCCCTGACAGCAGGAACAGGAAGATCGGGATGAAGATGGAGCGGAAACGAGTGCGGACGACCATAAGAATGATGGTCGTCCGTCGCGGTTAATTTTTATTTAATCCACCCAGCATCAGGCTTCGGCATAGTCCAGATATCCCTGCGGGCCCTTGGCGTAATGGGTCTTCGGATCGTCCGCCGCGAGCGGCAGCCCCTCCCGGAAGCGACGCGGCAGGTCGGGATTGGAGATGAAGAGCTTGCCATAGACGATGGCCTCGGCGGAGCCGCTTGCGAGCATCGCCGAGCCTGACGCCTGATCGAGGCCGGCGCCTGCGAAATAATGGCCATTGAATTGCGGGCGCACCGCCTCATGGACATCGTAGGCCCCTTGCTTCGCGCCATGCAGATAGGCGATCCCACGCGCGCTGAATTCACGCGCAAGCTGCGGGTAGACCTCCTCGGCGTCGGGCTCGACCACATCATTGAACTTGATGCGGGGGGAAATCTTGACGCCCGTGCGTGCGGCGCCCACGGCCGCGATGATGGCGTCCAGCGCCTCAAGGGCGAAGCGCAGGCGATTGGCGACGCCGCCGCCGTAGGAATCAGTCCGATGGTTGATCGACGCGTCGAGGAACTGATGCACGAGATAGCCGGAGGCCGCGTGGAGTTCGACGCCATCGAAGCCCGCTTCCAGCGCATTGCGCGCGGCGGCGCCAAACTCGGCGGCGATGGCTGGGATTTCGCTGGCCTCGAGGGCGCGCGGGGTCACGTAATCGATGGGCCCGAAATCCGTGTAGTTCTTGCCCTTGATGGCGATGGCCGAAGGAGCGACCGGCTCGACGCCCGCAGGCAGCAAGGGCGGCACGGCGACGCGGCCGGTATGGAAGAGCTGCGCGAAGATCCGCCCGCCTTTTGCGTGAACCGCGTCCGTCACCTTGCGCCAGCCCGCGACCTGCGCGGCGGTGTGCAGGCCGGGCGTGCGCGAATAGCCCTTGGCGTTCGCCGAAACATAGGTCGCTTCGCTGATGATGAGGCCCGCGTCGGCGCGCTGGGCGTAATAGGTCGCCATGATCTCGGTCGGCACGCCCTCGTCATCGGCGCGCGAGCGGGTCATAGGCGCCATGACCATGCGGTTGGGCAGCGTGAGGGCGCCGAGCTGAAGGGTGTCGAACAAGGTGGTCATGTGTCTCTCGCTGATGACGAAGTCGCGTGGATGCTAGCTTAGAGAGCGGCCCTGCGTCGAGCCTGATGAAACGCGCATGAAAAAGGCCGGCGTAGCCGCCAGCCTTCGCAAGGTCGCCTGCGCCGCCGATCAGGCAAGCGCCTTCAGCGCCGCGCGGCCGGCGTAACGGGCCTGCGAGCCCAGCTCCTCCTCGATGCGGATGAGCTGGTTGTATTTCGCCAGTCTGTCGGAGCGGGCGAGCGAGCCGGTCTTGATCTGGCCGCAGTTCGTGGCCACCGCGAGATCGGCGATGGTGGAATCCTCCGTCTCGCCGGAGCGATGCGACATGACGGCGGTGTAGCCAGCGCGATGGGCCATGTCGACGGCGGCCAGAGTCTCGGTGAGCGAACCGATCTGGTTCACCTTGATGAGGATCGAGTTCGCCGTGTGGTTCTGGATGCCCTGCGACAGGCGCGTGACATTGGTCACGAAGAGATCATCGCCCACGAGCTGGCAGGTCTTGCCGATGGCGTCCGTGAGGGCCTTCCAGCCCGCCCAGTCGTCTTCGGACATGCCATCCTCGATGGTGGCGATGGGATAGTCCTTCGAGAGCTTGGCGAGATAGGCGACCTGCTCCTCGATGGAGCGCACCTTGCCCTCCCCATGGTAGTGATAGGCGCCGTTCTTGAAGAACTCGGTCGCTGCGCAGTCGAGGCCAAGATACATGTCGACGCCCGGCTTGAAGCCCGCCTGTTCGATGGCCTTCATGCAGAAATCGAGCGCCGCCTCGGCGCTGGGCAGGTTCGGCGCGAAGCCGCCCTCGTCGCCCACATTGGTGTTATGGCCCGCCTTCTTGAGGCCCGCCTTCAGCACCTGAAACACTTCCGCGCCCCAGCGCACGGCGTCAGCGAGGGAGCCTGCGCCCACGGGCATGATCATGAATTCCTGAAAGTCGATGGGATTGTCCGCATGGGCGCCGCCGTTGACGATGTTCATCATGGGGACCGGCAGGACGCGGGCCTGGGTGCCGCCGACATAGCGATAGAGCGGCAGGCCCGAGGCGTCGGCGGCGGCCTTGGCGGTCGCCAGGGAGACGCCGAGGATGGCGTTGGCGCCGAGCTTCGACTTGTTGGGCGTGCCGTCGAGGGCGATCATCACCTCGTCGATGCCCACCTGATCTTCAGCGTCGAAGCCGACGAGCGCTTCAAGAATGTCGCTGTTCACGGCCTCGACCGCCTTGCGCACGCCCTTGCCGCCGTACCGGCTCTTGTCGCCGTCGCGCAGCTCCACCGCCTCATGGGCGCCGGTGGAGGCGCCCGAGGGGACGGCGGCGCGGCCCATCGAGCCATCCTCCAGGGTCACATCGACTTCAATGGTCGGATTGCCCCGGCTATCGAGAATTTCGCGGGCGTGGATGTCGACGATGACGGTCATGGCGGCCTCTTTCGGTCCATTGAAAATGTCGCCGCCTTTTACGGCGCCTTGCGCGACAGTTCAAATCCGGAGAAAGGCGCATTCCCCGATTGATTCTGAGGGCGCAGACCTCTATTGCGGGCGCCATGGTCAAACAATCCGATACGCCCAACCTTCTGGGCCAGCACGCTCCCCTGCCCGCCTCGCCCGAGGAGGCCGAGCTCGACCGCGTGCCCAATCCCCATCCCGACACGACCTATCTGGCGCGGTTCACCGTGCCGGAGTTCACCTCCCTGTGCCCGGTGACGGGCCAGCCTGACTTCGCGCATATCGTGATCGATTATGCGCCGGACGCCTGGCTGGTGGAGTCGAAGTCGTTGAAGCTTTACCTGGGCTCTTTCCGCAACCATGGCGCGTTCCATGAGGATTGCACGGTGCGCATCGGCCGCGATCTCGTGGACCTGCTCGCCCCGCGCTGGCTGCGCATCGGCGGCTACTGGTATCCGCGCGGCGGCATTCCGATCGATGTGTTCTGGCAGAGCGGCGAGGTTCCGGCGGGACTTTGGGTTCCCGATCAGGGCGTGCCGACCTATCGCGGGCGCGGCTGACCGATCCGTTTGAAAACGGTCACTTCGCCTTGTCAGGCAGGCTCAGCCCGAAGCGATAATGCAGCTGGAAGAAGGCGCCGAAGCTGCGCTGATCGGATTTCGGCGGCGCCAGCGCGCCAAAGCGGCTGTCGACGCCTTCGGGGTTGGCCACCGAATAGCGCCCGCCCAGCCCCGCGCTCAGGGCGTTGGTGAAATCGTAGGACAGAACCCACTCGGTCTTGAAGCCTGCCCCGCCCGCGCCGACCTGCCGGACGCCGGACATATTGTGCATGGTCCAGGCGGCGTCATTGGCGCCGGCGGCCATATAGGGCTGCCAGACCAGTTCCCCCGATACGCGGATGCGGTCCATGACCTGAAGATCGCCGCCAAGCCCCATGGCGCCGACGCCGCCGACGGGGCCGGGCACGCCGGAAGGCTGGCGCAGATAGATATGCTCGGGCTTGCCGCCAATGCTGCAGATGGGTCCGGAGGCGCCGGTCAGGCAGCCATAGACGCTGAGCTGCGTCCTGGCGCTCTGTTCGCTGATGAAGGAGCCGATCTGATCGGAGGCGCTGTTGAACAGGGCGACGCCAGATTCAAGATAGCCGGGCGCAGCCTGCTTCGAGGCGGCCGCATCCTGCGCCAGCGCGCCAAGCCCGCTAGCGAAGAAAAAGACCAAAGCTGCCAGATGTCTCGAAACCAACTCTGCCCCCAAATGGCGGATGCTCGGGGAGTTAATGCATTTTTAACCCGCAAGTTCAAGCATCCGCACCGTCACCCAGCAAATCCGGCGCCAACAGCTGAGACGCAGATAATTGGTAGGTGGCGGCGCGCAGATGGGCGACCAGAGCCTGACGCTCCGTCATATGCGCCAACTGCTCGAAGCCGATGGTCTCGCCGATCGAGACGTCGCAGCGCGCCCCAATCTTGCCGCGCAATTCATGGAAGAAAAGGCCCAGCCGGGCGGTCATGTTGATATGGCTGACGAGATGGAACAGGCGGGAATTCTGGCCATGAAAAAAGATCGGCGCCACGGGGGCGCTCGCGCTCTGCACGAGGCGCGCGAGGAAGGGCGTCCAGGGCGGGTCCACTGCTGGAAGCCGCCCCAGAGGATCAGGCGAGGTCGAGATGGCGCCCGCGGGAAAGATCACCATGCAGCCGCCATCCCTCAGGTGCTCCACCGCCTTGCTGCGCGAGGCCGCATTGGCGCGGGCGGCCTCCTTCGACGGGCCGAAGTCGATGGGCAATATGTGATCGCGGAACTCGGGCGCGCGCAGCAGCACCGCGTTGGCGATGGCGAGAAAATCAGGCCGCGCCTTGCGCATCAGGCCGCACATGATGATCCCGTCGAGAACCCCGAAGGGATGGTTGGCGATGACGACGAGCGGGCCCTCCTTCGGCAAGGCGGCGAGCCGCTGCGGGTCATAGCGCAGGTCGATTGCGAGGGCCTTGATGGCGAGATCGAAGAAGCTTTCGCCCGCCTGCGCACGCGCCTGCTGCTCGAAATAGAGCCGCCGCAGGTGATTGCGGCCCGTCGCCACCTCAAGGGCGCCAATGGCGAGGCGCTTCAGCAGGGGGTCTGCGGGATCAGCGTAGGTGAAGGCGCTTTTGTCCATAAGCGACCCGTTACGACGCGATTATGACGGGGCCGCGACGGCGGCTCAAAGACCCTTGGCGAGACGGTCGAAGGCCATGAGGCGCGCAAGAAGCGCCTCAAGTTCGCCGAGCGGGACCTGGTTGGGGCCGTCGGAAAAGGCCTCAGCCGGGTTGTCGTGGGTCTCGATGAAGACGCCCGCCACACCGACCGCGACAGCCGCGCGGGCGAGCACCGGCACGAATTCGCGCTGGCCGCCCGAGGACGTCCCCTGCCCGCCCGGCTGCTGCACGGAATGGGTGGCGTCGAAAATCACCGGCGCCCCGGTCTGCTCGGCCATGATCGGCAGCGAACGCATGTCGGACACCAGAGTGTTGTAGCCAAAGCTCGCCCCGCGCTCGGTGACGAGGACATTGGGGTTGCCGGCGCCCGTGACCTTGGCGACCACGTTCTTCATGTCCCAGGGGGCGAGAAACTGGCCTTTCTTCACGTTCACCGGCTTGCCGGTCGCCGCCGCCGCCAGCAGGAGATCGGTCTGGCGGCACAGGAAAGCGGGGATCTGCAAGACGTCGACGACCTCAGCCGCGATGGCGCATTGGTCGTTCTCATGGACGTCGGTCAGAATGGGAAAGCCGAACCTTTCCTTGATCTCGGCGAAAACGGGCAGCGCCTCCTTGAGGCCAAGGCCGCGCCGCCCGGTGAGCGAGGTGCGGTTGGCCTTGTCGAACGAAGACTTGTAGACGATCCCGACGCCCAGCCGGTCAGCGATTTCGCGCAGCGCGGCCGCCATGGTCAGGCCATGGGCCCGGCTCTCGAGCGCGCATGGCCCGGCGATGAAGGCGAGGGGCGAACCATTGCCAAAGCTCACGGCGCCCTCACCCGTCCCGATCGTCACCCGCGCCAGAGCCTGCATGTTCCGCCTCTTCCGTTGCAGTCCAAAGCGCTAAAGGAGCGCGCGCCCCATGGCAAGCGGCGCCTTGCTCCCCGCGGAACCACCATATGCCCCGATCATTGTTGAAACGGACTGAATTCACGGTGGAGGCGAGGGTTGGGAGAGGTTCTGGATCTGCGCCGGGCGGTTTGGCTGGCCATGGTCTGCCTGACGGCGCCCTGCGCGGCGCAGGTGGGTGTTCCCACCCCCCAGGACATCCTCGAAAACAACCTGAACGCCCTGCGCGGCCCGGTTCCCGGCGCCCAGCCACGCGTCGGGCCGCCGACGCCCCAGCAATCGCTCGATCGCAACATCGACAGCCTGCGCTCCCCCGGCCCGCCGCGCAATGCGCCGACCGAGCAATATTATCCCGCCTCGCCGCCGGGTGGCCCGGGCCATCATCCAGGCGCCGACTCCCTGCTCTCGCCGACCGGCGTCGAACGCATGGCCCCAGGCGGCGGCCAGCCACCGAGGGCGCGAACCGGGCGGCGGAAGGTCCGCACAACCCGCTGAACGCAAAAAGGGCGGCCGCGCAGGACCGCCCTTTCTTGTGTGGCCCACCCGTCAGAGCGAGGGGATATAGTCCTTCAGGATCGGGAACCACATGCCGATGTAGGTTTGCGGCCACGGGATCGCCAGAAGCTTGTCGAAGACGACCCAGATGAAGACCGTGAGGCCGGCCGCCTGCGGGATCACGAGCTTCCAGGGCTCTGGCCCCTCAAGGCGCATATAGAGCACGACGAAGATCGGAACCGTCGGGATGAGGCCGATGACCGCCATGGAGGCCATGAAGGCCAGCAGCCAGCCGTAGAAGATCAGGCCACGGATGGCGACCGTCTTGGCAGGCAAGTGCCCGGTGTCCGATTCAAGATCCATGTGGATTTTCTCATCCGCTTTCGACTCCCCTCCAGCGGCCGCAAGCGCTGGTTTGCGCGAGACCTCGTTGAGGAAGGCGAAGATGCAGAAGACAAGACCCGCCGAGCCCACGATCATGGGCACGATCCTGGCGTGGAAGTTCCACCGCGAGGCCTCCACCAGCATGACCGAGATCGTGCAGATGAAGAACACATGCATCCAGTTATGCTTCTGGAAGTTGAAGGAGCCATAGCCGCTGAGCATCTTCAACACGCCGCCTTCCTTGCGGACGTCCTGAATGAAGGGGCGGACCAGACCATAGATGGAGATGGCGAAGAGCACGATCACGAGCGGACGGGCAAACCACTCAACGCCATAACGCTGGATCGAGATGAACAGATAACGCTCGATGACGTCACCCAGCACGAGGCCGAGGATCAACGGCGGGCGGGGCCAACGCAGCTGCTTCATGGCCCAGCCGAAGACGCCGAAGATCAGCAGCGTCCACAGATCGCCCCAGTTGCGTGAGCCCTGGAAGGCGCCGATGTAGATGATGCCCAGCACGCTCGGCATGATGAGCGTGTAGCGCAGGGTCGCGAGGCGGGCGAACTGGGTCGAGAAGGCATAGCACATGCCCGCGCCCAGGATGTTCGCAAGAGCCACCGACCAGACCATGGAATAGGTGATGTGCAGGTTCTTCGACAGCATGTCGGGACCGGGCACAAGGCCATGGATCATGAAGGCGCCAAGCAGAATCGCCATGCCAGCCGATCCCGGCACGCCGAAGGCGACGGTGGGCACGAGCGCCCCGCCCTCACGCGAATTGTTGGCGCTCTCCGAAGCGATGACGCCGCGCACGTCGCCACGCCCGAAGGACTGGGACGCGCCCTTCTCGGTGCGCACCGCATGGCCATAGGCCAGCCAATCCACCACGGCGCCGCCGATGCCGGGAATCGCGCCCAGCGCCGCTCCCAGCCAGGAGCAACGCAGCACGAGCCACCAGTTCTCGAAACAGTCGCGAGCGCCTTTCCACATGCCTTCCTTGTCGGTTTTGGTCATGTCGCCGGAGATGGCGGTGCGGGCGATGGCGAGGTCGGCGAGCTCCGGCAAGGCGAAGAGGCCAAGCACGATCGGAACAAGCGGGGCCCCCTCCCAGAGGTAGAGCGTGTCGAGGGTGTAGCGCAGGGTGCCTGTCTGCGGATCGGAGCCGATCATGGCGATCATGACGCCCAGCGCCGCCGCCCCAAGGCCACGCAAGGGCGCATTGCCTGAGAGGGTCGCCACAAAGGAGATGCCTAGAACCGAGAAGGCCAGAAGCTCGGGCGAACCTATGTAGAGCATCACCGGACGCAGGATCGGAATGCAGACCGCCATGAGAAAGGCGCCGAAAACGCCGCCCATCATGGAGGACATGTAGGCGGCCGAAAGGGCCCGGCTCGCCTCGCCACGTTTGGCCATGGGCAAGCCGTCCAAAACCGTCGCCGCCGATCCCGCTCCTCCCGGCACACCAAATAAGATGGCTGGAATAGGGTCGCCGGTCGCCGTCGTGGAGGCGAGGCCCAGGAGCAACGCCATGGCGGCGATTGGGTCCATGCTGAAGGTGAACGGCAACAGCAGCGCCGTGCCCGCCAGGCCGCCGATGCCCGGCAGAATTCCAAGCACCAGACCCATGATGACGCCACTGCATAGCATCAAGATGGTCCATGGGTTGAACATCATGACGAAGGCCCTGCCGGCCGCGTCGAGCATACTTGCATCCATCTGACTTTCCTTCCCAGCCCGATTCCGTCCCAAGGCTCTTGAAGGGCCTATCGCCGACCCAAATGAACGAGCGCGGCTCCCCGCGCGGACGAAGACCTACCGTCCACAACATCACGGAAGCGCAGTTCAAGTGACAATCACTTCGCCGCGACCATTCCTTGAGATCCGCTCTCGTTCGCGTCACCAACCGGCGATTGCTTGACGAAACCGGCGGCTACAGGGATGTTGAAGCCCATATGGCGGCAAAAAGTGGCGCTTGACGGTCACTTCACAGATTCGGGAGGACTTCGTGTCCAAGGCTCTTGAGCGCAATTATGACGGGATCATCATCGGCGCGGGCCATCATGGCCTTGTTCTGGGGAGCTATCTGGCGCGCGCGGGGCTGAAGATTCTGCTGGTCGAGCGGCGCCTCGATTACGGCGGGGGCCTTTGCACGAAAGAGGCGACGAAGCCGGGCTTCTATCACAACCTTCATTCCATCAATCACTTCCACATTTCCGAAACGCCCTGGTTCAGGGATCTTGGCCTTGAGGACCGGGTGGAATACATCACGCCGCCCTATGAGTTCGGCCAGCCCCACAAGGATGGAACGGCCCTCGTCTTCGGCCGCCACCTCGAGGAGACCCTCGCCAATGTCGCGCGCTTTTCAGCAAAGGACGCACAGACTTTCCGGGACTGGAACCGCAAGGCCGAGGAGATCACTGCGCGCATCCTGATCCGCGAACGCTACGCAGCGCCCCTGCCCAAGCATGAACGCGACGCCTTGCTCATGCGCAGCTCCATCGGCCGCGACTTCCTCGAAGTCGCCAATCGCCAGCCCCTCGATGTGGTGCAGGAGCTCTTCGAGAACGAACATGTGAAGCTCCTCTTCCTGTTCAAAGTGTCGCTCTTCGGCACCTGGCTCACCGACACCATGTCGAAGACGAGCCCCATGGGCTCGGTCATCCGCGCCTTCGACCTTGAGAGCGGCTATCAACTGTGCAAGGGCGGCTCGTTCAATCTGGCGCGCGGCCTCATGGAGACTTTCATCGCGGCTGGCGGCGTGTATCAGCCACAGGTGGATGTGAAGAACATCATCGTCGAGAATGGCAAGGCGAGCGGCATTGAACTGGCGGACGGCCGCACCGTGCGCGCCAGCCAGTTCGTCGCGAGCACGCTTGATGTGCACCAGACCTTTGAAAAGCTCGTCGGCCGCGACCAGCTCTCGCAGGCCTTCAATGAAAAACTGGACAAGTTCCAATATACCGGCTGGAGCCTCTTTGGCGTCCACCTCGCCCTCGAAGAGAGCCCGCAATTCAAGGCCGCCGCCTTCGACCCCAATGTGAACCGCACCCTCAAATGGAGCCTCGGCGCGGAGACCATGGAGGATCTGTCGTCCGCCTTCGCAGACGTCAGCGCAGGCCGCGTGCCCCGCGTCGTGCAGTTCGGCTCAGGACCACTCAGCCTGCTCGATCCGACGCAGGCGCCGCCCGGCAAGCACACGACCTACGCATGGCACGTCATGCCGCTCAACCCCGACATCGGCGGCATGGACTATGAGGACTTCAAGGAGGAGTTCTCCGAAAAGATCATCGACGTCTTCGCCTCCTACGCGCCGAACCTCACGCGCAAGAACATCATCGGCAAGCATGTCTACACCGGCCGCGAATATACGCAGGAGATGGTCAACATGGTGAATGGCGACATCTTCATGGGCGCCTTCAACGCCGAACAGGTCATGTATAATCATTTCGGTTATCGCACGCCCATCAGCAATCTTTATATGGCGGGCTCCGCCTGCCACCCCGGCGGCGCCATTTCTGGCGGCGCGGGCTATATTTCGGCGGGGATCATCGCGCAGGATCTCGGCCTCAAGCTCTGGTGGACGCCCTGGGACGCTGAGGAAGCGCTGTCCGGCCTGCCTGTGGGGTGACGCCTCCTCCGTCGCCCCACTTGTTTGCGTGCGGTCAATGACGCCCGGCGCGAGGGGCGCTTGAATGATTTGAGGAGGCCGCCATGCGACGTTCCTCGATCATCATGCTCTGGAGCTTCATCGTCACGTTGATCGTCTGGGGCGCCCTCATCGCCGCGACGCCGCCGGGCGCGCCGGGGCGCGGCCATATGGGTTGGGGCGCTGGCGTTCCATGGCTGCACGCGAGACTTGTCGGCCCTCTCGATGAGGCCGACGTGCGCCGCATGATGGAGGCATGGCTGAGACGGGAGAGCAATCCGCGCCTCAAGCTTGGCCCCGTCACCTCGACGGACGAAAACACCTTTCAAGCCGACATCGTCACGCAGGATCATTCGCTCGTGCAACGGTTCGCCATAGACCGGCGCACCGGCGCCGTATGGGCCGTGGAGGATTGACCATGATGTGGGATGGACACTGGCGCGAGATGATGGGCTGGGGCTTCTTCCCCTGGGGCCCCATCCACATGTTGTTCGCGCTCGCGGCGCTGGCCCTTTTCGTGGCCTTCATCGTCTCGCTGTTCGGCCATCACAGGGGTGGGTCATGGCGCATGAATGGAGCGGGCGACGCTGAAAAGCGCGGCCTGGGCCTCTCCATCCTTGAGGAGCGCTATGTGCGCGGCGAGATCGACCGCGACGAGTTCATGCAGAAGAAGCGCGATCTGATGGGGTGAGGCGGATCAACGCCCCGCAACCTTCCCGTTGACCCAGAAGGTCTGCTGGATGAGCTTGTTGTCCGCGTCATACATGACGCCGCGACCATTGTAGACGCCACGCTTGAACTCGCCCACATACTTGCCGCCGGAGACGAGTTGGCGTGTGCCAATGCCGCTCGCCTCGCCGTCGAGGACATCGCCGCTGTATACGTCCCCATTGGGATAGGTGATCGTCGCATGGCCGTTCAACTTGCCGCCCTTGGCGTCGCCTTGATATTTGATTCCATCAACGAAGGTCACCGATGCGGGGCCTACAATCTCATTGTTGACGAATGACGCCTCAAGCACTGCGCCGTCCGCGAAGGTCACCTGGCCCGTGCCGTTGAACTGATCCCTCTCGAAGTCGCCGACATAGATCGCGCCGTTGGCGAGTTGGGCGCCGCCCTTGCCATTCATGCGATCTTCAAGGAAGTCGCCCTCGTAGCGGACGATCTTGCCGAATGTCAGGGGGCTGCGGATGATCCGGAAGTCAGGGGCGAGCTTCGGCGCGACACGCTCCGCAGTGACGAAGGTCAACTGCCCCTTGCCGAATTTCTTGCCTTCACGAAAACCGCCGACATAGCGCGTTTCGGGCGTGGTCAGCGTGCCCTGCCCCTCATAAAGGTCAAGGCGAAAGGCGCCGGTATATTGGTCGCCATTGGGCAACAACAAAGTTCCCTGGCCATTTTTCATGCCACGCAGGAATTCGCCGGAATATTTGGCGCCATCCTTGGTGAGGAGGACGCCGTTGCCCTCAAACTTTGAGTTAACGAAAGCCCCAATGTATTTCATGCCATCGGACGTCTCCAACGTGCCCTGCCCCTGACGCAGGTCGTTGACGAAATCGCCGGAATAAACCTCTCCGTTCGCGCTTTTATAGACGCCACGGCCGTTGAATTTGAAATTATCAAACTCCCCGGAATATTTGTCGCCGTTGGTGGTGGTCAGGACGCCATATCCCTGCACCACGCCCTTGACGACTTCGCCCACATAGATGTCGCCGCTGCGGAACGTATATGTCCCCTGCCCCGTCGCCTCGCCATTGACGAAGTCGCCCTGGTAACGCGCGCCCGTGCGCAGCACCAGCAGACCCTGACCATGACGCTGGCCGTTTTTCCATTCCCCCGAATAGCTCTCCCCCCAACTCATGGTCACGATGCCGTAGCAATTGTTCCAGGCGGGGGAGAGATAGACCGGACATGGCGGCAGGCGACTGTCAGCAGCGCGCGCGCCCGCCGTCCACACCGCCTGCAGGGCGATGAGGCTGACGACGGTCAAGCCGAATCCCCCAAATCCCGCGCGGCGGCGCGCAGGATGGCGAGTTTCAGCGGGCATTCCGATATCCATTGCGGAATCCATGAGTCGAGCGAAGGCGCAACGCAGAATACACTAACAAGACTCAAATCTTTCCAGTGAATTACCGGAACGACGGAATGTTACAGCAATATCCGGGCCATATGGAAGGGGGTGTTTCAGCCCGGCGGGAAAAGCGCATGAACGCTTGATGAGCCCCAGAATCGGCCCAAAGCCGCCTCCCACTGGCGGCCCGGCGATGCCGACATGAACTTGGCTGACCGCCAGGCGAGGGATTGGCCGGTGAAGCGCCTCCACCGGCCTCGGGGGCGATCAATGGGCGTGCGGCCTGGCGGGCTCGCCAGACACGGGGAAGAAGGTCTTGAGCCAGGTGGTCACGGCCTCATGCACCCGCGCATTGCCCTCGGCGAACATGAAATGATCCGTGCCGGAGAAGAGATGCATCTCGCAGTTCTCCCCGGCCCGGTTGAACATGTCGATGGTCTGGTTGGTGGGCGTCACCGAATCGATGGCGCTGTGCAGGAACAGCAGCGGGCGGGGCGCGATCAGCGCCACCATGTCCTCGGCGCGGAAGTCATACATGCTCTGCGCCGTCTCGACCGGCATCTGCATGATGGATTTCTCGACCACATGGCCGCGCAGATGGGCCGGGATCGGCACGATGTCATAGCGCGAGACCATCATGGATTGGCCGGTGGCGCGCTTGTGGGCGCGGCCCTCGTCCAGCATCTTGAGGAAGCGTTCGAATTCCCCGGGACCGAAATGCTGCTCACGGAACTTCTTGGCGCCATTGCCCCAGCCGGAAGCCGAGATGCAGGCCGCAAAGCGCGGGTCGAGGCCGGCGGAATAGACGGCAACCGCAGCGCCGAAGCTACTGCCCATGACGCCGATCCGCGCCGGGTCCACATTGCCGAAGCTTTGCAGAAGGGTGAGCGCGTTGCGTGTGGCGGTGACCTGATCGAGGCAGACGAGCAACCCGCGCTCTCCCTCGCTGTCGCCGCAGCCCGGCATGTCGAACCGCATGGTCACATAGCCCAAAGCGTTCAGCATGGCCGAAGGCGTCAGAACATTCCCCGCGTTCGAT
The DNA here is from genome assembly GCA_947453205.1 of Beijerinckiaceae bacterium. Taxonomy (GTDB): domain Bacteria; phylum Pseudomonadota; class Alphaproteobacteria; order Rhizobiales; family Beijerinckiaceae; genus Terripilifer. The sequence goes on along the minus strand of CANGFT010000070.1, from coordinate 3,428 downwards.
GTGCTGCCGAAGCCGTGCAGAATGATGAAAGCGGGGCGCTTCTCGCCAGCCGCAAGGCCGTCCGGCACGGACACGGTTCCCGACAGGGTCAATCCGTCAGACTTGAAGGTAACGCGATGCTCCACAGGGTTTCTCCAGATTGAAAAGCGAGCGAGGACGAGGCCCGACGGACCTCACAGATACATGTTCTTCATATGGTCTTCCCGGTAGCGGAACCCCGCCGCCACGCCGGGCGGGAAAGCAGCCGAGAGATAGGCGACGTCTTCAGCGGTCAGATCGACGAAGGCCGCCTGTATGTTCTCAATGAGCCGGCTCATGGTCTTGGTGCCGGGAATGGGGATGATGTCGTCGCCCTGCGCCAGCAGCCAGGCCAGAGCCACCTGCCCCCGCGTGCAGCCATGCTTGTCAGCGATGGTGGAGAGATGGCCGACCAGCTCCAGATTCCTGGCGAGGTTCTCTGCAAAGAAGCGAGGATGGCGCGCGCGCTCATCGTCCTTTGGCAGCTCTGTCGGCACGGCGCCCGTCAAGAGGCCGCGCCCCAGGGGCGCATAGGGAACGAAGCTGATGGTCAGCTCGCGCATGGTCTTGATGACCTCCTCCGCCTGTTCGCGGTAGAGGATGGAGTATTCGCTCTGCACGGCGTCGATAGGATGGACCCCATAGGCCCTGCGCAGCGTGTTGGGGTTGACCTCGCAAAGGCCGAGCGCGCGGATCTTGCCCTGCTCCTTCAAGCGGGCCATGGCGCCGACGGTCTCCTCAATGGGCACCAGCGGGTCGATGCGGTGCTGGTAATAGAGATCGATGACATCGGTCTTGAGCCGCTGGAGGCTCGCCTCGCAGGCGGCCATCACATGCTCGGGCCGCCCATCGGCGACGCGCGGTCCGCGTCCATTCGTATTGCCGAACTTGGAGGCGATCACCACCTTGCCGCGCCGACCTTCCAGCGCGCGGGCGAGGAGGCTTTCATTATGGCCCCAGCCATATTTATCGGAGGTGTCGAGGAAGTTGACGCCCAGATCCAGCGCCTTGTGGATGAGGCGCACACCCTCCTCGTCATCCGCCGGGCCATAGGAGCCTGACGCCGACGCGCAGCCAAGGCCCAGCGGAAAGACGCTGAGGCAGCTGCGGCCGATGGAGCGGAAAGGGACGGTTTTTTGTGTCATGGGGGCGCTCAAAAGGGGCGCCGACCGCAACAGCGACCGGCGCCTGAAGGTTGGAAAGCTTACTTCCAGGGAGCGGGCGTGAGCACCCTGGTTTCGATCTCGAAGCGGGATTCGAAATGATGATGGGTCACATTGACCGGCGTCGACCACGGCAGTTCGCTGTAGAAGTTCATGCGCAGGAAGTCAGGGCAGTCGACGGGATCGGTGATGACGCTGTGGCCGATCCCGCGCGGGATCATGGTCACCGTGCCCGGCCGCGTGTCGGCGTTGCCCGTCTCAGCCATGTCGAGCGCCTTGCCACGGAACTGGATGCGCACCTCCTCGCTGCGCAGCGCACGGTGGAAGGCGAACTGTTCGCCGATGATGTTGTAGACCTTGATCTCCAGATGCTTGCCGCGCATGACCGGCTTCGGCTCGCCGCTTGTGCCGGCGATCTCCTTGAAGAGGTCAAAGGCGCGCACCTTGAAGAGGCCGCTCTTTTTCTCGCGCGGGCTGGTGCTCGCGACCGGCACGAGATCATCATAATTGCGATGGAAGATCGAGAGGTCGTCAGGGCGATCATTCCAGCAGATCATGCGCTCGATGACATGCCCCTTGGGCGCGGCCATACGGTCGGCGGGGATCGTCCACTGCGGGCCATTGATGCGCTTCACATTGAAGACGGTGTGGCTGACCTGATCCTCCTCCGACATGAATTGGGTGAAGGGAGAATTGACATGGGCGAACCAGCGCAGGCTGTCCGCCGTGCCCGTGCTGCGGTGAGCGATGCCCTCGGGAATATGGAGGAGATCGCCGGGGGCCATTTCATGCACGCCAAATTCGGTCTCGACCGTGGTCGATCCCGCAAACTGGAACAGCACCGTATCGAAATCGATGTGACGGACGAATTCCTGCTGGGCTCCGCAAACGCTCTCGACGCCGATGCGCTGATCGCTGTTCACCAGAAGCGTCACGCGCTCATTGGGATGGCCGATCAGATCGAAAGCGCGAAACAGCGGCAGGGCCCGCGTGCTGGAGCCCGAATTCATCAGGCTCGACTTGTCGCGCTGCGCCCAGGCCGGCAGATAGCTGCGCGGCGAAGCGTGCCAGGTCGTCATGAATTCACGGCTCTTGTTCTGCGCGTTCATTCGGGGTCTCCGTGCGTTGCAAACAGGTGATGACGACGGCGCCTCAGCGCCCCATGGAATAGGCGTCCCGCAAATCGGGCAGCAGATCTTCGGACACCATGCTGACGTCAGAGACAAGCGCGGCGACCGCCTCTCCTGACATGGGATTGAGGCCGAAGTTCATTTTCTTGAGGTCGGCGATGAAGGCCGGGTCTTTCATGCAGGCGTCAAAGCCCATGCGCAGCGCGGCCAGACGCTCGGGCGGCGCATTGGGGGTCGTGATGAAGGAGGTGCCGATTTCCGCGGCGTTCACCACCGCGCGGATCGTCGCCTTCTGGCGCTCGGTCGTCGCAATCTCCATGACGGTGGGCACATCCTGCAGTTCCTGATGCCGGTTGACGGCGAACTGCGTCAGCAGGCGGACCTTCTTTTCGGTGAGCCAATCGGGATGGGTCGTCTTCAGCGTGTCCCAACCCGTGCAGTGCCCGTCGGCTTCGCCACGGTCCACCGCCAGCATGCATTCAGCCGAACCCTGATAGCCCAGAACCAGATCGAATTTCGCGCCCAGCACCTTGTTCATGACGCTGGGATAGATGGTCACGGCGGACCCAGCGCCCGTGGCGGCGAGCCGAACCGGGGTCTTGAACGCGTCCTGAACCGACCCGAGGGAGTTTGAGCGCACGAAAATGACGTTGACCAGAGGATTGACCCGGCCGATCCAGCCAAATTCCGAAGACTTCATCTGCGCCTTGATGATCCCGAGCCGCTCGTCCAGCGGCAAGGTGGGAGCGATGACGCCGATGGTCAGCCCATCCTTGGGGGCGCCCGCATAGACGAAGGCCGCCGCCGTCACGCTGCCGGCGCCCGGCATGTTGCGGGTGACGATGGTCGGATTGCCCGGAATATGGCGCGGCAAGTGGTTGGCGAGCACCCGCGCATAGGCGTCATAGCTGCCCGCAGGGGGAAATCCCACGACGATGTTGATCGTCTTGCCCCGGTAGAAGTCCTCAACCTGCGCATAGGCGCCTTGCGTGAAGAGCGCGCCTGCGCCAGCGCCGATCAGCCCGAGGGCGTCGCGCCGCGAAGGGGTCTTCACGCTGGACTGCGACCCATCATCCCGAACCGTGAATGACATGAATTCCCCCAAAGCCGCGTCTTC
>CANGFT010000069.1 GCA_947453205.1 Beijerinckiaceae bacterium | reverse complement strand
TTGCCATCCCCGTTGAAGTCGCCTGTGCCCTTGGCGACCCAATCCTTGCCTGGCGTCCAGCCGACATAGCCACTGTCGACGAGTGTCTTGTTGTTCAGGTTCCAGACATAACAGGAGCCGTCGACAACATTCTGGAGCAAGATGTCGCTCTTCCCGTCGCCGTTGAAGTCTCTCCCGACATTCGTCTCGAAAACGTCGGTGACCGTAATCGCCACCGCCTTCGTCGCATTCAGGGCGCCGTCGCTTGCCTGGACGATGATGTCATAGACATTGTTCGCCCCGCTATCCGCAGGAGCCTCGTAGTTCGGCGAGGCCTTGAAGGTGACGGCGCCGGTGGCTGCGTTGATGTTGAACAGGCTCGCGTCTCCCCCGCCGGAGATGGAATAGATAAGCGTCGTGTTGGCGTCGGGGTCTGAACCCACGACTTGATAGACCGAGGTTGCGATGGAGACATTCTCTGGCGTCGTTGACGCTCCCCCAGAGGAAATAAAAGGTGCGGAATTTGGCGCCGCCGTGATGTTCCGCACCAAAGCATTGCTGAACGAAAGAGCGTCATTGCCGCTGGAGTCCTGGATGGCGGCGACGTCGTTTGCACTGGTTGGATCAGTGTAATTAACGGTGATGATGTCGCCAGCCGCAACGGCGCTATTGAGCATCAGAGTCACCCGATTGCCGCTGACGGTCATCCCCGTCAAACCACAAGCAGTTCCGTTCTTGTCAACTTCAAAAGCTGCGACAGAAGGAAGATGGCTGCCGTCAAGATCCTCGTTGTAGAGCAGGTTAAGCGTCCGGCCATCGATATAACTGAAGGGAACAGTAGGCGCGAACACGTCGCTCGCGACGCTCGTGGTCAGATATATCTGCGAGCCGTTCAGTGTCAGCTGTGAAGGAATGACGCCAGTGATGACGATAGCTGTCTGCGAGACGCCATCCGAAGTGTTCCCATCATAGATGATCAAGGTGTCACGGCCCGTCGTGGTGGCGACCGAGAAGGCATTGTTGCCGTAGGCGCCCTGAACAAGAAAATATTTCTGGTCGGTGACGAGCCCCGTAGTCGGGGCGGCGCCAAGCGAACTCAACGAGGTGACGGTGGGATCCTCGATGTAAAAATTGATTTGATCTTTGGCCGTCGCAAAGCCATTGCCTGCGATGACGTCGACGCCTGAGGCGAAATTATAAACATCGCCGTCATTGAGGCCTACGGCTCCATTATCGAGAAAGCTGGCGAGCGGCGAATGCCCTTGGATGAAAGCGAAGTTGTCCGCACCGACGCCGCCATCAAGAAAATCAGCGCCTTCACCGCCGTATAACTTGTCGTCGCCTGCGAAAGTGAAAAGCGAGTCGTTTCCTTTATTTCCAGAGGGACTATCGTAACCAGCCCCACCATAAAAAACACCGTTTCCGGAATTATCCTGAATCGCAGATCCCGAATCATTGGCGATGATGAATGCACCATCTGCGGATGAGCCCACGCCGGCGGGATTTTCGGCGAGGGAAACTCCTATTGACCCAGACCGCTGTTTCAGATCGATGACCGCTGAATATTCACCAACTACAAACGCATCGAAGGATAACGCGCTCTGGTTTCCATCGACATCTGTTCTTACATTGTGGGTTTTATCATTCGTAATAGAGAAGATGTAATCAGAACTAGCGATGCTTTTCCCAAGCTCGGTTATTCTAAGATTGTCCTGATAGTAGGCATAGGCGCCGGGCAAGGCGGTCAGCGTTGCGCCATGGCCCTGCTGGAAACTGAGCCCGGACGTGTCATAGATTGCGACAACCTCGTTGTTTGTGCTGATATATTTCGTACCTTCAAAAACAGCCCTACCAATCGTAACGGGGCCTGTTGAGGAGGTTATCGAAACGACATTCTGCGCCAACGTATGCCCAAGCGAGGCGCCTACCACCCCTTGCAGCAAAATGAAGGTTTCATTGGCTAGGGGATAGGCGTCTGATGTTCCCACGGAGTCCCTCTTTTGAAAGACCCCTAAACTGTCCTCAAACCCGTCGTTGTCATAATCTATGGCGAACCCAACGGTGGTCCCGACGCTGCTTATGTTTTTGCTGAGATAGTCTATTGCGTCGATCATATTATCAGGGTTGACGACCTGTGGCGCACCACCACCGTCGAGCGATCCAAAAGTCACAATTCCGTTGAGAATGGAATGCGATTTGAACCCATTCACATCTGAGCCATTGATGAGCGCCGCATTTGCCGCAATTGCGCTGGACGGCAAATCAAGGACATCGTTGGTTGAGGTACCAGTCGTATTGAATCCTGAGACGATTGCGTATTTATAAGGGTTCGACTTTCCATCGCTGACCACAACGGTGTCTTTGGAGGAGAAATTTTCGCTAAGGTTTACAAGATTGTACGGATTGACGAAGATCGTGTCGCTCCCATTGCCGCCTAATATGTATCCACCCCAATAGTTTGAGGTGAGGCTATCGTTGCCGTCATTACCCGACACATATTTAAACGCGCTATTGATGGTTGTGTTTCCGCTCCCTCCGAAAGCACCGGTCATGCTATTTGCGCTATACCCTCCGGCATCCCTCAGATAGCCGGACTTATCATAGGTCAGCGTCACATAATCGGACGAAGAAAGGAGGGAATTGGTCGCGAATGTGATGGTGTGTCCGGAAACGGAAACGCCCGTCACAGTGATTTGCGTCGTCCCATTCTTGTAAAATACCGGAGCTATCCCTGATGCAGGCGCCGCCATCGTATTGCTGAATGTTAATGTGATCGCGCTGGTTCCAGAGCCCGGTTCGTTGAAAGTAGCGGACAGTATGGCCGGGGTGCTGAGCAGGCTTGCCGACGTCGTGTTCGAGACGGGGCAATTGATGAAACTGCTGGCGTCATTCCCCGCAAGATCCTGGATCGCGAAGCCATCGTTGTTCGAACTCGGGTCAAGATAAGTGACCGTGACGCTGTCGCCGGAAAGGACGGGATTCGCCAGCGCAAGCTTCAGCTGGCTCCCGACGATGGAGACACCCGTCACTAAATCATAGAATGAGCCGCCGCTGACCTGAAACAGGCCGAGGTTTGGCTGATGCGTGGGGTCAAGCGCCTCGTTAAAGGTCAAGGTGAGTATGTTTCCATTCACGCTGGCGGTTTGCAGGGAGGGAGAGACCGAATCCGCAACAATCGCGGCTGCGGCGGCTGCGACAGTGACGGTTCCATCAGTGAAGGAGAGGCTTTCAATGTTGCGGAGCGTGTCGACGCCATCAAGTCCCACGGTCACATCGCGCACGATATAAGAACCGTCAGCCTGCTTTGTCACCACATAGCCAGACCTTGCCCCCTGGTAGACTGCGACGTCATTTCCGGCGCCGCCGTCGATCAGATCATCGCCAAGCCGTCCCTTGATCAGATTGTCCCCGGAACTGCCGATGAGATAGTCATTATATTTAGAGCCCTCGATATTCTCGATGTTTAGCAGCGTATCAGACCCGCCAAGCGCAAGGAGTCCGCTGGGTCCGTTCCAACCGTCCTTTGCAACACCCGTGGCAAGATTGACGTAAACGGCGGAGGGATCTCCGACATAGACTGCCCAATCGCTGCCAGCGCCACCATCAAGCGCATCACTGCCACCATTGCCCCGTAATTCGTCATCCCCTGAGCCACCAGTCAGCGTGTCATTGCTGTTTGTGCCAGAGAGGCCCTTTATGTTGATGAGCGTGTCGGCACCACCGAATTTGTTCTGGATCGTGACGACACCCGAAGAGTTTGGAACGAGTGACGCATTGATGCCGCCAAATGACAGCGGCGTATCAATATAATTTGCGACCGATGTTCCCGTTCCCCCGACAAGAACATTGCTTCCTGCGTTGCCCGCAAGGGACGATCGAAAACCGACGCCGTCAAGCCCGCGCAGATAATCATTGTAATCTGATCCGTCAGCACCCCCGATTCCAATCAGCATATCGGTGCCGCCCATCCCGTCGTTGGCGGTCCACGCGGCAAGGGTGATCGACCCGGTCATGCCCGTGATGGAATAGGAAGATGCGTCGACAGTGAGCGCGGAAGATCCGAGGTTGACGATCACCCCGGCAGTTGATTGCTGGTATCTGACTCTATCAGAGCCGCCACCACCCGTGATGACATCATTTCCAGCCCCACCATCAATGGTATCGTTACCGCTGCTCCCGGTGATTGTATCATTGCCAGCGCCGCCATAAATCTGCCGGACATCAATCAGTGTATCGGTCCCACCAACCCCGTCAGACGCAACGCCTGTTTTAAGGTTTACGTTGATGGCCTGAGCGTTCGTATTGGTTGAGTAGTCAACCCGATCAACGCTCGCATCCTCACCGTCGCTGTAAGCATTGGCGCCATTTATCGTATCGTTCCCGCCATTGCCGCGGAAAATCTCCAGAAATAAGCCATTCGCTGATCGGGTGAGGCCGCCGCCTGTCAACTGGTCGTTGCCTGCGCCGCCCGAGACGGATCTGACATTTATCAGAGTGTCGATGCCGCCACGACCATCAATCACGAGCCCCGAATGAAGGTTCGCAATCACAACTTGATTGGAGCTGTTGTCAGAATAGCTTGCCGAGGTGGCGAAGTTATTGCCCGCCGCCCCGGTGATCGTGTCGTCGCCTCCTTCACCATAGAAAACCTCTGAGACAGTTGCGCCGAGACTGTTGACGGCATGCGCTGGGTCGCCCCCAATAAAGGCGTCATTTGACGAGGTTCCATAGACACGCTCGATGTTATTTATCAAAAGAGCGTCTCGGGCGTTAGTGGCTGTATGCGCAGCCATGCTCACCGTGACCGCTGGGGCCGTTAAAGAGAAGATAAGTGCATCCAGACCATCGCCTCCATCTATCCTGTCATTTCCGCCACTGACATTGATCCTGTCATCGCCGCCAAGGGCGATGATATAGTCAGCGCCTGCGCTGTCGGTGATGACATTCGACAAACCATCGCTTGTCGACCCCAAACTATTGTCGCCAACATAAACAATTCCACCATTCGAAAATGTGAAGTTTGACGTCGTCAGCGTGGCCAACTCTGCTTGCAAGACAATTGTCTTGCCATTGTATGTGATGGCGCAACTGGTCGTGCTCGGTTGGCTGATGGAGAGCATGGAGGCGCTGACGCCCGAGGTGTCAAAAACGAGTTTGTCGACGACGGGATTGAAATCAATGCTCTGATTGCTGGTCAGTACGGACCAATTATAGGTCGTTGCAGTGACGAGCGTCACCGTCTGATCCGAAAATTTCGCATAATCGATATTCACAAGATTGTCGGATCCTTCATTGGGCGTTGTGATCGTGTAGGAGCCATTTTGATTTTTGGTGATGGTTGCTTGAGCGCGCGTTGCGGAAAATACCGCCGTGTCGACACCACTAGTTCCATCGAGCCGATCATTGCCAAGACCGCCAAACAAATTGTCGTTGCCGGTTCCGCCAACGAGCGTGTCGTCGCCATCATCGCCGGACAGACTATCATTGCCGACGCCCCCCGACAGACTGTCGTATCCAGCGCCGCCGGAAAGCGTGTCATTGCCCGATCCGCCAATCAGGGTGTTGGCGAGCGCATTTCCAGAAATCGTGTCATTGAAATTGCTGCCGGTGATGTTCTCAACATCCGTAGACGCATATTCCTGCCAGTTGTTAGTTTGAACCACATAGCCCATGGAATGCTGAAGCCCGTCTATGGGGGATGTATAGTTCCACAAAACATATTTTATGCCTTCAGGCGAATTCGCGAAGGAAACTGTATCGACCCCGTCGCCGCCATCGATTTCCGCAATAATTCCGATCGAGGGTTTATCGGCGAGAACAAAAGTATCGTTTCCGGGCCCCCCTGATAAATTCACGGACAGTTCGGAATTGGCTATTTCATAATAATCATCTCCTGAAGTGCCGTCATATTTCAGCAAGTCCGCGAAGGTTATTCCGGAGCCGGTCAGGTCGATTATGCTTGTTTTTGCAGACGTGTCATAAAGGTGGGCGCTCGAAACGCTATATAGAGAGGCGGTGGCGACATCTTCATTTATGATTTTGTAGATCTGGGCGAAGCTTGGGGGGAACGTTCCGTTTATGACTAAATCAAAATTACCGGCTGTGCATTCCAGCAGCCCGGATGACAGGGAGATTGAGGCCTTCTGGACACCATCGGAGTATGCCGCGATTTTGCTGATGTCAAAATGCGAAAGCAAATTGAACAGGGTCGATCCACCCGTGGTCAGCGCTGCCGCAACTTCGTTGACCTGTTGCAGGGATGTCGGAAGGTGACCCTCGATCGTAACTTTGTCCCTGCCGGATGTCAGCTCCCACTTGGTGTCTGACAAGGTCAATTTCATGATGGAAACGCCGGAGTTCACGACCTCCACGCTGCTCAGGACGCCAATAGCTTTCCCATCAAGCGCGCTGATGGATGAGGTCAGATCCTTAAACTTCTGGTCAAGTTCGATCGTGGAGGAGGCGACGATATTGAACCCCGATCCATTAAATGTAATCGTGGTCGCAGGGCCAAGGTTCAACTGAACCCTGGTTGAACTCAGGATCGCCGGGGTGATCGCATTGTCGGCTTTCAGGATGTTTTGAATCGTCGTCTGATAGTCCAGGGAGAATTGGGGAAGGAAGTCGTTCTGGAAAAACGAGCGGACGTTCGAAATGCTCGAACCAATGCGCAGATCAATCATTCCGTTCCCTCAGTTTTGCGTTTAAGGACCAGTGCGGAATGCTAGAGATTATGAGCGCCAGATCAATAGGTGGGGGTTGCCTCAAGTCTTTAATTTTTTTATTACTTTCTGCATTTTCGCAGCCTTGTTTCGCTCAGCTTCTTACGGAATTTGATACGGCAAGCGGCATATTTTTCGGAGGGGTTGAGATCGGAAAGACCACAGACATCGGTAAGTTCGATGATTATGTTGGACCTTTGCTGGCGAAGGAACTCCGATCCTTCGTTGGTCTTTACAGCAAGAAGAACACGAATTTCAACAATTCCAGGAACGTAAATCAGGTCTCGGATTACATTCATGATGGAAAGAGAAATCTCAGTCTTAAATACGCGGGTCGTCTGGGCTGGAGGTTCACTGTCGGCTACGAGACAGCCAGGTTCTATTCATTTAACGACAAAGGCTTGCGGATTTCATTTTTTAGGACTTTTGACGTCAACTCACTGAAGGCCTTCGCGCCGCATGGCGTGGGCATCCTGACTGATCCGACCTCCTTTACAGCCGAGGCGCGAATTGAAAATACGGGGCTGACCATTGAGGCGCCTGTGCTTCAATCCAAATCTGATCGGTATGACCACACATCCTATCTCGGGCTGGGGGTCATTCGTAACTGGACAAGGAGCCATGGCGTCGCAAAATCAGATTTTCTGGATATTTCCATCGTTGAAAAGCGGGAGATCGACCGCCCCCTGTTTTCCCTCGTTCACCGGATACGCCCCCTGACCAAAGATGATCCTGCATCGTTCGGCCTTGATGTTGGAGCGCAGGTTTTTCGAACGTCGAAAATGTTCAATGTCAATTTCAACATTGCGCTCGTGAAAAGCTTTCAATGAGTCGCAGACGTTATCACGCCGCCTTAATGAGCGCGGTCACAGTGGACCATATCGCGTGTAATTGAAAATTGGGTTTAGGATCCCAACTTGCTCTGCGGCGCCGATCACGATTATTAGAGTGGCCCCTCCCGCAATGTTGGGCATCACGACCTCTTGGTCTGGTGGCTCGTAGGCGAAAGATAGTCGCCGATAAATGCGGCAAGTCAGCGTTGTGTCCAATGCTACATCGGCATCTCAGCCAAATGCGAGATCATCCCGACCATGTAACCTCCGAGTAACCGAACCGACGCCCCTGCAGCCGAGCAGCCCTGAAGACCCTTCTTAGAGGTCTCGCCAATACATCCGGATGCGCGCCCGTGCGCCTCAGAACATCTTCAGGGTAGTGAAAAATGGCGCGCCGAGCCGAATAAAGAAGCGAACAAATATGTAATTGAAATTACTATATAAATAGAAGCTTCGGGTTCAGGCGCCGGGTCTGCCTGGTCCGCTGGCAGCATCGTTCCGCCCAGCGGATGTTCACACGGGCCGGTACGACGAGGAGCCTTGGCTCATGTCGGCGCGAGAACTTGGTCACCGTAGACATCAACCGCTTCACGCCACCGCATGCCAATCCGTTCCGGGCGTCCAGCCAACATAGCCGTTGCCAACGAGCGGGCCGGTTCCGTTCAATTCCCAGATATAACAAGTCCCGTCGGTGGCGTTCTGCAAGAGGATGTCGCTCTTCCCGTCGCCGTTGAAGTCGCCAGTCCCCTTGGCCGCCCATTCCTTGCCGGGCAGCCAGCCAACGAAGCCGTTGCCAACGAGGGGGTTGGTCCCATCCAGTTCCCAGATGTAGCAGGAGCCGTCATTGGCGTTCTGCAGGAGAATGTCGCCCTTGCCATCGCCGTTGAAGTCGCTGGTCCCCTTCGCCACCCAATCCTTGCCAGGCGTCCAACCAACATAGCCGTTCCCTGCGAGTTGGCTCGTTCCGTTCAATTCCCAGATGTAGCAGGTGCCGTCATTGGCGTTCTGCAAAAGGATGTCGCCCTTGCCGTCGCCATTGAAGTCGCCAGTGCCCTTGGCTACCCAATCCTTGCCGGGCGTCCAGCCAACATAGCCGTTCCCAACGAGCTGGCTGGTGCCGTTCAGCTCCCAAATGTAGCATGTGCCGTCATTGGCGTTCTGCAAGAGGATGTCGCTCTTCCCGTCGTCATTGAAGTCGCCGGTGCCCTTGGCGACCCAATCCTTGCCCGGCGTCCAGCCAACGAACCCGCTGGCGACAAACTGGCTCAAGCCGTTCAACTCCCAAATATAGCAGGACCCATTATTGGCGTTCTGGAGCAAGATGTCGCTCTTGCCGTCGCCGTTGAAATCTCTGCCAGCCTTTGTCTCCGCAACGTCAGTAACCGTAATCGAGACGGCCTTTGTCGCCGTCAGCGCACCGTCACTCACCTGTATGACGATAGTATAAACGTTATTGCGATCTGTATCTGCAGGCTCCTCGAAATTAGGCGAGGCCTTGAACATCACAGCGCCCGTAGATGCGTTGATCGTGAAGAGTGATGCATCGGCGCCGCCGGAGATGGAATAGGTCAAAACCCCCACTTCATCGATGTCCGAAGCGAGCGCCGCATATACGGATGTCGAAACGGAGATGTTTTCTGGCGTTGAAGCTGTGGCGGGAGAAATAAGAGATGGCGCACTATTGCTCAGGGAGACTATGCGATCGGTAAACTGCGCGTATTCGACATTCGTAAGCGTATCAAATCCGTCAAGAGTGCTGGAAATAGACACTGTTCCGTTAGCGTTGCGGATAAGCGTCGATGCAGAATAGGTCGACTGATAGATCGAGGTGTCCGTTCCCGTGCCGCCATCAATGGAATCATTTCCCGATAGGCCACGGAAGCGATCGTCTCCCGTGGTCCCAACCAGATTATCGGCGCCGCTGGACCCGACAATGACGGAGGAATAGTCTTCGTTCGAAGAAATGCTCGAACCAGCAGCCACGGATTGCAGCGCCGCCTGCACAGACGCGGTTATGCTGCCTCCCCCAGCATCCCCCCAGGCGACAACGGAACCATTGGCTCTTAACGCCGCGAATGAAGACGCCGTAACGTAAATATCCCGGACAGCGATAGTGCCGTCGATCTGACTTTGAACATTCGAGGAGTCGCCTCCAGTAAACGCATTGCCCCAAGTGATGACAGACCCGTCTGCGCGCAACGCGGCAAAGGCGTCATCCGTTGCAAAGACATTAATGACATCAATCAAACCGTCCAGTTTTGACGCTACTGCGCTACTGTCGCCCCCGCCACTTCCCGCGCCCCATGTGACGACTGACCCATCGACGCGTAAGGCCGCAAAGGCTGTCTGTGTCGCGTAGATCGCCGTTACGTCTTTAACCCCGTTGAGCGACGTAGTCACCGAGGAACTATCGCCCCCGAACCCGCTCAAACCCCATGTCACTACTGACCCGTCATTACAAAGAGCCGCAAAGGCCCCACTGGTCGATGCGATGCTCTTCGCCATGCCCCTGGCGGAAATATCCGCGATAGCGGCGCTTCCATCGCCACCGAGACCCTGATCGCCCCAGGTTATGATCGAACCGTCAGCTCTCAACGCGGCAAATGCAGAAGAGGTGGCCGAAATTTTGATGACGTCGACAAATCCATCAATGCTGGAAGACACCGAACTGCCGTCGCCTCCAAGCCCCGCAGCGCCCCAAGTGATGACTGAACCAGTCTTTGTCACCGCGGCGAAGGCGCCGCTGGTCGGCTGGATGCTCACGGCGCCGCCGTTCGCCGTCAGGAGCTGGCTGATAGAGCCGCTGTCGCCGCCAAAGCTCTTATATCCCCAGGAAACTATTGTCCCGTCGGACCGAAGAGCGGCGAATGCGCCGTTGTTTGAAGCGATGTCGACGATGTCGATGTCGCCTTTCAACAGCGATGCTACAGTTGTAGAATCTCCCCCGAAGTCGGAGCTGCCCCAGGTTATGACCGAACCATCAGCGCGCAGGGCGGCGAATGCGGACGGTGTCGAGAAAATACGTTTTACATCGACGGCGCCATCCAGCTGTGTTGCGTTGCTTGAGGGGATCAGGCCTCCTTTTAACGGATCGCCCCACGTCACGACCGATCCATCTTCGCGAACAGCGGCGAATGCAGATGAGTTTGAATAAATCTGGAATACGGGATTCTTGCCATCCAGCAACGACGAGACGGCGCTGCAGTCGCCGCCGGCGGCGGCATTTCCCCAAGTGATGACAGAGCCGTCAGATCTGATGACGGCAAATGCGCTATCATTTCTATATTCCCCTGTGCTGTGCCCGGGAAATGACATGACTGGTGCGGAGCTGACGGAGGCCACCGTTGAATTTGCCGCGACCACTTGCGCAGAAAACGAGACATCGCCGGACGAATTTGTGGCCGCGTTCGCCGCGAATGAAACTGCTGCTTCGCTAAAGGTTGAACTTACCCCATAGTCCTTGATAAAAGCATATGCGTAGCTTGCAAAATTCGCGAATGAATCGTCCGCATTTTTGCACAACAGGAGATAGAAAAACTCCGATCCCTCCGTAACCAAATCACGATAGGTGTCGACTGTAAAGGTCTTGCTGATGTCAGAGGCGTTGAACGTCAACGCCTGGCGAGTAACGCTGGCGTAATCAACCCCACCGGTCGCAGTTTCATTGCTCGTGTGGGTATCGAGATAAACCGTCGAAACTGAACCACTACCGGAACGGGTAATGGTGAAGGTGATGGGTGAGCCTTCAGCAATCGCAGCTGCGCTGCTCGCGGAATTGCTGGTGATCGTATACGTATAATTGGTCGTCGCGGGATCCTTCATATAAGCGTAAGAGGATGCGGTCGAGATTGTATCGCTATAGTTCAGATAAAGGTTCAGGAGGAAGAACTCAGTTCCTTCCGTGAAACTGTCCTGCGTCGTATTGACCGTGAAAGTCTTTGATGTTTCTGACGCGGTGAACGCGACTGCCTGACGGGTGGCCTGTGTCATATCGACGCCATTCGTCGCCGTGCCGCTCATAGTATCTACGTAAACTGTAGATGCATTTCCGCTGCCGGAACGGGTGATCGTAAAGGTGACTGGTGAACCTTCGACGACTGCGGTGGCGCTGGTCGCCGCGTTGCTTGTCAATGAATATGAGTAACTGATGGGATCCTTGACATAGGCGGTGGCTGAGGTCGTTGAGAATATATCGCTGTAATTTTTATAAAGGTTCAGCCAAAAGAACTCTGTTCCTTCGGTGAGCGTGTCCGACTTCGTATCGATCATCACCGTCTTCGTGGTTTCCGACGCAGCGAAGACGACTGCCTGTCTCACAACCTGCGTCATGTCAGAACCGTTCGTCGCTGTTCCATTCACGGTGTCGACATAAACGGTCGATGAACTTCCGCTGCCTGAGCGCGTAATGGTGAAAGTGACGGGCGAACCCTCAACAACCGCTGCAGAACTGGTCGCTGCATTGCTAGTCACTGTATAATTATAATTCGTGATGATGACGGGATCTTTGATATATGCGTAGGTGTACGCCGCATAATCAACGAAGGCGTCAGAATAATTTTTGAACAGAAGAAGATAGAACCCTTCCGTCCCCTCGCTGAGCGAGTCCTGGTAAGTATCGACCGTGAAGGTTTTGCTGGTTTCATTGGCGCTGAAGGTCAGCGCCTGACGGGTGATGTCTGCGTAGTCGGAGCCCCCAGTGGCGGTCTCGTTGCTTGTATTGGAATCCAGATAGATCGTTGAGGCCGCGCCGCTGCCCGAGCGGGTGATGGTGAAAGTGACGGGCGACCCCTCCGTCACGGCGGTCGCGCTGGTCGCGGCATTGCTGGTGAGCGTGTAAGTGTAGTTTGTGGTGATGACGGGATCTTTGATATATGCGTAGGTGTAAGCTGCATAATCAACGAAGGCGTCAGAATAATTTTTGAACAGAAGAAGATAGAACCCTTCCGTCCCCTCGATGAGCGAGTCCTGATAGGTATCGACTGTGAAGGTCTTGCTCGTTTCGTTGGCGCTGAAGGTCAGGGCCTGACGGTTGACATCTGCGTAGTCAGAGCCACCAGTGGCGGTCTCGTTGCTTGTATTGGAATCCAGATAGATTGTTGAAGCGGCGCCGCTGCCCGAGCGGGTGATGGTGAAAGTGACGGGCGAACCCTCCGTCACGGCGGTGGCGCTGGTCGCTGCATTGCTGGTGAGCGTATAAGTGTAGTTTGCAACGACGACGGGATCTTTGATATACGCGTAGGTTGAAGCAATAGAAATTGTGTCGCTATAATTATTAAAGAGATTAAGGAGGAAAAATTCTGTCCCCTCTGTCAGAGTGTCCTGTTTCGTGTCTATAGTGATCGTTTTGGATGTCTCGGTCGCCGCAAATGAAACGGTCTGCCGAACAATCTGCGTCATATCACTGCCATTCGTGGCGGTTCCGCTCGCCGTCTCGATGTAGACCGTGGATGCGCTCCCAGTTCCTGAACGATTGATGGTGACAGTGATTGGAGTTCCCTCCGTCACCGCAGCGCCGCTGCTCGCCGCGTTGCTTGTCAATGTATAAGAATAACTCGTGACGATGGCTGGATCCTTGATATATGCAAATGTATAAGCAGCGTAGTCGATAAATGCATCTGCATAATTTTTAAACAAAAGAAGATAAAATCCCTCAGTCCCTTCGGTGAGGGTGTCCTGATAAGTGTTGACGGTGAATGTTTTAGTTGTCTCGAAGTCGGCGAAGCTCAGGGCTTTGCGTGTGACCGACGAATAGTCGGACCCGCCAGTCGCCGTCTCATTGCTTGTGTTGGTGTCAAGATAAACTGTCGAAGCCGTTCCGCTTCCAGACCGCGTGATCGTAAAAGTGACAGGTGTGCCCTCTGTGACGGCCGAAGCGCTCGTTGTGGCGTTGCTGGTCAATGCATAGGTGTAATTTGTGGCTGCCGCCGGATCTTTAATATAGGCATTTGCATAAACGGCGGGCGTGGGGTCGCTGTAATTGCGGTAAAGGTTCAATAGGAAATATTCGGCCCCTTCGATTAAACTATCTGTATTCGTCGAAATTGTGAAAGTCTTGCTGGTTTCGTAATCGGCAAAGGCTAGCGCTTGCTTGACAACACTTTGATAATCAACGCCGTCCAAAGCCGTACCCGATGCGGTGCTTAGATATATGTTTGAAGCTCTTCCGGTTCCGCTTCGAGTGATGGTGAATGTAATGCTTGAGCCCTCAGTTGTCGCCGAGATAGCTGAACTATTGGTTGTTGAAATCGAGTAATTGAACGGGTCGGCGGCAACGTCCTTGATATAGGCGACGGTTGACGCCACCACGGTGTCCGAACTCGCCGTCTTGAAAACGGCTAGTTGAAAGGCTTCAGTGGTCTCGTACCACCAATCCTCAAGGACATTCACATCAACTGTTGCGACGGTCTGGCTCGCGTCGAAGTTCACAGACACTTTCTTAAGGACTGCAAAATCTCCTTCGCCTGCGGTGAGGCCTATTGTCGAGACATAGATGGTGCTCGCCGAGCCACTGCCGCCTCGAACAATGGTGAAGGTAACCTTGCCCCCCTCACTGATCGCCTTGCCAGTCGTATCCGCATTCGAAATGACATAATAATCGTAGGGAGTGGCGACAGAATCTTTCAGGGTCCCGACTGCGACGGCGCTTGGGGTGACAGCGTCGGGCGAGGTATAAAGCGCCAGAGAAAAATTCTCATTCCCTTCCGTGATATCATCACTATATGTATCGATATTCACCGTTTTATTTGTTTCGTAGGAGGCGAAAGTCACCACTTTGTTCGAAAAAGCTGAATAATCCGCAGCCCCTGCAGTTCCGGACAAGGTCGATAGATAGACGGTTGAAACTGACCCCGATCCGCTGCGGGTAATTGTGAAATTGACAGGGGACCCTTCACTCACAGCGCCTGCGGCAGCGGCGATTTGATAGGTGTAGGCTACATTGGCGACATCTTTGATATATGCGGAGGCGGTGGAGATTGTAGCTGTGTCTGTGGATGACGCATAAAGCGCACCCGTAAACGATTCCGTGCTTTCCGAAACCGTATCGGCAAAGGTAGCGACATTGATAATCTTGATGGTCTCGTTAGCTGCAAACGTGACGGATTGCCGCGTGCCCAATTGAAAATCAGCAGCGCTTGCGCTCCCAGTTAGCGCGCCAAAATAAACGGTTGACGTTGTGCCGCTGGCGTTTCGGCTTATAGTAAAAGTTATGCTTTGGCCTTCTGATATGGCGCTGGCTGATGTCTGGGCGTTGCTCTCAATGAGATATGTGTACTTTGCTTCGGATATAGTCGAATTTGAGAGGGCGATGACGCCTTTGACATTGCTGTTCCAGAACGTCTCGATCGAAGCTTGAAATTGAGGATTGTAATCGCCGGTCCCATCGCCCCCCCATGGGTTGCGGATGATGAATTTATCAGTCGAGGCGTCGTATCCGAGGACCATAAAAGCGTGTCCTGCAATAAATTCTTTTTTCCCATTGCTGCCAGTCGTCGCTCCCCATGAGCCGAGCCAACCGATTGAGCCTGAAGTTAGCGCATTGATGATGGTCTGTTTGTAGGTTGAAGCGCTGGCCGAATAATAGTCGGCTGACTTAATGGAATCTGGCAAACCCTGATAATAACTTGAATAATAAACATAATTCAGGTTCGTGACTTGTTTGATGGCCTGGGCCCAGCCACCTTCGATGGCTTGATAGCTGTTCTCTCCTAGCCACGCGGTCCCGCGTAGGTCAACGTCAAACTGGGCGTTGAGTTGTGTGTAGCCTTTCTCGACAAGAGAGACCCACATTTCAGTGGTGGACCCTGTCCCGCCACGGGCGAAAGACAATGTACCATTAGAACTGAACGCAAGGGTATTGTCCACTGTGACGTAGGTCGCGACACCATTGTTATAAAAACGAATGCCGTATGTGGCGTTCGGATTAGTTTCGAACATATTTGTTATATATGCCGCATTTGCATTTGCGATGGAGCCCAGGGCTGCTAGCAGATAGCAATCGCCTAACCTTCCCTGGTTGACGTCGGTCGCCTTCGCTCCATTAATAAAGAGCACTCCGTTGAATGACGCATAGCTGTAGGTTCCCGTCGACGCCTTTCCTGTCGCCGTATCGCCGCCGGATACGGGCACCGGCCAATCAACGCCGAGGAACCATTTATCGATGAGATGCTGCGTTGTAGTCTCGCTGCTTGTGTCGGTAAGATCTCCTAAGACGGTCGCTGCCGAGACCGTGCTGACGCCGCCCCACCAACGGGCGTTGGCGGGATTGGTGTAAATGACATCGTAACTGATCGCGCGCAGGTAATCGCTTTCGAAGATCTTCTGGATGTTAAGATATGTGGATTCGAGATCGCTGAGCTTGCTAGCAGTCATTCCGCCAGTCGCCGCGCTTCGCAGCAAATTCAGCATTTCTAGATAACTGATTTTATTGTCAGCGATCGCCGATAGCACGGCGGTACGAAGATTCGTGTTTTTGAGATCGTCCGCCCACGCCATTGCAGAAGCCTCACAAGATCAGGCCCAACACTTCATCGGCGTTTTCGTAGCAAGAAAGCCCCGACAGGAAATTTACGCATTTTTTATCTCAGCTGACAACTTCACTTACTGCGAGCAACTTGTATTTACTCTTAAATTTCGAAAAAATTTTTTGTTTGATTAAGCTATGTAATGTATATAAGTTTTACTTTAATGAAACAATATGCCTCTTTTTGGGCTAATCTTGATCTTAAGGCGCGGATCAGGCGACGTCCTCGTGACGGGGTGATTGTGGTTATGGGATCTTTGCTGGAAGCTGCGAGGTTTCTTGCTGTCAGATCGTCGAGGAAGGAGCCCTTCCTGGCGCCCAATTTTGTTAAGTCTAAGCTGCGCATGCGCACGTGGCGTTCATGACCTTGGAAACGGCCGCCTTGATGCCCAGGCGGGCGTCGGGGATGACGAGGTTGACACCGCGCCGCCCGTCTGTATTCACGCCCACCGCGATGATCACGGCGACAGATGTGATGCGATGTTCCTGCCGCATATTCAAATAGGTGGCGTCGATCCAGACATAGGGCCATTCGCCCTCGATGAGCCGTTGCGGGAAGGCGTTCACCCGCTCATCGATCTCCTCGCAGAGACGGGGCACCTGGCACTTGGACACGCCCGACAAGCCCATGGCCTTGACGAGGTCATCAACGGAGCGGGTCGAGTCGCCCCGGACATAGGCCTCTTGAATGACCGCCGTCAGCGCCTTCTCGCCCATCCGGGGGGCTCCACAAGGCCGGGAAAGTGGGAGCCTTTCCGTAGCTTGGGGATGTGAAGCGGGACCGTCCCAGCAGGCGTCTCTCAGTCGCGGTAGCCGTTGCGCTGCGCAAGGCGGTCGGGGGAACGCTCGCCGGGGGCTGCCCCAGTCAGGGCGCCCACCTCCAACTCTATCAGGCGCTAGGCGGTGAAGCCAATCACATCGCGCAAAATATGTGCGTCGGGGGTCTTTTCGACGATGGCGCGCAGGTTCGTCATGTCGTCGGTCATCGGAGGGTCCTTGGTTGTGTTTGTGTCCACAACCCAGCTTGACGAAGCGAACCGCCGATGACCACCGCCAGCCGCCAGCTGGCTGCCGCGCTATGGGGAGCGCGCTTCGCGGGCGACTGGCTACCGTACCGCTACACCACGTGTGGGGACACGACCCGAACCGATCCAGACGCCTCGCTGCTGCAAGTAGCCTGCTGCCGGTTTCATGGACAGGTAGTTAAGCTAAACCCAGCTTTATTTGGAACTCAACCGGGCTGACATAGCCGATCGTTGAGTGTCTGCGTACCGTATTGTAAATCCGTCGGAAGCTTGGACCACGATGTCGTAGACTTGTTCGCATCATTGTCGGCGGGCGACTCGAAGTTCGCCGAGGCCTTGAAGGTCACTGCGCACGTCCGCCCAGCGGATCGTTCACACTGGTCGTTACGACGAGGGGCCATGGCTAAATTTCGGCGCGAGAACTTGGTCAACGTAGGCCTCAACCGCTTCACGCGGCCGCATGCCAATCCGTTCCGGGCGTCCAGCCAACATAGCCGTTGCCAACGAGCTGGCTAGTGCCGTTCAGCTCCCAGATGTAGCATGTGCCGTCGGTAGCGTTCTGCAAGAGGATGTCGCTCTTTCCGTCGCCGTTGAAGTCTCCAGTGCCCTTGGCGACCCAATCCTTGCCGGGCGTCCAACCAACATAGCCATTGCCAACGAGCTGACCAGCGCCGTTCAGCTCCCATATATAGCATGTGCCGTCGGTCGCATTCTGGAGAAGGATGTCGCTCTTCCCGTCGCCATTGAAGTCGCCAGTGCCCTTGGCGACCCAATCCTTGCCGGGCGTCCAGCCAACGTAGCCATTCCCAACGAGCTGGCTAGTTCCGTTCAGCTCCCAGATGTAGCACGT
>CANGFT010000068.1 GCA_947453205.1 Beijerinckiaceae bacterium | reverse complement strand
CGCCCAATCGGCGTTCGCAGCCGCAGCCTGGAAAGCGGCGACCGTCGGCTGCACCTTCTTCCCGGCCTTGTTGACCATGCCGGCGAAGGTCAGCTTGTTCTGCTTGGCGTAGGCATATTCCACATAGCCAATGGAGTTCTTGGTCTGGCCGACATTGCCCGCCACGCCATCATTGCCCTTTGCGCCGACGCCGACGGGCCATTCAACGGCAGCGTCCGCGCCAACCTTGTCAGCCCATTCCTTGCTGGCCTTGGAGAGATAATCGGTGAAGTTGAAGGTCGTGCCCGAGCCGTCTGAACGGCGCACAACCGTTATGGCCGTCGAAGGAAGCTTGAGAGAGGCGTTGAGCTTCTGGATGGCGGGATCGTCCCACTTCTTGATCTTGCCAAGATAGATGTCGGCGAGGGCGGCGCCGTCAAGCACCAGCTCACCCGGCTTCACACCCTCGACATTGACGACCGGCACGATGCCGCCCATGACCATGGGCCACTGCACGAGCCCGTCCTTCTTCAAGGCGTCAGCCTTGAGCGGCATGTCGGTGGCGCCGAAGGTCACGGTCTTCGCCTGAATCTGCTTGATGCCTGCGCCTGATCCAATGGACTGATAGTTAAGGCCGTTCCCGGTGGCGGTCTTATAAGCGTCCGCCCACTTCGAATAGATCGGGAAGGGGAAGGTGGCGCCAGCGCCAGTGATGTCGGCGGCGCTGGCGGCGGAGCCCGCCAGAAGCGACAGGCCGACAAAAGCTCCGCGCATCGTGGACGTGATCTTCATGATTCGCTCTCCATTTCGACTGTCTTCGACTGTCATGAAGAGGATCTAGCTAGCTTTGATGACACTCACATGACAGTTGGATGAACGGTCATGACAGCGGAAGCCAGGCGTCGAAACAGGCGCCTTCGCCGGGATTGCTCATGATTTCGAGGCGGCCGCGATGGCGCATCAAAATATGCTTCACCAGGGCGAGGCCGAGCCCCGTCCCCCCGTTCGCCCGGCTCGCCCCGGCATCGACCCGGTAGAACCGCTCCGTGAGGCGAGGAATATGCTCACGGGGGATCCCCGCGCCGTGATCGCGCACACGCAACCGCGCCTCGCCTTCGATCAGGGTGATCGACACCTCGACCTGATTGTCCTGATCGGGCAGGGATCCATATTTGAGGGCGTTGCCGATCAGATTTTCGGCGAGGCGAAGCAGTTCGTCGCGGTCGCCCAACATGTTCACCATCTCAGGTGCGTCCAAATGCAGCTTCGCCCTGTGGTCGCGCGCGATGGGGCCAAGACTGTCGATGACCTGACGGATGACCGAGACCAGTTCGACAGAGGCGCCTGGGCGCAGGTGCTGGCGCTGCTCCACGCGCGAGAGCGAGAGAAGGTCATCAATGAGCCGCGACATCCGGCGGCCCTGCTCGGCCATGATGTCGAGGAAACGCTCGCGCGCGGCCGGATCGTTGCGCGCCGGTCCCTGCAGCGTCTCGACAAAGCCGAGCAGCGAGGCGAGCGGCGTGCGCAGTTCATGGCTTACATTCGCGATGAAATCGACGCGCATGCGCTCCGTGCGCCGCAGATCCGTGAGATCGCGCAGGGTGACGACGGCATGGGCCTCGCCCGCAATGTCGAGCGGAGATGCAAAGACGTCGAAGACCCGCTCCACGGGCACAAGCTCCCGCCAGATGACGGTTTCGGCGACGCCTCCTGCAAGGACGCGCCGCACAGCGTCAAGAATGTCGGGAGAGCGCAGGGCGAGCGAGAGCATGTCGCCCGTGCGCGCCGATGGCGTCAGCGCCTTCATCGGTCCGTTCAGCGCGCTGAGGCGCTCTTCGCCATCCACGATCATGGCGGGATCGCGCAGCGCTTCGAGCA
The DNA here is from genome assembly GCA_947453205.1 of Beijerinckiaceae bacterium. Taxonomy (GTDB): domain Bacteria; phylum Pseudomonadota; class Alphaproteobacteria; order Rhizobiales; family Beijerinckiaceae; genus Terripilifer. Next base: position 16,279 of record CANGFT010000068.1, on the reverse strand, counting down.
TCGCTGCGCAAAGAGACAGGTCTTTCATCGTCGTTATTCCCTGCGCCCGAACAGTCTGTGCGCTTGCCTGAAGGTATAGTTCCCTCGCCCTTCAAGCAATGAAAGCCCCAAAGCGCCGAAACCCCTGACGATTTGATGGCGTTCGAGCGCCGACTGCCGCCGCCAAAGCCACAGATCCCGAGGGTGGTCTGGCCTGCAGGCTGCTCCGCATGATGAAAGCGGCCCCCTATGGGACAGCCTGGAAGCTGCATTGTTGCTTCATTTAAACTTTTGGCGCAAAACTCCTCTCAGCTTTGCGATCCTGCAGAACAATCCGCAGAGGGGTTCCCGCCGAGAGCCGCTTTTCGATGGTGCTGAAAATGAGCGACGATCTGATCAACAGAGCCACAAGCCAGCTCGCCGCCCGGCTGACCAGGAATAATGGATATTTGGCGCGGCAAGAAATATCGTCGCTTCTGGAAAATTTAAAGGCTGACAAGCGTCGTCTGGAGCCTTTCGGCTTTAAGGTTTACAGTCAGGCTGACGAGGATGGCGTCATAGAAACGATCATGGATCGGTTGCAGTTGGGCGCTGGGGTTTTTTGTGAGATCGGCGTTGAAAACGGTCTGGAATGCAATTCGCTTTATCTGATCCACAAGGGTTGGAAAGGCGTCTGGGTGGAAGGCGGGGCAAGGCACGTCAATTTTATTTCAGAGAAATTTGGATCGCTGATTCCGGGCAAGCTTGAAGTGGCGCATCAAATGGTCACTGCAGACAACATAAACACAATCATGAACTCCAGCAGAATTCTGGGGGACGGGATTGATTTTCTTTCCATAGATATTGATGGCAATGACATCTATTTGCTCGACGCGCTCGCATCCAGGCCCAAGGTGATATGCATCGAGTATAATGCAAAATTCCCCGCGCATTTATCCAAGCGCCAGATCTATGATCCGAACAGGCATTGGCAGGGCACGGATTATATGGGCGCGAGCCTGAAGTCGATCACGGAGGTTGCTGGGGCCAAGGGATATCAATTGGTGGGAACGAACCTCGTCGGAAGCAACGCGTTCTTTGTTCGCCGCGATCTGGCTGCAGATTTGTTCTGTGAGGACTGTTCGCCTGAATATCTTTATAATCCCCCGCGATACTGGTTGATCTTCGATCATTATTCGCAGATCGGCCATCGCGCGGACTTTGGCCCCTATGCTGATCTCTTATGACAATGGCCTCTTAGATGTTCGACATCTGACCTGGTTGAGTGCTGTGGTGGCGACCCCGGCAGGGTTCGAACCTGCGGCCTGCCGCTTAGAAGGCGGCTGCTCTATCCAGCTGAGCTACGGGGCCATTGGGCCGCGTCAGTGGGTCCACTGACCAATGCGGCCGGGGCGGAAGTTGTCGGAATAGGAGACGGTCTTGCGGGTGGCGGCGTTAGGCTCTTCGACGCGCGCCTCGACGCCCTGGCGCGCTGCATAGTCCAGCGCCTCTTCCTTGGTGGCGAACCAGAGCTTGACCTGGGCCTTCATATCGCTCGAACTCGTCCAGCCCATCAGGGGCTCGATCTCGCGCGCTTTTTCCGGCTCGAATTCGAGCAGCCAGCGGCGGGATTTTGCTGCGCCCGATTGGGTCGCGCTCTTGGCCGGGCGGTAGATTCGTGCGCTCATGATCGGAACTCGTCTCCGGGCTCGCGCCTCCTGCCGCAGCGCCGCACGGCCCTGCTGAGGCGAACACGCTTCGAATAGCCCATCCACGCCCGCCGGACAATGCGTCTTTCGCGACGCGGCGAAGAGGCGCTCAGGCTGCGGTGGAGGCTTTGGGCGGCTGGCGCAAGTCCATGCCTTCGGGCTGGCGCAAGTCCATGCCCTCGGGCTGGCGCAAGTCCATGCCTTCGGGCAGGCGCTCCAGCTTGATGACGACGTCGACGCCGGCGATCCGGGTGCCGGGAGGGGCGGGGATGTCGAAGCAGGGAATCAGCTCTTCTGGAATGTCGAAGAGCTCCTCGCGGTCTTCCAGATAGAAATGAAAGTGCGGGCCGATCTTGGTGTCGAACCAGACCTTGCCGCCGAAGAGCGCGATCTCACGCACGAGGCCCTTGTCGGCGAAGTCGCGAAGGGTGTTGTAGATGGTGGCGAGGGACGGGGGGTAGGGGATGACGCTCGCCTCAGCATAGAGCGCCTCGGCCGTCACATGGCGGTCGCCCTTCCCGAACAGAAGGTTGGCGATCATCATGCGCTGGCGCGTCACGCGCAGCCCTGCCTGTTCGAGCTTTTCCCTCATCTCCACAATCTTTCCAGAAGCCTGCAAGTTAGACCTCTACAATGTGCGTTCCGCCTCGACAAGGGCGCGACGCTACATTGGAAGTATTATAAGGTTCGATCCGCAGAGTTTACAGAGGGAGGGACTGCCCATGTTGACACTTTATTTCGCCCCCGGCGCCAGCTCCATGGCCCCGCACATCGCCCTTCACGAGATCGGGATGCCCTTCAAGGCCCATCCCATCTCGCTGAAAAACAAGCAGCAACGCGAGCCTGGCTATCTCGCCATGAATCCTGAGGGCAAGGTGCCGCTGCTGCTGATCGAGGAGCGGCCGCTCACCGAGGTTGCGGGCATCCTCTTCTATCTCGCCCGGCGTTTTCCGGAGGCGCAGCTGATCCCCGAGGATATCGAAGGACAGGCGCGTGCGGTGTCCTGGATGTCCTATGTGGCCTCCACGCTGCATCCCGCCCGGCGCGTCGGCGTCGACCATGCGCGGGAGGTCTTCCGCGGGGCTGACCGCAAGCTTGGCCATGGCGGCTGGGCGCTGGGGGACTATTCGGTGGCCGACATCCACCTGTTCCGTCTGTTCTGGCGGTTTGTCGGCTATGCCGAGCCGGATCATAAGGATTATCCGAACCTCTTCGCCCATCACGATCTGATGATGGCCCGGCCTGCGGTGCAGCGCACCCTCGCCGATGAGGCGGCGGCCGGGGTCGAATAGCTCCTCGCCGGAACCTTTCGGCCTCCCCGGGCATGCCTAGCTGGGCAAGCCTGGGAGCGGTCGAAGGAGAGCGGCGTGGGCAAGGCGATCTATGGAGGCTCTGGCGCAGCGCGCGCTGCGGCGTTGCTTGTTCTTGGCCTTGGCGCCGAACCTGCCGCCGCCCAGCATGGCGGGGGCTTTCGGGAGTTTGAGGGGTCGTGGTCGGGTTCGGGCTCCATCGCCCATGCCGACGGACGCACCGAGCGTTTGCGCTGCGGGGCCGATTACGTCGCGCGCGGCGATCTCATGAGCCAGAGATTGCGATGCCGCAGCGACAGCACCGGCTTTGATCTCGTCAACACCCTGCGCAACGAGGGCGGGCGGCTTTCGGGCGAATGGTCCGAGACGTCCCGCAATGTGCGGGGCGCCGTCGTCGGGCGCCTCGGTCCGGCCTCTATGCAGGGATCGGCGCAGGGTCCGGGCTTCAGCGCGGCCATATCCGTGACCGTGCGCGGCAACCGCCAGTCCGTCGCCATCCGCGCAGAGGGCGGCGACATCGCGGCCGTCAACATCGCGCTCGTGCGCGGGCGCTGAGGCGGATGGCGCCGGGCCCCACATTGCGCGCCCATCGAACCGCCGGCGGCGTGACCTTGAGCGCGCAAGGGGATTGGACCGCAGCCCATGCCGCTGAACTCGAGCGCCTCGCCCATGGCGCGCCGTCCCCGCCCGCCGGGCCGCCGTCCCAGCATGCAGAGGCGCTGACCATCGACCTCGGCCGCGTCGGGCGGCTCGACACCTTCGGCGTCTGGGCGCTGGAGCGGTTGCGGCGCGGTGCGGTGGACGCGGGCGCGCAGGCGCAACTGACCATTCCGGCGGACGCTCGCGCCGATCTTTTCGCAGGCGTGGACAAGGCCCTGTCGCGCCCGCCGCCGCCGGCTGGTCGACGCCAGGCCCTGGCGGGGTTGCTGGAGCGGATTGGCCTTGGCGCGCAAGCCTTCAGCGTGGATGTCGCCGCCTTCCTCGATCTCGTGGGGCGGCTGGCCTTCTGCTTCTGGAGGGGCCTGTTGTCGCCGTCCCGCCTGCGCCTGCGCTCCGCCGTCCATCATCTCGACCGAACGGGCCTGCGCGCGACGCCCATCATCGCCCTGATGTGCTTCCTCATCGGCTGCATTATCGCCCAGCAGGGTTTCTTCCATTTCCAGCGCTTCGGCGCGACCAATTATGTGGTCGATCTCGTCACCATCCTGGTGCTGCGCGAGATCGGCGTGCTGCTCGTCACCATCATGGTCGCGGGCCGTTCCGGCAGCGCCTACACCGCCGAGATCGGCTCGATGAAGATGCGCGAGGAGATCGACGCGCTGCGCACCATGGGGCTCGACCCCATCGAATATCTCATCCTGCCGCGCATCCTCGCCTTGATCGTCGCGGCGCCGCTGCTGACGATCGTCGGCAATGGCGCGGCGCTTTATGGGGCGGGGGTGGTGGCCGCGACCTATGGCGACATGAGCCCCGCCGTCTATCTCGAGCGCCTGCACGAGGCGGCCTCGCATATCGATCTCGAAGTCGGCCTCATCAAGGCGCCGGTCATGGCCTTCGTGATCGGGGTCGTGGCGGCGCTGGAGGGCCTGAAGGTGCAGGGCAGCGCGGAGTCGCTTGGTCTTGGCGCCACCGCCTCGGTCGTGCGCTCCATCTTCTTCGTCATCGTGCTCGACGGAATCTTTGCGGTGCTCTTCGCCGCTGTGGGGATGTGACGGATGGAGGCCGACGAGGTCATCGCCGTCAGCGATCTGCATGTGAGGCTTGGCGGGCGCGAGGTCGTGAACGGCCTCTCCTTTCGCGTGCGGCGCGGGGAGATCGTCGGCCTTGTGGGGGCCTCGGGCTCCGGCAAGACGGTGCTGCTGCGGACCATGCTGGGCCTGCTGCCGAAGACCTCCGGCGTCGTGGAGATCATGGGGGTGCGGCTGGAGCGCGCGACCCCCGCGCAATCGCGCAGGGTTGGCGAACGTTGCGGCATGATGTTTCAGCAAGGCGCCTTGTTCTCTTCGCTCACCCTGCGGGAGAATGTCGAGTTTCCCATGCGCGAATATCTCGGCGGCTCCGACGCCATGTATGCCGATGTCGCGCTGGCGAAGCTCGCCATGGTCGGCCTCAGCCTCAGCGACGCCGACAAACTGCCGAGCGAGATCTCGGGCGGCATGACCAAGCGCGTCGCCATCGCCCGCGCGCTTGCGCTTGACCCTGACATTCTCTTTCTCGACGAGCCGACGTCGGGCCTCGACCCCATCGCCGCCGGAGAGATCGACCGGCTGATCCGCACATTGCAGCGCGTGCTGAACCTGACGGTCTTCATGGTGACGCATGATCTGAACTCCCTGAAATCCGTCTGCACCCGCATCCTCGCCCTTTACGACGGGCGCATCATCGCGCAGGGCGCCATGCGCGACATGCTCGCCTTCGATCATCCGTGGCTGCGCGCCTATTTTCAGGGCGAGCGGGGCAGGGCGGCGCAACTCTCTTGAGGATCACGCATGGAGCCACGCGTCCGTTACATCCTCGTTGGCCTCTTCGCCCTGCTGACAGGGCTTGCGGGGCTTGGCTTTGCGCTGTGGATCCAGAACAAGGGGAGCCTGCGCGGCCGCGACGAGCTCATCGTGCGTTTCGAGACGGTCGCGCCGGGACTGCGGAGCGGCGCGCCGGTCACCTTCAATGGCGTGCGTGTCGGGGAGGTCGCGCGCCTGTCTTTCGACACCGCCAATCTCACCGCCGTCAACGCGCATCTGGCCATTGATCGCGACGCCCCCATCACTGGCGCGACCAAGGCGACGCTTGAGGCGCAGGGCCTTCTCGGCGCTGTCTATGTCTCGCTGACGGGAGGCGACGTGGATCAGCCGCTTGACCGGACCAGAGGCGCGCCGGTGATCGTGGCCGGCGCCGCCACGTCGCTTCAGCAACAGGCGCGCGAGACGCTGGATGCGGTCAAGGAGCTGGTGCGCGACAATGAGGAGCCTCTCCACGACATCGTGCTCAATGTGCAGACCTTCGCCGCCGCGCTGGGGCGCAATGCGGAGCGCATCGACTCCATCCTCAGGGGTCTCGACCGCACCCTTGGCGGCGGCGACAAGGAGGCCAAGCCCGCGCTTTATGATTTGACCATCCCCCCGCCGGAAGTGGATCTGTCGCAAGCCCCGCAGGCCGCGCTGGTGGTGGCTGACCCTACGACCCTCGCCGCGCTCGACACCCAGCGCCTCATCGTCAAGACCGCAGCGGGCGAGCTGCTGCCGCAAGCCGTGCAGTGGCCCGACACGATCCCCAGGCTCGTGCAAAAGCAGGTGCTGCAGGGTTTCGACAAGGCGGGATATCGCTTCGCCACCGGGCCGAACGATGCGCAGGCGCCCGAGCTTTCCTTGCAGCTCGACATCAGCGCGTTTCAGATCAACGATGCCCAAACGCCCATGGCCTATGTTCGCCTGTCCGTCCGCTTGCTCGCAGAAGATGGCAAGGTGATCCAGCGCGGCGAAATCGAGGGTCAGGCGCCCGCGGCCTCCATTGAGCCGCAACCTGCCGTAGCCGCCATGAGGGAAGCTTTCGCAAAAGCCGTCGAGGCCTTGCTCGAATGGTGCAAGACCGCGCTCCCCGCGAAGTGAAGCGCCCCTGCTTGACTGGCCAGAGCGCAGCCGCGATAGAGCAAAGCGCATTGCGGCGCATGGAGACACGAATGACGCGCAGATCCTTCCTTTCCGGCGTGGCCGCCCTCGGGGCTCTCGGGCTGGCTTTCACCATGAATTGCGGCGCGCAGGCGCAGGACGCCGCCGCCTATTACAAGGGCAAGACAGTCCATTTCATCGTGGGGCTTGGGGTCGGCGGCGGGTTCGACGCCTATGCGCGCATGATCGCGCCCTATCTCGGCGCTGAGCTTGGCGCCAATGTCGTCGTGGACAATATACCCGGCGCCGGCGGACTGCTGGCGCTGAACCAGACCTTCACCGCGCCCCCCGACGGGCTGCGTCTGCTAATCGTCAATGGCACGCCCGCCGCGCTCGGCCAGTTGCTGGATCAGGACAACATCCGCTACGACCTTGCCAAGTTCGACCACCTCGGCGTCATCAGCGCCTATCCCTGGATCTGGCTGGCGAGCAAGCAATCAGGCGTCAACAGCGTCGCCGACGCCTTGCAGCCCGGCCGCAAGATCCGCTGGGGCGGCACTGGGCCGAGCGATGGTCCGGCCGATGGCGCGGCGCTGACCTGCGAGGGTTTGAAGCTCAGCTGCCAGACGATCCTGGGCTATCGCAGCAGCAGCGAAATTTCGCTCGCCATGGAGCGCGGCGAAATAGACGCGCTCTACGTGTCCGACAGTTCGGCGGCGAACTATGCGCAGGCTGGGCAGGCCACGCCAGTCGCCTCCATGGCGCGTGTGCGCTCCAGCCTCCTGCCCAACGTGCCCACCGTCTATGAGCAGGTCAAGCTGACGCCCGCTCAGGAATGGTGGTTTGATTTCCGGTCAGACCTGAACGACCTCGGCCGCATCCTCGTCACCGCGCCCGGCACGCCGCCGGACCGTCTCGCCTTTTTCCGCGACGCCGTACGCCGCGCGCTGACCAATCCGGCCCTGATGGCGGAAGGCGAGAAGACCCAGCGCTTCGTCGCCTACCAGCCCCCTGAGAAGGCGCTGGAGATCACACGCAAGGTGCTGAACGTGGCGACTCCCGAGCAGAAGAAGCGGATCCGCGAAGTCGTTTTCGGCAACTAGCGTTCAAGGCGCCCGGTGCCGCAGGAGCACGTGCGCTCCTGCGGTTTTAATAGAGATTAATTTAAATGATGAATGCGTTTTGAGCCGCGCCTGCGGGCAGATTTTTAAAGCTGTTTTCGCGATTAAGATTAACTGCCGCATGTCCATTCGGGCAGTGTCTCAGGCGCAACCTCGTCGCACGAGACGACTTCACAAAACTTACTTATTTAGAGCTTTTCAGGCTGTTCAGGTCATAAGAGAGAATCTCCTTTACCACTTTTGTTCGACCCTCCCGCGTGCATTTGAACAGTGCAGCAGCATGAGTGATGAGTTGACATTAAAAGGGGCGAATGTTTCAGTTTCGCTTCATAAAACGTAATTTCTGCTGTCGCTTTCAGACCATTGCGCCGATTGACGTTTGCAGCGGCGCAAACTTGCACCTGTCCATTCAATGAGCCCCACGGTGTCTGGTCTGGCGCGAGGTGAGTCATGTCCGTTGTGCAAAGCGCGGCGCGGGTGGTGGATGCGAAGGTTCCTTCGTGCCGCAGCTGTCCGCTGAATTTGAATGTGCTCTCAAGCCCCGATCTGCCGCTGATCGAATCCTTCAAGGCCGCCCATGGCCGCGCCTGGAGCGGCGACGTCATCATCGAGCAGGGCGCGAAGCGTCCGCGCCTCTTCACCATGTTCTCGGGCTGGGCGATCAAATACAAACTGTTGGACACGGGCGAGCGTCAGGTCGTTCATCTCCTGCTGCCCGGCGACCTCGTGGGGCTTGAGACCTGCATCACAGGCGCCGCCGAGTTCGGCGTGCAGGCCGTCACCGACGTCACCTTCTGCACCTTTGACGCCGAGCGTTTCCTGGAGGTGGTCACAGCGCCGGGAGTCAGTCGCCGCATCATGACCATGCAGGCGCATGAATCCTCCATGATCGCAGAGAGGCTCACCGCAGTCGGCGCTTGCGACGCAAAACGCAACATCGCCCATCTCATCGCATCGCTGCATCTGCGCCTGCTGAAGCTTGGCCTGGCGCAGGATCACGGTTTCAGGATTCCCCTGTCCATTCAGCAGATCGCCGATTGTTGCGGCCTGACGCCGGTGCATGTGCATCGCGTGCTGCGCGCCTTGCGTGAGGAACATATCGTCGAGATTGATTGCCGAAAGGTCGAGATCCTTGACCTGCATGCCCTGCGCGACATCGCCCGGGTCGGCGGCATGGAGCTGCCGCAAGGATTCATTCTGTAGCAATGGCCATGGTCTCCTGAGCCAAATGGCTGATGGGCTGCGGTTCATCATCCAAAGGCGCCTGTTGCGCAAAGGGCCTTGGCGCTGCTTTCCCTGAAGGTCGGTCTGGAGGATTCGCCATGGAGACGGGCCGAAGCGTCATGCTTGTTGAAGATGAGCCGATGATCGCGCTCATGGTGGAGGATATGCTTGGCGCCGAAGGTTTCGAGCTGATCGGACTTTTCGCGCGAAACGCCGACGCCCTGACCTTTTTGTCCGATCATCGCCCCGATCTGGCTGTTGTGGATTTCAGCCTTGCTGATGGCGGCGCCGATCCGCTCGCACGGAACTTGCGGGAACGACGCATCCCCTTTCTCGTCATCAGCGGTTTCAGCAGAAGCGTCGCGGGCGGGATTTTCGACGGCGCCCCCTGGCTTGAGAAGCCATTTTCACGCGAGCAGTTCAGCTCTCAGATCTGCGCCTGCCTGAGCGATGGCGCGGGGTCTGCCGCCTCAATGTAAGGCGCAGCCGCTTATGAACTTTATGGGGTTGCGCGTGTTGAGCAGGGCGCGGGGGCGTTGAAGAGGATGTTCGCAATGGCTCTGCTCGATCAGGTTTTCGGTCACCTCCTCAACCCCTCGCAGCCTCAACCTCCGCAGCAAGCGCAAGCCCCGCGAATAAATGCGCCTGCGCAAGCCGATGGCGCCGGGCTTTCCCCTATCGCCAAGGGCGTCATGCTCGTGCTCGCGGCCAAGGCCTGGCAGGCCTATTCCGCGCATCGCGCGGAGAGCGCTGCGCCGAGCGCCTCCATGAGTGGGCGCGGGTTCCATGGTCTTGGCGGATTGATGGCGATGCTAGGCGGCGCCACGGCGTTGCGCAGTCTGATGGACCGCTTCGAGCAGAGCGGCCTCAGCGAACAGGCGCAATCCTGGATCGGGCAGGGCGACAATGCGCCCATCGAGGCCGATCAGGTCGAGAGCGCCATCGGGGGAGGAGCGCTCGAGGAACTCGCGGCGCGCTTCGGCGTTCCGATCAGCCAGTTGAAGAGCGAGCTTGCCGCCGCGCTGCCCCAGGGCGTCGACCAGTTGACCCCGCAAGGCCGGCTGCCCAGCGACTCTGACCTTGCAAGGCTCTGATGTCTCGAACCCAACCGCAGGGTGTTCGTCATGAGTGTGATCTGGACAATCATCATCGGATTTGTCGCCGGCATCATCGCCAAGTTCATCATGCCCGGCTCTAACGAACCGTCTGGCTTTGTCCTGACGACGGTTCTTGGCATCTTCGGCGCTTTCGTCGCGACCTTTCTGGGGCAGGCGCTCGGCTGGTACCGCGCCGATCAAAGCGCCGGGCTCATAGGCGCAGTGGTCGGCGCCGTCGTCGTGCTTGCGGTCTGGGGCATGATGTCCTCGCCACGGCAACGCATGTAAGCCGCAGCTAAATCCATGGGCGACGCGGCTGTCACATCAGGGATGCGGGAGCAGGGCGCCGATGAAGCCGCCGCGCTGGTGCGTGGCGCCTGCCGCCCCTTGCCTGCGCCCGAGAAGGCCGAAGAGTTCGGCGCCGCCTTCGACGATTTCGCCGATGTGCGCGTGGTGCTGCTGGGCGAGGCGACCCATGGCACATCCGAATTCTATGAAGCCCGCGCCGCCATCACGCGACGACTGATCTGCGAGCACGGCTTCAGCATCGTGGCGGTCGAGGCCGACTGGCCGGACGCTGCGCGCATCGACCGTTATGTGCGCGATCGCGCCAAGGCGCCGGGGGCGGGCGAAGAGGAGCCCTTCGCGCGCTTTCCGACGTGGATGTGGCGCAATCAGGAGGTGGCGCAGTTCACGCACTGGCTGCGCGCTCACAACGACCGTTTGGCACCGCAGAAACGGGTCGAGCTCCGCGGCCTCGATGTTTATTCCCTGCGCGCCTCCATCGCTGCGGTTCTGGCTTATCTCGATCACGCTGACCCGGCGCTCGCCGCGCGCGCACGGCGGCGCTATGGCTGTCTTTCGCCCTGGCAGGATGAGCCCGCCCGCTACGGCCGCTTCATTCTGGGAGCCGATGGCGACACCTGTGAAGAGGCGGTCGTCGCGCAACTGCGCGAGATGCTGGAGCGGCGCAGCGCTCTTTCCATGATCGACAGGGAGGACTGGTTCGACGCTGCGCAGAACGCACGCATCGTGCGCGCCGCCGAGCAATATTACCGGCTGATGTATGAGGGCGGCGTCTCATCCTGGAATTTGCGCGACAGGCATATGTTCGACACGCTGAAATATGTGCTGGACGCGCGGGGGCCGAAGGCGAATGCGGTGGTCTGGGCGCACAATAGCCATATCGGCGATGCGTCAGCGACGGCCATGGGCTGGCAGGGCGAGTTCAACATCGGCGAGCTCTGCCGCAAGGCCTTCGGGCGGGGCGCGGCGCTGATCGGCTTCGGCATGGATCGCGGCGCCGTCGCCGCCGCCGATGACTGGGGCGGCCCCATGCAGATCAAACAGGTTCGCCCTGCGCGCGCGGATTCCTATGAGCGGGTCTTTCGCCAGAGCGGCGTCGCCCGGTCGCTGACGGATTTGCGTGGCCGCGACGCGCTTTGCGAGGCGCTGATGAAGCCGCGTCTCGAGCGCGCCATCGGCGTCGTCTATCGGCCGGACACGGAGTTTTCGAGCCATTATTTCGAGGCGGTGCTGCCCGAGCAGTTCGACGCCTTCGTATGGTTCGAGGAGACGCGGGCGGTGACGCCGCTGCGCGCTGGCCCGCCCCATGGCGCGCCCGACACCTATCCATTCGGCCTGTAAAAAACGGGCGCCGCAATGGGCGCCCGCTCCTGATGTCATGCGGCTTGGATCACAGCCAGGGCATCAGCGAGGCGTGGATCACATCCTTCACGCCGCCTTCCTTGTTGCCGACAGACCTGATCGCCAGATCGACCTCATTCAACCCGAACTTGTGGGTCGTGACGAGATCAAGCGGGAAACGCTTGGAGGCGAGCTGCTGCAGGGCGAGTTCGCAGGCCAGATAGCTATGCCCGCGCGCCGAGTGCATGGTGATGAACTTGGTGGTCATCTTGCCGATGGGGAAATTGGGGAATTCGGGCATCTCGCCCTGCACCACAATGCGCCCGCCCTTGCGCTTCAGCGCCTCGATGCCAAGGAGGATCGGCGTTGTGCCGGCGCCCGCCGTGCAATCAAGGACCACATCGACGCCAAGGCCGCCGGTCACTTCCATGATCCGCTGCAGCGGGTCTTCCTTGTTGACGTCGATCGTCACGTCGGCGCCCAGCTTCTTGGCGACTTCGAGACGCGCGCCGTCCTTGGACGTGCCGGTGATGATGATCTGCTTGGCGCCCGCCTGCTTGCAGATCACGGTCTGCGAAAGGCCCTGCTGGCCGGGGCCCTGGATGAGCACGGTGTTGTTATAGCCGACCTTGCCCTCGAACAGCGACCATTCGATGCCGTTGGCCATGGGGGTCACGAGGCCCGCCAGCTCAGGGGTCACGCCCTTGGGCACATGGTGGAGCACCGCGTTCCAGGGCAGATAGACATACTGAGCGAAGCCGCCGAACAGATGCGGCGCCCGCTCGGCCGAGGTGTAGCCGTAGCGGATGGACTCGGGGTTGTTGCGCCAGTCGGTGTTTTCGCAATGGCGATACTGGCCGGCATGGCAATGCTCGCACTTGCCGCACATGACGTAATGTTCGACGAAGACGAGGTCGCCTTCCTTGAAGCCCTTGCGGCGGGTGAATTCCTTGCCGCATTTGGCGATATAGCCGATGTTCTCATGTCCCATGATGCAGGGGGCGGTCATCGGGGGATGGGCGTAGAGCTTCACGTCCGTGCCGCAGATGCCAGCGACTTCCATCTTCATCAGCGCCGCGTCATCGGCGATGTCCGGCATGGGATATTCGCGGATTTCGGTCTTGCTGGGGCCGGTGCGGACGGCGGCTAGGACTTTCTCTACCAAGGTCGTCTCCTCTTGCGGGCTGATGCTGGCGCCTTGGTACTCCGTGAATCGCCAGAGCGCAATTTCGCAGGCGCCGCATTTTGGCTTGCCGGTCAGGGGTTCGGGGCCTATGGAGCGGCGCGCCCCTATGTCGGGGCCGGAGCGCCATGATGCCCCTCGCCGGACCCTTCGGCAAGAAACGCCCGGACGCCGCCAGGATCACGCGGTTGCTGAAGGATGTGGTGCGCGCGCATTTCCGGCTGGGCGAGGAGGATGTGATCCTCATCACCGAGGTCGAGTGCCAGACCCCGGGCTGCCCGCCGCTGGAGACCGTCATCGCCTTCTGGTGCGAGGACCAGAAGCGGCGGCAGATGAAGGTGTTCAAGCCCCTGGCGGACGTTAGCGAGGACGATCTGCCGCCCTGGTGGATGAAGAGCGCCCTGATACATGATGACTTCATAGAATGTAGCTGCTGCTGAGCGGGGCCTCAGGCGCGTGGCTCGGCTATTATGGCTCCCGGGCTCATGATTCGAGCCTGGCGAGGGTCGAATGAGCGGTTTTCCTTATCGCAAGGCGCATTTCATTGGCGTGGCGGGGGTGGGCATGAGCGCCACGGCCCTGCTTTTGCGCGACAGCGGCGTCATCGTGAGCGGCTCCGACGAGGCGATCTACCCCCCGATCTCCGAGGTTCTGGCGGCCGAGCGGCTGGATTGCCGCATCCCCTATGACCCAGCCAATATCCCGGCCGACGCCGATCTCATCGTCATCGGCAAGAACGCCCGGCTCGTCCCCCAGACCAACGCCGAGGTGGCCGAGGCCTTCAGGCGCGCGGCGGGGCAGGGGACCGCCATTCTCTCTTTCGCCGAGGTTCTGGGCCTTCTGTCTGCGAACCGGACCCCCGTGGTCATGGCGGGCAGCTTCGGCAAGACCACCAGCGTGTCGCTCCTGTCCCATTGCCTGCTCGAGGCCGGGCTCGATCCGTCCTACATGATCGGCGCGGCGCCTCTCTCGCCGCCCAAGGCCTGGCATGTGGGGCAGGGCGAGCTGTTTTTGCTGGAGGGGGATGAATATCCCTCCTCCAACACCGACGACCGCTCCAAATTCCTCCATTACCATCCGGCGCATCTGATCCTGACGCCGCTGGCGCACGACCATGTGAACGTATTCCCCACGGTCGAGTCCTATCTCGCGCCCTTCCACCAGCTCATGGACCTTAGCGATCCCGATGGTCTCGTTTTGGCGGCCCTCAGCGGCGAATTGAGCCGGCGGTTCCTTGAGGAGACCAAGCGCCCCGTCACCACCTTTGGGGTGGATCAGGGGGAGTGGCAGGCCGGGAACATCCGGCTTGGCGAGCGCAGCCGCTTCACCCTGACCCACAAGGGCGCCCCGGTGGTGGAGGTGGAGACCGGGCAGCTTGGCCTGCACAATATAGAGAACATGGTCGGCGTCGGCGCCTTCGTGCTGACCCGCGGCCTTGTCAGCGCCGCCGTCTATGCGCGCGCCATGGGCTCGTTTCTGGGCATCACGCGGCGCCTCGACCGCAAGTCCTGGCGCACGAGCGTGCCGATCTACGAGGGCTTCGGCTCCTCCTATGACAAGGCCCGCAGCGCCATCGCGGCCATGAAGCTGCATTTTCCCGGACGCCCGCTTGTGGCCGTCTTCGAGCCGCACACCTTCTCCTGGCGCAACCGGGCGACGCTCCATTGGTACGACGACGCCTTCGAGGGCTGCGATGAGGTGCTGGTCTATGAGCCGGCATCGCAGGGCGCGGGCACCCATGACCAGGTGACCCAGGACGAGATCGTGGCGCGGATCCGCAGCGCCGGGCAGCACGCGACGCCGGTGACGTCCTGCGCCGAGGGCGTCGCGGCGCTTGACGCTCGGATGAAGGGCGACGAAGTGGTGCTGCTGCTGAGCTCCGGCCCGCTCGGCGGACTGATCGAGGCCATTCCCGCGCTTTGCGAGCAGCGCTGGCCCACATAAGGTATCTAGATACCACAATTAAAAAACCCCGAAAAAGCGGGCGGATTTTGGCGTTTCGCGCGCAAAAGCGCATTGACAAGGTGGTCTGCGCCCCATAGAAGCCAGTCACCTTCGGCGCGGATCTTTCGTCTTGCGCCGCCAAGCCTAAGGAAAAGCCTCCCATGTTCGGGAAAACCACTGTCACCAAAACCGCTGAGGTGGAGAAGAAGTGGGTCGTGATCGACGCGCAAGGGCTCGTCGTCGGCCGCCTCGCCACCCTCGTCGCCATGCGCCTGCGCGGCAAGCACAAGGCCTCCTTCACCCCCCATGTTGACGATGGCGACAATGTCATCGTGATCAACGCCGAGAAGGTGGTCTTCACCGGGCGCAAGCTCGAGCAGAAGAACTACTACCACCACACCGGCTTCATTGGCGGCATCAAGGAGCGTTCCGCCAAGTTCATCATGGAAGGCCGCTTCCCTGAGCGCATCGTCGAGAAGGCCGTGGAGCGCATGCTTCCCCGTGGCCCGCTCGGCCGCAAGCAGTTCGGCAATCTTCGCGTCTACAAGGGCGCAGAGCATCCCCATGTCGCCCAGCAGCCTGTCGCCCTCGACATCGGCAGCCTCAACCCGAAGAACAAGCGGAGCGCCTGATCATGGCCGAGACCATTTCTTCGCTTCAGGATCTTAAGGCGGCCACCACGGCCTCCGTCGAGTCCGAGGCGCCCAAGTACGTTCAGAAGATCGACAAGCTCGGCCGCGCCTATGCGACCGGCAAGCGCAAGAACGCGGTCGCCCGCGTCTGGGTCAAGCCCGGCACTGGCAAGATCACCGTGAACGGCCGCGACGAGCAGGTCTACTTCGCCCGTCCCGTGCTGCGCATGATCCTGCGTCAGCCCCTCGAGGTGACGGCGCGCGCCACCCAGTATGACCTCATGGTCACGGTGGCCGGCGGCGGTCTCTCCGGTCAGGCCGGCGCGGTGCGCCATGGCCTCGCCAAGGCCCTGACCCACTATGAGCCCGAGCTTCGCTCCATCCTGAAGCGCGGCGGCTTCCTCACCCGCGACAGCCGCGTGGTCGAGCGCAAGAAGTACGGCAAGAAGAAGGCCCGCCGCAGCTTCCAGTTCTCGAAGCGCTAGGAATTTTTGGCTACCAAAAAGTCAAAAGTTCAACAATATCAACAAGAAAGCCGCTTTCACGAGCGGCTTTTTTTGTTGTACACGTGTTGTACAGAACGGAAAAAGAACTAAAACTAGGCTAGGAATAATCAAAATCTGACAGCATTTTTTTACAGGGCTTTTACAGGCGCTGGGAACGGGTTGTACAGATTTTGCGAAAAAACACGCAACTGAACGTTGATTGGCTGTTCAATTCGTCACAGTCTATCAACATGGCCTACGCCAATAACAAACAAGTCATCGCAGACGGGCGCATCACGCTGTATCAGCGCGAAGATGTGAAGGGTTCTGTTTGGCAATGCCGCATCACCTTCAAGGGCGTGCG
>CANGFT010000067.1 GCA_947453205.1 Beijerinckiaceae bacterium | reverse complement strand
GCCGCCCTCGAGAACAAGCCTGCGGACCTTGTCGCCACCATGCATGTGTGCCGCGGCAACTTCCGCTCCACCTTCATCTCCTCGGGCGGCTATGAGCCGATCGCCGACCTCATGTTCAACACCCTGAACATGGACGGCTACTTCCTCGAATGGGACAATGACCGCTCGGGCGGCTTCGAGCCCCTGCGCTTCCTGCCCAAGGGCAAGACCGTGATCCTCGGCCTCGTCACCTCCAAGACCGGCGTGCTGGAGACCCGCGAAGACCTGCTGCGCCGCATCGACGAAGCCTCGAAATATGCGCCGCTCGACCAGCTGTGCCTCAGCCCCCAGTGCGGCTTCGCTTCGACCGAAGAGGGCAATACGCTCGCCGAAGCGGAGCAGTGGGCGAAGCTGCAGCTCGTCATCGACGTGTCGAAGGAAGTCTGGGGCAAATAAGCCCCGGTTGAATCAGACACGCGCGGCGTCTTCAGAGATCGCCGCGCGGGCGTCCATGGGGAGGATGAATGGCGAAGTTTCTTGATCTGGCCTCAGCCGTCGAAGAGATGGTCCATGACGGCGACGTGCTGGCGATGGAGGGCTTCACCCATCTCATCCCCTTCGCGGCGGGCCATGAGATCATCCGCCAGAAACGGCGCGACCTCACGCTCATCCGCATGACGCCCGACCTCATCTATGACCAGATGATCGGCATGGGCTGCGCGAAGAAGCTCATCTTCTCCTGGGGCGGCAATCCCGGCGTCGGCTCGACCCACCGCATCCGCGACGCCGTCGAAAATCAGTGGCCCCTCCCGCTCGAGCTTGAAGAACATTCACACGCCGCCATGGCGAATGCTTACGAGGCCGGCGCGGCGAACCTGCCCTTCGCCATGCTGCGCGGCTATATCGGCGTCGATCTGCCCAAGGTGAACCCGCAGATCCGCAAGGTGACCTGCCCCTATACGGGCGAGGAGCTGGCGACGGTGCCGGCCATCCGTCCCGACGTCGGCGTCATTCACGCCCTGCGCGCCGACCGCGAGGGCAATGTGCTGCTGGAAGGCATCACCGGCTGTCAGAAAGAGGTCGTGCTGGCCTCAAAGCGCACCATCGTCACCGTGGAGGAGATCGTCGACGACCTCGGGGCCTCCTCGCCCAATTCGGTCATCCTGCCGTCATGGACCGTGGGCGCTGTGGTCGCCGTGCCCGGCGGCGCGCATCCCTCCTATGCGCATGGCTATTACACGCGCGACAATTCCTTCTACATCGCCTGGGACAAGGTCTCGCGCGAGCGCGACAGCTTCCTCGCCTGGATGGAGGAGAACGTCATGAAGAAGGGCCCGGACGCTTTCCTGGTCCACGCTGGCGGGAGGGCCGCGTCATGAGCATGGCCTATACGCCCAATGAAATGATGACGGTCGCCGCCGCCCGCGCCCTGCGCAACGACGATGTCTGCTTCGTCGGCATCGGCGCCCCCTCGGCTGCCTGCAATCTGGCGCGCCTGACCCATGCGCCGCAGATCACCTTGATCTACGAGTCCGGCACCATCGCCACCAAGCCCAATGTGCTGCCGCTCTCCATCGGCGACGGCGAACTCTGTGACACCGCACTGACCACAGTCTCAGTGCCGGAAATGTTCCGCTACTGGCTGCAGGGCGGTCGGATGACCGTGGGCTTTCTGGGCGGCGCGCAGATCGACCGCTTCGCCAATCTCAACACCACCGTGGTCGGCGACTATCACAAGCCCAAGGTGCGCCTGCCCGGCGGAGGCGGCGCGCCCGAGATCGCCACGAACTGCCGTGAGATCTTCATCATCATGGCCATGGGCAAGCGCGCCTTCGTGGACAAGCTGCCCTTCATCACCTCCATGGGCCACGGCCCCACCGGCCGCGAACGCCGCGCGCTGGGCGTGGCCTCGAAGGGCCCCACCCGGCTCATCACGGACCTCTGCATTTTCGAGCCTGATCCGCAGACGCAGGAGATGACCGTCGTCTCCATCCATCCCGGCGCGACGCGCGAAGAGATTATCGAGAACTGCGGCTGGACGCCGTCTTTCGCCGCTGACGTGGCCGAGACGCGTGCGCCCGACGCCATGGAGCTCGAAGTGCTGCGCGACATTCTGGCGCGCACCAAGGCCGCGCACGGCGGTTGACCGTTTTGCATGCAGGCGGCTTTCATGCCGTTTTAAAGGGAGAACACCATGCATACCCAGGTCGGCATCATCGGCGCCGGACCCGCAGGCCTTCTGCTCGCGCGCATGCTCCACCTGCAGGGCATATCCTCGGTCGTGCTGGAATCGCGCAGCCGCCCCTATGTGGAGAGCCGCGTGCGCGCGGGCCTGCTGGAGCAAGGCTCCGTGGACCTGCTGACGGAAACAGGCATGGCGGACCGCCTCTACCGGGAGGCGATGGTGCATGAGGGCATCGAGCTCGTGTTCGAGGGCGAGCGCCATCGCATCGACATCACCGGCCTGACCGGCCGCAAGGTCTATATCTATGGCCAGCAGGAAGTGGTGAAGGACATGATCGCGGCCAATCTGGCTGCGGGCGTGCCGATCCACTTTGAAGCCGAAGCGACCGAAATCAGCGGGCTTGAGGGCGACCGCGCCACGATCCGCTATCGCCACGAGGGCAAGGAAGAGGTTCTGACCTGCGATTATATCGCGGGCTGCGACGGCTTCCACGGCATTTGCCGCGACGCCATTCCACCCCATCTCATGCGCGGCCATGACCGCATCTACCCCTTCGGCTGGCTTGGCATTCTGGCTGACGCCGCCCCGACGAAGGACGAGCTGCTCTATTGCCGCCACGACAACGGCTTCGCCCTCTTCACCATGCGTTCGCCCACGGTGTCGCGCTGCTACCTGCAAGTGCCGCCCGACGAGAATGCCGACAACTGGTCTGACGACCAGATCTGGAGCGAGCTGGAGACGCGCCTTGGCAAGCACGAGGGGCTGAAGCTGAGCACGGGCAAGATCACCCAGAAATCCGTGACCGCCATGCGCAGCTATGTCGCCGAGCCCATGCGCCACGGCCGCCTGTTTCTGGCTGGCGACTCCGCCCATATCGTGCCGCCGACCGGCGCCAAGGGCATGAATCTCGCCATCTCCGACATCTATGTGCTCTCGAAGGCGCTGGTGGCTTTCTACAAGAAGAACGACGCCAGCCTGTTCGAGACCTATGGGCCCACCTGCCTGCGGCGCATCTGGCGGGCGCAGCACTTCTCCTGGTGGATGACCTCCATGCTGCACAATCTGCCGGACGCCAGCCCCTTCGACGCAAAGCGTCAGGTGGCCGAGCTCTACACCATCGCCACTTCAGTGGCGGGGCAGACATTGCTCGCGGAGAACTATGTGGGCCTGCCCTTCGAAACCTGAGGGCGGGCGGCCGCGCTTGCTCCCCGGGCCCGCCGGGCGTAAGCCTGCGGCGAGAGGCGATGGATGCAGACCAAGCATGGCGATATGGATCATCCGGGCGCTGGCGGCCATGGCCGCCCGGCTGACGGCGCCGCGCCCGATGACGACACCGATTACGAGCATCGTCACTTCACCAATCTGCTCGCCATCGTCTTTCTGCTCGTCATAGCAGGGGCGATCATCTGGACCGTCAAGTCCATTGAGGACAACGAACGCCTGCAACGCTGTCTGAACGCGGGCAGGCGCGATTGCGTGAAGATCGAAACGCCGCCCTCGACGGGCATACGCCTGCCCGTGCGATAGCTACTCCGCAGCCTTCTGCTCTTCGTCCGCTTCAGCAGCGGAGGCGGAGGCCGCGCGCTGGCGCAGCAGCCAGGCGAGCCCCAGAACAAACACGACGCCGACGACGCCGCCCACAACCTCATCAACCAGATGCGGCCATTCGCCAAAGACGCTGTGCCAGCCGGGGTCAGAGACCATGATCGAGCCGGCCACCCAGCCCAGCAGGCCGGCGCCCGCCCAGACCAGAACCGGGTAACGCTGCAGCAGCGTGATGATGAGCGTGGCGCCAAAGACGATGAGCGGCACCGACAGGCAAAGGCCGAACACGATCAGTGCGACAGAGCCCTTGGCCGCGGCGGCGATGGCGATGACATTGTCGAGGGACATGACCATATCGGCGATGGCGACTGTGCGCACCGCGTTCCAGATCGTGTCGGATTCCTTAACCGAAGCCTCGTCCGCCTCATCCGTCAGAAGCTTCACTGCGATCCAGAAAAGCAGCAAGCCGCCCACCAGCTTGAGGTAGGGGATCTCCATCAGCCAGACGACCATCAGCGTGAAGATGATGCGCAGCACAACAGCCGCGCCCGCGCCCAGAATGACGCCGATCTTGCGCTCGCGCGGAGGCAGCGATCGGCAGGCCAGCGCGATCACGACGGCGTTATCGCCAGACAGAAGGATGTTGATCCAGATGATCTGAAGCAACGCCAGGAGGAAGGTTGTGTCCACGTTGATGCCCAAAGTTGATCCGGCGCGACCTTGCAGTCACGATGCCGTGCGGTCAAGCCCGGGCCAACGTGAAGTGGATCGCGCTGCGCCCGCCATCACGAGCAAGGCGGAGGCAGCCGCATCGACCATGCGGCCGAGCCCTGGACGTCGCCACCCGCCGCCCTTGCGCGGACGAGGCGCATGGATGAAGCCCACTTGCCCGCCAATGGTTGAAAGCGTCAGGAACAGGGTCTGGTTGCAGACATAATCGCCCGCATCGATCGACAGGCGCGTCACGGCGCTGCGGTTCATGGCGGCGCGCACACGCTGTGCAGGCCAGCGGGCGGAGAGCCGGCCCGGCGCCCCCATCGAAACGACGCTTGAGGGCGCAAAAACCCGCGCCGCATCGGGCCTGAGCGTTCCCAGCCTGTTGCGCGCGCGCAGCTCCACGCTCATCGCCTTGCGCCGCGCCGCGAGGCCAAGATGCAGCACGACGTCGGGGCGCGTCTCCTCCAGCGCCAGGGCTAGGGCCTCGCCGACCGTATGGAAGCGGACCGGGAGGACGCGGGTGTGGAGCGTGATGGAAAGCCGCTCGAGCCGCCTCCCATGTCGTCGCTCAAGCTCGCGGGCGATGGCTATGGTGGGGTTCGACGGCGCGCCGGGAAAGGCGCCGAAAGCCGTCACCAGAACCCGGATCATGCGCTTTTCCGCTCCCGGCGGATCACGCAAAATTGTATCTGTCCCATTCTCGTCACCTTTGCCATACACAAGGGATCGTCGAGCAGAGCGGCCCGTTAACTTTTCGTCAAGGACTCCTTTGCTTGATGGGCGCGGCGTCGGTCGTCGGCGCCGCCATCCCGGAGGATTGAACCATGCGCCTGGGCCCCCAGCCCCGGAAGGAACGTCTGTCGGCCCGTCTGCGGGTCGCGACGGCCTGCGCCTTCATGACGCTGCTGTCTGGCTGCCTGGGCGATGGCGCCGGCTCCTCCATGAGCCTCTTTGCGACGAAGCCGGTCACGAGCGCGCAATCCGTGACCATGTTCATCGCCTCGACACGGCGCGATGACCGCCGCCTCGCCGACGCCGCAGGGGAAGCGGGCGTCCATCACGCCATGGCCATGATGAGCGCGCCGCCCGGCCACCAGCCCGGCGTCATCGAGGCGCCGACCTTCGGCAAGCCCAACCGCAACAGCCATTTCACCCTGCTGAACGCCAACGCCATGACGCCGGAGCGTTTCGCGGGCGAAATCGGCTCGCATATCTCCGGCCGCGTGGGCGCGGACCGCGACATCCTGCTTTACGTCCACGGCTTCAACACGAGCCTCGAAGAGGCGCGGCTGCGGCTCACTCAGGTGGTCGTTGACGCCCGCTTTGGCGGCGTGCCCGTGCTGTTCGCCTGGCCCTCCGAATCCGGCATGCTCAGCTATGTCTCGGCCAAGGAGCGCGCCACCGCCTCGCGCGACGCCTTGCGGGACCTGATCCGCGATCTGGCGGCGACGCCGGGCGTCGGGCGTGTGCATGTGCTGGCCCATTCCATGGGCTCATGGCTCGCCATGGAGGCGCTTCGCGAAAACGCCCTCGCAGGCAGCGCCAATCTCGACGGCAGGCTCGGCGACGTCATGCTCGCCGCGCCAGACATTGATCTTGCGGTCTTCCGCCAGCAGATGGCGCGGCTGGGCTCGGCGGCGCGCGTCTCCATCTTCGTGTCCCGCGGCGACAGGGCCTTGTCCCTGTCGAGCCGCATTGCGGGCGACCGGCCGCGCGTCGGCGCGATGGATCCAAAGAACCCGCAGGACGCCGCCGATCTGCGCGCGCTTGGCGTGCGCGTCTATGACCTCAGCGGCTTCTCGAACGGCTTCATCGGCCATGGCGCCTATGCGGATGCGCCTGACGTCATCCGCTCCATCGGCGCCCAGCTCGCCGAACCGCGCAAGGAGGACTCAACCTCCGTCGCGGTGATCGACGCGCGCGGCCCTCAGGATCCGGCGCCGCAAGGCCCGGCGGCGCAGCCTCTCGCGCCCATGGACGGCCCCACGCCCCCCGGCGCGCTGCGCTGACCTAACCCGCCAGCGCCGCCAGAATCCGCGCCCAGCTGCGGGTTCCCTTGTGGAACGAGCTCAGCTCATATTTTTCATTGGGCGAATGGATGCGGTCGTCATCAAGACCAAAGCCGACCATCAGGGCGTCCATGCCCAGATCGCGCTTGATCTCGCCCACGATCGGGATCGACCCGCCCGAGCCCCCCAGCACCGGCTCGACGCCCCACTCGTCCGCGAGCGCCCGGCGCGCACGGCTCAGGGGCTCGGAGGCGAAAGGCAGGGTGAGCGCAGGCGAGGCGCCATGGCGGATGAACTCGGCCTCGCAATCGGGCGGCAGACGCGCTTCGACAAAGGCGCGGAAGCTCGCCAGCACCGCCTCGGGATCCTGCGCGCCGACCATGCGGAAAGAGAATTTGGCGCTGGCCTGCGCGGGCAAGACGGTCTTCGAGCCTGCGCCTGTGTAACCGCCGACGATCCCGTTCACATCGCAGGTGGGGCGCGCCCAGATCAGCTCGAGAATGCTGCGCCCGCGCTCGCCGGCGGGCTGGGAGAGGCCGACGTCGCCAAGGAACTGCGCCTCATCGAAATCAAGCGCGCGCCATTGGGCGGCGACCTCCTGCGGCAGTTCGGGCACGCCGTCATAGAAGCCCGGCAGGGTGATGGCGCCATTGACGTCGTGGAGATCGGCGACGATCTTGGCCAGCACATGGATGGGATTGCGCGCCGCGCCGCCGAACAGGCCGGAATGGAGATCGCGCGAAGCCGCGCGGATCACCACCTCCTCAAGCGCGAGGCCGCGCAGCATGGTCGTGATCATCGGCGTCTTGCGATTCCACATATTGGTGTCGCAGAGCATGGCGAGATCGGCGGACAGATCGGCCTTGTTGGCGGCGAGAAAAGCGGGCAGCGAGGGCGAGCCGCATTCCTCTTCGCCCTCGAAGAGCAGCGTCACATGACAAGGCAGGCCGCCCGTCTCCATGAAGGCGCGGCAGGCCTCGACGAAGGTCATCAACTGGCCCTTGTCGTCAGCGGCGCCGCGCGCCACGATCCGTCGCCCCTCCGGCGCATCGACCATGCGGGGCGCGAAGGGATCGGTCTCCCAGAGCTCCAGGGGATCGGCGGGCTGCACGTCGTAATGGCCGTAGAACAGAACATGGGGCGCATCGGCGCGCTGGGCTCGGGCATGTGCCACGACCATGGAATGGCCTGCGGTGGGCCGCACGGAGGCGTCGAAGCCAAGCCCGTTCAACTCGTCCACAAGCCACTGCGCCGCACGGGCGCATTCGGCCTTGTAGGCGGGGTCGGCGGAAATGGAGCGGATCTCCAGAAGGCCGAACAGGCGCTTCAAGGCGCCATCAAGGTTATGGTCGATCCGGGCGAGGGCGTCATCAAGGCTGGCCATGGGAATCTCCGGCTATGCAGGAGATGTAGCGCAGCCCCGCCCCCGTTCAAAGTCAGCGCTTCATGCCGCCCAGCACATTGCGCAGAATCGCGCGGGTGATCTGGGTGCCAAGCGAGCGCGCCGCCGATTGGGCGACCGAGCGGATGATGAGCTCGCCCGTCGACATGCGGTTGCTGCGGCCATTGGAGGGCTTGTCGCCGGAGCCGCCGATCATGCCGCCGATGGTGTCGAGAATGCCGCCGCCCGCAGGCTCCTGCGGGGGCGCGGCGGGCGGGACGTTCGGCACGGTCTTGTGCGTCCAGGGACTGGGCGCGGGCGCCGAAGGCGCAGGCTGCGGGCCGCCCCAGGGCGAAGCGGGCTGGGACTGCGTCTTCTCGACCATCTGCGTGCCGCGCCTGTTCAGCACTTCGAAAGCGGACTCGCGGTCGATGGCGACGTCATATTTGCCGCGCAAGGGGCTCGCAGCCATCACGGCGGCGCGCTCGTCCGGCGTGATCGGCCCCACGCGCGAGCCCGGCGGCGCGATGAGGCTGCGCGAGACCACGGCGGGCGTGCCGCCCTTCTCCAGCATGGACACCAGCGCCTCGCCGACGCCAAGCTGGGTGATGACCTCGCCGGTGTCGAACTTTGGATTCTGGCGGAAGGTCTCGGCGGCCGCCTTCACCGCTTTTTGATCGCGCGGCGTGAAGGCGCGCAGCGCATGTTGCGCCCGGTTGCCAAGCTGGCCCAGCACCACATCGGGCACATCGAGCGGATTCTGCGTGACGAAATAAACGCCGACGCCTTTGGAGCGGATGAGCCGCACGACCTGTTCGATGGCGGTCATGAGATTTTTCGGCGCGCTGTCGAACAACAGATGCGCTTCGTCGAAAAAGAAGACGAGCTTGGGCTTCTCGGCGTCGCCCACCTCGGGCAGGGTCTCGAAGAGTTCGGACAGCATCCACAGCAGGAAAGTGGCGTAGAGTTTTGGGCTGCGCATGAGCTTGTCGGCGGCCAGCACATTGATGACGCCGCGCCCGTCGCGGTCGGTGCGGATGAAGTCTTCGATGGACAGGGCGGGCTCGCCGAAGAATTTGTCGGCGCCCTGATTCTCCAGCACCAGCAGCTGCCGCTGGATCGCGCCCACGGTCGCCGGCGCCACATTGCCATATTGTTTGGTGAGTTCGGCGGCGTTGTCGAGCACCATGCCGAGCAGGGCGCGCAGATCCTTCAGATCCAGCAGCAGCAGGCCCTGTTCGTCCGCGATGCGGAAGACGATGTTCAGCACGCCTTCCTGCACATCATTGAGGTCGAGCAGCCGCGCCAGCAGCACCGGCCCCATTTCGGAGACGGTGGCCCGCACGGGATGGCCCTGCTCGCCGAAGACGTCCCAGAACACGACGGGGAATCGATCCGGCGCATAGGTCACCCCGATGTCCTTCGCGCGCTGCACGAATGGGGCCTTGCCCTCGCCCGCCATGGCGAGGCCGGAGAGGTCGCCCTTCACATCGGCGCAGAAGACGGCGGCGCCCGCGTTGGAGAAGCCCTCGGCGAGCACCTGCAGGGTCACGGTCTTGCCGGTGCCGGTCGCGCCCGCCACGAGGCCGTGGCGATTGGCGAGGGGGAGCTGGAGATATTGATAGGCGTCGCCTTTGCCGATCAGGATCTTGCCGGGCTGGTTCGCGGGATCGTCCGTCATGTCGCGCCTTTTCACTCGACCATTGCAAAAGTTATAAGCGAGGTTCGCAGCGCGCGCCACAGGGGGAACCTGCGGGCGGGGCGCCTGCTTGTGAATTTGCGTCAGTCCCGTTCGATGCGGGCCGGCATGAATATGGGGTCCGCCAGCATGGATGACATGATCGCAAGGGTGAGCGAGGCCTCCGGCGTGGCGCCGGAGGTGACGCAGCGCGCCGTGGGGGAGATATTCGCCTTCCTCCAGCGGGAGGCCTCGCCCGAGGCCATGGCGGAGCTGATGGAGAAACTCCCCGGCGCCGCCGAGCTCACCGCCAGCATGGGCGGGGCCGCACCACCCATCGGCGGCATCGTCGGCCTTGCGGGCAACCTCATGGGCCTTGGGCTCGGCATGGCCGAGATGCAGGCCATCGGCCGGGAGGTTCTGGCCTATGCGCGCGTCGCCGCAGGGGAGGAGACGCTCAACAAGGTCGCCTCCTCCGTGCCTGCTCTGGCGGCGCTGGGCTGACGCTCAGATCGGCTTTGCGTCGAGCAGCACGAAGGCGATGCGGCAGACCTCCGTGCCGCGGTTGACCCAGGCATGATTCGTGCCCTGCTGCACCAGCACATCGCCCGCCTTCAGGTGGATCTCGCTGTCATCCAGCAGCATGTCGATCTCGCCTTGCAGGATGATGGCGTAGTCCACCGTGCGGGTGCGGTGCATGAAGGGGTGGCGCGGCGGCAGGCCCCGGATCTCGGGCTCGTGGGCGAGCTCCTTCATGCGGGCGGTCATGTCCATTTTCTCCGCTTCCGGCGTCACGGGCGGATAGTCCATGATCCGGAAGATCGAGGCGCCCGGCAGGGGCGAGGTGCCGATCTGCAGGGCGCCGCGGTCCTGCGGCCCGGCAATGTCGGCGGGAGCGCCGTCGGTGGTCCAGATCAGGTTGGCCACGTTGTTCTTGCCCGGCCGCACGGCGCGGTTGGGATTCTCGCTGTCGAAGAGAACGACGGCCTTGCCTTCTTCATTGACGGTGGTGACGACGCGGCGCACGCGCCCCTCGGGTATCAGCATGTCTGAATCCTCCTTTGTGGGATCAAGCTCGCTGAGCGGAGCGTCGCTGTAAAGCCCGGCGCCGCAAAATCCGACTTTCGGCCCGCAGACGCCGCGTCCAAAAAGTCTTATAAGCCATAGGTCAGACGCTTCGGCGCGAGAACGATAAGGAACAGGCGAGGAGACGTGCATGACCCGGGCGATGACGCCCCAGACGCGCCAGACGAAGGCCAAAGGAAAAGCCGCCAGCCCCGCCCCGAGGCGCGAGGCCGGGAGCGAGTCGCGCATCGACCAGAGCTCCATCGAGGCGGTGGACCGGGCGGGGCGCATCCTTTTCGCGCTCGCCGCCTCGCCGCGCGAATCGAGCCTGCTCGACATCGCGAACCGGGCCAATCTGTCGAAGCCCACCGCCTTCCGCATCCTCGCGACCCTCGTCGCCGAGGGGCTCGCCTCCCAGAACCCGGAGACCGCAAGCTACAGGCTGGGCGTGTTGCCGCTGGGTCTAGCGAATTCGGTCTTGCAGTCGATCCCCGTGCAGGCGCTGGCGCGGCCGGTGATGACGGCCATCCGCGACAAGGTGAATGAGACCGTGGTGCTCGCGGTGCGCGAGGGTGATTTCCGGGTGAATGTGGAATCCATCGAAGCGCTCAACACCATCAGCCAGACCCAGCGGATCGGCGTCCGGATCCCGCTCTATGCGGGAGCGACGAGCCGTGTCTTTCTCGCCTCCATGAGCAAGGCGGAGGTCTCGGCCTATCTCGACCGCACCGAGCTCGAATCCTTCTCCGACACGACGATCGCCGACCGGGCGCGGCTCGAGGCCGAGATCGAGCGGGTGCGTCAGAAGGGTTTCGCGCTGAGCGCGGCGGAGTTCACGGCGGGCGGCGTCGCGGTGGCGCGGGCGGTGAAGGACGCCAGCGGCGCAGCCTTGGCGGCGATGCATGTGTCGATCCCGCGCGGCCGCGCCAGCGAAGAGCTGATCGAACGCTGCGCGGCGGCTTTGACGGCGGGGATCGAGACGCTGGAGCGCGCCATCGCCGCCTGAGGATGGAAGGACGCCCATGTTCGAATCAGCGGCCCTGCCCCACGATCTTTCCAAAGAAGACTTCGAGCGGATCGAGCCGCGCCTGCGCGAGGATCTGCTCGATGCGCAGTTCGACCTGCTGGACGCGAAACAGAAATCCATCCTTGTCCTCATCAACGGATCGGACGGCGCGGGCAAGGGCGAGCTGCTGGACCGCCTCTATGAATGGCTCGACCCCCATCATCTCGACACCCTCTCCTATTTCGCCCCCTCGTCTGACGAGCGCAAACGTCCGACCTACTGGCGCTTCTGGCGCGACATGCCCGCCCGCGGCCGCATCGGCGTGGTGCTGGGCTCCTGGTATCATCCGGCGCTCGATGGGCGCGCGCGCGGGCTGATCGATGAAGCCGCCTTCACGCAGGCGCTCAACGAGATCAATGAATTCGAGACCATGCTGGCGGCCGAAGGCGTCATGCTCCTCAAGCTCTGGCTTTATCTGCCGGAGAAGGAGGCGCGCAGGCGGTTGAAGAACCTGCTGCGCGCGGATGGCTCGCGCAAGCGCCCCGTGGTGATTGAATGGAACCATATCGACACGAAGAAAGAGCGCAAAAGGCTCAATCAGGCAGGCCTCGAAATGGCCGACATCACCTCGACGGGGCAGGCGCCCTGGCATGTGGTCGCAGGAGACAACGATGGCTATCGCGACATAGCCGCTGGTCGGCTGCTGCTCGACGCCCTGCGCCGGGCGGGAGCCGAAACCCTTCCTGCGCGGCGCGCAGGCGAGAAGGTGCGCAAGTCCAAAGCCGCCCCAAAGCCTGAGCCGCCGCTCAAGACCCCAAGCGTCATCGCCGCCCTTGACCTCACGCAAAGCCTCGACCCCGACGCCTATCGCGAGGAGCTGCGGCGCCACCAGCATGCGCTGACCCGCATCACCACCGCCCGGAGCTTTCGCGACCGTGGCCTTGTGGTCGTCATGGAGGGCAATGACGCCGCAGGAAAAGGCGGCGCGATCCTGCGCATCCGCGAGGCCCTCGACCCCCGCGCCTTTCGTGTGCATGGCGTGGGGGCGCCATCGGATGAGGAGCGCGCCCATCCCTATCTCTGGCGCTTCTGGCGCAAGCTTCCCATGCGCGGCCAGACGGCGATCTTCGACCGGAGCTGGTATGGCCGCGTGCTGGTGGAGCGGGTGGAAGGCTTCTGCTCCCAAAGCGACTGGCTGCGCGCTTATCACGAGATCAAGGATTTCGAGCGCCAGCTTGAACGGGCCGACTACACGGTGGTGAAGCTCTGGCTCGCCATCAGCAAGGAGGAGCAGCTGCGGCGGTTCGAGCTGCGCGAGGACACGCCGGTGAAACGCTACAAGATCACCCCCGAGGACTGGCGCAACCGCGACAAATGGGACGACTACGAGCGCGCGGTCAATGACATGGTGAACCTGACCAGCACCAGCCACGCGCCCTGGACGCTGGTCGAAGCCAACGACAAATATTTCGCCCGCGTGAAGGTGCTGCGCACCATCGTGGAGGCGCTGGAGGGCTGAGGCCTCTACGACTTTCCGCCTGTGGCGGGGCGCGCCGCGCCATGCGAAAAGGTTCCCGACTGTAACCAGGGCTCGCGATCAGCATTCGCAGACCCCCACCCCGCCCGCTGGCGCGGCCGACCCTCCCCACAGGGGGGAGGGTTATGAGCGCAACGCCAGACGCTCCCCTCCCCCTTGTGGGGAGGGGTGAGGGGTGGGGGTCGTGAGGCGCTGATCGCGGGCATGACCCAGATGCGCGCCATGTCAGACAAGCCGATCTCCTTCGCCGATGTGTTCCCTGAGGCCACCGAGGCGCAATGGCGCGCGCGGGTGGACGCCGTGCTCAAGGGCGCGCCATTCGAAAAGCTGCAGGGGCGGACCTATGACGGGCTGACGATTTCGCCACTCTATGCGCGCCTCCTCGAGGAGCGCCCGCGCGCCGTCAAGGCGGGCGAGCCCGGCTGGGCGCGGCTGGTGCGGGTGGACAATCCCGACCCCGTGGAAGCCAACAGGCAAGCCCTCGCCGATCTCGAAAACGGCGCGACCGGCCTGCACATCGTCTTTCAGGGCGCCCCCGGCGCCTATGGCTTCGGCCTGCCCGCAGGGCGCGCGGCGCTGGAGCAGGCGCTGGAGGGCGTGGCGCTGGACGTCGGCCTGCCCATGGAGCTCGACCTCGGGCCGCAGACGCAGGAGGGGGCGCAGCATCTGGCGGCCCTCATCGCCGCCGCCAATGGCGAGGCCGCCAATGTCGTCTTCGGCCATGATCCCCTCGGGCTGATGGCGCTCACCGGCGGCGCGCAGCCTGACCTCGCCTCTGCCGCGGAGCTGGCGGCCAGCCTGCCCGGCCGCGCCCTTGTCGCGGATGGGCGCGCGGTTCATTGCGCGGGCGGCTCGGAGGCCCAGGAGCTCGCCTTCACCCTCGCCAGCGCCCTCGCCTGTCTGCGCGCGCTGGACGCAGCAGGCCTCGATCTGGAGGCGGCGCGGGGCAAGCTCGCCTTCCGCCTCAGCGCCGACGCCGACGAGATCATGGGCGTGGCCAAGCTGCGGGCGCTACGCCGCCTCTGGGCGCGGGTGGAGGAGGCCTGCGGCCTCATGCCCGCCCCCATCCACATCCATGCGGAGACATCCTTCCGCATGATGACCCGGCGCGACCCCTGGGTGAACATTCTGCGCGCCACGGTGGCCTGTTTCTCGGCAGGGCTTGGCGGCGCGGACGCTGTGACAGTCCTGCCCTTCACGCAGGCGCTGGGCCTTCCCGATGATTTCGCAAGGCGCATCGCCCGCAATGCGCAATCGGTCCTTCTCGATGAGGCCAATCTTGGCCGCGTCGCCGACCCCGCCGCAGGCGCTGGCGCCTTCGAGGCCCTGACGGATGCGCTTTGCGAGGCCGCCTGGGCCTTGCTGCAGGAGACGGAACGGGAGGGCGGGCTCGCCGCCTCGCTGGCTTGCGGCGCCTTCCAGGCGAAGGTCGCCAAGGCGCAGGCCGCCCGCGCCCGCGCCGTGGCCCATCGCAAGGATGCGATCACCGGCACGAGCGAATTCCCGAACATAGCCGAAGCCCCCGTCGAGGTGCTGGCGCCCATGCCGGCGCTCATGCCGGCGCCCCAGCCCGCGGGCGCCCTCGCCCTGACGCCTCACCGCGACGCTGAGGCCTTCGAGGCCCTGCGCGACCGGGCCGATGCGGAGGCCGCAGCGCGCGGGGCGCGGCGCAGCGTGTTCCTCGCCAATCTCGGCCCCATCTCGGCCTTCACCGCGCGCTCCATGTTCGCCAAGAATTTCTTCGAGGCTGGGGGCATAGCCGCGCCGGGCAACGAGGGCTTCCCTGACGAGGCGAGCCTCGCCGAGGCTTTCAAGGCCTCCGGCGCCGCCTTCGCCTGCATTTGCTCCTCCGACCCTGTCTATGAGGACTGGGGCCAGAAAGCGGCGCGGGCGCTGGTCAAGGCTGGCGCGCGCCATATCTACATCGCTGGCCGGCCCGGCGCCGCCGAGGCCACGTGGAAAGAGGCGGGCGCAACCGGCTTCATCTTCGCCGGATGCGACGTGGCCGCAGTGCTGGACGAGGCGCTGCGGCTCGCCTGACAGCGAGGAGCAGCCTGTATGAAAGCATCGACCCTGACGCTCGCCGCCGCCACCGTCTGCCTGGGTCTGGCGAGCGGCGCCGAGGCCGCGACGAAGCGCATGGCTTCGCCCAACGCCTATGACGGGCGCTGGTCCGTGACGGTCATCACCGAAAAAGGCGCCTGCGACCGCGCCTCGCGCCTGTCGCTGGGCATCCGCGATGGGCGCATCGAAATGGGCGAGGCCATGGCGCAGGCCAATGGCCGCGTGGACCCCAAAGGCCGCGTCTCCGTGATGGTGACGCAAGGCGCCGACATGCTCGCCGCCCATGGATCGCTGGGCGCAGGCTCAGGCAAAGGCACATGGCGCGCGCCGGGCAAGCAATGCGCGGGGCGCTGGGAGGCGGAGCGGCGGGGGTGACAGGCCCCGCCTAAGGAACGATGGCCGCCCCCGCACGAAGCGTTTATAAATCGGCGACTTTTCGTTCGAGCGAGCCCGCCATGTCCCGGATACCCGATTTCTCCACGCTCGCCTTCGCCCAGGCGGCCACGCCCCTCCCCCCGCAGGCGGGCGAGCCATGGATGACGCCCGAGGAGATCCCCGTGAAGGCGATCTATGGCGCGGACGACATCGCGGACATCGACTTCATCGACAGCTATCCGGGCCTCACCCCCTTCGTGCGCGGCCCCTATCCCACCATGTATGTGAACCAGCCCTGGACCGTGCGCCAATATGCGGGCTTCTCCACGGCCGAGGATTCCAACGCCTTCTATCGGCGCAATCTGGCGGCGGGGCAGAAGGGCCTTTCGGTCGCCTTCGATCTCGCCACCCATCGCGGCTATGATTCCGATCATCCGCGCGTCGCTGGCGATGTGGGCATGGCGGGCGTCGCCATCGACTCCATCTATGACATGCGCACGCTCTTCTCGGGGATTCCGCTCGACCAGATGAGCGTGTCCATGACCATGAACGGCGCGGTGCTGCCGGTGCTCGCGCTCTATATCGTCGCGGCGGAGGAGCAGGGCGTTTCGCAGGACAAGCTCTCGGGCACGATCCAGAACGACATTCTCAAAGAGTTCATGGTGCGCAACACCTATATCTATCCGCCCGGGGATTCGATGCGCATCATTTCGGACATCTTCTCCTATACGTCGCAGAACATGCCGAAATTCAATTCGATCTCGATCTCCGGCTATCACATGCAGGAGGCGGGCGCGACGCAGGATCTCGAGCTCGCCTATACGCTGGCCGATGGCGTCGAATATATCCGCGCCGGGATCGCGGCGGGCCTCACGGTCGATCAGTTCGCGCCGCGCCTCTCCTTCTTCTGGGCCGTGGGCATGAACTTCTTCATGGAGGTCGCCAAGCTGCGCGCCGCACGGCTTCTGTGGGCGCGGCTTGTGAAGCAGTTCGATCCCAAATCTGAAAAGAGCCTGCCCCTGCGCACGCATTGCCAGACCTCCGGCTGGTCGCTCACCGCGCAGGACGTCTTCAACAATGTGACGCGCACGACCATCGAGGCCATGGCCGCGACGCAGGGCCATACGCAAAGCCTGCACACCAATGCGCTTGACGAAGCCCTCGCCCTGCCGACTGATTTCTCCGCGCGCATCGCCCGCAACACGCAGCTCTTCCTGCAGCAGGAAAGCGGCACAACCCGCGTGATCGACCCCTGGGGCGGCTCCTATTATGTGGAGCGCCTGACGCAGGATCTCGCGGAGCGCGCGTGGTCGCATATCGAAGAGGTCGAGAGGCTCGGCGGCATGGCGAAGGCCATCGACGCGGGCATCCCCAAGCTGCGCATCGAAGAGGCCGCCGCCAAGGCGCAGGCGCGCATCGACAGCGGGCGCCAGGCCGTCATCGGCGTCAACAAGTTCAAGCCGCAGGGCGAGAAGCCCATCGACGTCCTGAAGGTCGACAATTCCGCCGTGCGCGCCCAGCAGATCGAGAAGCTGAAGCGCCTGCGCGCCGAGCGCGACGAGGCCGCCGTGCAGGCGGCGTTGAAGGCGCTGAGCGCGGGCGCGCGCGGCGAGGGCAACCTGCTCGCGCTCTCCATTGAAGCGGCGCGCGCCAAGGCGACCGTGGGCGAGATTTCGCTGGCGCTGGAGAAGGTCTTCAACCGCCATGTGGCCTCGATCCGCTCCATTCGCGGCGTCTATCGCAAGGAGGCCGGAACCGAGTCCGTCATCATCGACCGCGTCAGCGAAATGACCCGCGCCTTCGAAGAGAACGAAGGCCGCAAGCCGCGCATCCTCGTCGCCAAGGTCGGACAGGACGGCCATGACCGCGGGCAGAAGGTCATCTCCTCCGCCTTCTCCGATCTTGGTTTCGAGGTCGACATCGGGCCCCTGTTCGCGACGCCCGAGGAGGCGGTGAAGCAGGCCGTCGACAACAATGTGCATGTCATCGGCGTGTCGTCGCTGGCGGCGGGCCATCTGACGCTGGTGCCGCAGGTGAAGGCGGCGCTGGAGGCCGCAGGGCGCGGCGACATCATGATCGTCGTCGGCGGGGTGATCCCCCCGCAGGACATGGACGAGCTGCGCGAAAACGGCGCCGCCGCCATCTTCCCGCCGGGCACGGTGATCGCAGAAGCCGCCGTGCAGATTCTGGAAGAGCTGAACGACCGGCTCGGCTATGCGCAGAAGGAGCGGCTGGCGGGGGAGTGATTATGAAGATACTAGTTCCAACAAATGTGCAGCTTCGATAAAGTAAAAATGATCTGTAGCGCCGCCGCGAACAATCATGCCGGCGAGACCGATAAAAAAGCCATCTGCATCACACCCTAGATGAAATACGGGCCCACCGCTCATTCCATCCGCTGAAAATTCCAAAGGTCTTTTCATCTTGGCTCGGTGAACACGCCTCGCATGACTTTTGTTTTCGTATTCTGCCATAGCGAACGCTGTTTTGAATTGTATCGCCAGCAATCTGCCGTCCTCATGATCTTGGTCAAGAACCTGCTGAAGAGCAGGAAGTCCAAGCACCATAAAGATATTTTCTGATGAATTGGGCCAGCAATCCCTCTCAAGGACTTTAAAAAAATCAGCTTCCAAATTTGGAATTTCTAAAGTCGCGGGGTCAACTTGCATTGCGATTGCATCCGCAAATTCTTCGTCAAGATGAGTCTCGCAGAAAAGGAAACGTCCCCCTGTGATAAAATCTGCTTGCTTTCCAGGCCCAATATAAACTGCATATTTTTCATTGAAGTCTTTTAGGTCGCAATCGATTTGATGGCTGCAAAAGGTGAAGATGCACTGTCCCTTTAGCCGAAAAGCGGTCACGCTTCCTCGCAAATAATAAGGAAATTCGGCGAGACCAGATATGCCAATCAACGGCTTATACCATCGGCTATTCGGATCGACCCACATGAGCCCATTCCCGCATCCCGATTGATTTGATGGCGTCTGGGATCTCGATGAGGTTGTTCCAAGCTTCACAGATCGCTTCTATGATGGTGTCATAATTTTCGAAGACCCGGTT
>CANGFT010000066.1 GCA_947453205.1 Beijerinckiaceae bacterium | reverse complement strand
GAACCCGACGGAACGCTCGCCTCACAGCCTGCGGCCGAGCCTCCCCGGCGGCGCGAGCCCGTGGTCCGGGGCATGCCCCGGACCACGGGCTTCAGAACCGGACAGATCACGCGCTACGAACACCGGACAACTTGACGAGCTAGCAACAGGGCGCTGGGGAGGCCTGCAAAAGAAACGCCCGCCGGGGGAGGGACCGGCGGGCGCTCAGGCGGAACGGGATGGGGAGGGGGAGCCGTTCCGCTGACTTGGGGGAAGCCTCAGAGGCCGGCGCTTTTGCGGGCGACCGAGTCGATGTCGTAGCGGTTCAGGCCAAGCTCGTTCAGCTCGCGATCCGTCAGGCGGGAGAGTTCGCGGACCGAAGTCCGGTAGCGGCGCCAGGCGGAGACCTTTTCGGCGATCATCTTGACCATGTTGCGTTCCTTCGGGTGGCGACCGCAGGGGCCGACGTCACAAACTTGATGCAATGCAATATACACGAGGCGTGGAGGCTGAGTAGATATGCATGCGCGTGCCTAGTATGCGTTCAACGCATGGCTTTGGATCACCGCAATCCCGGAGGATCAGAATTTTTCTTGAAAAAGGCCAGATTCGAAGGGGCGGGCGACCCGCGTCGAAGCTGAAGGCATGGTTAACAATGCGTGAATTGCAGGTCTTCTCATTTCGCACTTGCGTTCGCCGCGATTGCGCGAACCATTCGCGCGAATCGCGGCCGTAGCCGTATCAGGCGTTTTTCTTCTTTGATTTCAATTGACTGCGCTCAAGCACCTGCTTCAGGAACCGGCCGGTGTGCGAGCGCGGGTTGGCCGCGATGTCCTCGGGCGTGCCGACCGCGACGATTTCGCCGCCGCCATCGCCCCCTTCGGGGCCAAGGTCGAGCACCCAGTCGGCGGTCTTGATGACCTCGAGGTTGTGTTCGATCACCAGCACGGAATTGCCCTGATCGACGAGCTCGTGGAGCACTTCGAGCAGTTTCTTCACATCATGGAAGTGCAGGCCGGTGGTCGGCTCGTCCAATATATAGAGCGTGCGCCCGGTCGAGCGGCGCGACAGCTCCTTGGACAGCTTGACGCGCTGGGCCTCGCCGCCGGACAGGGTGGTCGCCTGCTGGCCGACATGAACATAGTCGAGCCCGACGCGGGTCAGGGTCTGCATCTTGTCGCGGATGGAGGGGGCGGCCTTGAACAGCTCGCGGGCCTCCTCCACGGTCATGTCGAGCACGTCCGAGATCGACTTGTTGCGGTATTTCACCTCCAGCGTCTCGCGGTCGTAACGCTTGCCCTTGCAGACGTCGCAGGTGACATAGACGTCGGGCAGGAAGTGCATCTCGATCTTGATGACGCCGTCGCCCTGGCAGGCCTCGCAGCGCCCGCCCTTCACGTTGAAGGAGAAGCGCCCCGGCGCATAGCCGCGGGCCTTGGCCTCCGGGAGCTGGGCGAACCATTCGCGGATCGGGGTGAAGGCGCCCGTATAGGTCGCGGGATTGGAGCGCGGGGTCCGGCCGATCGGCGACTGGTCGATGTCGATCACCTTGTCGAGATGCTCCAGCCCCTCGATCCGGTCGTGGGGCGAGGGCTGCTCCATGGCGCCGTTGAGCCGCCGGGCCACGCCCTTGAAGAGCGTGTCGATGATGAGGGTCGACTTGCCGCCGCCGGAGACGCCGGTCACGCAGGTGAAAGTCCCCAGCGGAATTTCGGCGCTGACGTTCTTGAGGTTGTTGCCCCGCGCGCCCACCACCTTCAGCACCCGCCCCGGCTGGGCCTTGCGCCGCTTGGCGGGGATCGGCACGGA
Organism: Beijerinckiaceae bacterium; assembly: GCA_947453205.1. GTDB lineage: Bacteria > Pseudomonadota > Alphaproteobacteria > Rhizobiales > Beijerinckiaceae > Terripilifer. The sequence goes on along the minus strand of CANGFT010000066.1, from coordinate 17,113 downwards.
TTTGCGGCCGGTGAGATAGTCGCCCGTGAGGGACTTCGGGTCGGCCATGATCTCGGCGGGCGTGCCCTTGGAGACGATGTGCCCGCCATGGATGCCGGCGCCGGGGCCGACGTCCACCACATAATCGGCGGTGAGGATCGCGTCCTCGTCATGCTCGACCACGATGATGGTGTTGCCGAGGTTGCGCAGGCGCCGCAGGGTCTCCAAAAGCCGCTCATTGTCGCGCTGATGCAGGCCGATGGAGGGCTCGTCCAGAACATAGAGCACGCCCGTCAGGCCCGAGCCGATCTGCGAGGCGAGGCGGATGCGCTGGCTCTCGCCCCCCGACAGGGTGCCGGAGGCGCGGGCGAGGGTCAGGTAATCAAGGCCGACGTCGCGCAGGAAGGTCAGGCGCTCCCGGATCTCCTTGAGGATGCGGGCGGCGATTTCGTTGCGTTTCTTGTCGAGCTGTTTGGGCAGGGCGGTCGCCCAGTCCACGGCGTCCTTGACGGAAAGCTCCGACACTTCGCCGATATGGCACCCGTCGATCTTCACCGCCAGAGCCTCCGGCTTCAGGCGGAAGCCCTTGCAGGCGGCGCAGGGCTTGGCCGACATGTAGCGGGAGATCTCTTCGCGGGCCCATTCGCTGTCGGTTTCGAGATAGCGGCGCTCCAGATTGCTGACGACGCCCTCGAAGGGTTTGCGCACGTCATAGGCCCGCAAGCCATCGTCATAGGAAAAGCGGATGGCGTCCTCGCCCGAGCCATAGAGAATGGCGTCGCGGGTCTTCTTCGGCAGGTCCGCCCAGGGGGTTCGCAGGGTGAACTTGTAATGTTTGCCCAGGGATTCGAGCGTCTGGTTGTAATAGGGCGAGGTCGATTTGGCCCAGGGGGCGATGGCGCCCTTGCCCAGAAGCGCCTGCGGATTGGGGACCACCAGCTCCGGGTCGATCTTCTGTTCCGACCCCAGTCCGCTGCAGGTCGGACAGGCGCCGAAGGGGTTGTTGAAGGAGAAGAGCCGGGGCTCGATCTCCGGGATCGTGAAACCGGAGACGGGGCAGGCGAATTTCGAGGAGAAGATGATGCTCCTGGGCTCGCCCTTCGGATCCTTCTCGTCCGCATATTCCATGACGGCGATGCCATCGGCGAGATCCAGCGCGGTTTCGAAGGATTCCGCCAGCCGGGCGCCGATGTCCGCGCGCACCACGATCCGGTCCACCACCACGTCGATGTCGTGTTTGAGCTTCTTGTCGAGGGCAGGGGCCTCGGCGATCTCGTAATAGGTCCCGTCGATCTTCACGCGCTGGAAGCCGCGCTTCATGAAGTCGGCGATCTCCTTGCGATATTCGCCCTTGCGGCCGCGGATGACCGGCGCCAGCAGGAACAGACGCGTGCGCTCGGGCAGGGCCAGCACCCGGTCGACCATCTGGCTGACGGTCTGGCTTTCGATCGGCAGGCCAGTGGCCGGGGAATAGGGCACGCCCACGCGGGCCCAGAGCAGGCGCATGTAATCGTGAATTTCCGTGACCGTGCCGACGGTTGAGCGCGGGTTCTTTGAGGTGGTCTTCTGCTCGATGGAGATGGCGGGCGAGAGGCCGTCGATCTGGTCGACGTCCGGCTTCTGCATCATCTCGAGGAATTGGCGCGCATAGGCGGACAGTGACTCCACATAGCGCCTCTGACCCTCGGCATAGATGGTGTCGAAAGCGAGGGAGGATTTGCCCGAGCCCGACAGGCCCGTGAAGACCACCAGCTTGTCGCGGGGAATGGCGAGATCCACATTCTTCAGATTATGTTCCCGCGCGCCGCGAATCGTGATCTGCCTCTGGTTCAACAGCGCCGCCGTCTGGCTTGAGGGGGCGGTGAGATCCGCTGCGGCGCTGCGGTTGGTTCTGGGGCGCGCGGCGGTGGTCGACGGCTTCATAGGGGCTTATCCAGTCAAGAGAATGCGTTGGTTACGAACAGGGCGGGCTTGCGGATGGATTACCCCACCTGCGGCGTGGATGAAATCCACAAGTTGCTGCAATGCGGTAAGCAATCTCGCCTCGGCTAGGGGGCTGCCTCGGCGAGTATCGCTTTGAAACTGGGCGCAACTAGGCTACTGCTTGTGTCATATCGGGTAGGAGGGGAAACCATGACCGATCAGCAGGGCGACGGCGAAAGCCGGGCGCTATTCAGACAGGATTTCGGGGCCGGGCTGTTTCTGATAGCCGTGGGCCTCTTCGCTTTGTGGGAAGGCTGGAAGCTGCCGCTTGGGACGTTGCGCTCTATGGGCGCGGGCATGTTGCCCTTCTCCCTCGCCGTCATGCTTTGTCTCGGCGGCGTTGGTCTTATCATCACCTCCGTTCTCAACAAGGGCGAGGAGCTGGAGGCCTGGTCCATTCGCGGCCTTCTCTTCATAGTCGGGGGCGTGGTCGTCTTCGCCTACACGATCCAGACCCTTGGCCTCATTTTTGCGGGTCCGCTGTCGATGGTCATCGGCTCCATGGCCAGCGATGAATTCGACTGGAAAGAGGCGGTCATCTTCTCGGTGATCCTGACCGCAGCCTGCGCGCTTTTGTTCAAGACCGCGCTTGGCCTTCCGATCCCCGTCAACGTTTTCTGGTGAGCCCATGACCGATCTGTTAGCCAATCTGGCGCTCGGCTTTGGCACGGCGCTCTCGCTGCAAAACCTTTGGCTCTGCTTCGTCGGCTGCATGGTGGGCACGCTCATCGGCGTGCTGCCGGGCGTCGGCCCCATCGCCACCATCGCGATGCTCTTGCCCATCACCTTCGGCCTGCCGCCGACGGGGGCGCTCATCATGCTGGCGGGCATTTATTATGGCGCGCAGTATGGTGGATCGACCACCGCCATCCTCGTGAACATTCCGGGCGAGGCGACCTCGGTCGTCACTGTGCTTGACGGCCATCAGATGGCCAAGCAGGGCAGGGCGGGCGTCGCGCTGGGCGTCGCGGCCATCGGCTCCTTCATCGCGGGCTGTGTGGCGACCCTGTTCATCGCCGCCATCGGCCGTCCGCTCTCCTCCATCGCGCAGCTCTTCGGCCCGGCCGAATATTTCTCGCTGATGGTGATGGGCCTCATCTTCGCGGTGGTGCTTGCGCGCGGTTCGGTCCTCAAGGCGATCTGCATGATCCTTCTGGGCCTGCTGCTCGCCACCGTCGGCACCGACCTCGTGACCGGCCAGGAGCGTCTGACGCTCGGCTTGCAGGATCTGTCCGACGGCGTCGACTTCGCCAGCATGGCCATGGGCATCTTTGGTTTCGCCGAGATCATCAAGAATCTCGAGAACCCCGAGACCCGCGACGTCGTGCATGGCGTGATCGGCCGCCTTTTGCCCAGCAAGAAGGACATGCAGGATTCCGCATGGCCCATCGCGCGCGGCACCGTCATCGGCGCGATCCTTGGCATTCTGCCGGGCAATGGCGCGGTGCTTGGTCCCTTCGCCTCATATACGGTTGAGAAGAAGCTCGCCAAGGACTCGAGCCGCTTCGGCCGGGGCGCCATCGAGGGGGTCGCGGGGCCTGAGTCCGCCAATAACGCGGGCGCGCAGACGGCCTTCATTCCGCTGCTGACCCTCGGCATTCCCCCGAACGCCGTGATGGCGCTGATGGTGGGCGCGATGACCATCCATGGCATCGTGCCGGGTCCGCAGGTCATGACCAAGAACCCCGAGCTTTTCTGGGGCATGGTCGCGAGCATGTGGGTCGGCAACCTCATGCTGCTCATCATCAACCTGCCGCTGGTCGGCATGTGGGTGAAGTTGCTGAAAGTGCCGTACCGCATGATGTTCCCGGCGATCAGCATCTTCTGCTGCATCGGCATCTATTCCATCAACAACTCCACCTCGGACGTGCTGTTCACGGCGTTCTTCGCGGTGGTGGGCTATGCGCTGCTGAAGTTCGGCTTCGAGCCTGCGCCCATGCTGCTGGGCTTCGTGCTCGGCAAGCTGATGGAGGAGAAGCTGCGCCAGGCCATGATCCTGTCGCGCGGCAGCTTCATGACCTTCGTCGAGCGTCCGCTCTCAGCGGCTTTGCTGGTGGTCTCCGCGATCATGCTCGTGATCGCGATCCTGCCCGCCATGCGGCAGAAGCGCGATCAGGTCTTCACGGAATAGCCGCAGGCCCGGCTTCTGGCCGAAACAAGAAACGACAGAAAGGCCCGGTTGCGCCCCCCGCAGCCGGGCCTTTTGCCTTGGCCGTCACGCGTCGGTGTTTTGACAAGATGACGGACTAGTCTAATTTGTCAGGAGTTTCGTAAGCACCGGGCGTGGTCCACGCCGACGCGCCGGGTTCGCCGGACGCGATGCAGATAGAAATGAGGAGACGGTCGTGAAGAAGCTTTTCTCAGCGGCGCTGGTTATGGCCGCCGCATTCGTCGCCCCTGCCATGGCGCAGACCTATCCCGCCAAGCCCGTCACCATGATCGTGCCCTTCGCCGCAGGCGGGCCGACCGACATCGTCGCCCGCTTCGTGTCGGAGCATATGTCGCGCACCCTCGGCCAGCAGATCGTGATCGAGAATGTCGCAGGCGCTGGCGGCACGACCGGCATCACCCGCGCCGCAGGCGCCCCCGCTGACGGCTATACCATCATGATGGGCCATATGGGCACCCATGGCGCAGCGCCTGCGCTCTATCCGGGCCTGAAATATGACCCGACCGCCCTGATCCCCGTGGGCATCGCGGCCTCGACGCCGATCATCATCGTCGGCTCCATGAAGTTCCAGCCCAAGACCCTGCAGGAATTCGTCACCTTCGCGAAGGCCAATCCCGACAAGCTCAATCAGGCTCATGCGGGCATCGGCTCGGTCTCTCATTCGACCTGCGTGATGCTGAATGGCCAGTTGGGCATCAAGCCCACCGCCGTGCCCTATACCGGCACCGGCCCCGCGCTGAACGACATGATCAGCGGCCAGGTGGATTTCATGTGCGACCAGATCGTCAATCTGGCCGAGCAGATCCGTGGCGGCACGATCCGCGCCTACGCCATCGCCAGCCCCGAGCGTTCGCCCGCCCTGCCTGACGTCCCCACCACCAAGGAGGCCGGGCTGCCGGACTATCAGGTCATCGCCTGGAACGCGATCTTTGCCCCGGTCGGCACCGCGCCCGAGATCACGGCCAAGCTGAACGACGCCCTGCGCAAGGCGCTGGCGGACGAGGGCACGCGCACGCGCCTGCTGAACCTCGGCGCCGTCCTGCCGACCGCTTCGGAGCAGACGCAGGCCTTCCTCGGGGATTTCGTGAAGGCCGAGGTCGCCCGCTGGAACAAGGCGCTCGCCGCCGCAAAGTGAGCGGACGGACCGATCTTTCCTGAAAATGACGGCGGGGGCTTGCGCCCCCGTTTCTCTTTTGCTAGGAACAAAAAGTGAACATTATGCCGCTCGAAACGTTCCCGCCTATTTCCCTGTTGTGGACAAAAGTCCCGGAGGAGGCGCTTTGGAGCCTTCGTGCGGTTAGGGTAGCGCCAATGCGTCGGCGAAGGGCCGACCCCATCTCTGGAGAGCCTCATGTCGGGCAGCGTCAACAAGGTCATTCTCGTCGGCAATCTGGGGCGCGACCCCGAGGTGCGCCGCACCGGCAACGGCGATCCCATCGTCTCCTTCTCGGTCGCCACCACCGAAAGCTGGCGCGACAAGGCCACCGGCGAGCGCAAGGACCGCACCGAGTGGCATAACGTCACCATCTTCAATGAGGCGCTGGGCAAGATCGCCGAGCAATATTGCAAGAAGGGCTCGAAGATCTATCTTGAGGGCCAACTCCAGACCCGCGAATATACGGACAAGGACGGCAACCAGCGCAAGGCGACGGATGTGGTCATTCCGCGCTTCCGCGGCGAGTTGACGCTGCTCGACAGCCGCGGCCGCGAGGGCGGCGGCGATGATCGCGGCGGCGGCTACGGTGGAGGCGGTGGTGGCGGCGGCGGCGGGGGCTACAGCCGTCCGTCAGGCGGCGCCGGCGGCGGGCGTCCTGCCCAGGCGGGCGGCGGCGGCCGCTCCGAGCCCATCGACGACGATATCCCCTTCTGAGCACTCGCATAATCAGTTAACGCTCTGAAATTAAGCGCTTATCTTACCCTCCCCCCTGTGGGGAGGGTCGGCTCGCGAAGCGAGACGGGGTGGGGGGCTGCGCATGCTGATCGTGAGCGCCCGTTTCAAGCGCGCTCCCATCGCAAGGCCCCACGACCCCCACCCCGAACCCCTCCCCACAAGGGAGAGGGGAGTCGCCAGCGCTTCGCCTAAACCTCTGAAATTAAGCGCTTATCTTACCCTCCCCCCTGTGGGGAGGGTCGGCCGCTTCAGCGGACGGGGTGGGGGTCTGCGCATGCTGATCGTGAGCGCCTCTTTCAAGCGCGCTCCCATCGCAAGGCCCCACGACCATCGCTGCAGCCTCGCCCGGAAGGGGCGGGAACGCTGTGTGCGTTTGGCGGAAATATTGCTGACCGCGCCTGCTGAGTCGCCCCTTTCCGCAGCGCGGCGGGGCCTTTTGCGCCATGGGGTGGAGATATCATCGGGCCTATCCACCGCTTTAAACCTAACTATATGAAAAATAACATCATTATTTGCGAGGCTTCAGTGGATGAAACTGGCCTTCCCAGTGGGAATCGGTTATCAATAAAGGTGAGCTTTTAACCCCCACGGGATTGCCTGGCATTGGCCGATAAAGACGACGTTCAACAGCCCTCGGGCGCCGACATCCGCCCGGTCTCCATCACCGACGAGATGAAGCGCAGCTATCTCGATTACGCCATGAGCGTGATCGTCAGCCGCGCGCTTCCTGACGTGCGCGACGGGCTCAAGCCCGTGCATCGGCGCATTCTCTTCTCGATGACCGAGAACGGCCACACGCCCGACAAATCCTATGTGAAGAGCGCCCGCATCGTCGGCGACGTCATGGGCAAATACCACCCCCATGGCGACTCCGCGATCTATGACGCCCTCGTGCGCATGGCGCAGCCCTTCTCCATGCGGCTTCCCCTCATCGACGGGCAGGGCAATTTCGGCTCGGTCGACGGCGATCCGGCGGCAGCCATGCGCTACACCGAATCCCGCCTCGCCCGCCCCGCTCTCGCTCTGGCTCAGGACATCGATTTCGACACGGTCGATTTCCAGCCCAACTATGACGGCAAGGAGCACGAGCCTGTCGTCATGCCCGCGCGCTTTCCCAATCTGCTGGTGAATGGCGCCGGCGGCATTGCGGTGGGCATGGCGACCAACATTCCCCCGCATAATCTGGGCGAGGTGATCGACGCCGTTTTCGCCCTCATGGACAAGCCGGACATCACGATCGACGAACTGATCGAGATCGTGCCCGGGCCCGATTTCCCCACCGGCGGCGTCATGCTGGGCCGTGGCGGGGCGCGGCTCGCCTATCAGACCGGCCGCGGCTCGGTGCTGGTGCGCGCCAAGGCTGAGGTGGAGCAGGTCCGCAAGGATCGCGAAGCCCTCATCATCACGGAGATCCCCTATCAGATCAACAAGAGCACGCTGCTCGAGAAGATCGCCGAACTCGTGCGCGAAAAGCGCGTGGAGGGCATCGCCGAGCTGCGCGACGAGTCCGACCGCGACGGCATGCGCATCGTCATCGAGATCAAGCGCGATGCGGTCGCCGATGTCGTCCTGAACCAGCTCTATCGCTACACGCAGCTTCAAAGCTCCTTCGGCTGCAACATGATCGCCCTCAACGGCGGGCGTCCGCAAATGCTGACGCTCAAGGACTTCCTGCGCGCCTTCGTGGATTTCCGCGAGGAGGTCGTCACCCGCCGCACCAAGTTCCTGCTGAACAAGGCGCGCGATGGCGCCCATGTGCAGGTCGGCCTCGCCATCGCCGTCGCCAATATCGACGAGGTCATCCGCCTCATCCGCACCGCGCCTGATGCGGCGGCTGCGCGCGAGGCCCTTATGGGCCGCGACTGGCCTGCGCGCGACATGGCGCCCTTGATCGCGCTCATCGCCGATCCCCGCCACACCCTGAATGAAGACGGCAGCTATCGCCTCAGCGAGCAGCAGGCCCGCGCCATTCTGGATCTGCGCCTTCAGCGTCTGACCGCGCTGGGCCGCGACGAGATCGCCGAGGCCCTGAACAAGCTCGCGGTCGAGATCGCCGATTATCTGGACATCCTGCGGTCACGCGATCGCGTCTTCACCATCATCAAAGACGAGATGACGGCGATCAAGACGGCCCACGCCACGCCGCGCCGCACCATCATCATCGACAGCGACGCCGATATGGAGGATGAAGACCTCATCCAGCGCGAGGACATGGTCGTGACCGTGTCCCATGCGGGCTATATCAAGCGCGTGCCCCTCTCGACCTATCGCGAGCAGAGGCGCGGCGGCAAGGGCCGCTCGGGCATGTCCACCCGCGAGCAGGATTTCGTGGCCCGCCTCTTCGTGGCGACGACGCACCAGCCCGTGCTGTTCTTCTCCTCGCTGGGTCAGGTCTACAAGCTCAAGGTCTGGCGCCTGCCGCAGGCGGGACCGACCGCGGTCGGCCGCTTCCTGGAGAATCTCCTGCCGCTGGAGAAGGGCGAGCGCATCACCACCATCATGCCGCTGCCCGAGGATGAGGCCGCCTGGGAGGCGCTGGACGTGATGTTCGCCACCACCGGCGGCACCGTGCGGCGCAACAAGCTGTCGGATTTCACCTCGGTCAATCGTGCGGGCAAGATCGCCATGCGCCTCGACGAGGGCGAGGGCATCGTCGATGTGCAGATGTGCACGGAGATGGACGACGTTCTGCTCACCACCGCCAAGGGCCAGTGCATCCGCTTCGCCACCACCGATGTGCGCGTGTTCAAGGGCCGCGACAGCATGGGCGTGCGCGGCATCACGCTGGCTGAGGGCGACCGTCTCATCTCCATGGCCATCCTGCGCCATGTGGAGGCCAGCGGTGAGGAGCGCGAGGCCTTCCTGCGTCGGCGCCGCGCTGTGGCGGGCGAGACCGAGGCCGAGGCTGTCGTCGTCGAGGAGGAGGCCGAGGCGCTCGCCACCGGCCCCGCCGCCGAAACGCTCAGCCAGGAGCGTTACGCGGAGCTTGGGGCGCTCGAGCAGGTCATTCTCACCATCTCCGAGAACGGCTACGGCAAGCGCACGTCGTCCTATGAATACCGCATCACCGGACGCGGCGGCAAAGGCATCGTCGCCATGGCGGTGACGCCGCGCAATGGTCCGCTGGTGGCGTCCTTCCCGGTCGAGGGCGGCGACGGCATCATGCTGGTGACCGATGGCGGCCAGTTGATCCGCTGCCCCGTCGAGGGCATCCGCGTCGCAGGCCGCGGCACGCAGGGCGTCATCGTCTTCCGCACGGACTCGCAGGAGCGTGTGGTCTCGGTCGAGCGCATCAGCGAGGACGAGGCCAATGGCGAGGCCGCCGAGGCGGCGGACGGCGCCGAGGGCTGAGGCAGGGCGCTCTGGGAGGCTGCGGCATGGCTGAGGTTGTTGCGCTCTATACGGGAACCTTCGATCCCCTCACCAATGGCCATGCGGATGTGATCCGCCAGGCCGCAAGGCTCTGCGGGCGCCTCATCGTCGCCATTGGCGTGCATCCCGGCAAGAAGCCGGTCTTCGAAGCCGCAGAGCGCGCCCAGATGATCCGCGCCTGCGGCGCCCCTCTGGTGGCGGGAACAGGCTGCACGCTCGAGGTCGTGACCTTCGACGGGCTCGCGGTGGAGGCGGCCCGCCAGCATGGCGCCACCTTGCTGGTGCGCGGCCTGCGTGACGGGACTGACTTCGACTATGAAATGCAGATGGCCGGGATGAACGGCGCCATGGCGCCTGAGGTCACCACGGTCTTTCTGCCCTCCTCGCCGGGGCTTCGCCACATCACCGGCACGCTCGTGCGCCAGATCGCCGCCATGGGCGGTGATGTCTCCGCTTTTGCGCCGCCACAGGTTGCGCAGGCCCTGGCCGAGCGCTTCGCGCGCAAGTGAACTGAAAGGGATCAAACATGACCATCGACCGCCGCAGCCTTCTCGCCGCCATCCCCGCCATCGCCCTTGCTGGCGAGGCCTTCGCGCAGGCCGCCGACCCCGCGAACACGCTCTTCATCGACCTCAAGGACGGGCGCGTGACGATCCGCCTGCGGCCTGATCTCGCCCCTAAACATGTCGAGCAGATCAAGACGCTCGTCGGGCGCAAGTTCTATGACGGCATCGTCTTCCACCGCGTCATCGCGGGCTTCATGGCCCAGACCGGCGACCCCAAGGGCAATGGCACGGGCGGGTCTGATCTGCCCAACATCCCCGCCGAGTTCACGCCCACGCCCTTCAAGCGCGGCACGCTGGGCATGGCGCGTTCGCAGAGCCCCAATTCCGCCAATTCGCAGTTCTTCATCTGCTTTGGCGACGCCTCCTTCCTGAATGGCCAATATACCGTCTTCGGAGAAGTGATCTCCGGCATGGACCTCGTGGACAAGATCAAGAAGGGCGATCCCAACAACAACGGTTCGGTGACTTCGCCCGACCGCATGATCAAGGTGCGCCTCGCCAGCAACCCTGACTGACGGCCAGCGGGGCCCGTCTCTTTCGTTGAAGGTTTACCGGGGCGGCGCGGAGGGCTATAGCAGTCCGCCCGTTCGCCGCGCTGCTGTTGGCGCGCGCGATCAAGAAACCCTGATGCAAGGAGGTCCGCCATGTCGGACGAAGGAAAAGCCCCCAAGGCCGCCAAGGCGAAAAAGCCCGCCAAGAAGTCCACGGAGACCCCAGTCGAGGCGGTGGCTGCGGCTCCTGCGGAGGCTACATCTCAGGACTTGAACCGGTTGACGTTGGAGACCACCCAGGGCCCGGTCGTCATCAAGATGCGCCCGGATCTCGCCCCTAACCATGTGGCCCATATTTCGAAGCTCGTCTCAGAAGGCTTCTATGACGGCATCGTCTTCCACCGGGTCATCGAGGGCTTCATGGCCCAGACCGGCTGCCCCCATGGCACCGGCACCGGCGGTTCAAAATATCCGAACCTGAAGCAGGAGTTCAACAAGGAGCCGCATGTGCGCGGCGTCTGCTCCATGGCCCGCTCGTCGAACCCCGACAGCGCCAATTCCCAGTTCTTCATCTGCTTCGACGACGCCACCTTCCTCGACCGTCAGTATACGGTCTGGGGCCAGGTGACCTCGGGCATGGAGAATGTGGACAAGATCAAGCGCGGCGAACCCGTGCGCGATCCCGACAAGATCGTTTCGGCGAAGTTGGGCTGAGGGGGATTAGGCATTAGGCAGTCGGCAGTCGGCAGTAGGCTTTCCAACCTCCCGACTGCCGACTGCCAACTGCCGACTGCCCATCATGCGCAGCGCCAGCCTTCCCCTCCCCCTTGTGGGGAGGGGCAGGGGTGGGGGTCGTGAGGCCTTGCGACATGAGCGCCTTTCAGCCCAGCCGCTCCCGCCCCAGATGCGCAGACCCCCACCCCGTCCGCTGGCGCGGTCGACCCTTCCCACAGGGGGGAGGGTATGCAGGGCGCCGTTGGTCTGATGGATTCGAGCCCCCATGCGCGTCGATCTCTTTGATTTCGAACTGCCTGAAGACCGCATCGCGCTGCGTCCTGCAGAGCCGCGCGATGCTGCGCGCATGCTGGTCGCGCCCCCGCAGGGGCCGTTTCAGGATTCAGGCGTGCGCGACATTCCCGCCTTCCTGCGCCCGGGCGACGTGCTTGTCGTCAACGACACCAAGGTGATCCCCGCGCGGCTCGACGGGGTGCGCGTGCGCGGCGAGGCGGTGGCGCGGATCGAGGCGACGCTGCACAAGCGCGAGGGCGCCGACCGCTGGCGCGCCTTCATCCGCCCCGCCAAGAAGGTCAACAGCGGCGAGCGCATCAACTTTGGTCAGGCGGGCGAGAGCATGGCCTGCCTGCTGGGCGCGCTGGATGCGGAGGTCGTCGAAAAGGGGGAGGGCGGCGAGGCGCTGCTCGCCTTTTCCCTGTCAGGCCCCGCCCTCGACGAGGCGATCCTGCGCCACGGCCACATGCCCCTGCCGCCCTATATCGCCAGCAAGCGCGGCCAGGATGCGCGGGACGAGCAGGATTATCAGACCCTTTTCGCGCGCGATCCCGGCGCCGTCGCCGCCCCGACCGCGAGCCTTCACTTCACCCCCGCCCTCGTCGCCGCCATCGAGGCGGCTGGCGTGGCCATCGAGCGGGTGACGCTGCATGTGGGGGCGGGCACCTTCCTGCCCGTGAAGGCCGACGACACCACCGACCACAAGATGCACGCCGAATATGGCGTCATCAGCGCGGAGGTCGCCGACCGGCTGGAGGCGGCGCGCGCGCGGGGCGGGCGCATCATGGCGGCGGGCACCACGAGCCTGCGCATTCTGGAGACGGCGGCGCAGCAGGACGGACGCATCCGCGCCTTTGCGGGGGACACCTCCATCTTCATCACGCCGGGCTACGCCTTCAGGGCGGTGGATGTGCTGCTGACGAATTTCCACCTGCCGCGCTCCACGCTCTTCATGCTGGTGAGCGCCTTCAGCGGGCTTGAGCGCATGCGCGAGGCCTATACGCACGCCATGGCTTCAGGTTATCGCTTCTATTCCTATGGCGACGCCTGCCTGCTCATCCGCACGCCCTGATGAATGGACTTATCCGTGACTGATCGTTTTGGCTTCACCCTCAAGGGGACCGATGGCGCGGCGCGCACCGGCGTCGTCTCCATGCCGCGCGGCGAGATCCGCACGCCCGCCTTCATGCCCGTGGGCACGGCGGCGACCGTGAAGGCCATGTATCCCCAGCAGGTGCGCGATCTCGGCGCCGACATCGTGCTCGGCAACACCTATCACCTCATGTTGAGGCCCGGCGCCGAGCGGATCGCAGAGCTTGGCGGCCTGCACAAATTCATGAACTGGCCTCATCCGATCCTGACGGATTCGGGGGGCTTTCAGGTCATGTCGCTGGCCAAGCTGCGCAAGCTCAACGAGAATGGCGTCACCTTCCAGTCCCATATCGACGGCGCCCGCCACATGCTGACGCCCGAACGCTCCATGGAGATCCAGGGCCTGCTGGGCTCGGACATCCAGATGCAGTTCGACGAATGCGTGAAGCTGCCCTGTTCTGACGCTGAAGCCGAGCGCGCCATGCGCCTGTCGCTGCGCTGGGCTGAACGCTCCCGAAAGGCCTTCACGGGCGGGCCGGGCAGGGCGATCTTCGGCATCGTGCAGGGCGGCGCCGTGCCTGCGCTGCGCATCGAGAGCGCGCAGGCGCTGCGCTCGATGGATTTCCCCGGCTACGCCATCGGCGGGCTGGCGGTGGGCGAGCCGCAGGATGTGATGCTCGCCATGATCGAGGTGGTGGAGCCCTATCTGCCGCGCGAGAAGCCGCGCTATCTCATGGGCGTCGGCACGCCTGACGATTTGCTCGAATCCGTGCGGCGCGGCGTCGACATGTTCGATTGCGTGATGCCCACGCGCGCCGGTCGCCACGGCCTCGCCTATACGCGCTTTGGCAAGGTGAACCTGCGCAATGCCCGCCACGCCGCGGATCCCCGCCCGCTTGACCCGGAGTCGAGCTGCCCCGCCGCGCGGGACTATTCACGCGCCTACCTTCATCATCTCGTGAAGTCCGGCGAAATCCTGGGGATGATGCTGCTGACCTGGGTCAATCTCGCCTACTATCAGACGCTCATGGCGGGCATGCGGGAGGCGATCGCAGCCGGGTGTTTCACCGAATTTGCGGCCCGGACCAAGGCGGATTGGGCGCAGGGGGATGTGGCGGGGATTTAGCTCATAGCCCCGCTCACGCCAACTCTACACGCAAGGTGCGGCCCACCGCTGTCGCGGCTCGGCGTAATGTGTCGAGCGTGACGGAAGATGTCGTAGGGTCAAGCAGCCTGTCGAGTTGGCGACGGCTGGTTTTCATGCGCTCCGCCATAACCGTCTTGGTGATGCCTTGGCTTTGCATGGCCTCAAGAATTTGCGCAGCGATGATCTCCTTGATTGCTTGATCCTCGCAGGTCTCCAGCATCCCCTGCGCAGCAAGGAACTCATCAAAGGTTTCTTCGCTTACCCGGCCTTTTTTGTTCATGGCCATCTGGTCACCTCACTTTTGCGCTTAAGAGCAAGGTCAATGTCTTGCTGTGGCGTTATCTGGGTTTTCTTAATGAACGCATGAAGAAGGATCATATGGCCATCACCCAGGCAGAAAATCACCCGCGCAATCCTGTTGCTGTCGAGGCTGCTGCGAACCTCCCAAAGGCCTTCGCCAAGCGCGGCGCAGTGCGGTCGGCCAATCGGCCAACCAAACTCGACCTTCTGAATGTCTTTTCCAATTGCATGCCGATCAGACACCCCCAACTCGAGAATCCAATCGCGGACTGGTTTCGCGCCAGTGCTGCTTTCGTAAAATCGCGCAGGCAATTTTTTTGTACGATCAATCATTGGTCGAAAACGTGTCAACATTGACACGTCCTGTCAAGCCTGGCCCCGCCCCAAAAAACAAAAGCAAGGCTCGATCTTTCGATCGACCTTGCTCGAGTCATCCTTGTCTCGACCAGTTCCTATTTTAGCGTACGGCGGCTTTGGCCTTTTGGCTCTTTGCCGTCGCGCCGGGAACCGGGTTCCTCCCGCGACTTGGAAATCAGCACGTGCCGGCGAACCGGACGCGGCCTCCTTTCGGACTAGCCACTGAAACCTATCCAAAGCTTGCGGGCTTGTCACTACCTACGAAACGCCATTTCAGACTTTTTTTACGCGTCGACGCCTCTCTGGTCAGCACCTAAAGGATTGTATTTATTCGATTTATAAATTTCAGAAAAAGAATGCCTACAATTAAGGCGTTTTTGGTCCGCTCAAAGGGATCTTTCCAGCGGCTTATTTCGTACCTGCGGGGCTTCCCGCTGTCCCTCCGCGGGCTGCTGCGCGTTTGATGCGCTTGTGTTTCGCCGCGCCTTGCTGTTGTTTGGCCGCCGAAATGCGTCTTTTGGGCGCGAATCGCCCATCCAGCTCAGGTTGTCCCGATGCGTCTGTCCCGCTTCTTCCTCCCCATCCTCCGCGAAACGCCCAAGGAGGCGGAGATCGTCTCGCACCGGCTCATGCTGCGCGCCGGCATGGTGCGGCAGGAGTCGGCGGGCATCTACGCCTGGCTGCCGCTTGGCCTGCGCGTGCTGCGCAAGATCGAAGAGATCGTGCGCGAGGAGCAGAACCGGGCGGGCGCCATCGAGCTGCTGATGCCGGTCATCCAGTCCGCTGATCTGTGGCGCGAGAGCGGGCGCTATGAGGCCTATGGCAAGGAGATGCTGCGCATCGCCGACCGGCACGAGCGCGAGATGCTCTTTGGCCCCACCAATGAAGAGATGATCACCGAGATCTTCCGCGCCTATGTGCGCTCCTATAAAGACCTGCCGCTCAATCTCTATCATATCCAGTGGAAGTTCCGCGACGAGGTGCGGCCGCGCTTTGGCGTCATGCGCTCGCGCGAGTTCCTGATGAAGGACGCCTATTCCTTCGATCTCGACGCCGCCGGCGCCCGCCACTCCTATAACAAGATGTTCGCCGCCTATCTGCGCACCTTCGCCCGGATGGGCCTCAAGGCCATTCCGATGCGCGCGGACACCGGCCCCATCGGCGGCGACCTAAGCCATGAATTCATCATCCTCGCCTCGACCGGCGAGAGCGAGGTCTTCTGTCATTCGGACTACCTCGACATGCCCACGCCCCCCGCCGACATCGCCTTCGATGACCGCGAGGTGATGCAGGGCCTGTTTGACGAATGGACGAAGCGTTATGCGGCGACCTCCGAAATGCATGACGCCTCCGCCTTCGATGCGCTGTCGGAGAGCCAGCGTGTCTCGGCGCGCGGCATCGAGGTCGGCCATATCTTTTATTTCGGCACGAAATATTCGCAGCCCATGCGCGCCGTGGTGAATGGGCCCGATGGCAAGGAGACGCCTGTGCAGATGGGCTCCTACGGCATCGGCCCCTCGCGCCTCGTCGCCGCCCTGATCGAGGCCAATCATGATGACGCCGGCATCATATGGCCCGAGTCCGTCGCGCCCTTCACCATCGGGCTCGCCAACCTCAAGGTCGGCGACGCCGCCACCGACGCTGCTTGCGCAGATCTTTACGCCAGGCTCGAAAAGGCCGGAATCGATGTTCTGTATGATGATCGCGACGAGCGGCCGGGCGCCAAGTTCGCCACGCTTGATCTGATCGGCGTGCCGCATCAGGTCATCGTCGGCCCCAAGGGTCTTGCGGAAGGCAAGGTCGAGGTCAAGAATCGCCGCACCGGCGCGAAAGAGAGCCTTTCGCCCGATGAGGTCATCAACAGGTTCACCGCTTGAGCGATCACGCCATCGAGACGCAAGAAGCCCCGGCGGCGCCCGCCCGCGCCACACGCGCCTTTGCGCCTTTCGAATGGATGATCGCCCTGCGCTATCTGCGCGCGCGCCGGGCCGGAAGCTTCGTCTCCGTCATCGCGCTTTTTTCTTTTCTCGGGATCATGCTGGGCGTGGCGACGCTGATCGTCGTCATGTCCGTCATGAACGGTTTCCACATCGAGCTGATGAGCAAGATCATCGGCATCAACGGCCATGTCTTCCTGCAGGGCGTCGAGACGCCGCTCACTGATTATGAGGATGTGGTGACGCGGTTGGAGAAGGTGCCGGGCGTCACCGTCGCCATTCCCATGATCGAAGGCGCGGCTGGCGTGTCCTCGCCCTACCAGCAGTCAGGCGCCCTCGTGCGCGGCATCCGCGAGGCTGACATCAAGCGATTGCCGGGCATTGCTGGCAATGTGCGGCGCGGCTCCCTCGACGGCTTCGATGCAGCGGAAGGCGTCGCCATCGGCTCCAAGATGGCCGAACAGCTGAGCGTGCGCATCGGCGACACCATCTCCATCCTGACGGCGCGCGGAGCCGCCACGCCCTTTGGCGTCGCCCCGCGCATCAAGGCCTATCCGGTGGTCGCCATCTTCCAGATCGGCGTGTCCGAATTCGACGGCATCTTCGTCTATATGCCGCTCAAGGAAGCGCAGGCCTATTTCAACAAGGAGGATGAAGCCAGCGTCATCGAAGCCTTCGTCGAAAATCCCGATGATATGGACGGGATGCGCGTGAAGCTCGACAAGGCGGTCAACCGTCCCATGATCATGACCGACTGGCGCCAGCGCAACCGCTCTTTCTTCGAGGCGCTGAAGATCGAGCGCACCGTGATGTTCCTGAT
>CANGFT010000065.1 GCA_947453205.1 Beijerinckiaceae bacterium | reverse complement strand
GCCAGCGTGTTCCGTGCTGAGCCTCGTTGTCCAGCACAAGTCTGACCGCCCGCTCGCGGACTTCAGGTGAGAATTTGTTCGTTGTTTTGCTCATGACGCTCCATCCTACTCAGGAGTTGGAGCCTCCGGCAAACCCGGGGCGGTTCACTGACGATGCGGACGGGTTTTTCGGACAGGCATTGAGCCGCCACAATCCGCTGGCCATGGTCCAGTTTGACGAAATGCAGATGCCTCTTGTCTCGCTGTATCTTTCGCAGGATGTCGTCGCGCCACGCGACCGCTGCCAGCGAATTGGTTTTGCGGAAAACGCAAGCTGACAGCACCAGCCAGTTTGATGCGCCGCCATTCTTTCCGGGCTCTCGATAGTTGCTGAAACCATCATCGCCAGACTCATCTATGAACGCCAAGAAACTGTGAGGCATGACCCGCATTGTCTTTCGGATGACCATTGGTCAAATTTGAAATATTAATTGAAATTCCACAAGGCACGAACTTGGCCATGATCAACTTTTCTGATTTTCTGCGCTCGCGTGCCTGACCGTCGCCGCCGCCTTGCTCGGCCTCACCCGACGGGTCCGCCCAGATTGCCTGACGCGCCCACAACTCCTATGGTTCGCCATCCTCATTCAGCCTGACACTGTTCAAGCAAAGGCGCCCTCCGCGTGACCCAACTTCCCACCTCCATCGACGAAACGCTCGACCTCCTCGCCGCCTCCAACTATGTGGCCGACCGGCCGCTGGCGACCGTGCTGTTTCTTTCGCTGCGCCTCGGGCGTCCCCTGTTCCTTGAGGGCGAGGCGGGCGTGGGCAAGACGGAGATCGCCAAGGTTCTCTCCAAGGCGTTAGGGCGCGAGCTCATTCGGCTGCAATGCTATGAGGGCCTTGATATTTCCTCGGCGGTCTATGAGTGGAGCTACGCCCAGCAGATGATGGCCATCCGCCTTGCGGAAGCCTCCGGCGAGACCGACCGCAGCCGTCTCGAACACGACATCTTCTCCGAGCGCTACCTTGTGAAGCGCGCCCTCCTGCGCGCGCTGGAGCCCGCCGCCGAAGGCCCGCCCGTGCTGCTCATCGACGAGCTCGACCGCACGGACGAAGCCTTCGAGGCCTTCCTGCTTGAAGTGCTCTCGGACTATCAGGTCACCATACCGGAACTCGGCACGATCCGCGCCGAACATCCGCCCATCGTGATCCTGACCTCCAACCGCACACGCGAAATCCACGACGCCCTCAAGCGCCGCTGCCTCTATCACTGGATCGATTACCCCGATGAAGAACGCGAGCGGGCGATCCTGCGCGCCAAGGCGCGGGAGGCCCCGGAGCGCCTCACCGAGGAGATCGTGGCCTTCGTCCAGAAGCTGCGCAAGCAGGATCTCTTCAAGAACCCGGGTGTCGCCGAGACCCTTGATTGGGCCACCGCCCTCACCGAACTCGACGCCGTGGCGCTCGATCCCTCGCAGGTCTCCGACACGCTCGGCGTGCTGCTGAAATATCAGGACGACATCGCGCGGATGCAGGGCGCCAGGGCGCAGGAGCTCATCGAGGAAGTGCGCGCCGAACTGCGGAGCGTCTGATGGGGGATGACGCGCCGCCCGCAGGCACGGGGCGCCTTGCGCAGAACATCCTTTATTTCGCCCGCACCCTGCGCGCGGCGGGCCTGCCGGTCGGGCCCGGCGCGACGCTCGACGCCGTGCGCGCCGTGGAGGTGGCGGGGCTTGGAGACCGCGAGGATTTCCGCGCGATCCTGCACGCCATCTTCGTGAAGAAGCACGAGCATGATCTGATCTTCCATCAGGCCTTCGACATCTTCTGGCGCAAGCGCGGCTTCCTCGACAAGCTGCTCGCCATGCTCTCGCCCGTGGCCGAGCCGCAGAACCCCGATAAGGCCAAGGCCCCGCCCGGCGCCTCGCGCGTCTCCGACGCCATGTTCAAACGCGAGAACCAGAAGCTCGAAAAGCCGCAGGTCGAGCTCGACTACCGCCTCACCATGTCCGCGCAGGAAGTGCTGCAAAGCAAGGACTTCGCGCAGATGAGCGCGGCGGAGATCGCGCAGGCCAAAGCGGCCATCTCCAGGATGAATCTGTCGCGCGACGAGCTGCGCACCCGCCGTTTCACGCCTGACCCCAGAGGCGCCCGCGTCGATCCGCGGCGCAGCTTTCGCCAGAGCCTGCGCGCCGGCGGCGCCTCCATCGAACTCGCCTTCCGCGCGCCTGCCCTGCGCCGCCCGCCCATCGTCGCGATCTGCGACATATCCGGCTCCATGAGCGACTACACCCGCGTCTTCCTGCATTTCCTGCATGCGCTGGGCGAAGAGCGCGGGCGGGTCCACACCTTCCTCTTCGGCACGCGCCTCACCAATGTCACGCGCTCCCTGCGCCATAAGGATCCCGACGAGGCGCTCGCCGCCTGCGCCGCCCATGTGGAGGACTGGTCGGGCGGCACGCGCATCGGCGCCACCCTGCACGAGTTCAACCGGCTTTGGTCGCGCCGGGTTCTGGGACAGGGCGCGAGCGTGCTGTTCTTCACCGATGGCCTCGAGCGCGACGGCGGCGAAGAACTGGGCCGGGAGATGGAGCGCCTGCACAAGAGCGCCCGCCGGGTGATCTGGCTGAACCCGCTCCTGCGCTATGACCGTTTCGAGCCGCGCGCCCAGGGCATCCGCGCCATTCTGCCCCATGTCGACGAGTTTCGCCCGGTCCATAACCTCGCCTCCATCGCCGATCTCGTGCGGGCGCTGTCGGGGGAGGCGGGCGCCAAAAGCGTCGATCCGCGCCTGTGGCTGCGGCGCGCGGGCTGAGGCTGCGGGCTGACGCATTGTGCCGCCCATGGCGCAGCCCTATATTCCCTCCAAGACAGCCGCAAAATCCAAGCGAGGAACCATGCTGGCCAGCGACGACGACATTCTCAGCCGGGCCGAGGCCTGGAAAGGCGCCGGAAAAGGCGTGGCCATCGCCACGGTCATCGAGACCTGGGGCTCGGCGCCGCGTCCCGTCGGCAGCCATCTCATCATTGATGAGGACGGCAATTTTCTGGGCTCGGTCTCCGGCGGCTGCGTCGAGGGCGCGGTCGTGGCCGAAGCCGCCGACGTGATCGCGGACGGCAAGCCGCGCACCATCGAATTCGGCGTCGCCGATGAAACCGCCTGGCGCGTGGGCCTGTCCTGCGGCGGTCGGATCCGCGTCTTTGTGGAGCGTGTGGACTGATGCGCCTCGACCTTCTCAAGATCCTCAATGAGGAGCGCGCCGCCCGCCGCGCCACCGTTCTCATCACCAATACGCAAAGCGGCGAACAGCGCCTCGTGAAGGGCGCCGACATCGCGGGTGATGCGCTGGCCGAACATCTCGACGCGGCCTTGCGCATGGGCAAGAGCCGGAGCATCGAGGTTGATGGGCAAACATATTTTCTGACGGTGCAAGCGCCGCCCGCGCGCATCATCTGCATCGGCGCCGTGCATATCAGCCAGGCCCTCGCCCCCATGGCGCGGCTCGCGGATTTTGATCTCACCATCATCGACCCGCGCACCGCCTTCGCGACGCCTGAGCGTTTCCCCGATGTGCGCCTGCTTGCGCAGTGGCCGCAGGAGGTGCTGCCGGATTTGAGGCTCGACCGCTATACGGCGGTGTGCCTGCTCACCCACGACCCCAAGATCGACGATCCCGCGCTCATCGCGGCCCTGCGCGCGGAGTGCTTCTACATCGGCGCGCTCGGCTCGCGGAAAACCCATGCCAGGCGCGTCGAGCGCATGATGGCGGAGGGTTTTGCGGAAGCCGATCTCAAGCGCATCCACGCGCCCATCGGGCTCGACATCGGCTCGGTCTCGCCGGCTGAAATCGCCGTTTCCGTGATTGGCGAGATCATCGCGGCGCTGCGCAAGAAGCCCCTGCGGGCGGAGCCCAAGGCGTGAGATTCGGTCCGGTCGCGCTGGCGGATTCGGTTGGCGCCATCGTCGCCCATGCGGTGCGCCATGACGGCCTTGTGCTGAAAAAGGGCGACCTCGTCCGCGCCGATCATCTGCCCCTGCTGGAGGCCGCAGGCATCCGCGAAATCGTGGTCGCCAGCCTCGATGCGGGCGATGTGGGCGAAGACCCGGCGGCGCTTCGCCTCGCGCAGGCGGTGGCGGGCGCCCATGTGCGGGTCGAAGATCCCTTCACCGGACGCTCCAATCTGTTCGCGGGCTGTGCGGGCGTCCTCACCTTCGACGCTTCGGCCATCGACGCGATCAATGAGGTTGATGAGACCATCACCGTCGCCAGCCTGCCCGCCTTCCGCACGGTGGTCGAAGGCGAGATGATCGCGACGGTGAAGATCATTCCCTTCGCCGTCGCCGGAGCGACCCTTGAGCGCGCGCTTCACGCAGCGCAGGGCCTCGCCCTGACGGTGGCGCCGTTCAAGCCCCTGCGCATCGGGGTCGTCTCGACCCTGCTGCCCGGCCTCAAGCCCTCCACCATCGCCAAGACCCTGCGCGTGCTCGAAACGCGCCTTGCGCCTGCGGGCGCGCGCATCGCAGCCGAGGAGCGCGTGAACCATGACGCGAGCGCCCTCACAGCCGCCATCAAGGCCATGGCGGCGCGCTGCGATCTTCTCATCGTCTACGGCGCCTCCGCCATCACCGACCGGCGCGACGTGATCCCCGCATCCCTTGAAGCGGCGGACGGGCGCATCGTCCATTTCGGCATGCCCGTCGACCCCGGCAATCTGCTGCTGGTGGGCGCGCTGGCATGCGAGGGGCGGGAGATTCCCGTGCTCGGGGCGCCGGGCTGCGCGCGCTCGCCCAAGGAGAACGGTTTCGACTGGGTGCTGCATCGCCTGCTGGCGGGGCTGCCGGTGACGGCGGCGGACATCAAGCGCCTTGGCGTCGGCGGATTGCTCATGGAGATCGTCTCGCGCGGCCAGCCGCGCACCGGCGAGCCCTCGACCCCCGATGAGTAGGATCGCCGCCGTGATCCTCGCCGCGGGCCAGGCGAGCCGCTTTCGCGCCGCCGCGGGCGAGGCTGGCCCTGCGACGAAGCTGGTGGCCCTGCTCGAGGGCGAGCCCCTCGTGCGGCATGTGGCGCAGGCGGCGCTGGCCTCGCGCGCGCGCCCTGTCGTGGTCGTGACGGGCCATGCGGAGGACGCGGTGCGCGCGGCGCTCCACGGCCTGCCGCTGACCTTCGTCCATAATCCCGATTACGCCACCGGCATCGCCTCCTCGATCCGGCGCGGGCTGGCCGAGGTTCCCTCCGATTGCGACGGCGCGCTTGTGCTGCTGGGCGACATGCCCCTTGTCGGCGCCGACATCATCGACGCCCTCATCGACGCCTTCGACGGACGACCCGAGGCGAAGGCGGCAGCGCCCCTGCGCGAGGGTCAGCGCGGCAATCCCGTGCTGCTGTCGCGCGCCCTGTTCCCTGCCCTCGCGCGCATCACCGGAGACGCAGGCGCAAGAGCCTTGCTGGCGGCGGCGCAGGGCGACGTGATCGAGGTCGAGGTCGACAGCCCCGCCGTGACCTTCGACGTCGACACCCCCGAGGCCCTCGCCAGCAAGGATTAGTTGCGGCGCCGCCAAATCCCCGTAAGCTCCAGCCATGGATCTCATCCGCAACCTCATCAGCGATGTCGCAGGCGTCAGCGTCGGCAATGCGCAGGATCTTGCGCTGGGCTCGGGCGTCACCGCCCTGATCTTCGACGCGCCCGCAGCCGCCAGCATCGCGGTGCATGGCGGCGCGCCGGGCCTGCGCGACACGGCCCTGCTGGAGCCGGACATGACCGTGGGCGCTGTCGATGGGCTGGCGCTGTCCGGCGGCTCGGCCTTCGGCCTCGACGCCATGGGCGGGGTTCAGGCATGGCTGCGCGAACAGGGTCGCGGCTTTCAGGTGCGCAGCGCGCGTGTCCCCATCGTCCCCGGCGCCATTCTCTTCGATCTGCTGAATGGCGGCGACAAGAACTGGGGGCGCATGCCGCCCTACTGGGCTCTAGGCTATGAGGCCGCCAGCCGCGCCGCCCCCGACTTCGCGCTGGGGACCGCAGGCGCGGGCGCGGGCGCCACGACCGCCACCTTCAAGGGCGGCCTTGGCTCGACCAGCGCCGCGACTTCGGGCGGCTACCGGGTCGGCGCGCTCGTCGCCGTCAACGCCGTGGGCTCGGCGGTGATCGGCGAGGGGCCCCAGTTCTGGGCGGGACAGGTGGAGCATGGAAGCGAGTTCGGGGGCCTTGGGGTTCCCGCGCGCCTGTTCCACGATCAACTCGTCATGCGCGTGAAGGGCGACGAGCCCGAGAACACCACCATCGCCATCGTGGCGACGGATGCGGCGCTCTCCAAACAGCAGCTCAAGCGGATCGCCGTCATGGCTCATGACGGCCTCGGGCGCGCCTTGCGTCCGACCCACGCCATGCAGGATGGCGATGTGGTCTTCGCAGCGGCGACCGGCAGGCGCGCAAAGCCTGCAAGCCTGCGCGACATCACGGAGATCGGCATGGTCGCCGCCGACTGCCTGGCGAGGGCCATCGCGCGCGGCGTCTATGAGGCGCGCGCCCTGCCCTATCCGGGCGCCCAGCCCGCCTGGCGCGACAAGTTCGGCGAGACCCTCTAGGGCCCGCTCATGGCGCTCACCATGCGCGCCACGGCTTCAGGCGGGGTGGTGGCGATCTTGGCGATGACCTTCTCCACCGCCTCGCCCGGCAGGATTTCAATATCGAGGCGCGAACGCTGCGCGTCCTCCAGAAACTCCTTGTCGTCAGCCAGAGCCATCAGCGCCTTACGCAGGATGGCGAGGCGATCGGCGGGCACATCGGGCGGCGCCACGAGCGGGCGCGCCACGGTCTTCTGGGTGAAATAGAGTTCGAGCGCCTGACGCGAGACAGGGTCTTTCACATAGTCGAGGGCGTTGGGCACGCCGGGCAGTTCGGGATCGTTCTCAAGCGCGCCCTGCATGAGCACATTCACCTTCTTGTCGCGCAGCCATTCGGGCTTCTGCACCTTGAGGCTCGACCATGACCAGTCGCCGATGCCCTCGACCTCGCCCTTCTCCATGGCCAGACCAATCGCGGGCGTGCCGGGATAGCCGCTGATGATGCGGAATTTCGTGCCGATCAGAGCATTGTAGATGCGCGGCGTGATCTCGGGATCGACGCCCGTCTGGCCGCCGACGATCAGCTCCTTTTCGAAGAGTTCGCTCGCCTTCTGCACGGGGGCGCTGGCGTTGCCCAGCGTCACGCCGGTCTCCTTGTTGAGATTGCCGATCCAGTTCAGCTTTGCGATGTCGAACTGCACGCCCATGGCGTTGTTCATCTTGGCGTGCAGCATGCCGCGCTGGATCATCGCCAGCACCGTGCCGTCGCGCGCCGCCACATTGGCGAGGTGGTTGGTGGCGGCGACGCTGTTGCCTGCGGGCATGCTCTGCACCACCCACTGGGGGGCGCCCGGAATGTGCTTGCTGATATGGCGCGTCATCAGCCGCGCGAGCAGATCATAGCCCCCGCCCGGATAGGCGCCGACGATGAGCGTGATCTGCTTGCCCGCATAGAAATCGGAAGCCGCAGCCGGAAGCGCAAAGCTGGCGCAGGCGAGCGCGGCGGCGAAGAGGTTGCGAAACATGGCGGCGACCTTCAGGCGAGTTCAACGAAGAGATCAGCGAGCGCATCGGGGGCGTCGACCATGAGGTCATGTCCGCCCGCAAGGCTCATCACGCGCCAGCCCTCACGGCTGCGCAGCTTCTCCATCGCGGCGTCGAAATTGGGATTGGGATAGAGGCCCGCGCGCACATAGGCGCGTTTGGCGATGCGCTCGCGCGCGCCGGTGAGGCGGATGGGATGGGGCCAGACGCCATTGGGATGCGGCGTCATCATGGAGTCGATCCAGACGACGTCCGCCTCCGACTGCAGCTTGAAATAGGCGGCGGGCGGCGCCGGGCGGGTCAGCTCGCCACGCGCCAGCGCCGCGCGGATGTCGGACTGCACATGGGCGGTGATGAGGTCGAGCGGCGTCTCGCCGTCTTCGGGCACGAAGGCGTCGAGAAAGACGAAAGACGAAATGCGCGGCTCCATCTCCTCGGCGACGCGCGAGATCACCATGCCCGCATAGGAATGGCCGACGAGGCAGATGTCGGTCAGCTCCTCGAAGCGGATGAGGTTGCAGACATCCTGCACATGGGTGTCGAGGGTGATCGAGGCGCTCAGAAGATGCTGGCGCTCGCCAAGCCCGGTGAGCGTGGGCGTGAAGACGCGGTGGCCTGCGGCGGTCAGCCTGTCGGCCACGCGTCGCCAGCACCAGCCGCCATGCCAGGCCCCGTGCACCAGCACAAAGGTTCGCGATCGAGCTTCCCTCATAGGTTCCTCCCTGCCGGGAATGAACCACGACAGGGCGCGATTGTCACCTAGACGGCGATCTGGGCCCCGATCTCGACCACACGCCCGGTGGGGATATGGAAATATTCGCTGGCGTCTGTTGCGTTGTTCGCCAGCGCTATGAATAGATTATCTTGCCAGAGCGGCATCTCGCTCTTGCGCCCCGCGCGAATCGAGCGGCGTGAGAGAAAAAACGATGTGGACATGATGTCGAAGCGCCAGCCCTGCTTGCGGCAAAGGGCGAGCGCTCTGGGCACGTTGGGCTCATCCATATAGCCGAAGGTGAGGAAGACCCGCGAAAAGGTCGCGCTGATCGGCTCCATCCTGACGCGCTCCCCGTCCGGCACACGCGGCACATTGGCGGTGACGACCGTCAGCATGACGTTCTTCTCATGGAGAACCTTGTAGTGCTTCAGGCTGTGCAGCAAGGCCACCGGCGCCGTCTGCGGATCGCTCGTCAGGAATACGGCGGTCCCGGACACGCGATGGGGCGACTTCTTTTCCAGCCGCTCGACAAGATCCTGCAGGGCGATGTCGTCGCGGCGCATCTTTTCCGCGAGGATCCGCGTCCCGCGCGTCCATGTCCACATCGACACCATAAACCCGGCGGCGATCAGCAAAGGCACATAACCGCCCTCGAAGATCTTGATGAGATTGGCGCCGAAGAAGACGAGATCGACCGCCAGAAAGGGCGTCATGAGCATGGCCGCCGCCCACACGGGCCAGCGCCAGTGCTTCCACGCCACAATGAAGGCGAGACAGGCCGTGACGACCATCGTTCCAGTGACCGCGATGCCATAGGCGGTGGCCAGTTTGTCAGATGAGCCAAAGAGGACCACAATGAACAGGACGCCGATCAGCAAGAGCTTGTTGACCTGGGGCATGTAGATTTGCCCCTCCTGCGCCTCGGACGTATGGCGAATGTCGAGACGCGGCAGCAGGCGCAACTGGATCGCCTGACGGGTCAAGGAATAGGCGCCGGTGATGACAGCCTGGCTTGCGATGATCGTTGCGGCTGTCGCAAGCAAGACGATGAGCGGAAGCAGATCAGCCGGATAAAGCCGGAAGAAAGGATTCTCCAGCGCGGTTGGGTTTGAAAGCAACAAAGCCCCCTGCCCAAGATAGTTGAGGGCGAGCGCCGGAAAGACCAGCGTCAGCCAAGCCCTTTGAATCGGTTTCTTGCCGAAATGGCCAAGATCGGCATAAAGCGCCTCGGCGCCCGTGACGGACAAGAAGACCGCGCCAAGAGCAAGCAGCCCCACGCCGCCATGCGTGACCAGAAAATGCACGCCATGCCAGGGGTTGATGGCGGCGAAGATCTGCGGGTCGTCGAAAATATGGATGAGGCCGCCAAGGGCCATGACGATCATCCAGGCGACCATGATGGGGCCAAACCAGGCGGCGACCTTCGCCGTGCCGCGCCTCTGTGCGAAGAACAAGGCGAAGATGATCGCCACGGTCGTCGGCAGAATGTAGGCTTCGAACTGTGGGGCGATCAGCTTCGTGCCTTCCACCGCCGACAGCACCGAAATGGCCGGGGTGATCATCGCATCACCGAAGAACAGCGCGGCTCCGCATACGCCCAGCAGGAAGATCGATCGCGTCTGGCGGCCCATTGCGCGCTGCGCCAGCGCCATCAAGGAGAGAGTGCCGCCTTCGCCGTCATTGTCCGCGCGAAGCAGGACAAGGACATATTTGAAGGTCACGATGACCATCAACGCCCATAAAATCAGCGACAGGACGCCCAGAACAGTCTCGCGCTCGATCCCCTGATGACCGCCGCTCGCCGCCATGACCGCTTCGCGCAGCGCATAGAGCGGGCTGGTTCCGATGTCGCCGTAGACGACGCCGATGGAGCCGATGAAGAGAGCCCAGATGGATGAGGAGGAATGTGATCCAGTGGCGTCTGGCGAGTGCCCCGCATGGGGAGAGACCACGCTCGTCTGTCCGTCACCGGCCGGGCCCGCAGACCCCATAGCGCCGGTCGTCATGACTTATGCCTTACTCGTAACCGCTCCTGCCGGCGGCCGCAGGGCAGGCTCTTACGCCTCTTGTGCGACGCACACAAGAGGCTCTTAAGCGATGATGGACGGCATATTCAATGCGCCCGGCTGATGCAGAAATCCACCGCCTCCAGCAGGGCCTTCCGCCAGGGCGAGGCGGGGAAGAGCTCCAGCGCGTCGCGCGCCATGGCGCCATAGTGGCGGGCGCGCTCGATCGTGTCCTCCAGCGCGCGATGGCGGCGCATGGTCGCAAGGGCGGTCTCCAGATCGCCATCCTCGATCTCGCCCCGCTCCAGCGTGCGGCGCCAGAAGTCGCGCTCGGCCTCGTCGCCACGGCGGAAGGACAGAACCACAGGCAGCGTGATCTTGCCCTCGCGGAAATCATCCCCGACATTCTTGCCGAGCTTGGCCGAGGTGCCGCCATAATCGAGGGCGTCGTCGATGAGCTGGAAGGCGATGCCCAGATTCGCGCCATAGCTGCGGCAGGCCGCGACCTCGGCCTTGGCGCGGCTCGCCAGAATGGGCGAGACCTCGCAGGCGGCGGCGAAGAGCGCGGCGGTCTTGGCGCGGATCACATCGAGATATTCGTCTTCCGAGGTCTGCATGTTCTTGGCGGCGGCGAGCTGCATCACCTCGCCCTCGGCGATGACCGTGGCCGCGGTGGAGAGCACGTCGAGGCAGGGCAGCGAGCCGACCTCCACCATCATGCGGAAGGCCTGGCCGAGCAGGAAATCGCCCACAAGCACGCTCGCCTCGTTGCCCCAGAGCATCCGCGCGGCGGCCTTGCCCCGGCGCATGTCGCTCTGGTCCACCACATCGTCATGCAGCAGGGTCGCGGTGTGCATGAACTCGACGGAGGCCGCGAGCTTGATGTGGCCGTCGCCCCGATAGGCGCAGAGCCCCGCCATGGCCAGCGTAAGCATGGGCCGCAGCCGCTTGCCACCGGAGGAGATGAGATGATTCGCCACTTCGGGAATCATGGTCACGTCCGACCCCGTGCGCGACAGGATCACGTCGTTGACCTTCGACAGGTCAGGCGCCACAAGCCCCGAAAGGTTCGCGAGGCCGGGCTCCTTGCCCTTGTCTTCCAGAGAAATGACGACGCCCACCGATTTCGTCCTTATGCTTCAGATTGCGGCGCAACTTACGGGCGCGGACGATTCCCGGCAAGCCTGCACCGCTTGCGAAGATGCAGGGAAACTGCAAGCTTCTACGCACGCGCCAGCATCCCGGATCAAACGGCAAACCTTTGAAAGGCCTTATGAAAGAGCTATTGCGCACCAACGGCCTCGTGCTGATCTCGCTGGTGGAGGCGATCTTCGCCGCGCAGGGCCTGCGCTTTTTCGTAGCAGACGGCCATATGAGCGCGCTGGAGGGTTCGACCGGATTCCTGCCGCGCCGGGTTCTGGTGGCGGACGACCAGCTCGCCAGCGCCCGCCGCCTGCTGGCCGAGGCGGGGCTGGCGCATGAACTGCGGGACGCCCCGTGACCCCTAAAGCTGAACAAACAGCGGAAGACGCCATTCTGGGCGGGCGCCTGCGCCTGCGCCAGCCCGCGCAGGGCCACAGGGCCGGCACGGACGCCATTTTGCTGGCGGCGGCCATCGGCCTCGCCGAGGGGGTTCTTTGCGATGCAGGCGCGGGGGTGGGCGCAGTCGGGCTTGCGGCGGCGGTCACGCGCCCGGGCCTGCGCGTGACCCTTGTGGAGCGCGATTCCTTCACCGCAGGGCTCGCCCGCGCCAACGCCGCCCTGAACGGGCTGGAGGGGCGGGTCAGCGTGGTGGAGGCCGACCTCACCCGGGCCAGCGCCCGGCGGGCGGCGGAGCTTGCGGACGGCTTCGCCGATTGCCTCGCGACCAATCCGCCCTGGCTCGCGCCGGACCGCGCCCGCGTGTCCCCCCATGCGCGCCGCGCTGCGGCCCATGCCCATGAGGAGGGCGGCGATGGAATTGATGGCTGGATGCGCGCCGCCGCCGCCCTCACGCGCCCCGGCGGACAGCTCGCCCTGATCCACAGGGCGGACCATCTGGCGGAGGTCTTGGGCGCCTGCGAAGGGCGTTTCGGCGCCTTGAGCGTGCTGGCGATCCATCCAAGGGCGAAGGATCCGGCGCATCGGATCATCGTCAGGGGCGTCAAGGGCAGCCGCGCCCCCCTGCGCCTCCTGCCGCCCCTGATCCTGCACGAGGGCGCAGGCTTCACGCGGCAGGCCGAAGCGCTGCACCGGGGCGAGGCCCTGCTCGACGATCTCTAGCCCTGCGCGTCCTCAGCCCGCGATCTTGCCGAAGTCGGCCACCACATGCATGGCCGCGCGCAGCTCGTTGAGGAGGCGCAGGCGGTTGAGGCGGCGCAGCGGATCGGGATCGTTGACGGTCACCGCCACGAAGAAGGCGTCCACGGGCTCGCGCAGCCTGGCCAGCGCATGCATGGCGCCGGCGAAATCCTCGGCGCCCACATGGGAGCGGGCGTCAGCGGCGGCGCGGTCGATGGCGGCGGAGAGCACATGCTCCTCGCGCTCGGAGCGCAGGTTGGGAGCATGCTTCTCGTTGAAGCCGAGCCCTCCGTCCTTCTCCTTCTTCTCCTCGGCGCGGATGATGTTCACGGCGCGCTTGTAGCCCGCCAGCAGGGTCTTGCCCTCGTCGGTCTCAAGGAAGGAGCCGAGCGCCTCGACGCGCCGCACGATCATCAGGAGATCATCCGACTCGCCCGCGCCGATGGCCGCGTCGATGAGGTCGTGCCGCGCGCCCTTGTCGCGCAGATAGACCTTGAGGCGATCGATGAAGAAGACGAGGAGGTCAGGCCCGAAAAGGAAAAATTTTTCTTTATCGTTCTCGTCTAGCGAAGACGAAAGCTGCGCTAGGTCATGCCGAATTTTAACGGCATAGGGAACTAGCTCAGCTTTCTTGGCTAACGCATTTACAGCCAAGTTTGCTTCTGACTTTGATCGAGCCTTCATATCGCGCAATTGGAACGCGAAGGACGTCGCCATTATTCGGACGAGCGGAAGCCTTAACCCATTCTCCAGCGCGAGCCGGATGACGCCGAGCGCGGCGCGGCGCAGGGCGTAGGGGTCTTTCGAGCCCGTGGGCTTTTCGTCGATGGCCCAGAAGCCCGTGAGCGTGTCGATCTTGTCAGCCAGCGCGACCGCGATGGAGACGGGATCGTGGGGAACGCGGTCGGAGGGGCCCTGCGGCTTGTAGTGATCCTCGATGGCGGCGCAGACGGCCTCGGCCTCGCCCTGGATCTGCGCGTAGCGACGGCCCATGAGGCCCTGCGTTTCGGGAAATTCGCCGACGACCTCGGTCATGAGGTCGGCCTTGGCAAGGGCCGCTGCGCGCCGCGCGAGGGCGACATCGGCGCCGACCAAGGGCGCGATCTGCGCCGCCAGCGCGCGGATGCGGGCCACGCGGGCGCCCTGCGTGCCGAGCTTCTCGTGGAAGACCACATCGAGATAGGCGAGCTTGCCCATGCGCTGGTCGAGGGTCTTTCCCAGATCCAGCTCAAGCGGCCTTGCGGCG
This sequence comes from Beijerinckiaceae bacterium, assembly GCA_947453205.1. GTDB lineage: Bacteria > Pseudomonadota > Alphaproteobacteria > Rhizobiales > Beijerinckiaceae > Terripilifer. The sequence continues at coordinate 5,164 of CANGFT010000065.1, read as the reverse complement.
TCCGCATAGAGCGCGGCGTCCGGCAGGGGCTTGCGGTCGGTCTGCCAGAAATAGAGCGCATCCGAGAGGCGCGCGCGCACCACGCGCCCGTTGCCCGCCGCGATGGCCTGCCCGCCGTCGCTGGCCAGGATGTTGGACACCAGCAGGAAGCGGTTGGCGAGCCCCTGCCCGCCCGGCTTGCGCAGCACGAAACATTTCTGGTTGGCGCGGATGGTGGCGCGGATGACCTCGGCGGGAATGTCGAGGAAGGCCTCGTCAAAGGCGCCCATGAGCACCACCGGCCATTCGACGAGGCCCGCGACCTCAGCCAGCAAGGCATCGTCCTCGACGAGCTCCAGCCCCTGCGCGAAGGCGAGATCCCTGGCGTCATGCAGGATGATGTCCCGGCGGCGCGCGGGGTCGAGCACCACCTTGGCCCGCTCCAGCGCGGGGACATAATCATCGAAGCGGCGCAGGCGGATCTCCTGCGGCGCCATGAAGCGATGGCCATAGGTGACGTCGCCCGCAACGATTCCGTCGACCTCGAAGGGAACCACGCGGGGCTCCTCGGTCTCCGGCCCGAAGGTCGCGACGATGGAATGAAGCGGGCGCACCCAGCGCAGGGAGTCGCTGCGCTGCGAGGCGCGGCCCCAGCGCATGGATTTCGGCCAGGGGAAGGCGCGGATGACGGCGGGCAGGATCTGCGCGAGCACATCGATGGTCGCCAGCCCCGGCCGCTCGATCACCGCCACATAGAACTCGCCCTTGCCCTTGGGGTCCGCCTCGATCTTCGCCTGATCGAGGGAGGCGAGCCCGGCGCTCTTCAGGAACCCCTGCACGGCGGCCTCGGGCGCGCCGACGCGCGGGCCCTTCTTCTCCTCGCGCGTGTCGGGCTGGCGCTCGGGCAGGCCCGCCACATGCAGCGCAAGGCGCCGGGGCGTGGCGAAGCTGGCGGCGCCCTCATAGAAAAGCCCGCGCTCGGCCAGCGCGTCGGTGACGAGCTTCTTCAGATCCGCAGCGGCCTGCGCCTGCATGCGGGCGGGAATTTCCTCGGAGAAGAGTTCAAGCAGAAGATCGGACATAGGAGTGGGACTCGGGGGCAGGGCTCGGGGGGCAGGACTCGGAAGAAGGGCTCGTGGGGCGGGGCTCGGTGAGGCGGAACAGGGCGAGTTTGCGCAGGGCGGAGCCGTACAACGGACAGGCGGATGTGTCGAGCGCAGGCCCCCGGCGCGTGGATGGGGGATGGGCCGGTCAGGAAGCGCCATGGGCTGGCCCGTTCATTCATGGACTTTAAGGTTTTCGACGCATCCTAGTGGTTAAGAATTAGAAACTATTTATTTTTTTTAATTACAAAAGCAATAATAACAGAAAAAATTCATTTGATAAACATAAGGTGAAGCTAGCAAGCTTGCGCCAGTCGCTGCGCCTCGCGTGTTTATGTCGCGTTGATTTCGTTCAAGTTCTCCCCATCGCCTGATGAGCCGACACATGCTCGCGTCTGAAAATTTATTCAGCACAAGCCCCCGCTCCTCGCCTTCAGCCGCCCTGAAGCGCGCCCTCATGAGCGCGGCGGGCGGCGCAGCCCTGCTGGTTCTGGAACAGAGCGGCGCCTCAGCCGCCTGCACCCCGGCGGCGGCCAATGGCGTCGTGGCCGTGTGCGACGGGGCGACGACAACGGTTTACGGCAGCGGCGTTGAAACCAATGGGACGATCACGGTCAATTCAGGCGCGAGCCTAAACGTCGCAGGCGCCAACGCGATCAATTTCGGTTCGCTGACGCTGATCGACAATTATGGCGCGATCTCGGCGACCCCGGCGATCAACACCACAGTCAGCACGATCGGCGCCTATATAGCAGCGGTCACCCTCAACAACTATGCCGGAGCCACCATAGACGCCACTTCGAGCGGGTCGGGCTTTGCGTTCGCCGTTAACGGCGCAACCAATCTGAACCTCTTATCAAACGCCGGGAGCATCAACGCCACCGCCAACGGCAGCAACTATGCATATGCTTTGAGGGCGGGCCAGGACATCGCCGTCACCAGCAACACCGGAAACATCACAGCGACCGTCAAGGGGGACGGCTACGCCTATGGCATGAGAGCCAGTCGGAATGCGACAGTCACTAACTCTACAGGCGGCGTCATCAGCGCGACCAGCAAGATCTCGGTCGCCATCGGCGTCATGGGGGTTTCGTCCAACACCGTCAACAATAGCGGCAGCATCACCGCGATCAGCCAACACAGCGGTGGCTATGGCAACGCCTACGGGGCCTATGGCACCAATACCGCCAGCATCACCAACACCGGCGCTTCCTCGGTCATGTCAGGAACAACCTATGGCACGGGCTTGGCCGCCGGCTTCGCCACCGGCAACTCAACCGCCACTGTGAACAGCAACGCAGGCACGATCTTCGGATCCGCCGCGGGGAGCGACGGCTACGGCGTCTATACCTTCAATTCCCCAGCTAACATCATCATCACCTCCAATTCAGGCGATATCTATGGCGCAAGCACCTCCGGCATAGGCGCAGGCCTGCGCTCCAGCGGCTCGACTGTCGCAATCACCTCCAACACGGGCAACATATACGCGACCAGCAGCTCCTATTTCTCCTATGGCGTGTTGGCCCAGACCAGCGCCACGGTGACGGCGAATGCAGGGACCATCAAGGGCACCAGCGGCACAGGCACAGCCTATGGCGTTTACGCGCAAAACTCGACCATCAACGTAGCCTCCAATACGGGCTCCATCTTGGGCCTGAAGACGGGAGCCAGCGGCTCGGGTGGAGCTTATGGCCTGGTGTCCGTCAACTCATCCGTGACAGTAGGAGGCAACAGCGGAACCATCAGCGCATCAGCGCTTGGTTCAAGCTCGGCCTTTGGCGTCTCCGCATCCACCTTCGCCAACATCACCAACAATGCAGGCGGCGTCATCAGCGCGACGACGGCGGCCGGAGAAGCCTATGGCGTCACAGCCAATGGCGCGACCACGACCATCAGCAACAGCGGCGCCATCTCCGCCAGCTCCACCAGCGGCCTGTCCATTGGACTCTATCTGGGAGCCGGCGCCGCGTCTGTGATGAATTTGGGATCGATCACGGGCGGATCGACCGGCGTTTACGCGGGTGGAGCGATTGCGAGCCTGACCAACGCCCAGGGCGGAAATGGGGCGAACGCCAGCACGACCGCCTTGACCCTGCAAGGAACCCTCCCGACCAATTATTACATCGCCATCACCTCCGCGACCCGTTACGGACAGCTCAGCGCGTCCGCCTACAGCGGCTCCCTCAACTTCGGCGTCAGCAACGCCTCGACTTTCGCCAACGGAACCTACTCCAATGTTCTGACGGGCCTCAACAGCGCCGACATCGGCGCGACACGATCCGGCGTGCTGAACGGCTATATGTGGAAGCTTGTCCAGGACTCCGGCAACGCCCTCAACTGGAATCTTCTGCTGGGCAGCACGACCATTGTCCAGGCCTCCCCGCAATCCACCGACGGCGTCCTCGCCAGCGTCGACCTCACCATCGACGGGGGAACGCTCAACGTCGATCAGACCGGCGCTTACAACAACAACATCCGCCTCACCGCCTCGTCCCTCAGCAGGATCAATGCCGCCAGCGGCGTCACCGGGACGTTCTCAGGCCTCTTGTCAGATGCGACAAGCAATGGCGCCATAGGTTTCTCAGGGCCGGGCACGACCATCCTGACGGGCGCCAACACCTATGCAGGCGCCACCACCATCGACGCGGGCGCTACGTTGCAGATCGGCGCAGGCGGAACGAGCGGGTCGCTGGGGTCGGGCGCGGTCGCCAATGATGGCGCGCTCATCTTCAACCGCTCCGACGCCCTCACCGTGGCCAACGCCATATCGGGATCGGGGACGCTGACGCAGGCGGGCCCAGGAAACACCGTCCTGACGGGCGCCAACACCTACAGCGGCGGGACCACCATCAACAGCGGAACGCTGCAGATCGGCGCAGGCGGAACCACTGGTTCGCTGGGGTCCGGCGCTATCACCAACAATGGCGCGCTCATCTTCAACCGCTCCGACGCCCTCACTGTGGCCAACGCCATATCGGGCTCGGGCACGCTGACGCAGATGGGCGCGGGCGCCTTGTCGCTCACCGGCGTCAACAGCTATGGCGCCATCAACAATCAGGGCGTGATCGCCACGCTCGTCAATTACAAGGGCGGATCGGCCGGACCGCTGGCTTACACCGGCGCATTGCCCTCAAACTATTTCATCTATGTCACGTCGGCCACCAACTATGGCCAACTCAGCGTCGCCTCATCCACTGGCGCCATGACCTTTGGCGTGGCCAGCGGCTCCAGCCTGACCAGCGGAACCTTCGCCAATGCGCTCACCGGCGTGAACGACGCCGCCATCGGCGCAAGCCGGTCGGGCGCGCTGAATGGCTATATGTGGAAGCTGGTTCAGGATACGGGCAGCGCGCTTAACTGGAACCTCGTCGTCTCCAGCGCTGTGATCGGACAAAATTCAACCCAGGCCGCAAGCGGATTGGTCGCCGGCGTCGACCTCACCATCGACGGGGGCACGCTGAACGTCCCGCAGACCGACCTTTTTGACAACAACATCAGGCTCACCGCCTCGCCTCTCAACAGGATCAACGTTGCGGGCGGCGCCACGGGGACGTTCTCGGGCGTCTTGTCAAATGCGACCATCAATGGCGCCATAGGCTTCTCAGGGGCAGGCAAGACCATCCTGACGGGCGCCAACACCTACAGCGGCGCCACCACCATCGACGCAGGCGCGACGCTGCAGATCGGCGCAGGCGGGGCGAGCGGATCGCTCGGGTCCGGCGACGTCGCCAACAATGGCGCGCTCATCTTCAACCGCTCCGACGCCCTCACCGTGGCCAACGCCATATCGGGATCGGGAACGCTGACGCAAGCGGGCCCAGGAAACACCGTTCTGACGGGCGCCAACACCTACAGCGGCGCCACCACCATCAACATTGGAACCCTGCAGGTGGGCGCTGGCGGAACTAGCGGGTCGCTGGGCTCGGGCGCCGTGACCAACAACGCATCCCTCGTCTTCAACCGCGCCGACGCCCTCACCGTAGCCAACGCCATATCGGGATCAGGGACTCTCACGCAGATCGGCGCGGGCGCCTTGTCGCTCACCGGCGTCAACAGCTATGCGGGCATCAACAACCAGAGCG
>CANGFT010000064.1 GCA_947453205.1 Beijerinckiaceae bacterium | reverse complement strand
AGCAATCTCGACTGCCGACTGCCGACTGCCGACTGCCGACTGCCGACTGCCGACTGCCGACTGCCGACTGCCGACTGCCGACTGCCGACGCCTCACTCCGCCGCGATCAGCTCTTCCGCCTGACCCAGATCGACGCTCACGAGCTGCGACACGCCGCGCTCGGCCTGCGTCACGCCGAAGAGGCGGTCCATGCGGGCCATGGTGATGGGGTTATGGGTGATGGTGACGAAGCGCGTGTCCGTGCGCTTGCGCATTTCCTCAAGCAGGTCGCAGAAGCGCTCGACGTTGGAATCGTCGAGCGGCGCGTCCACTTCGTCGAGCACGCAGATCGGCGAGGGATTGGTGAGGAACACCGCGAAGATCAGGGACATGGCGGTGAGCGCCTGTTCGCCGCCGGACAGCAGCGTCATGGTCTGCGGCTTCTTGCCCGGCGGGCGGGCGAGGATCTCGAGGCCAGCCTCCAGCGGATCTTCCGACTCCACGAGCTGCAGCTCCGCCGAACCACCGCCAAAGAGCGTCGTGAACAGCTCCTTGAAATGGCCGTTGACCACATCGAAGGCGGCGAGCAGGCGCTCCCTGCCTTCCTTGTTGAGGCTCTGGATCGCCAGGCGCAATTTGCGGATGGCCTCGGTCAGGTCGTCGCGCTCGGCGGTGAGCTGACCCTGCTTCTCTTCGATCTCCTGCAGCTCGTCGTCGGCGCGCAGGTTCACCGCGCCAAGGCGCTCGCGGTCCTGCTTCAGGCTTTCGAGCTTGCGCTCCACTACGTCGAGCGCGGGCAGATCCGAGTCGCCCGTGACGCCCGCGAGTTCGGCCAGGGCATGGGGCTCGCATTCGAGGTTGGCCGCGATGTCCCGCGTGATGGATTCGTGGCGCGCGCGCAGGCCCTCAAGGCGGGCCTCGGTGCGGGCGCGCTCCTCGCGGGCGGCGCTCATGCCATCGAGGCAGGCGCGGGCGAGGCGGTCCGCCTCGGTGAGGCCCGTTTCGGCTGAGGCGCGCCGGTCGGCGGCCTCCTTGCGGGCCTGATCGGCGGCCTCGATCTCGTTCATGAGGGCGCGGCGCTTGTGCAGGAACATGTCCGGCGCCTCGGCCAGGGTCTCCTGCTCTTCGCGCGCCTCTTCGATCCGGGTCTCGAATTCGTCGATCTGGCGGGTGGCGCGGCTGCGGCGGTCGTCCCAGGACTGGCGCTCGGTGGCGATGGCCTGACGGCGCTGCTCGCGGATCTGGCCTTCGCGCGCCAGCCCCTGCACGGCGGCGCGGGCTTCGGCGGCCTCGGCGCGGGCCTGCGCTGCGCCGACGCGGGCGCGGTCGAGGCGCCCCGTGAGCTGGGTGGTGGGCGCAAGCTCGGTCAAGGCCAGCTCGGCGCGCTCCTTCTTTTCGGCGGCCTCGTTGCGGCTCTGGGCGAGGCGGGTGGCCGCTTCCGAGAGGGCGGAGAGGCGCGAGGCGACCTGGGCGCGGCGGCGCTCAAGGCCGACCGAGCGCTCGCGCGCCTCCTCGACCAGCCGCAGGCTGGCGCGCGCGGCCTGCCGGGCCTCGCCTTCGGCGCTGGCGGCTGCGCGCAGCACGGCCTGCCGACGCTCGGCCTCGGTCTTGAGCGTGTCCGCCTCGGCGCGGGCGCGTGCGGCTTCGATGGTGAGTTCGCCCAGCCGGTTCTTCTCGACCAGCCGTTTGGCGGCGGGGGTCGGGGCCTCGGCGGCGGCGGTGAAGCCATCCCAGCGCCAGAGGTCGCCCTCTTTCGAGACGAGGCGCTGGCCGGGCTTGAGCAGTTTTTGCAGCTGCGCGCCGTCGGTGCGCAGGACGACGCCGATCTGGGCGAGGCGGCGCGCGAGTGCGGGCGGCGCCTTCACGAGCTGCGCGAAGGCCTGCACGCCCGGCGGCAGGGCCGGATCATGCGCGGGGTCGCCGATCAGCCCCCAATGGGCCGGGGCGGAATCGTTCACGGAGGCGTCGAGATCGTCGCCAAGGGCCGCGCCAAGCGCCGCCTCATAGCCCTTCTCGACGGTCATCTCCTCGACCACGGGGGGCCAGAGTTCGCTGGCGGCGCTGGCGAGCAGGTTGCTGAGGGTGCGCACCTCCGTCTCGAGGCGCTGCGCCTTGCGCTCGGCGTCGGCGAGGGGGCCCCGGCCTTCGGCTTCGGCGGCCTGCGCCTCCGCATGGGCCTCCTCGGCCGCAAGAACGGCCTCTTCGGCGGTCTGGGCGGCGTCCTGCGCCATGGCCAGAGCCTCGGCGGCCTCCATCAGCTCATCATCGCCGCCAGCGCTTTCCTTGAGGGCGGCGAGTTCGCTCTCGACGGAGGCCAGCTCCTGCTCGAAGCGGGTGAGCTGGCGCGCCTCTTCGGCGAGGGCCTGTTCGAGGGCGCCGCGACGGGCGTTGATGTCGGAGAGGGCGGTCTGGGATTCCGCCAGCTTGCGCTCGGCGTCCGCCAGCGCGCCTTCGGCGTCCGCCAGCTTCGCCTTGGCGTCGAAATCCATGTCGGCGGAGGATTCCGCCTGGGCTGCGAGATCCTCGGCCTCGGTGTCGAGCTTCGTCAGAACATTGGCGGCGTCGTCGATGAGGGCGGTCTCGCGGGCGAGGTCGCGGGTCAACTGGGCGATCCGGCGCTCCAGCTCTGCGGCGCGCTCTGTGGCGCGCTTCTCCTCGCCCTCGAGCTGCTCGCGCGCCATGATGAGGCGTTGCAGCACGGCGCTGACCTTGGCCTCCTCATCGCGCAGGCCGGGCAGGCCATGGGCGGCGATGGCCTGAAGGCGGGCGGCCTCGGCCTGCTGGCGGGTGCGCTCGGCGACTTCCAGCGTATCGGCTTCGAGCTTGCGCTCGGCCTGATGCAGGTCCGCCGTCAGCTCCTTGTGGGCGATGTGATAGACCAGCGCCTCCTGCCGACGGATGTCGGCGGCGAGGTTCTTGTAGCGCGAGGCCTGCCGGGCCTGCCGCTTGAGGCTCTCGCTCTGGCTGTCGATCTGCTTGATGATGTCTTCGAGGCGGTTGAGGTTCTCCTCCGCCGCCTTCAGCCGCAGCTCCGCCTCGTGGCGGCGCGAATGAAGGCCGGAAATGCCTGCGGCCTCTTCAAGAATGCGGCGGCGCTGCTGGGGCTTGGCGGAGATGATCTCCCCGATCTGCCCCTGCCGCACCATGGCGGGAGAGCGCGAGCCCGTTGAGGCGTCGGCGAAGAGAAGCTGCACGTCGCGGGCGCGCACTTCCTTGCCGTTGACGCGGTAGGTCGAGCCTGCCTCGCGCTCGATCCGGCGGGTGACTTCGAGGATTTCTGCGTCGTTGAAGGCGGCAGGGGCGGTGCGGGCTGAATTGTCGAGGACAAGGCCGACCTCGGCCGTATTGCGGGCCGGGCGGCCGCCGGAGCCCGAAAAGATCACGTCGTCCATGCCGGACGCGCGCATGTTCTTGTAGGAGTTTTCGCCCATCACCCAGCGAAGGGCCTCCACGAGGTTGGACTTGCCGCAGCCGTTCGGCCCGACGATGCCCGTCAGCCCGGCCTCGAAGATGAAGTCGGTCTGCTCGCAAAAGCTCTTGAAACCGACAATGCGCAGCCGGTCAAATTTCATCAGCCCTGGTCCCGTACCCGTACAAGTGGAGACGGCCTGACCCCAAGGGAAAGGCCGCAATCGGTTCCTTGTAAGCCGTCACAAGATGGGGCGCGGTGCAAGCTTGGGCGTGGTTTTTCCTGTGCGAAACCCTTGTTTTACACGGATTTCGCGGAGGTTCAGCCCTTCAGCAGGGGCTCAAGCTGGCTGTCGAGTTCGGCCGGGGACATGGCCCCGCTGACCTTCTTGCCATTGATGAAGAAGGTGGGGGTCGAGTCCACGCGGAACTGCTTCGAGGCCTTCTCGAAGACCGCGTTGACCTTGGCGTAGAGCTCCTTGTCCTGCAGGCAGGCGTCGAATTTCTCCTGGCTCATGCCGGTCTGGCGGACGAGGGCGGTGAGGCCTTGCAGGGGCTTGTCCGAGAAGGCCCAGTTCTTCTGCTGGGCGAAGAGCAGGCCGACCATGGCCTCGCGCTTGTCGCCCGCGCAGCGCGCCAGCATGAAGCCCGCCACCGCCAGCGGATCGAAGGGGAACTCGCGCAGGGCGAAGCGCACCTTGCCCGTGTCGATATATTTCGATTTCAGCGTGGGATAGGTCGCCTCATGGAAATGCGCGCAATGGCTGCAGGTCATCGAGGCGTATTCGATGATGGTGATGGGCGCGTTGGCGGCGCCCTCCCAGACGTCGGGAAGCGCGCCCTCGGCCATCAGGTCCGCCACGGGCACGGAGCCGACGGCTTGCGAAAAAGCGGCGCCCGGCAGCGCGAGGGCGCCCGCAGCGAGCCCCGCCGTCTCCAGAAACGCCCGACGTGTCTTCGGTGAGGAGGAGATCATGGGTCTTCCTTCGCAGAGCCTTGGTGGGTTCGATTTGCTGGTGGCGAATGTGGCAAGAACGCGCGCCGGGGGCAAGGGCGGCGGACGCTGCGCGGTCACTTTGGCGGGGGTTTTGTGAGCACCCGCGCGCCAAGCCGGGTCAGGGCCTCGCGCAGGCCCTCGTCAGCGACGCCTTCGGCCAGCTTGCCTGCGGCGGCCACAGCTTCCGCCGAGGGCGGCGGGGGGCCTGCGGGTGTCCTGGGGCGCCGCTCGATGGGGCCTTGCCGCAGCGCGATCCTGCCGACGCAGCGCCAGCCAAGCCGGGCGTTGATCCGTTCGCACAGGATCGCCGCGACATGCTGGACCTCGATGGCGAAGGCGCCTTCGACCCGCAGGATGAGGGTCGCAGGTTCGGCGGGGGCGTCGGGCGAGCGTTTGGGCCCGCGCGAGGGCCATTGCAGCTTGAGCGGTTCGGTGACGGCGCAAAGCCGCTCGCCCGCGATCTCGTCCCAGTTGAGGATGATGTCGCTCTCGCCAAAGCCTTGCTTCGCAAGCAGCGGATCAATCGCGCCGCCGAGGAGATCGGCGAGCGGACGCGCGGCGCGGCGGTGGAAGGGGCGCTTAGTCATGGCGACGCCACGCCTCCGCATATCCGGCCCCCTGCGGGGAGGGGAGCGGCTGGCGTCGCGCAGGATTTTCCCAGGCAGCGCGCGCTCCATACCCTCCCCCTTGTGGGGAGGGTCGGCCGCGCCAGCGGACGGGGTGGGGGTCTGCGCATGTTGGTCGGGAGCGGCTGGGCCGAAAGGCGCCCATGTCGCAAGGCCTCACGACCCCCACCCCTGCCCCTCCCCACAAGGGGGAGGGGAAAGCCGGCGCTGCGCTCTGCATGCCCTCGCCTCTGCGGGGAGGGGAGCGGCTGGCGTTGCGGCTGGTGGGGTGAGGAGCTGCGCATGATGGGTCTACTTTACCACAGCCGGCCCGCTTTCGCTTCCCGCCCAATGCCATTAAACCCCAGCCATGACCCCGCCCGATCCACAGGCCCTCCTTGACTGGTACGACCGCCACCGGCGCGTCCTGCCCTGGCGCGCGCCGCCAGGGCGCCGCAGCGACCCCTATGCGGTCTGGCTCAGCGAGATCATGCTGCAGCAGACGACGGTCCCGGCGGTGAAGAGCTATTTCGAGAAGTTTCTTGCGCTCTGGCCTGGGGTCGAGGATCTCGCCGCCGCGCCGGTCGATGACGTCATGAAGGCCTGGGCGGGGCTTGGCTATTATTCGCGGGCGCGCAATCTCCACGCCTGCGCGCAAAGGGTCGCGCGCGACCATGGCGGGCGATTTCCTGACACGGAGGAGGTGCTGCGGGCCCTGCCGGGGATCGGGCCCTATACGGCGGCGGCCATCGCCTCCATCGCCTTCGAACGACGGGCCGTGGTGGTGGATGGCAATGTGGAGCGGGTCGTCTCGCGCCTCTTCGCCATCCCCGAGCCCATGCCGAAGGCCAAGCCTCTCATCAAAGAGGCGGCGGCGCGGATCTGGCCGCAGGACCGTTCGGGCGATTTCGCGCAGGCCCTCATGGATCTGGGCTCCTCCCTCTGCTCGCCGCGTCGGCCCGCCTGCTCGCTCTGCCCCTTCCAGGGCGCCTGCGCCGCCTCGGCGGCGGGTCAGGCGGAGCTTTATCCGGTGAAGGCGCCCAAGGCCGAGCGGCCCTCGCGGGCGGGCGCTGCCTTTTTCCTTGAGCGGGCCGATGGGGCGGTGCTGGTCCGCACCCGCCCTCCGAAGGGCCTGCTCGGCGGCATGACGGAGATCCCCGGCTCCCCCTGGAGCGGCGATTTCGACCTTGGCCGGGCCCTCGACCATGCGCCTGCGCCCGCCAGATGGGCGCGCCTGCCGGGCGTGGTGGAGCATGTCTTCACCCATTTCTCGCTGCGGCTGACCGTCTTTCGCGCTGGCGCCCGCGCCGGGGCGAAAGCGCCGGAGGGCTATCGCTGGGCGCTCAAGGGCGATCTTGACGGCGAGGCCCTCCCCAGCGTCATGCGCAAGATCGTCGCCCATGCGCGGGCGCAAGGAGAAGATTGATGGCGAAAAAGGATGCGTCCTTCACCCTCGAAATCAGCGATGGCGAGATGCGCGCCAGCCTTGCCGGGCGCATCCTGACCCTTCCCATCCACCAAGGCGTCGATGAAGAGGGCGATCCCGTGCTCGTCATCGACATCGACGGCGCGGATGTCTGGGACGATGGCTCAGAGCTGCAGATGAAGGATCTGCAGAAGCTGCTCGAGCGCATCGAGGCCGAATGCGAGGCGCGGGACATCGAGATTGAATTTGAGTGACAGCGCGGCCTTTGGCTGGAATGATGGCGACAACATCGGGGAGGAATGAATGACCGCGACTTATGACCGCGCGTCCGAAGATCTCGGCAACATCGTCAATCTCGGCCATGTGAACTTCCGCGTGCCCGATCAGGGCCTCGCCACCGCCTTCTACATGACCGGCCTTGGCCTCACCCGCGACCCCTTCATGATGACGGGGACGAACAACATGTGGGTCAATGTGGCCGACAGCCAGTTCCACCTGCCGACCGGCCCCGCGACAGTGGCCAGGGGCGTCGTCACCCGCCTCGTCATTCCCGACCTCAAGCAGCTCGCAGAGCGGCTGGAGCGGGTGCGCAAGGAGCTCGACGGCACGCTCTTTGATTTCCGCGTGGCGCCGGATCATGTCGAGGTCATCTGCCCCTGGGGCAACACATTCATCTGCCATGCGCCTGACGGGGCGCGGTTCGGGCCCTATCGGCTCTGGATGTCGGAAGTGCGCTTCGAGGTCGCGCGGGGCGCGGCGGCGCCCATCGCGCGGTTCTATCGCGAGGTCATGGGCGCGGTGGCGCGCGCGGATGCAGGCGAGGCGCGGGTGTCCTGCGGCCATCATCAGACGCTCGTCTTCATCGAATGCGACGCGCCTGAGCCCGCCTGCCTCGATCATCACATCCAGATCTATCTCGCCGATTTCTCCGGCCCCTATGACCGCATGAAGGCCATGGGCCTGCGGGTCGATGAATCCAGCCAGTGGCAATATCGGATCATCTCCATTCCCGACATGGACAGCGGCGCGGAGGTTTTTCCGCTCGATCATGAGATCCGCTCCATGACCCATCCCATGTTCGGCCGCCAGCTCATCAACCGCAATCCTGCGCAGGCGATCTTCAGCTACGCCAATGGGCAGGATGAGCTGAACTGGCGCATGGGCCAGCCCATGCGGCGCGACCGGAAGGAATGAGCGTTTGCTGGGTGTTTTTCTGTCATTCATGGCTGCGACGTTCTTCGCGCTGAACAATGCGACGACGCGGCGGGGCGTCATCACCGGAACGGTGGCGCAGGCCATGGCCATCACCGTGCCCATGGGCGTGCCGCTGTTCTTCCTGCTGCTCGTGATCTTCGGCCAGCTTGGCGCGCTCCAGCAATTGTCCTGGCAAGCGATAGGCCTGCTGTCGGTCGCCGGAGTCCTGCATTTCGTCTGGGGGCGCTATTGCAACTATCGCGCGTCGAAAGCCATCGGCGCCAATCTGCAGGGTCCGGCTTCGCAGTCGGACATCATCATCACCCTGGCTTTCGCCGTCTGGTTCCTTGACGAGAAGCTGACGCCGCTGCGCGTGCTCGGCATCCTGCTCGTCATCGGCGGGCCGCTCTTCACCATGGTCGGCGATCTGCGCGCCGCCCGCAAATCGCCTGAGCCGCCATCGAAGAGCGGCTTTCAGCCGAAATATTTCGAAGGCTATCTCTTCGCGGTCTTGTCGGGCACGGGCTATGGCCTCAGCCCCATCATCGTGCGCCTCGCTTTGCGCGATTCCGGCCTTGGCATGGGTGGGGGATTGGCCGGCGCCTTCGTGTCTTATCTTGCGGCGGCGCTCTTCATATCGCTCTTCGCCTTCGTGCCGGGACAGATCGCCCATGTGCGCAAGCTCGACGCCCGCACATGCAAATGGTTCATCGCCAGCGGCCTGACGGTCATGCTCTCCCAGATGTTCCGCTATCTGGCCTTGTCGATCGCGCCGGTGACTGTGGTGCAGCCGATCCAGCGCCTGTCACTCGTGCTGCGTTTCTACTTCGGCTACCTGCTCAACCGCGACCATGAGGTGTTCGGAAGCAAGGTCTGGATCTCCACGGCGATCTCGCTCATCGGCGCCATTGTGCTCTCGATCAGCACAGAGCAGGCGGCCGCCATTCTGCCGCTGCCTGATTGGCTGATCGCTTTCCTCAGGATCGAATGGCCCTGAGGCCTGCGGCGCCTATTCCGCCGCATCCTTCATCGCGGCGCGGATCTGGGCGCGCAGGCTGTCGATGGGCCTGAGGCCGCCCTTGGCTTCATAGTGCCAGAAGGTCCAGCCGTTGCAGGCCGGAAGGCCCTGCGCCAGCGCGCCCATCTTGTGAATGGAGCCGACCATCTGGTTGAGGCTGAGGGCGCCGTCGGCGCGCACGGTCGCCTTGTAGCGGCGCTTCTCATCGGTCAATGCGGCGCCGGGCGCCAGCAATCCCATTTCGACCACGCTGGCGAAGGCCACGCGCGGCTCGCTGCGTTTGGCGGGGGGCAGGGCGAGGGCGTCGGCGGGCAGGGGCTCGACGGCGTCGATCCTCGCCCGTGCTGCGGCGGCGTAGGTCTGATCGCGCTCGATGCCGATGAATGTGCGCCGCAGCCGACGCGCCACCGCGCCCGTGGTGCCCGAGCCGAAGAAGGGATCGAGCACGAGGTCGCCGGGATTGGAGGCGGAGAGAATGACGCGCGCCAGCAGGGCCTCGGGCTTTTGGGTCGGATGGGTCTTGCGCCCCTGCGCATCCTTCAGGCGCTCGGCGCCGGTGCAGATCGGCAAGAACCAGTCGGACCGCACCTGGCAATCCTCGTTGCCCGCTTTCAGCGCGTCATAATTGAAGGTGTAGCTCTTGGCGGAGGGGTCGCGCGAGGCCCAGATCATGGTCTCGTGGGCGTTGGTGAAGCGACGTCCCCGGAAGTTCGGCATCGGATTGGCCTTACGCCAGACGATGTCGTTGAGGATCCAGAAGCCGAGATCCTGCATGATCGCGCCGACGCGGAAGATGTTGTGATAGGAGCCGATGACGAAGATGGTCGCGTCGGCCTTCAGAACGCGGCGGGCCTCTTTCAGCCACTCGCGCGTGAAATCGTCGTAATGGGTGAAGCTGGCGAATTTGTCCCAGTCGTCATCGACGGCGTCGACCACGCTCTGGTCGGGACGCGACAGGGCGCCTTCAAGCTGCAGGTTGTAGGGCGGATCGGCGAAGATCAGATCGACGCAGCCGTCGGGCAGCTTTGCAAGTTCGGCCACCGTGTCCCCGATGATGATGTCATCGATGGGCGCGGATCTGCGCACGGCGGGGAGCCGGGCCGTCATCCCGTTACGCGAGACCTGAATCCGGGATTTCGAGCCGGCGACCCCGGCGTGAGCGTTACGCATGATACAAACACCGGTTACTCAACTGACCCGGCGACTATGCTCAGGGCTTGGTGAAGACCGGTTTAAGGACGCGAGAAATCCGTGTCCCTTTTTCGAACGTGCCAAAACGGCATGGGGACGGGCGACCTGTCGTTTACTTCTGGGAGAGGATTGGCGCCGCGCTGAAGAGATCCACGGCCTGCGCCGCGCGGACCGGGGCGAAGCTGCGGCGGTGCCAGGGGCAGGGTCCATGGGCTTTGAGCGCCGCAAGATGGGCGGGCGCGCCATAGCCCATGTGGTTTTTGAATCCGTACTGCGGATAGGCCTCGTCAAGGCGCTCCATCAGGCGATCCCGCGTCACCTTGGCTATGATGGAGGCGGCCGCGATGGACAGGCTGATGGCGTCGCCCTTCACGATGGTCTGCACGGTGCAGGACAGATCGCGCGGGCTGGCGTTTCCGTCGATCAGCGCATGGACGGGCGTGATGGCAAGGGCGCCGAGAGCGCGGCGCATGGCCAGGAATGTGGCGTTGCGGATATTGAGCCGGTCGATCTCTTCGACGCTCGCAAGCCCCACGGCTATGGCGAGCGCGCGCGCGCAAATGAGATCGAAGAGTTCATCGCGCGCCGCGCTTGAAAGCTTCTTGGAATCGTCGATCCCGCGCGGCAGTTTCTTCGGATCAAGAATGACGGCGGCGGCGCTCACCGGCCCCGCCAGCGGTCCCCGACCCGCTTCATCGACGCCCGCCACCGGCCAGGATCCTGCGCGCATCAGCGCGCGTTCATGCCGGAAGTGAGGGTTCGCCATGGCCGGTCCATTCCGCCGCCGGGTTGGGGCTGTGGCTAAATCTGCACAGCTGCGGGCAATCTTGTCAAAGCCCGCCAAGCCAAGGCTAAATCATAGAGACAATTAGTTTTTTCCTATAATGACTGGCACAGCTGGGTTGGGTGGCGTGGCTCATGTGAAAGGAGCTTCCGATGGAAGACGGCATGATCGAGACGACGGCGACCAATCCGCCGACCAGTGAGACGACGGCCCCTGCGGTCGTGACCGATGCGAATGACGACCGCAATCCCGTGTTTGAAATGCTGGTGTCGGGCGACAACGACATCATCGGCCTCGTCGCCTATTCCATCTACAAGCAGAACAAGCGCGAATGGCTGATGGCCTTTCTCAAGGCGAGGGGCCGCGACCCCAACGAGAACGAAACGGCGGCCTACATCATCGGCGACAGCACGCCCCGTCGCCTCGCCACCTTCCGCCATCTCGCGCAGGCGACTTTGGAAGGGCGCGGGCCGGAGGTCCCCTTCAAGCCGGGGCAGACGGACGGCGCCTATCCCATCGCCAAGCGGCCCGCGCATCCCGCGCCGGGACGCGACCCTTCGGTCACGAGCCTGCGCGTCAGCTTCATCACGCTGGGCCTTGTGGTGGTGATGGCCATCTATCTTGCGGTCCGCCTCGGGCTGCCGGGTCGCTAGCCGCTAGAACAGGCTCATCTGGCCGCCTGGCCGCACCGGCGCCTTGAACAGGTCGGTGCGCAGGCGGCCCCGGTTCAGGTTGAAGCCAAGCCGCTGGGCGGCGGCCTCGAAGCGCCGCCCGGTGATGCCCGCATAGGGCCCCGAGCCGGTCATGCGGGCCCCCCAGCTTGCATCGTAGAGCTTGCCCTCGCGCATGGAGCGCATGAGGTTCATCACGCGGCGGTATTTGGCGGGCGCGTTTTCAAGCAGCCACTCGCCGAAAATGTCCTGCACTTCGAGCGGCAGGCGCAGCATGACATAGCCTGCCGAGCGGGCCCCCGCCTCATGGGCCCGCTCCAGAATGGTCTCGATCTCGCTGTCGGTGACGCCGGGAATGATCGGGGCCACCATGACGGTGGTGGGTATGCCCGCCTCGCTCAACAGGCGGATCGCCTCCAGCCGCCGTTCCGGGGTCGAGGCGCGCGGCTCCATGCTGCGCGCGAGGCGTCGGTCGAGTGTGGTGATGGAGAGCGCGACCCGCGCCAGACCCTTCGCCGCCATGGGCGCGAGAAGGTCGATGTCGCGGGTGCAGAGCGCGGATTTGGTGGTGATCCCCACGGGGTGGTCGGCTCTCGACAGAACCTCCAGAATGTCGCGCATGATGCGGTGGCGCCGCTCGATGGGCTGATAGGGATCGGTGTTCGTGCCGATGGCGATGACCTTGGGGACATAGTTGGGGGCCGACAGTTCATGGTCGAGCAGGGCGGCGGCGCCCTCCTTCACGAAGAGCCGCGTTTCAAAGTCGAGGCCGGGCGACAGGCCCATATAGGCGTGGGTGGGCCGCGCGTAGCAGTAGACGCAGCCATGCTCGCAGCCCCGGTAGGGATTGATCGACCGATCGAAGGGAATGTCGGGCGAGTCGTTGCGGGTGATGATGGTCTTGGGCCGCTCGACCGTCACTTCCGTCTTCAGGGGCGTCAGGGCCTCGTCGGCGCCCATGGTCCCCCAGCCGTCGTCCACGGCCATGCGCGCCTCGCGTTCATACCGTCCCGACTGGTTCGAGGCTGCGCCACGGCCCGGGCGGCGCTCGGGCGGAACGGGGGCTGGCGGGCCTTCGGAAAAACCGTGGCCGAAGACAGGAGAGGGGGCTTGAACGAAGTCGCTCGCTTTGCGCGGCATGGGGCGCCTGTTTGTTGATTGTTCAGTACGAAACAAGAACAAAGAACAAATATGGAACAATGAAAGCCTCGTCAACCGATGTGGATAAATCTGTGGGAAAAGCCCATGCTCCCCCGCAGCAAAGCTGCTAAGGTCCGCCATGCTTTCCGCGATCATTCTGGTTTGCGATCGTTCCGCGCCTGAGCCTGCTTCCCTCGAGGCGGTGGTGCGCAGCCTGTCGGCGCTTGTTCCCGCGACGATCGAGGGGCTGGTGCGCAATGTCACCCTCGCCAGCGCAGGCGAGAGCGAAGACCTGCGCAAGATCGCCGACCACGCGGGATGCGAGATCGCGATGGCGGCCGATGCTTCGGGCGTGATCGCGGCGGGCTTGGGGGGCGCGCGGGGCGACCTGCTGCTGATTCTGCGGGCGGGCTATGCGCCGCAGGCGGGCTTCATCGAAGAGGTGGCCGACTGCTTCCAGCGCGCCACGCGCCCGGAAGCCCTGCTTTTCCGGACGGTTCCCGAGGGCCTGCTCACCCGCCTGGCGCCGGGTCTGTCCCCTGTTCAGGGGCTTGTGGCCAGGCGCGGAGGGCTCGACCGCGCAAGCCCGGACCTCGCCAGCCTCGTGCGCCGGGCTGGCTCAGCCCCCACGGCGCGCACGCGGCTTCGGCGGGTGGATTAGCCCCAAGCCTCAGCCTTTGGCCTTGCCGCGCCGCAGGTGCTCGTCGAGCCGGGGCATGATCTCCACGAAATTGCAGGGCCGGAAGCGGTAGTCCAGCTGGTGGACGAGGATCCCGTCCCACGCGTCCTTGCAGGCGCCGGGGGAGCCGGGCAGCACGAAGACATAGGTCGCGCCCGCCACCCCGCCCGTGGCGCGGGACTGGATGGTGGAGGTTCCGATCTTGTCGTAGCTGAGCCTGTGGAAAACTGTGGAAAACCCGTCCATGCGTTTTTCCAGCAGCGGCTCGATGGCTTCGGGCGTCACGTCGCGGCCGGTGAAGCCCGTGCCTCCCGTGGAGATGATGACATCCACATCGGGATCGCCGATCCAGGCCCGCACCTGCCGCTGGATCGCCTCCACATCATCGGTGACGATGGCGCGGTCGGCGAGCTTGTGGCCCGCCTGCGTGAGACGGTCGACCAGGGTCGATCCTGATTTGTCATCTTCGAACCGCCGTGTGTCCGACACCGTCAGCACGGCGATCTTCAGGGCGATGAAGGGGAGGCTCTCGTCAATGCCGGGCATGGTCACCTTGCCGAATTTGCTGTGGCGTTCGCGAATGTGTTGCAGGCGTCGACCTTGCCGGTCTTCAGCCCCTTCTGGAACCAGGCGACGCGCTGGGCGGAGGAGCCGTGGGTGAAGCTGTCGGGCACGGCGTAGCCGCGCGAGGCCTTCTGCAGGCGGTCGTCCCCGATGGCGGTCGCGGTGTTGATGGCCTTCTCGATGTCGCCTTGTTCGATGATCCGCCATTTGCGGTCGGCGTTGGCCGCCCAGACGCCCGAGAGGCAATCGGCCATCAGCTCAACGCCCACGGAGAGGCGATTGGCCTGCGCCTGGCTCGAAGCCTGCTGCTGCGCGCGCTGGACGCGGGGCAGGACGCCCAGAAGGTTTTCGATATGGTGGCCCATTTCATGTGCGATCACATAGGCATAGGCGAAGTCGCCGCCGCCCCCGAGCTTGGCTTTCATGTCGTTGAAGAAGGAGGTGTCGAGATAGATCTTGCCATCGGTCGGGCAGTAGAAGGGGCCCATGGCCGACTGCGCGGCTCCGCAGCCAGACCGCGTCGCGCCGGAAAAGAGCACCAGCGGCGCCGCCTTGAAGCGGATGTTCTTCTGCTCGGGTAGAATCTCGCTCCAGACATCCTCGTTCTGGGCGAGCACGGCTGCGACGAAGCGGCCGGTCTGGTCGGTGGGCGCGCCATTGCCGGTCTGGGGGCGCGCGGGCTCGCGCTGCTCATATTGCGGCGCATGGCGGCCGATCCCCGCCATTTCCGCCCCGCCGATGAGGATGCGCGGGTCGATGCCCAGCATATAGCCGATGAGTCCGAGAACGATGATCGTGCCGACGCCAAGCCCGCCCCCGCCAAAGGGCATGCCGACGCCGCCGCCGCCCTCGTCATCGCCGCGTCGGTCCTCGACATTGGCCGACTGGCGGAAATCTTCCCATCTCATGGCATGTCCTCCTGACGGGCCTTTATTTAGGCGAAGCCTGTGGCGAAAGGTAGGGCGTCTCAGGTCACGCTGGCGAGAGCCTTGCGAATTTCGATGAGGTCGCGCCAGACGTCGCGCTTGCTGCTGACGGCCCGCAGCATGTAGCTCGGGGCGAAGGTGGCGATGGCGCGGATCGGGGCGCCCACCCCATCCGGGCGCAGCTCCCGCCACACGCCCCTGCCGCGCACCACCCCGCCCTTGATGTCCATCAGGGTCAGGGCCGCCTCATTGCCGAGACAGACGAGGATGGCGGGCTGGATCAGCGCGATCTGGCGCATCAGGAAGGGCAGGCAGACCGCGATCTCCTGCGGCGTCGCCGAGCGCTTGCCGGGAATGCGCCAGGGCAGGAGATTGGTGAGCCAGACGTTCTGGCGCTCGAGGCCGATGGATCTGAGCATCCTGTCCATGAGACGACCGGGCTTGCCGGTGAAGGCGAGGCCCTGACGGTCGTCCTCGTCGCCGGGGGCGTCGCCCACGAACATGATCCGCGCCCTGGGGTCGCCATCGGCGAAGACGAAGCTGGTGGCGCTGCGCTTGAGGATGCAGCCTTCAAAGGCCATCAATGCGGCGCGCAGCTCCTCCAGCGTGCCTGCTTGCGCCGCGCTCTCGCGGGCGCTCTGGATGGCGGCTTCGACCGACAGGGCGGCGGCGGGATCGACCCCGCGCCCGGCGTTGGCGCTGAAGACTTCGGGCGTGCGGGCCTGCGCCGGCGGGGCGCGGCGGGCGGGCTCCGCCTGGGGAGCGGGAGAGGGGGCGGTCGCCCTCGGGCCTTCGAGAAAGCGGTTGCGGGGCGTGTCGTCGACGGCGATGTCGACGCCCATGTCCGCATACCACCGCAGGATGGCGGCGAGCTGGGCATGGTCGAGATCGGTCGTGGGCGCCTGCGGAGGGAACATGGACCCAATCTAGCCTCTGGCGCCGCAGAGCGCGAGTCAGCCCTCTTGGTCGCAGCCGCAGGTCAAGGTATGGATAGCCCCGATCTCAAGACCCCCGGACCGCCCGTCCGGCCCCAGGAGCTTGCTGGAATGGCCGAAGCCGCACACGATCTTCCCCCGCGCGAAGGCATGGATTTCGACGTGGTCATCGTGGGCGCGGGCCCATCGGGCCTCGCCGCCGCCATTCGCCTGAAGCAGATCGACCCCGATCTCAGCGTCGTCGTGGTCGAGAAGGGCTCGGAAGTGGGCGCCCATATTCTCTCGGGCGCGGTCATCGACCCCATCGGGCTCGACCGGCTGCTGCCCGAATGGCGCGAGGATCCCGAGCGCCCCCTGACGACCGAAGTCACGGAAGACCGCTTCTATGTGCTTGGCCCCGCCGGTGGCCTGCGCCTGCCCAACGCCCTGATGCCCGGCCTCATGAACAACCACGGGAATTTCGTGGGCTCGCTGGGCAATGTCTGCCGCTGGCTCGCCGCCCGCGCCGAGGCCCTGGGCGTCGAGATCTATCCCGGCTTCGCCGCAGCCGAAGTCCTCTATGGCGAGAATGGCGAGGTCGTGGGCGTCGCCACCGGCGACATGGGCCTCGACCGCGATGGGAACCCCAAGGACAGCTTCACCCGCGGCATGGAGCTGCGCGGCAAATACACCTTCTTCTGCGAGGGCGCGCGGGGCTCCCTCAGCAAGACCCTGATCGCGCGCTTCAACCTCTCCGAGGGCCGCGATCCCCAGAAATACGGCATCGGCCTCAAGGAGCTCTGGCGGCTTGATCCCGCCCACCATCAGCCCGGCCTCGTGCAGCATTCGTTCGGATGGCCCCTCGATCAGAACACGGGCGGCGGCTCCTTCCTTTATCATCTGGAGGATGGGCTGGCGGTCGTCGGCTTCGTCGTGCATCTCAACTACGAGAATCCCACGCTCTCGCCCTTCGACGAGTTCCAGCGCTTCAAGACCCATCCGATGATCGCCCCGACCTTCGAGGGCGCAAAGCGTCTGTCCTATGGCGCGCGCGCGATCACCGAAGGCGGCTGGCAGTCCACGCCGAAGCTCTCCTTCCCCGGCGGCTTGCTGCTGGGCTGCGCCGCAGGCTTTGTGAATGTGCCGCGCATCAAGGGCTCCCATAACGCGGTGCTCTCGGGCATGCTGGCTGCTGAAGAGGCCGCCAGGGCCATCGCTGCGGGCCGCGCTAATGACGAACTCGTCGAGGTCGAAAACAAATGGCGCCTCGGCGACATCGGCCGCGACCTCAAGAAGGTGCGCAACGTCAAGCCGCTCTGGTCGAAGTTCGGCACTTACGCCGGCGTGGCGCTGGGCGGGCTCGACATGTGGACCAACGAGCTTTTCGGCTTCTCGCTTTTCGGCACGCTGCACCATGACAAGCCCGACCATGCCTGCCTGAAGCCGCTGTCGCAGGTCACGCCGAAGGTCTATGCCAAGCCCGACGGCGTGCTGACCTTCGACCGGCTCTCCTCGGTCTTCATCTCGAACACCAACCACGAGGAAGGCCAGCCGGTGCATCTGCGGCTGCAAGACCCTCTGGCTCCCGTGCGGGACAACCTGCCGCTCTATGGCGAACCCGCGCGGCTCTACTGCCCGGCGGGCGTCTATGAAGTCGTCTATGACGACGAGGCCAACCGCCGGGATCCGCGCTTCGTCATCAACGCGCAGAACTGCGTCCACTGCAAGACCTGCGACATCAAGGATCCCGCTGAGAACATCACCTGGACCACGCCCGAGGGCGGCGGCGGGCCGAACTATCCGAACATGTGATGGATGGCTGGCGTCATCGGCCCGGCCCGTTTATGATGATCTCTAAGATTCCGGCCATGACGCCGGTGGGGGATCGCCATGACCATGCAGGACGCCGCGAAGCAGCCGCTCAAACTCGCCCGCAAGCTGCCGCCGGAGCTTATCATTCTGGTCGGCTGCCTCATCGGCGTCCTGACTTTCGGGCCCCGTTCGGCGGTGGGCGTGTTCCAGCTTCCGATTTTGAAGGAATGGGGCTGGGGCAGCGACGTCTTCTCCTTCGCCATGGCGGCGCAGTATCTTCTGTGGGGGGCGGGCCAGCCCTTCGCGGGCGCGCTCGCGGACAAATACGGCTCGGCGCGCGTCCTGACGGGCGGCTGCATCCTCTATGGGCTCGGCCTCGTGCTGATGGCCTATTCCTCGACGCCGACGACCTTCACCATCACCGCAGGCGTCATCATGGGGCTTGGCCTGTCGGGCTGCTCCTTCAACATGGTCATCGGCGCCCTGATGAAGCTGGTGCCCGAGAACATGCGCACGCTCGCCTTCGGGCTTGGCACGGCGGCGGGCTCCTTCGGCCAGTTCCTGTTCTCGCCGCTGGCGGGCGGCCTTGTCAGCGGCTTCGGCTGGCAGGTGACCACCATCGGGTTCGGGATCATGATGTTCTGCGTGATCCCGTTGACCCGCATGGTCGCCAGCGCGCCGCTCGACACGGGCCTCTCCGCCACCGGCCAGCGCCAGCAGTCCTTCCGCGAGGCGCTGAAGGAGGCTTTCGGCCATCGCTCCTACAATCTGCTGGTGATCGGCTTCTTCACCTGCGGCTTCCAGCTCGCCTTCGTCACCGTGCATTTCCAGAAATATATCGTCGAGGCTGGAATCTCCCCGCAGGTCGGCTACTGGGCCTTCGCGCTGGTGGGGCTCTGCAACATCGTGGGCTCGATCTCCTCGGGCTATCTGGCGGGCCGCTTCCCCAAGCGTTTCGTGCTGTCGGGGATCTATTTCTCCCGGTCGCTGGTGACGGTCATGTTCATCATGCTGCCCGCGACGCCCATGACCACCTATCTCTTCGGCGCGCTGACCGGCCTGCTCTGGCTCTCCACGGTGCCGCCGACCTCATCCTTGATCGGCGTGATGTTCGGCACGCGCTATTTCTCGATGCTCTATGGCTTCGCCTTCTTCTCCCATCAGGTCGGCGGCTTCATCGCCCTCATGCTGGCGGGCTGGCTGCGCGAGTCGACCGGCTCCTATCATGCGATGTGGCTGCTCTCGATCTTCTTCGGCGTGTTCTCGGCCATCGTGAACCTGCCCATCGTCGAGAAGCCCGTCGTGCGCAAGGAGGGCATGGCCCCGGCTTGACGCCCCTGTCATCCGCCATGGCATGATCTTCGTAGACGCGGGGATCATCCAGGGGAATCGTGATGGGAACCTTCAGGGCCATTCGCATCGACAAGTCTGACGCAGGCTATCAGGCCGCCTTCACCGATTTCGATGAGGCGGAGCTGATGGGCGGCGATGTGACCGTGCGCGTCACCCATTCCACCGTCAATTACAAGGATGGCCTCGCCATCACCGGCAAGTCGCCGGTGGTGCGGCGCTTCCCCATGATCCCCGGCATTGATTTCGCGGGCGTGGTGGAGGCCTCGGGCAGCCCGGCCTTCAAACCCGGCGACGAGGTTCTGCTCAACGGCTGGGGCCTCGGCGAGACCCATCTGGGCGGCTACGCGCAGAAGGCGCGGGTCAAGGCCGAATGGCTGACGCCCCTGCCGCAGGGCCTCACGCGGGCGCAGGCCATGGCCATCGGCACGGCGGGCTACACAGCCATGCTGTGCCTGCTGGCGCTGGAGCGCCATGGCGTCACCCCCGCCATGGGCCCCGCCGTGGTCACGGGCGCCTCGGGCGGCGTCGGGTCGATTGCGGTGGCGCTGCTGGCGAAGGCGGGCTGGCGGGTCATCGCCTCCACCGGGCGCCCGCAGGAGGCTGATTGGCTGAAGGGGCTGGGCGCGGCCGAGGTCATCGACCGCAGCGAACTCTCAAGCCCCGGCCGGCCGCTCGGCAAGGAGCGCTGGGCGGCGGCGATCGATTCGGTGGGCTCGCATACGCTCGCCAATGTGCTGGCCCAGACCAGCTATGGCGGGGCGGTGGCCGCCTGCGGCCTTGCGCAGGGCATGGACCTTCCCGCCAGCGTCGCGCCCTTCATCCTGCGCGGCGTGTCGCTTCTGGGCGTCGACAGCGTCATGTGCCCGCAGCCCCTGCGCCTCAAGGCCTGGGCGCGGCTCGCCAGCGATCTTGACGGCGACACGCTCGCGAGCCTCACCACGACCGTTCCCTTCGACGCGGTGATGGATGTGGCGCGCTCCATCCTCGATGGCGTGATCCGCGGCCGGGTGGTGGTGGAGATCCCCTAGACCGGGGAACCGCCGGGCCCCTCGCGCGTTTTCACCGCGAGGAGCCCAAGCCATGAACGCTGCGCCGAAAAAACGCGACACCCGAGAATGGACCTGGGCGGAGGGCGCGGCTCGCCTGCGCTCCGACACGCTCCCCCGGCGCATTCCCGGCGATGATCGCATCCGCGAGCCCAGTCGGCTCGAACGGTCGGCGCGCATGCGCGGCGCGCGGCTTCTGGAGCCCTTCCCCCGCTTGCCTCCGGAATGAAGCTGGCCCCGTCTTCGAGAGATCGCTCATGAGCATCGCCTTTATGAAGGACCCCGAGGGCGAAACCCTCGAGGACATCCCCGAGCGTCCCGTCAGCCCCCATCGCAACCTCGTGACGCCCGAGGGCCTCGCCCATATCGAGGCTGAGGCGGCGCGGCTGCAGGAGGCTTTTTCGCGCGCGCAGAAGGCCGTCGCGGAACGCGGCGAGGAGGAGGACCGCCTCAATCTCCTGCGCATCGGGCGCGACCTGCGCTACTGGATGGCGCGGCGCTCCAGCGCCGAGCTTGTGCCACCGCTGAAGGACAGCGGCAGGGTGCATTTCGGCAGCACGGTCGTCATCGAGCGGGAGGATGGGCGACGCCAGCGCTGGCGCATCGTCGGCGAGGACGAGGCCGATCCCGCGCACGAAACCATTTCCCATGTCTCGCCGCTCGCCCGCGCCCTCGTCAACAAGGTGGTTGGCGATGTGGTGGAGGTGAACAGCAGGGATGTGGAGGTCGTGGAGATCCACTGAGCCGTGTCGATAGCTTCTATAGATGTCCGGTTTAGGTAGCTCTTCAAATGTCCGCTTTCGGGCTGCCTGCTTCTGCATTTGCCCCGCTGTGGGCGGGGTGGGCAGGTTTGGGCCCTCTTGCCCAAAGCTGTCCACGCCGTCCACAGCCTCGT
>CANGFT010000063.1 GCA_947453205.1 Beijerinckiaceae bacterium | reverse complement strand
TCTGCTGGGCTTCGAGCACCGCAGGATCGATCGGCGCGCCGTCGAAAGCCTTGCCGAAGCCTGCGAGCGGCAGGGTGAAGGCGATTTCATTGTTGAACTGGTTCTTCACGAAGACGTTCAGCGAGGCGCCCTTTTTGATCTGGTCCACGGTCGCGGTGCGCACCTTGGCCTCGGCGAAGCAGCCGTTGGGGAAGCAGATCTCGAACGTGCCCTCAATGGCCGCGCCCTTGTCGATGGAGACGCGGATGCCCGGCCGCAGCAGCAGCGCGGGCGGCATGAGCAGGCGCACGATCTTGTTGTCGTCGCCCTTCACGTCATAGACGGCGAGGGCGAGCACCGGCGGCTGATCGGCTGCCTGGCCGAAGTCGCGCGTCGTGTAGCAGATTTCCTTGGCGGTGGCGGGATCCTTGCCGCACACCTTGGTCCAGTCAGCCTGCGAGGGCTGCAGCGCCACCTGCGTGGCGGAAGGCGCCGGCTGCGCGGGCGCGGCGGGGGCCGGCTGGGCAGGCTTGGCGGGCGCCGGCTGGGCCGGCTTGGCGGGCGCCTGAGCGGACGCCTCGTGGGCCGCCACCATGACGCTGGTCGCCAGCAGGACAGCGCCAATGCGCTTGATGGAAACGGGCATGCGTGTTCCTTTCAGTACGATTCCAGCGACCTGCGGCGAACGGCTGGTCCGAATCTGACGATGCGGAAGGCTCGGCCTTGTTCCGCCCGCAGTCAAATCCGGCAAGTTGGATCCGCTCTTCACCCCTTAATAAGGCGACATGTTGACCGGGCCCTATTATCTGCTTCGCAGCGATTTTGCCAGCGGTTCTGGTGGTCAAATCACCCCAAAATCAAGGTCGGTGACGCCACGATGACGCCGCATCCGCATTTCTTTAGTCTGCCGCCATGAACCCGCGCGCGATTCGTTTCATCATTGGCGCCCTTCTGGGCCTCCTGGCGCTGCTCGCCCCGCCGCCCGTCGGCGCCCTGGCTGGCGAGCCCGCCCATGGAATCGCCATGCATGGCGCGCCCGCCCTGCCGCAGGGCTTCGCCCACCTGCCCTACGCCAACCCCGACGCGCCCAAGGGCGGCCGCCTGGTGATCGGCGCGCAGGGCGCCTTCGACAGCCTCAATCCCTTCAACCTGAAGGCGGGCTCCACCGCACAGGGGCTCAACGGCAATATTTTCCAGTCCCTCATGGCCCGCAATCTCGACGAGCCCTTCTCCCTCTACGGGCAGATCGCAAAAACCATCGAGACCGACGCGGACCGCAGCCATGTCACTTTCAGCCTCGACCCGCGCGCACGCTTTTCGGATGGATCGCGAATCACCGCGCAGGACGTGCGCTTCACCTTCGATCTCCTGAAGACGAAGGGCCGCCCGCAATATCGCTCGGCCTTCTCCCTCGTGCGCGCCCTCGAGACGCCTGACGACGAAACCGTGCGCTACGACCTCACGGGAGCCGCCGACCTCGAACTCCCCCTCATCCTCGCGCTCATGCCGGTCCTGTCCCAAAAGAATACGGATGTGGAGCGGTTCAGCGAGACGAGCCTGACCATCCCCGTCGGCTCCGGTCCCTATGTCATCGCCGCCATGGAGCCCGGCCAGAGCCTGACGCTCAAGCGCAACCCTGACTATTGGGCGAAGGATCTGCCGACCAGCCGGGGGCTCTATAATTTCGATGAGATCCGCATCGAATATTTCCGCGACGCCACGGCCCTCTATGAAGCCTTCAAGGCGGGACTCGTCGATTACCGCGACGAGACCAACCCATCGCGCTGGCGCAACGGCTATGATTTCCCTGCCATCCGCGACGGGCGCATGCGGGTCGAGCGCGGGGCGCTGGGCCTGCCCAAGGGCCTGCAGGGCTTCGCCTTCAACACGCGCCGCGCCATGTTCAGGGATGTGCGCGTGCGCGAGGCGCTGGGCTATATGTTCGACTTCGAATGGGTCAACGCCAATCTCTTCGGCGGTCTCTACACCCGCACGAAAAGCTTCTTCGACGATTCCGAACTGTCCTCGACCGGCCGCCCCGCCAGCGCCCGCGAGCGCGAATTGCTGGCGCGCTGGCCCGGCGCCGTCCGCCCGGACATTCTGGAGGGCGCATGGGCGCCGCCAACCCATGACGGCAGCGGACGCGACCGCGAGACCGCCCGCAAGGCGCTGGCGCTGCTGGCGCAGGCCGGCTACGCCCTGCGCGACGGCGCCCTGCGCAACAAGGCGACGGGAGCGCCCTTCAGCTTCGAGATCATGGTCGGCGACCGCAGTCAGGAACGGCTGGCGATGAATTTCGCAGGCTCGCTGGCGCGCATTGGCGTTGAAGCGCGTGTGCGCCTTGTCGATGAGGTGCAATATCAGCGTCGGCGCCAGAAGTTCGACTTCGACATGATGATGGGGACCTGGGTCGCCTCGGCCTCCCCCGGCAATGAGCAGCGCTCCCGCTGGGGGTCCGCCAGCGCCGATCAGGAGGCCTCGTTCAATCTGGCGGGCGCGCGCTCGCCCGCGATCGACGGGCTCATCTCGGACATGCTCTCCGCCCGTTCGCATGAGGATTTCACCGCGACCGTGCGCGCCTATGACCGGGCTCTGCTGTCCGGCTTCTACGTCGTGCCGCTGTTCCATGCATCCGAACAATGGTTCGCCTATTCGACAAAGCTCGCCCATCCCGCAAAAACGCCGCGCTATGCGCCCCATCTCTTCGGCT
Source organism: Beijerinckiaceae bacterium (assembly GCA_947453205.1). Lineage (GTDB taxonomy): Bacteria > Pseudomonadota > Alphaproteobacteria > Rhizobiales > Beijerinckiaceae > Terripilifer. The sequence goes on along the minus strand of CANGFT010000063.1, from coordinate 18,171 downwards.
TCACGCTGGACGCCTGGTGGCGCGCGGCCCCCTGACTGATGCAAGGATCCTCCATGAGTGAAGACATGCGCGCCAAGGTCACGATCGACGTCGTCTCGGATGTCGTCTGCCCCTGGTGTTTTGTGGGCAAGCGCAAGCTCGACGCGGCCTTGAGCTTGGTGAGCGAATTAGAGGTCGAGGTGAACTGGCGCCCCTTCCAGCTCGACCCCACCATTCCCCAGGGCGGAATTTCGCGACGCGATTACATGGCGAAGAAATTCGGGCCGGAGAAAATCGCCGCCATCCACGAACGGCTCGAAGGCGTGGGCGCGGAGGCGGGCGTGGCTTTCGCCTTCGACAAGATCGAACGCTCGCCCAACACGCTTGACGCCCATCGCGTGATCCGCTGGGCGCAGGCCCATGGGGCGCAATCCGCCCTCGTGGACAGGCTGTTCACTCTCTATTTCATGGAAGGCGCCGACATCGGCGACCGCGACCTCCTCGCCCGCCTTGCAGGCGAACATGGAATGGACGCCGCGACGATCCGCGCCGCGCTCGACACCAATCAGGACGCCGTCGCCGTGCAGCAGGAGATCGCCAGCGCCGTGCGCATGGGCGTCTCCGGCGTGCCCTTCTTCATTCTGGACGGCCGCTTCGGCGTTTCGGGCGCCCAGCCCCCGGAGATTCTTGCAGACGCGATCCGCAAGGCTGCGGCGGAGCCCATGCAGGCCTGAGAAAAGTGCTCTGCCTGAAAAAACTCTCGGCCTGAGAAGAGCTCTCAGGCCCCCTTCTTCTCGGCGATGGCGACGAGCTTGCGCATGATCTCGCGCGCGCCTTCGAGCCGCTCGCCGGGCGTGTCGAAATCCCTGATGAAGACCACGCGCATGTCCGGCCGCACCTTGGCCTCTGAACCCTGCTGCGCCACAAAGCGGACAAGGCCTGGCGGGTTGGAGAAGGAATTGTCGCGGAAGGCGACGACGACGCCCTTCGGCCCCGCCTCGATCTTCTCCACATGGGCGCGAATGCAGAGCATCTTGATGGAGACGAGCTTCATCAATTGCTCGACCTCGGGCGGCAGCGGCCCGAAACGGTCGATCATCTCGCCCGCGAAAGACTCGATCTCCGCCTCGCTCTTGAGCGAAGACAAGCGACGATAAAGCTGCATGCGCAGTTGCAGGTCCGGCACATAATGTTCGGGGATCGTGACCGGCGTGCCCGTGGTGATCGTGGGCGACCAGGCCTCTTCGGTCGGCGCCTCGGCCCCCGCCTTCAGCGCCTCGATCGCATCCTGCAGCATCTGCTGATAAAGCTCATAGCCGACTTCGCGGATATGGCCGGACTGCTCATCGCCGAGCAGATTGCCCGCGCCGCGGATGTCGAGGTCATGGCTCGCAAGCTGGAAGCCTGCGCCAAGCGATTCAAGCGAGGCCAGCACCTTCAGCCGCTTCTCCGCCTGCGGCGTGATCGTGCGGTTGGCGGGCACGGTGAAGAGCGCATAGGCGCGCGTCTTCGAACGGCCGACGCGCCCGCGCAGCTGATAGAGCGCGGCGAGGCCGAACATATCCGCGCGATGCACGATCAAGGTGTTGGCGGTGGGAATGTCGAGGCCCGATTCAACGATCGAGGTGGAGACGAGAACATCATATTTGCCCTCATAGAAGGCCGACATCCGCTCTTCGAGCTCCGTCGCCGACATCTGGCCATGGGCCACGATGAAGGTGGCTTCCGGCACAGAGGTGCGCAGGAAGGCCGCAGCCTCCTCCAGATCCTCGATGCGCGGACACACATAGAAAGCCTGGCCGCCGCGATAACGCTCGCGCAACAATGCTTCGCGCACGATCAGCTCGTCAAAAGGCGTGACGAAGGTGCGCACCGACAGGCGATCCACCGGCGCCGTGGCGATGATCGAGAGTTCGCGCACGCCGGTCATGGCGAGCTGCATGGTGCGCGGAATGGGCGTCGCCGACAGGGTCAGCATATGCACTTCCGCGCGCAGGGCCTTCAGCTTCTCCTTGTGGGCGACGCCAAAATGCTGCTCTTCGTCGATCACCACAAGCGAGAGGTCGCGGAACTCGACGCCCTTGCCCAGCACCGCATGGGTGCCGATGACGATGTCGACGTCGCCTGAGGCGAGACCATCGCGCGCCGCCTTCATGTCGGCGGCGCTGACCATGCGCGACATCTGCGCGATCTTGATCGGCAGGCCCTGGAAGCGCTGGCAGAAATTGCGATAATGCTGGCGCGCGAGCAGCGTGGTGGGAACGACCACCGCCACCTGCTTGCCATTGATGGCCGTGACGAAAGCCGCGCGCAAGGCGACCTCCGTCTTGCCGAAGCCCACATCGCCGCAGACCAGCCGATCCATGGGGCGGCCGGAGGCGAGATCGTCGAGCGTGGCGTCGATGGCGTTCTGCTGATCCTCGGTTTCGTCATAGGGGAAGCGCGCGCAGAACTCCTCATAGAGATGATCGGGCGGCGTGAGGCGCGGCGCCTCGCGCAGCATGCGTTCAGCCGCGACCTTGATGAGCCCGTGGGCCATTTCAAGGATGCGCTTCTTCATCTTTGCGCGGCGGCTCTGCCAGCCTGCGCCGCCTAGTTTGTCAAGCTGCGCCTCTGTGTCTTCAGACCCGTAGCGCGAGAGCAATTCGAGATTTTCGACCGGCAGGAACAGCTTGTCGCCGCCCGCATAATGCAGCTCAAGACAATCATGCGGCGCGCCCGCCGCCTCGATGGTCTTGAGGCCGACGAAACGCCCGATGCCATGGTCCACATGGACCACGAGATCGCCCGCGCTGAGCGAGCCCGCCTCGAGCAGGAAATCCTGCGCGCGCCTCGCCTTGCGCCGCTGGTGGATGAGCCGGTCGCCAAGAATGTCCTGCTCGCCGATGATGGCGAAGCTGGGCGTCTCGAACCCCTGTTCAAGCCCCACCACGGCGAAAGCCGCCGCGCCCTTCGAAACGCCGAGCGCATCGGTGAGCGTGTTGACGCTCTCGCGCTTTTTCAGGCCATGTTCGCCCAGCACGGTGGACAAGCGCTCGCGCGACCCATCAGACCAGCCTGCGATGATGACCCGCTTGCCGCTTTCTTCGAGGGCGCGCACATGAGCGACCGCCGCTTCGAAGACATTCTGCGATTCATCGGTGCGCTCAGGCGCGAAGCTGCGGCCAGTCCTCGCGCCGCAATCAATGGCGTCCTTGCCCGGCGCCGCCGAAAAAGGCGAGATGCGCGCGACTGTGGCTGCATCTATCTTCTCGCGCCATTCCTGCGGCCCCAGATAGAGCGCGTCGGGCTTCAGGGGTTTGTAGGTCGAGCGGGCGGGGTCGAGATCGAATTGGGACTTGCGGGAGTCGTAGTAATCCCTGACCTGCGCGAGCCGCTCACCCATGGCGTCCTCGACCAGGGGATCAAGCACGAAGGGGGCGTCGCCGACATAGTCGAAGAGGGTGTCGAGCTCGCCGTAAAAGAGCGGCAGCCAATGCTCCATGCCGGGATGCCGGCGCCCCTCGCTCACCGCCTCATAAAGCGAGTCGCCGCGCGTCTGGGCGCCGAATTCGGCGATATAGTTCTGGCGGAACCGGCGCATGGTTTCGGTGGTGAGCGTCACCTCGGACATCGGCACAAGATCGAGCCCGCGCAACTGGGCGATGGTGCGCTGGCTCTCGGGATCGAAGGAGCGGATGGATTCCAGCGTGTCGCCGAAAAAGTCGAGGCGGATCGGCTGGACCAGGCCCGGCGGATAAAGGTCGAGGATGCCGCCACGCTGGGCGTATTCGCCGGTCTCGCGCACGGTGGAGGAGCGCAGGAACCCGTTGGTTTCGAGCCAGCGCACCAGATCGTCCAATTTGACGGCGTTGCCGGGCGCCGCCGAAAAGCTCTCGCTCGCCATCCATTTGCGCGGCGCGACCCGCTGGGCGAGGCCATTGACGGAGACGCAGAGGATGCGCGGCCGGTCGGTCGAGGAGCGCGCGCGGGCGAGGCGCGAGAGCACGGTCATGCGGCGCGAGGCGACGGAGCCATTGGGCGAGACCCGGTCATAGGGCTGGCAATCCCAGGCGGGAAAATCGAGCGCCTCGATTTCCGGCGCGGCGAAGGCCAGCATCTCCATGAAGGCGCGCGAGCGGCGCCCGTCGCGCGCCACATGGACGAGCGCCACCGCCCGGTCCTCGGCGGCTCTGGCGAGCAGGCGCGCGAGATCGGCGGCGACGACCGCATCGAACCCGTCGGGCACGGACGAAAGGGTGAGGCTGCCGCCCCTGGCGATGAGGTCGGCGGCGCGTTTGAAATCTGACATCAGCTCAGACGTTGATGGGGCCGGAATGGGTGTGGAAGGCCTTCAGCCGCGCGAAGAAGGGCGTCTGACGCTCGGGCGGCGTCGGCGCCTCGCCGGTGAGCCACATCAAGACGTCCCGGTCCAGCTCCTCCATGAGGCTCTCGAACTCCGTGAGCTCATCTTCCGAAAAGGTGGGCAGATGAGCGTCCGCGAACTTCCCGAAGAGTATGTCCATCTCCCGCATCCCCCGATGCCAGGCGCGGAAAAGCGCGCGGCGACGGCGAGGGTCGAGATCGACGCTGGACAGGGTGGATTCGGGCACGCGGACCTCCATGGGCGCAATTCGGAGCGCAAACGGCGAAGCCCGCCGACCGGAATCCGGCGGCGGGGATGGAAGCTATATAGAGGGTGCGGGGGCGGCTGTCAGGTGGGGAATCGGAGGCTAAGCAATCGGCCTGAGCACGACATGGCAAATAAGGCGGCGCCCTTAACACATTTTGGAAATGTGTTAAAAAAAGCTGGCTTCCTTAACAGATGCGCGGGCTGCAATCTGTAGAGCCAGATTTCATATGCGAGGAAACCCTCAGCCGCATAGGCCATCAGAAACGCATGCCAACGCCCGCGTTGACCCGTTGGCTAAGACCGGGCCACATTCGAACGCGAGCGCTGTCCGCTTTGAAAAAACTCCGAGCTTCCACCTCAACTCTTAGAAAGGCAGGGCCGAGATCGTGTTCTATGCCGCCGCCGAATACTAAATAAGGAAGCTTCGTAGATACTTTATCGATATATTGAGACGCATCCACACGCGACGCTGCGCAACCTGCCAAGCTCACTGAATAGGAGTTACTTGTGCCCGTAACAGCGTACTGAGGGGATGTACACGTTTCGATTATATTAGTGTGTGTATTAATTTGTTCCGCGTGCTGAATACCGAAACCAACCCGACCAAAAAGAAGGGAATTCCAAATAATTGCTCCAGGACGAAAGCTTAGGTCCGAATTAGCGCCAAGCTTGAACCGATCTTGAACAAGATTGCTAACTGCTATCTGAGATTCATTTGACAAAACAGGAACACACGGTCCCGAATAATAGCAAGTCCCGCTCTGTAATAAATGAGGATATTGGGTTTTGTATCCATTTTCAATGCCATTTACGTAAGTCCACCGAGGCACTGACGCTCTCGCTTCGACGCCAAACAGAAATCTTTCAGTGACGACAAAGTTATAGCCCAATGCGAATCCAAACCCCATGCTGCGCATTTTGTTGTTGGGAAAAGAGTAATCAACGAAGGTTTGAGCTGGTAACACCACCAAATTTGAATCGTAGCGCCTGAAAGTCGCCAATTCCATATTCCCCGTCATCAACGACCCAAACGCCAGCGCGTAAGCCCCCTCGAAAGGGATCGGCTCAAGTTTGACCGCTTTCAAGGGCGGAGGCGCGGTGGTTGCGATTGGCGCGGTTGCGGCGGAGGCCTCCACCTTCACGACCTTGACCGGCGTCTCGACCCGTTCGAGACGGCGCAGACGCAGCTTTAGGGCCTCGTTCTCGGCCTCCAGTTTTTCGAGACGCTGGGCAAGGCGGTCGACATCGACCTGCGCCAAGGCGCCCGTCGTGGAAACGGTGAGAAGGGATAGCAGGACAAGAACGCTGACACGACAAAACTGGAACATGAGACACCACAAAAAACGCAAGCTTCACAATAGCAGCATCGAAAGTTTTTGCCAAGAACAAGTTGCTAGCCGTTCCCAGCCTTGTCCCCCGCCCCGCGCCCCGCTAGACCCCTCCCATGCGCCCCGATCTCCTCAACCCCCTGTTTGCGCCCGTCTCGGCCCTGCCCGGCGTCGGGCCCAAGACCGGCAAGCTGTTCGACCGTCTGCTCGACCGGCCGGCGGGCGCGCGTGTTCTGGATCTCGTCTTCCACATCCCCCATTCCAGCATCGACCGGCGCAACCGGCCCGCGATCTCCCAGGCGCCGCGCGACGAGATCGTCACGCTTGAGGTGCGGGTGGTCGAGCATCGGCCGCCCTCCCGCAACAAGGGCCCCTACCGCGTGCTGGTCGAGGACGAGACGGGGGATGTGTCGCTCGTCTTCTTCCTCGCCAACCACCAGTGGATCGAGCGCATGCTGCCCCTTGGGGCGAAGCGCTGGATCTCCGGCAAGCTCGAGCTCTGGGAGGGCCATTTGCAGATGGTCCATCCCGACAAGGTGCTGGATGAAGAGGGGCTGGCGAAGCTGCCCCCGGTCGAGCCGGTCTATTGGCTGACCGAGGGGCTCCACCAGCGCAATGTCGCCAAGGCCGCCGAGGCCGCTCTCGCGCGCGCCCCCGCCCTGCCCGAATGGCATGATGAGGCCGCCCTGTCGCTGCGCAAGCTGCCGGATTTCGCGCAGGCGCTCGCGACCCTGCACCGCCCGCAGACGCCCAAAGACCTCGAGCCCGACTCCCCCGCCCGCGTGCGCCTCGCCCTCGACGAGCTTCTGGCGAGCCAGTTGGCGCTCGTCATGACGCGCGCGCGGTTTCGCGACTTGCCGGGCCGCGCGAGCGTGGGCGATGGGCGCATCAGCGACAAGATCCTCAACTCCCTGCCCTTCGAGCTCACGGGCTCGCAAACCGGCGCCATCGCCGAGATCCGCGCCGACATCGCCTCGACCAAGCGCATGCTGCGCCTGCTGCAGGGCGATGTGGGCTCGGGGAAAACGCTTGTCGCCCTGCTCACCATGGCGAGCGTGGTGGAGGCGGGTCGGCAGGCCGCGCTCATGGCGCCGACGGAAATTCTCGCCCGCCAGCATTATGAGCGCATGGCGCCGCTGGGCGAGAGCGTGGGCATAAGGTTTGGCCTCATCACCGGCCGCGACAAGGCCTCCGAGCGCAACCGCACGCTGGCGGCCCTGGCGGCGGGCGAGATCGACATTCTCGTGGGCACGCACGCCGTCTTTCAGGAGAGCGTGGTCTTCAGAGACCTCGCCTATGCCGTGGTGGATGAGCAGCATCGTTTCGGCGTGCATCAACGCCTTGCGCTCGGCGAAAAGGGCGAGGCGGTGGATGTGCTGGTCATGACCGCGACGCCCATTCCGCGCACGCTGGTCCTCACCTATTTCGGCGACATGGATGTGTCGACCCTGCGCGACAAGCCCGCCGGCCGCAAGCCCGTGGACACCCGCGCCCTGCCGGTCGAGCGCATCGACGAGGTCGTGGAGGGCCTGCGGCGCGCGCTTGATGCGGGCGCGCAGGTCTATTGGGTCTGCCCCCTCGTCGAGGAGAACGAAGAGCTGGACGTCGCCGCCGCGCAGGAACGCTACGAACTCCTGCAGCAATTCTTCGGCGACCGCGTCGGCCTCGTCCACGGCAAGATGAAGGGGCGCGACAAGGATGCGGCCATGGAGGCCTTCCAGCGCAACGAGACGAAAATTCTGGTGGCGACGACTGTGATCGAAGTCGGCGTCGACGTGCCCAACGCCAGCATCATGGTCATCGAACATGCCGAGCGTTTCGGCCTTGCGCAACTGCACCAGCTGCGCGGGCGGGTCGGGCGCGGCGCGGCGAAATCGACCTGCCTTTTGCTTTACAAAGCCCCCCTCGGTGAGGTCTCCCGCGCGCGCATCACCATCATGCGCGAGACGGAGGATGGGTTCCGCATCGCGGAGGAGGATCTGCGGTTGCGCGGCGAAGGCGAGATCCTGGGCTCGCGCCAGTCGGGCCTGCCGGGCTTCCGGCTTGCGAGCCTTGACGTGCATGGCCCGCTGCTCGCCGTAGCCCGCGAGGAGGCGACGCGCATTCTCGCCGCCGACCCGGAGCTCAACAACGAGGCCCTGCGCATCCTGCTGCATCTCTTCGAGCGCGAGGAGGCCGCCAGGCTCGTGCGCGCGGGCTGAGGCTCAAACAGAGGTTTTCGCCTTTTCGCCCAGGGCCGCCTCGGCCATCTCGGCGATCTGCTTGTGCGCCCCCGGCTGGATCACGCCTGCGGACATGATGAGCTTGAAGGCCTCGTCCGGCGACAGCGAAACCTCGACCACATCGGCGGTGGGCACATAGAACCAGAAGCCGGTCGTGGGGTTGGGCGTGCAGGGCAGGAAGACGGAGATATAGTCTGACGAGGCCTCCGGCAGGGACCCGCCGATGACGGGCGCGGGCGGCGCGGAGATGAAGGCGAGCGACCACATGCCCGGCATGGGAAACTGGACGAGGCAGACCTTGCGGAAGGACGAGCTCTGCTGGGAGAAGACCGTCTCGAAGACCTGCTTGACCGCCTTATAGACGCCGCGCACCACGGGCATGCGGTCGAGCATCAGTTCGCCAAGGCGCAGAAAGCCGCGTCCGGCGATGTTGGCGGCGAGAAAGCCCAGCATCGTGAGGCCCAGAACCGCCAGCACGACCCCGGTCCCGGGCAGGCGCACGGGCAGATAGGTGTCGGGCCAGAGGGTCGGCGGCACCAGCGGCTTCACCCAGTGGTCGACGGTGTCGACGACCCACCAGACCAGCCACCCCGTCACCGCCAGCGGCCCGGCGATGATGACGCCCGTCAGGAACCAGGTGCGCAGGCCCGCGCCAAAGCTGGGCGCCTTGGACGGCGGGCTTGGCGGAAAAAGCTGGATGTCCTCCGCCTTGGGAATCTGAGGCTTGCTCATGGAAACTCCGGAGCTGCGTCTGGACCCTGACGCCTCTGGTCAAGATGGGCTGTCCGCCATGATGAAGCAAGCCCGGAGCCAAGGGCGCCGGGCTTGAATTTTCGCATTCTCCAACCTGCGCCGCTCAGCGGGAAAAGCCGCCAGCCTCGCGGGCGGGACGCGGACGGCTTGCGCCGTTGCGCGCGAATTGACCCTCGCGACGCTGGCCGCCGCCGGGCGCTGCGCCGGGCCCCTTCGCCTGACCGGGCCGCGGGCCCGCATGGGCAGGCTTCGAGGCGCCGGGACGCCCCTGCGGCTTGCCGCCGCGTCCGCCGGGCGCAGCGCCGCGCGGCGCCTCGCTCAGGGACGGCGCGCCGGGCTGGCGGCGGTCCTGGGCCGGGATCGACTGGCGGGTCAGCTTCTCGATGGCCCGCAGCAAATGCCGCTCTTCGCCATCGCACAGCGTGAAGGCCGCGCCGTCGGCGCCGGCGCGCGCCGTGCGGCCGATGCGATGCACATAGCTCTCCGCCACATCAGGCAATTCGAAATTCACCACATGGGTCACGCCATCGACGTCGATGCCGCGCGCTGCGATGTCGGTCGCCACCAGCACGGGCGAGCCGCCGCTGCGGAAGCTCTCCAGCGCCCGCTCCCGCTGGTTCTGGCTCTTGTTGCCATGAATGGCGGCGGCGGAGATGTTCGAGGCGGCGAGATGCTGGGCCACCTTGTCCGCGCCGCGCTTGGTGCGGGTGAAGACGATGGTGCGCTTGACCTCGGGACGGCGCAGCAGCTCCACGAGCAGGTCGCGCTTGCGCGTCGACTCCACGTGAAAGACCTCCTGCTTGATGCGCTCGGCGGTGGTCGCGACGGGGGTCACCGACACCTGAACGGGATTGCGCAGCATGTCGCCGGCGAGGCCCGCGATCTCCTTGGGCATGGTCGCCGAGAAGAACAGGTTCTGGCGCTCTTTCGGCAGCTTGGCCACGATCTTGCGGATCGGCACCACAAAGCCCAGATCGAGCATGTGGTCGGCCTCATCGAGCACGACGACTTCCGTGCGGTCGAGGCGGACGGTCCCCGTGCCCATATGGTCGAGCAGGCGGCCAGGCGTGGCCACCAGCACATCAAGGCCGCGCGCCAAAGCCTGACGCTGCGGCCCGAGCGACACGCCGCCGACGACGCAGGCGACATTGATGCGCGCGAAGCGGCCATAGGCGCGGAAGCTGTCGGCGATCTGCGCCGCAAGCTCGCGGGTTGGCGCCAGCACGAGGGCGCGCACATAGCCGGGCTCGGCCCGACGGGGATTGGCGAGCAGACGCTGGATGATCGGCAGGGCGAAAGCGGCGGTCTTGCCGGTGCCGGTCTGGGCGATGCCAAGGAGGTCACGACCCTGCAGCAGGGGCGGAATGGACTGGGCCTGAATTGGCGTGGGGGTGGTGTAGCCTTCTTCGCGAAGCGCGCGAAGCAGGGTCTCGACGAGGCCGAGATCCGTAAATTGGGTCAATTGTTCAACTTTCATGGCGCCCGAACGTCATGCGCGAAGGCGCACAGCCGCGAGCCGTTTTGAGGGGGGACGAGCCCCGCGTAACTGGGCCGTGTCGAAGTCAGGAGAGACGAGCGCTCGACAGGAGTGCCGAAGAAATCAGCCTACGCGACTGGAGCGCTGTTGCTGCGATGCAGCGAGCGAGTCAGTACGCGAATAAGCGGGCGGGGTCAATGGTTGTGGGGGCGGTCGGCATTTGGCGGTCGGCAGTCGGGGGTTGGTGGTTGACCGCAACGCCTGCAGCTCCCCGTCTTCTGAGGTCGGAAAAGTGTCCACGATGTCTGCGAACGCATGTCCACTATGTGTCCGGTCTAAATACCCACAGGGGGGAGGGTAAAGAGGCGCGTGATTTCAGAGGTTTGGCTACTGTCGCCTTCGTCGCTCACTCGTTGCGCGGCGGTGCGGTGGCGGGCAGGCGTGCGAGGAGGGCGATCAGGGCGCGGTCCTGCAGCACCACATTGCGCTCCTTCGGCCGCAGCCAGCGCGAGGCCTCGAGCGCGCTGTCGGCGTCGTTCAGTTTGGCTTCCGCCACGGCCCGGTCAGGGTCCACCACGCCGCGCACATGAGGTTTGAATGGCGGCAGGAAGGCTTCGTGCAGGGCGCGGAATTCGGCGTCGCCGTGAATGGCGAGGACGCCGTCCGCCTCGTCAAGGCCTGCGCGGGCGAGTTCTTCGGCGAGCGCATTGGCGCGCAGGGCGACCGGGGGCGGGCTCGTCTCCTCCGGCGTGAGCAAGAGGCCCATAGCTTTAAGGCTCAGGCCCAGCGAGAGCATGCCGCTGCCCCAAGAGAGAAAGATCGCCAGAATGAGCCCGGCGATGGTGGGCGACATCCAGGCCACCAGCGAGGGCGAGATCAGCAGGCCCGCGATCAGCGTCACAAAGCCCAGCGCCACATGGGAGCGATGACGCCGCACGATGCTGGAGAAGGGAATCGACCCGTCATCGCGCCGCTGCGGGCTCCAGCCGGTGTCGCGGCCGAAGACGATCTGCATGACGGCCCCCGTCTGGATCACCATCATGACGGGCGCGAAGAGCGCCGACATGATGGTCTCCACCAGCGCCGAGACGACCAGCCGCGGGCCGCCGCCGCTCGAATCCCGCGTCGCCTTGTCGAAGAGGGCGATGAGAAGGCCCATGAGCTTGGGCGCCAGCAGCACCGCCATGGTGAGCCCGAAGAGGGCCAGCGCGCGCTCCGCGTCAAAGCGCGGCCAGGCGGGGAAGAGGCGGAACTCGTTGGTGAAATATTCCGGCCGGATATAGGCCGACTGGAACACCAGCACGAGGCCGACGATGAGCTGCGCCATCCACAGGGGCGAGGCGAGATAGCCCATGATGCCCGTGGCGAAATGCTGGCGGGTGGCGAGCTTGAGCCCCTTCGCCAAAATGACGCGCGAATGCTGCAGATTGCCCTGGCACCAGCGCCGGTCGCGCGCGGCCAGATCAATGAGCGAGGGCGGGCTTTCCTCAAAGCTGCCGCCCAGCGTCGGCAGCATGTAGACCGCATAGCCCGCGCGCCGGATCAGCGCCGCCTCGACGAAGTCATGGCTCAGGATATGGCCGCCGAAGGGCGGACGCCCCGGCAGGTCCGGCATGCCGCAATGGTCCGCGAAGGCCTTGGTGCGGATGATGGCGTTGTGGCCCCAGTAATTGCCGTCGCGCCCGGACCAGACCGCAAGCCCCGCCGCGATCACCGGCCCATAGATGCGCGCCGCGAATTGCTGCACGCGGGCGAACATGGTGTTGCGGTTGATGATGAGGGGCAGGGACTGGATGACGCCTGCGTCAGGGTCCGCCTCCATGGCTCCGGTGAGGCACAGAATGGCCTCGGCGGTCATCAGGCTGTCGGCGTCGAGCACCAGCATATGCTCATAGGCGCCGCCCCAGGTGGTGACGAAATCGCCGATGTTGCCCGCCTTGCGGCTCGTGTTCTTGGGGCGCCTGCGATAGAAGATCCGCGCCTGCGGCCCAAGGCGCCTGCGCATGGCGATGAAGGCGCGCTCTTCGGCGATCCAGACATCGGGATTGGTGGTGTCGGAGAGGAAGAACCAGTCGAAATGGGCGCCCAGCCCACTCGCCTCGACCTCTTCAAAAATCGCCTGCATGGCGCCGAAGACCCGTGAGGGCGCCTCATTATAGATCGGCATGACGATGGCGGTGCGGGCCTTGAGCGTCCTTGGAACTGAGGGCCTTGCGCCGCCGCGCGCCAGAAGCCAGCCAAAGCCCAGCAGGCCGCTGGTGAAGGCGATGGCGATCCATGAGAAATTCGCCACGAAGAGCACCAGCAGCGCCCATTTCAGCGTGGTGATGGCGCCGATGTTGACGACGCCATACATCTCGCTGGCGCCATAGGCGGTTAAGGCCAGGCCGCCGCCGAAGACGAAGAGCCGCGAGAACCAGGGCGTGCGCCACAGGTCAGGCGCCTGGCGCTTGCGCCGCTCATGGGCGGCGAATTGGCGCAGGGACTGGGTGGGCATAGGCAGCAGCGCCGGGGGCGGCATGCAATGGTCAGCCGCAACCGGCGTCGGCCCGGCGTGCGGCTGATCCTCGGTCAGGGCGTCCATCTATACATCCAGCTTTCGCTCACGGGTTTGCCTTGCGCCTCCAGCTGAAGCCGCAGCTCGCTCAGGCCCTCATTGCCCGGATCGACGTCGAATGTGACGCGATAGGTCTTGCGGTCAGGGTTGATGAAGGTCCGCACCGACGAGACGCTTCCGGGCGAGGCGGCGATCTGCGGCGAAATCTCCGCGCTCCTCTGGGGGTCGGCGAACATATCGCTGTTGAAATCGACCATAAAGCGGCGTTTGCGTGTGTTCGCCGGGGCGCCTGCCGGGCGGCCCCCGCGCGACAGGGTCACCGTCGCGCCCGCGGGGCGGTCGGGCGGGGTCCAGCACCAGAGCTGGCGCCAGGCGAACATGACCTCTGAGCCTGCAGCCATCACCGCGCGCGGGCGCCAGTAGGCGATGATGTTCTGGTTCACCTCGGATTCCGAGGGAATCTCGACAAGGGTCACATAGCCCTGGCCCCAGTCGCCGATGGGCTCGATCCAGAGGGAGGGGCGGCGCTCCCAGCGGTTGTCATCATCCAGGAACCGGCCGAATTCACGATCCCGCTGCAGGAAGCCGAACCCATGGGGATTCTCGTCCACGAAGGCGGAGAGCTGCAGGGTCTCGCGGTTGGAGACCGGGCGCCAGAGCCATTCGCTCTTGCCATTGAGCATGGCGAGGCCCGCCACGTCATAGATGCCGGGGCGCACGTCATCGCTGCGGCGACGGTCCAGCGTGCCCGAGACATGGGTCGCGGTCATGGCGGCGACGCCGACATGATCGAGGTTCACGCGCGGGAAAAGCGTGCATTCGGTGTCGATGATCGTGGCTTCGGCCGCGCGCAGGGTGAAGCGATAGGCGCCGGACACGCTCTCGGAATCGAGCAGGGCATGGATGACCAGCGCATCGGAGGCAAGGTTTGGCTTTTCGATCCAGATCGCCCGGAACAGGGGGAATTCCTCGCCCTTGGGGTCGGCCGTGCGGATCGACAGGCCGCGCGCGGCGACGCCGTAGTTCTGGCCGCTCGACATCGCCCGGAAGAAGCTCGCGCCCTGGAAGATCGCGACCTCGACGGGCGGCTGGCCCTCGCGCAGGCGCAGCACCCGGAAGCCGGAGAAGCCGAGGTCTTTGCCCTCGGCGGGGGGCTTGATCTGGCCGAAGGAGAAATCCGCGGGATTATAGGCGAGCCGCCGCTGGACGCCCTCCTCGATGACGTCGATGCTGACCGGGGTCGTGAAGACGAAGCCCCGGTGCAGGGGTTCGATGGCGTAGCCGGTGCTCTCGCTCGCCCAGATGGCGGACCCCGGCTGGTTCCGGATCCCCGCATATTGCTCCTGGGTCAGCGAGGCGAAGGGCTCCGGCAGGTCGGCCGCCGGGCCCTTGTAGGGCTTTTTGGAGAGGGCGCGGGCGGCCTCCACCACGCTGGCGGAGTCGAAGGCCGGGGCCGCAGGCGCCGGTTTTGGCGGCTCTGCGGGCGGCGGGGCGGTCGGCGGGACCGGGGGCTGTCCAGAGGTCTGCGAATCGACGACGGCAGGCAAAAGGCTCGCAAGGCCCGCCAATCCATATTTCAACACGATGCGACGCTCGAACATACACAGTCCGGAAAAAGGTTACGCACACGCACTGCGCAAGGGAATGCGCGCTCCTGTATACTGCAAAAAACCGGGTTCGCGAGGGGCAATTTCACCCAAAGAGGGAGCCGGCTTTTTGCTGACGGGGCTGGACGCATCGGCTACAGCTTCCAGTTAAGGCCACAGAGACGACATCAGCATGACAAACCCGCCCCCTTCCAGCGCCCATTGCCTCGCCGTGATCCTCGCGGCGGGCGAGGGAACGCGCATGAAATCGGCCCGTCCCAAGGTTCTGCACGAGGTGGCGGGACGCTCCATGCTGGCCCATGTGCTGGCGGGGGTGGCGCAGGCGGGCGCAGGCCGCCTCGCCGTGGTGGTCGGCCCGGATCGCGCGGATGTGAGCGCCGAAGTCCGCCGCCTCGCCCCTGATGCGCAGGTTTTTGAACAGCGCGAGCGGCTTGGCACCGCCCATGCCGCGCTCTGCGCCCGCCCGGCGCTGGCGCAGGGCTGCGACGAACTGCTGGTCGTCTTCGCCGACACCCCCCTCATCAGGCCCGACACCTACGCCGCCCTGCGCGCGGCCTTGCGCGAGGGCGCGAGCGTCGCGGTGCTGGGCTTCGAGGCCCGCGACCCCACGGGCTACGGGCGCCTGCTGCGCGAGGGCGCCGAGCTCGTCGCCATCCGCGAGCATAAGGACGCCAGCGCCGCCGAGCGGGCGGTCACGCTCTGCAATGCCGGCGTCATGGCCATCGCGGGGGCGCAGGCCCTCGCCCTGCTGGAGCGGGTGGGCAATGACAACGCTCAGAAGGAATTCTACCTCACCGACGTCGTGGCCCTCGCCCGCGCCGCCGGCGACAAGGCCGTGGTGGTCCTCGCCCCTGAAGACGAGGTGATGGGCGTCAACGACCGGGTGCAGCTCGCCAGCGCCGAGGCCGCCATGCAGACGCGCCTGCGCGAGGCCGCCATGCGCGCGGGCGTCACCATGATCGCCCCGCAGACGGTGTTCCTCTCCTGGGACACGCAGCTTGCCCGCGACGTCCTCATCGAGCCTCATGTCTTCTTCGGCCCAGGCGTCAGCGTGGGCGAGGGGGCGGTGATCCACGCCTCCTCCCATCTGGCGCAGGCGAGCGTGGGGCCCGGCGCGACCATCGGCCCCTTCGCGCGGCTGCGGCCGGGCGCGCGCATCGGGGCCAGCGCCAAGATCGGCAATTTCGTGGAGATCAAGGCCGCCGACATCGGCGAGGGCGCGGCGGTGAGCCACCTCACCTATCTGGGCGACGCCACCGTGGGCGCCAGGGCCAATATCGGGGCGGGCACGATCACCTGCAATTACGACGGCTTCGACAAATTCCGCACCCATATCGGCGCGGGCGCCTTCATCGGCTCCAACTCGGCCCTCGTCGCCCCCGTGACGATCGGGGACGGCGCCTATGTGGGCTCGGGCTCGGTGGTCACGCAATCCGTGGCGCCGGATTCGCTCGCCATCGCGCGCGGTCGCCAGGTGGAGAAGCCCGGCTGGGCGCAGGATTTCCGCAGGTCGCATGAGGGCAAGCCGAGGCAGCGGCCCTGAGCCCGCCGCCGACGGCCCGTGCAATCCTCGCTTGATCGGCGGGGGCGACTGCGGTTCAGCTAACCGGGAACGGAGAATCACATGTGCGGCATTGTCGGCGTTCTCGGGCGTGAAGCGGTGGCGGGTCAGATCGTCGAGGCGCTGAAGCGGCTCGAATATCGCGGCTATGATTCAGCAGGCGTCGCCACGCTCGAAGGCGGGCGCCTCGTGCGCCGCAGGGCGCAGGGCAAGCTGCGCAATCTCGAGCAAAGGCTGCGTGATGAGCCGCTGTCGGGGCGCGTCGGCATCGGCCACACCCGCTGGGCCACGCACGGCAAGCCGACCGAGAACAACGCCCATCCCCACGCCAGCGACAAGCTGGCCGTGGTCCATAACGGCATCATCGAGAACTTCCGCGAATTGCGCGAGGAGCTGACCGCGCTCGGCCATGACTTCGCCACCCAGACCGACACCGAGGTCGTCGCCCATCTCGTCACGCAGGAGATGCGTCAGGGCAAGGGTCCGCGCGAGGCCGTGGCCGCCGCCCTGCCGCGCCTGCGCGGCGCCTTCGCCCTCGCCTTTCTTTTCGAAGGCGAGGAGGATCTTCTGATCGGCGCGCGGCAGGGCGCGCCTCTGGCGGTCGGCTACGGCGATGGCGAGATGTTCCTTGGCTCGGACGCGCTCGCCCTCGCCCCCTTCACCGACACGATCACCTATCTTGAAGATGGCGACTGGGTGATCCTGACCCATGCGGGCGCGACGTTCCATGACGCCAGCGGCCTGCCCGTGCAGCGCGCGCGCCAGCGCAGCCAGGCTTCGGCCTTCCTCATCGACAAGGGCAACCATCGCCACTTCATGGCGAAGGAGATCCACGAACAGCCCGAGGTCGTCGGCCGCACCCTCGCCCATTATCTCGACATGTCCGAAGGGGCGGTGCGGCTGCCCTTCGATCTGCCCTTCGCGGCGAAGGATCTGACGAGCATCACCATCAGCGCCTGCGGCACCGCCTATTATGCGGGGCTTGTGGCGAAATACTGGTTCGAGCGCTATGCGCGCCTGCCCGTGGAGATCGATTTCGCCTCCGAGTTCCGCTATCGCGAGGCGCCCTTGCGCAAGGGCGGTTTGATGATCGTGATCTCGCAGTCCGGCGAGACCGCCGACACGCTCGCCTCCCTGCGCTATGCGAAGGAGCATGGGCTTGTGGTGATGAGCGTCGTCAATGTGCCGACCTCCACCATCGCCCGCGAAAGCGATGTGGCGGCGCCGACGCTGGCGGGGCCTGAAATTGGCGTCGCCTCCACCAAGGCCTTCACCTGCCAGCTCTCGGTGCTCGCCTGTCTGGCGCTCGCCTTCGGGCGGGCCAATGGCGCGCTGTCGGCGACGCGCGAGGCGCAGCTCGTCGCCTCCCTCATCGCCGTGCCCGGCCAGATGGCCGAGGCGCTGAAGCGCGAGCCGCAGACCGAACAGCTCGCGGCCTATCTGTCCCGCGCCCGCGACGTGCTCTATCTCGGCCGCGGGGCGAGCTATCCGCTGGCGCTCGAGGGCGCGCTGAAGCTCAAGGAGATCTCCTACATCCATGCGGAGGGCTATGCGGCGGGCGAGTTGAAGCACGGCCCCATCGCCCTGATCGACGAGAACATGCCGGTCATCGTCATCGCGCCTTTCGACCCGGTTTTCGAAAAGACGGTCTCCAACATGCAGGAGGTCGCCGCGCGCGGCGGGCGCATCATTCTCATCGCCGACCAGCGCGCCGAACACGAAAGCTCCATCGAGTTCCAGGCCGTGATCCCCATGGCCGAAATGGCCCCCGATTTCGCCCCCATCGTCTACGCCGTGCCCGTGCAGCAGATCGCCTATTACACCGCCGTGCACATGGGCAAGGACGTCGACCAGCCCCGCAATCTCGCCAAGAGCGTGACGGTGGAGTGAGGCTTCCGCCCCGACCTCGCAAATCGCGCGCTTTTATTACCCTCCCCCCTGTGGGGAGCGACTGTCTTGCGGGTCAAGCTTCTTTTAGCTGCCATGGCTTTTTATCTCGCATGATGGCGTTGAGCATGACGATGAGGCGGCGGGCGATGGCGATGAGGGCGACCATTTTTGGCTTGCCCTTGTTC
>CANGFT010000062.1 GCA_947453205.1 Beijerinckiaceae bacterium | reverse complement strand
TGGGTAGCTCAGCAAGTGAGCCAACCTCAATAGCAGTCATACCGTTGGCTATGGGCAGCAGCTTGGCGCCGTAGCGCACAGTGAGCAGCACAGAGCCTGCTGCGTTCTTAAACCACCACTGCTTCACACGCACAGCACGTTGGACACGGTGTGGCTCTCCCTGTCCGTCAACCTTATCCACCCACCGCATACGCATATACGGGGAGCCACCCAACTGTGCCTCTGCCAAGCAAAGCTGCTCCTGTAGCTTTACAATCAGCTTGTGCCTGCGGCGCTCCTCAGCAGTGGTGGGATTAAAGTTGGGCTTTGCTACTACTTTCAGTGTTTCCAAATGTGCCACGCTTGCCTCCTGTGTGTTGCGTTACAAGAGCAAGCTTGTTGTCAGTCTGCGCACATTCCTACCGAAATCCTGTCAGTCGCTCACAAAATCTGCCGTTGATATCGGTGTGCTCAAACTGCCACGATTTCACATACTAGCACTGGACTAGACGCACATGTTTTACCCAAACACGCACGTGAGCAACCAGATTTCCTCCACGCACCACCATCTTTTAGGTTGTCCATGTTCCAAATAGAACAATAATCACACTCATAGCACGATGCTAAAATGGGAAATCGTGGCTGATAGGGCGAACTAGATGCTAGCGCCAAACACATTGGACTGGCGCTACTAATAGCACCACGCCTTAAACGCTTTTAGAGCGTCGTGCAGCGGCGTTAAGAGCCTGCGCTACTTGGGTAGCGGGTGGCAAGTTTTTGAATGCTACAGGCTGGCAATAGGGCGGCTCTATGTTGTGATTGCGATTAGCTTGATATTGGGCAACTTCTTTCGCAACAGCAGCATCAATCAACTGCGCCCAATGTCTGGCCCATCCAGGTGCTACAGGAATGCCCTCCTTAGACCTTTTTAACTGAACACCCAGGTATTTGACTTCCATCTCTCTTCGCTTCAAAGCGGCTACTAGTTTCACTGCAGAATCAATGTCATCCATTTTCATACTATTATTTATCTCAACTCTTCGTTACTGCTAGGACATTTCCTTTTCCATATAATCGTTCAGCAATAGCCTTGGCAAAGACCGCATCTTTCGCCTGCACCTCCACTATCGTAGTCGTCATTATTGAGATCACGCGGATTTTGATCGTCACGCGATAGAGCATTGCCGCACCTCCTGTGCCGCAACTTGCGTTCATATATCAGCTTGAGCAACCAGAATGACGAAGCAGTTTAGCATTAATCTGCAACTGCGCTTCCTCAAGCAGGCGCTCACTCAGCTTTACGGCACCTGATCTGATAACGGCATCCGACGCCTTGCTTGCACGTGAGCGGATATTAAAACTCAGCGTTAGTGCAGCATCGGTGGTCAGCGGTAAACCCTGCGCTTTGATGGAACTGAACCAAGCAGGCGTCCTCCCGCACATGATGCTAAAATCCCATTGGTTAGCTACGAAGCCAAGCGCCTTGACATCGAGATAAAGTTTTTCAAGATTTTGTTTGTTTTTCATACATTTATTTAGCATCAGCACCACCTAAGCTAAATAAGTTTATGAACCAGCGCCCTTACACCGAAAACACAAAACGGAACAAGTTGGACTCTGCGCGATACAATGAAGCGCTTCTAGCTTGGCTCGACGAACACAGCACACTATGGAATGTAGTTGTGACTTGGCATGTACCGGAGACAATGCGACGACATTACAGGGGCTATGATGAAGATTGGCTAGCGCGGGAGCTGACAAGATACTTCAACAAGGTTGACCGACGAATATACAAGGCAGGTCTCAAAAATAGAGGCATGAGGCTGCCACGAATCATCACATTAGAGTACAATGAGAGCGTGGGCTGGCATGCACACGGCCTGTTAGATTGTGCTCCTGGCAAGAACGAAGATGAGACACTGGAGCTACTGACTAAACTATGGCGCAAACAGACTGACCGATTCGCAACCGACAGGTTTGAGAAGCATCTTGTGATAGGGCAATACGATAATGGCAAGGCTCTCCCATATATTATCAAGCGAATAGATAGGCAAAATGAACAGGCACACGGCATATTAGATTTGAACAACACCTATATTCCTGACTGATCACCACAGAACGAAGCGGGACGGTACCGCTATAAAAGCATAGCGTCGTTGCGTGTGTTAGGAACTCTCACAGTTGGCTAAATGCTGCTGTAGCTAAAATATTGCCTAAAAACCATTCTAACTATACCTACCATGTGAAAACTCAAAGTTGATTGATAAACTCACTTTTCCAAAAAGAAAATACATCAAACGGTCCGTTTGAATGAGGTACTGAAGAATGTCATGTAATGTGTGTTCCCTGATATTCCTCAGTAACCTATTGAAAACACTGGTCACTCATCTTTCAAAAAAATAGGTAGGAATCTAGAAAGTCAGACAATATTTTTTACGCTATAAAAAATGACATTCAGGTGCTGGGATGAAGCAAGCAAGAACGCTCACAGACAAACAGCTCAAGCAAGTACTATCCCACTGCTCCACCCGCCACCATGCAGCTAGAGACCGCGCTATAGTGCTGTTCAGTTTCCTAGCTGGCCTGCGTGCCAAGGAGATAGCAGCGCTCACTTTAGCGAATGTGGTAGCGGACGATGGCAAAGTCCGTGATGAGTTCACTTTGTCACCGCAACAGACAAAGGGGCGAAAAGCCAGGCGGGTCTTCATCAATGACCGACTCCAGAAAGAACTCACTCTCTATCTCAAGCAAGTGAAGCTACGAGCAATATGCCCAGCTCTTTTCCAATCCCAAAAAGGAAGTCACTTCTCCGCCAACACCATGTGCCAGTTGCTGCTACGCATTTATGATGAGGCAGGCTTTTCGGACGCAACTAGCCATACTGGCAGGAGGTCAATGATTACGGCATTGGCAGCAAAGGGCATCGGGGTTCGTGTATTGCAGACATTAGCGGGACACTCATCCATCAGCACAACGCAACGTTACATCGACGTGAATGACCAGCAGTTGCGGGCGGCAGTGGAACTGGCTTGAGAACACCTCTACGTCGCTCAAAGCCTTGTTGCATTTAAGCTAGAATGATCCATATTTACACATGTAGTACACTGGCAGTTACGTGGGACTAAACATGAAGCTACGCCAATACCCCCAGCACCGCTCTAATGCCTTGCCAGGAGCAGCGTTATGAAAGCGGCTATTCCTGATTTCCGACACCAATCTAGCCGATTCGCTGGATTCAAAATGTTTTATGAGTTTCATTACACGACCAATGATTGCTCACCTGACATTGCAGTTGAGACGTGGCTGGCTAATAAGCTTGATTTTGATTTTGAACAAAGATGCGTCTTGGCGCTGTTTCATGGCGCGGTGTATTCCGGACCAATAGAGACAATCTTTACTACACAGTTTCCTAAGCTGACAGGGTCAATGGACAATCTCATATCCTTCTACAACGATTATAAGGCTAGGATGGTGTTTTCGTCGGATTGCAAATACCGCAAGATGGTGTTTGAACAGTTCCTCACCTCAGTGGCCAAATCCGTATCGCACTATGGTAGCCTTGGCCAACTAGTCGCTTCCTGCTTTGATTCAGACGATAGGGCCGCGAACTATCGCAAGCTTCAACGACTATGTATGGACAAATGGTACCATTGGGGTCGTATGGGTCACTGGTGTTTTGCTGAGGCACTGTATAGCTTTGTCAAAGCTCCTATCACTCCACCAACGATGGAGTTCATTGACGGAAAAAGTCATAGAGCGGGTTGGGCATTTTGCCTTAACCGTGATGATTTAACCCACGATAAAATATCACGAGCTGATTGTGATTATCTAGAACTAGAAGCTGCGCGATTCATTGCTACCCTCAAACACCCTAATGCAAACTTTTTTACGTTAGAGACAGCTTGCTGTAACTACAAACGTCAACATAAAGGCAGTCGGTATGGCGGCTGCTACATTGATGAGCAATACGACGAAATACAATGGGCACGGGAGAACTGGTCTGAATATAGCCCCTTATGGGACACTTATATGCAGGGCAGACAAGAGGTGCTCCCAGCTGCCCTACTGTATGAAAACCATGCCCCACAATCTCAACCACGTTCCAAAACAGCTTACCAGAAAAGTTGGACGAAATCTCTGAGCCAATATGGTAGGATTCCAAGAGTTGAGGCTTGGTTTGCCAACGAACCCCAAGTGTGGACTGACATCAGGAATCTGCCATTTGCACGCCATTAACTAATGCCAAAGGATCTCTTCATCTCAGCCAATATCAGAGTCTGATGTTCGTCGGTGTTGTTCGCCATCGTCTTGACGCGACTAAAAAACGTTGGAGAGCCGCATATGTTTCGGATTTTAGTGCGCTTGGCTTTTATGAACTGTTCTGGCTGATTATCTTTACGTTTCTTATGACGAGCCTTGAGAACGGCGTCTGCTGCAACCACCTCAATGATTTTGAGTGAAACCCCCATCTCATCTAGCGCCTCAAGAAAACTGAAGTTAAACAAACGATCTCCCTCAAAAATAACGTTTGATTTTATCTGCGTGAGAAAACTGAGTGCAACAGGCTGTACCGCCATATCTAAACGGTCTGTGCCAGGAAAGTCTTCCCCATCCACATACTCGCCAAGAATGTAGCAATCCAAATCCTTATTATAAAGCGCCTTCAAGCCCTTGCCCGGCTTCACACTTTCCCACTTGCCTGTTTCCTTTAGAAACGCTTTCATAAGCGTAGATTTACCAGTTGCGGGCAGTCCATTAATCGCCAACACCTTCTTCTTCGTTTTAACGCGGACGCTACTCTTCGGCTGCGCTACGTAATATGGGGGTACATCCTCAGTCCTTATTCCCTTCATTGGTTTCCCAGTTGAGATTGAGACGTAGGGCAATGCATCGGTAATATAATCAAACCTCACAGTGCGCCCATCTTTCCTGAAGTGAGCTAATCCAAGTTCATATGCTGCTTCCTCATTTGGCTGGTATCTAGCATCAAGCTTAGGTCGGTTGATTACGCCCACGCAACTACTGACTGGGTGAAAACTTCGCACAGACAGAGATTTGTCTAACGCCTCAGCTTGATTGTCGGTGTCACCCTTTATGGATATCCCCCAAAGATAAGAACTATGCTCCCGGCAAGCATCAAAACCACGCCTGATAACTCTTTGCTCAAAACTATCTACGGATAGAATCGCATCTTTAGAAGAACCAGTCAGCCCATATATCCCATCAATGTCATCACGCAGATATACGATAGGGGTGTTTGGTGGAAAATAATCAGCGGGATGCATAGAGCTTATCTGGCTCCCAAAACCTACGTTCTTGCTATTTTTTTTGACTGTGATCGTTGCTGTTTTACGCAGGCTTGCATAACCATCCTTGCCCAGCCACTCTGTTATCTGTTCATTATTCCAACCCTGTTTCTGTAGGTCTACTATCTTCGCCGCCAACCGAACTTGATATGGCTTGTCCATTTCCACACCATAGCTCTCTAACAAGCTCTCACCCGGTACGAATAGCGTTACACGGCGGGGGTCAATATTCTGCTGCTTCAGATAACGGAATATCTTTATAGGACGGGGGTGTGCGCCATCTGGCGATATCATCACGGCAATCTTGTAGCTGTTCCACTTGAAGTTTGGTCTCTCAGATTTGGGTGGATAGGCTTTCTCAGTGTTCTCTTTATATGCGAGCGTTGTTTTGGTGTAGCATACAACCGACAGACGACGCCCCTCCCCATTGAGTTGTTGGACGCCATGGACCTTTCGGGAGTTAGCAACAAAGACGTCGCCATCACCAACTCTGAATGCGCAGCGATATTGGGGTATGACAAAATAACCACCCTCATATTTGCCTTCATTGAAAACAGCGATGGTCGTCAAGCCACTGTTATGGTCACCGCTATCAATATGATAGTTCATGGCGGGCATATCATCGCCATAACGGTTGACGGCTAATGTGGTGAACACGCTGCCACCAAGCCGATGTTCCCGCAGGATCCGTGAGCTTAGGAACTTGGCCTGTTTCTGATAATCCGCCTTAGCAACCCTGTAATAGACAGTGTCACAACGCTTGGCCAATGCGAAGAACCCAGCTTTCACGTCCTCACTTGCAACACCAGCTAAAGCGAACTGAGGCACTTTTGTCGTCTTATCGGGTATCCAGCCATAAGTAGATGATGGGATGGGTTCACTACGTGGACGATCCCAATGCCCTTTCTTGCCATCACGCTCTTCGACCCACTTCTCATAGGTGCGGCCTTCATTGGAGAGGCGATACTTTATGCCGCGCTTCTCAAAGTTGGCGATGGTCTTTTGGCTTATGGGGTGAGGCGATTCAGCTATCCTAGCACCACTGGTATCTTGGATGGCGCGGATGGATGTCACTGCTTCGGTACGGGCAGCGTCAGTGAATATCTTTCTCTTCACGGCGCCAATGACAGGACGACGCCCAATCGTTGGGTCATATGGGCCTTCAACAATAAAGTCCTTGTTGATGATGTCAGCATCAAAGAGATAATCGTAGTCCTTATGCGACGGCGTCTTGCCTATCAAATCAGCAGCAGCGCGGTCCCCCAGGTCCTGCTCTGATATATAGAGCCGGACATCTCCATCTGAGGAAAGCAGCGTGGCTGCACGGCTGATGCTGAGTTCGCGTGGTGTGCTTGCTTTTGGCTTCTTCAGTTTGCCGGCTAGCACGATTAGAACAGCGTCTGCCACCATCTCAGCAATCTGGGTGGGTATCGCTTGTGCTAACAGCCGCGCCTTATCATTCTCTTTCACTTTGATAGTGAATGCGTCGGGCATACCAATGAGGGCACTCATCTCTGAGGTGGTGAACATCCTGTCTTCTGCGGGATGTAGACAGCCATTGTCTCCAAGTTGCTTGGCTTTATAAAGGTCCAAGTTTGGACAGGGAGTATCCCAAGCTGCCCGCATCACTTGGTGGCCTTTACTCTTTGGATAACCGCAGTCAGTGACGGCCCTCAGCCCAAGACTTGCAAGTGTCGTCACTTTGGCTGGCTCTTTCCGCAAGAGCTTCCGTGCTGCCCACAAAGCCTTGCTGCGATGCACCTGCTTTGTCCAGTAATCAGCATCAGAACGTCTGGTATCAACCTTACTCAGCACTGCCCTTACCGTGCTGTGGTCACTTGGCATTGGTAGTGGAAAGGCAAACTCCAACGCTTCGTCGGTGGTGACTTTGGCTTTTGCTGCTTGTTCACTATGGACTACAAACACCACGCCATAGGATTTGGACACGGCGGAGCCATACTGGGCCGCGTCAACCACCCGACAGAATACAAAATAGTCGCGCTCTAGCTGTCCATCGCCCATTTTTTTATAGCGTAAAAAATCTACAGACCTATTGAATCGCGTCAGGTTCTCATTCGCCAGCAACTCCGGCGGCACATAAGCCACAGCGACTTTAGGAGAGAGGCTGCGGACGATGTTGAAGAAGTCAGACAGCTGGGCGGGTGTATTGGCGGTCTTGTCGGCTGGGCTGAGATGGGCTGAGAAGTCCAACAGGTCCAGCACGTCCCCTGCAGGTAGCCCCACCTTGGCCACAAGCTCAGCTCTGCCCTTCTCTTTGCGGTTGTTGAACCAACGGGCATCGGTGTTGTCGTGGGTGGTAGCAGGGAAGTTCGTGGCGAAGACCGACCTCTCCAAATCCTCTGTTTCAGTTCCATACAAAATCTGAAACCCTTTTAACTTGTAGGCAAATGCGGTAGTGCCGATTCCTGCTGAAAAGCTGGCAGCTGTGTAGGTGTTTTTCGCCATCGCTGTTGCCTTCATTACCCGTTTAGCTCAGGCTAGCTGGTAGTTGTAGTCTGTTCAAGACCGGGGCATTCGATGGAAAGAAACTCACCACGTCCACGAGAGTTGGCGCAAAGGGTCATAAAGTCAGTCAAGGACAGTGTCGCGGCAAGCTTGGACACTTGCTTCGCATTTGCAGAAGCTTGGACACTCTATTTAGAAGCTGGATGGACCGATAAGGACCTCCTCAGCTTTCTCAGCCAACTCCATGCAGCACGTATTGGGCCAGACCCCGTAACACTAGGCAGGGACAAAGAGGACCGCCTCATTATCGGCACATCGTCAGCATCATTCTACATGATGAAACGCATTGGTGAGAGCGCACTGCTGAAAGACAAAGAAATCAGGACTGCCTGCCTCATCAACAGCCGCAGTAGCCTATACGACCTGATACAGTTCTATGAAGAGGCATGTGAGAGAGGCAACGGCTCTGCTGTAAAAAAAGAGGAGCGGGCTAGGGAGAAAGTGCTGGCGCTTCTGACCACGCACGGCGAAGGATTGACACGGAAGTTGATTGCTGAGGCACGTAAACAGCTGAGCAAACAGCGCCAATCTCATAAACCCAAAGAACTTCTACATAAAGCCCAGCTAACTGAAGGTGGTTCTACGCTAGCGGAGCTGCTGGAGAACGGAGCAAGTTTTCAAGAAATACTGCTGACGCCATCTGCATCGGTTCTGGATGCGATTGAAGAGATGTCGATTGCTGATTTGGAGGAGCGGCTTGGCTTTCAACCATTGCTAGCTGCAGATGCGGTAGTGAATGTGGTGGTGCCGGGTGACAGGGTAAGTGCAATAGCAAAGCTGCAAGAGATGCTCCGCATAACAAACCCAAAGCTCTATTGTCTGCGTGCCCACAATCATAAGAAATACGTGCTTGATCTTTCGCAAGAGACGCTTCTTTTCAGCAATCACACACTTACTGCCGACGCAAAACCTAAAGAGGGAGAAGATATATCTGGTTTCCTGCGACGAGTGATGGGTGGTTCGGCGAATGCCGCACGGCTGCATCTTTTTGCGAAGGAAGAGGCAGACGGTTGGGTGGCTTGTGTCGGCGATGATACGAGTTGGGCTAGTGTCAACTAATCAGCACAATCATTGCGGCCCACGCCCCTGATTGGTCCCGGAGCCGCTTAGCACCAATGCGTGTGTCTTGTTGTCTATTGCCCAGGAGTCAAAGCGACCCAGAAAACTCTGTCCGAGCAGGAGACCACCTTTAGCGTCAGCGATACTCCCTACAACATTTTCTAAAACGATATTTCCGACAGTTAACGACCTAATACGAAACCTTTCAGCGATGGACCTTGATCCATCGGCCAGAACGTAGGTTTGACTATCAAGAAAGTCGTCCGGTTGGAGCGTCCCAGTTCGTTTTAGAGTGCCCACCACATCAGCAGGAATGCTCACGTCAGAAGCACCGCTATCTACCAGAAAATCAAGAGTGATAGTTCCATTTATGAGAATCGGTACTCTATAAGTGCCACTGGCGCTGTGTTTCATTGGTACTGCTACTTGAGACGGGCTGGCGGAGCTACTCGAAGGACTATTATTTTCACGGCGTGGCGAGATGAAGTAAACCTCGCGGATAAGTTTATTATTCTGCCAAATGCCGGATGATATTACCTCACCCGAAGCGGCGTATGAAACGCCTTGTCCTTCGCGTCGACCAGCTTTGAACTCACCCACATATTTTTCACCACTAGCAAAGGTGTACGTGCCGAAACCGTCGCGCGCTCCATTCTTGAAATCACCGACATACTGGTCTTGGGTAGCCATATTATGGGTACCACGACCATTAAACTTGTTCTCTTGCCATTCACCCACGTACTTTTCACCATCCACACGAGTTAGCGTTGCTATCCCAATAAGCCTATCAGCGCGCCACTCACCAACAACCTTATCACCAATGGTATTTGCAAGCGTGCCATAACCATCTCTTAGACCGTTTTGCCATGTGCCAACATAGGTTTCACCATTGGGCCATTTTAGGGTGCCCTGGCCAGTTAACTGGTTGTCCTTCCACTCCCCAGCATATCTTCGCCCATCAGGCCATGAGTATTTGCCTTTACCTTGCCGCTTGCCATCCTCCCACTGCCCTTCATAGCGCTCGCCATTTGGCAATATATTGATGCCAGTACCATTGCGCTTGCCGCCCGCCCACTGTCCTTCGTATCGCTCGCCATTTGGCAATATATGGATGCCTTTGCCGTGATATTGACTGTCGCGCCATGAGCCAACATAGGTTTCACCAGTAGCCCAGGTGCTGGTACCTTTGCCGTTAAGTTTGCCTTCAATGAGTAGACCTTCAACCCGCTCTGTTAGTTTCTGGTCTTGATACCATTCTTCAACGCCAACGCCTTCCGCGTAGCCATTACGGCATTCGCCAGTCCAAGTGACGGTTTCGTTTGGTTGCGGCGCACCATTCCAGAGTTTACACCCGGCATTGCTGTCTATAATCCACGAAGGCGGCTCTTCCGCCGTCGCAGAAGAAATCCCCGCGTCAAACAACGTAACAGCCAATATAAGAAAACCGACACCGGCTTGCTGAAGCAAGGCGGTGTGTTTATTTTTGTGCGCGGAACAAGTAGACATGGACTTACTGGCCTTTGGTCTTGGCTTTGACCGAGCATAAGGCAGCTAAGCGGCGGTGGGTAGAGGCTTTGCTAAGGCAACGTACTTAAGCCTAGCTTATGACCGTTTACCTACCTTTATTCCTTCTGGGTAAAACCAAGCAGCTGACACAGCTAGCGGCTGAGGGCATATTTTTTTACGCCATAAAAAGTGGGCAGCAGGTCACTTGAGCGCTAGAATGATCCGCCATTGATACAGCTTGGCGTTTACAGTAAGAGCAGTAGTCAGCAAAATAGGGCGGCATGGGGGATGCTTGATGGGGGCAAAAAACATCGTCGTTATACTCGCTCTTTTATTGAGCGTCTCAAATCCTTCATATGCCCTTGAGGATTTGTCTACATTCAAGCGGCAGATGATAAGGGAAAGCATTTCCCAGTATCCTGGCAACTGCGCCTGCCCATACCAGTTGGCAGCCAATGGTAGCTCCTGCGGTAGGCGGAGTGCCTACGATAGACCGGGTGGCTACGCACCTCTATGCTTTGAAGGCGATATCAGCGATAGTGCGGCAAGGGCGTGGTCTGAACGTAGAAGGTAGGGGGAACACATGATGAAGAGCATTTTCTATTTTGTCTTAGTGCTTTTGAGCTACTGCTGCTTCCCAGTTTTGGATGCAGCCGCCAGTTCAAGGAGTCATTCAGTTCGTGGATATTACAGGTCTAATGGCACATATGTAGCGCCTCACCATGCGACCAACAGGAATGGTACCAAACTTGATAACTGGTCAACGAAAGGAAACGTAAATCCATATACGGGGAAAGCGGGAACCAAAAATCCCTATTAACAGCTAGCTCTCATACCGCCTAATCAGGTGGCGTGATAATCACTGTTTTTTTGGTGATTATCTTAGACGAAGGCATCCGATATGCGCACAATATTTTGCACTCTAACGATAGTAGCCTTCATGTCCTTGTCCGGGTTTGCCATAGCGGAAGATAAGGTTTGGCCAGACGGCAAAATAAGAACTTTTCAAGATGTACGATCCAAACTTAATAACAGCTCCCCAAATCCTCTTACGGGCTTAATAGATCTGGCAAATGCAGGAGATAGTGATGCACAGGCGGTTGTTGGTGCTGCTTATTTTATCGGCGATGAGCTACCAAAAGACATGGCATTAGGTTTGCGGTATCTTCGTATGGCCGCTGCGAAAGGACACGCGGACGCACTTTATAACTTGGGCGTCATTTATGATGAAGGTAACGGTGTTCTACAAGACAAAGAGTCCGCATTTAAGTTGTATTTATCGGCAGCCCACAAAGGGCATCCGCAAGCACAAAACAACCTCTCTAGGTTTTACGTAGATGAGGTCGTAATCAAAAAAAATATTGTGAAAGCGCATATGTGGCTTAACCTTGCCTCTGCGCAAGGTAACGATGGTTCGCGCACTAGTCGTGACGCTATTGCGAAATACATGACCCCACAGGAGATTAGGACTGCCAATCAACTCGCGAAGAAATGTCTGGAGTCCCGCTATAAACAGTGCGATTGACGATAATGAGTTGCTTCCTAAATACCACGCATGTCGTGGCGAAGGGATATCATGATTTGAGATATCTGTATTCGGGCTGCCTAGTTGATAGAAGTGATTACAAGTTCGCTATTAAGATTTCGCCTGATTGTTTCACACTACTCATCGTATCAGCGTATGGGGAACTTGGGGCTTCGTCTGAGCATTCCTACTCACCGGCACCACCGTGGTCATAATCAATGCCGGCGAAATACAAAGTTGCTTCATGTTCCACCTTGTCTAAGAACTATAGGTCTCGTGCTATGCTAGAAAGCATCTGACACATTATTTCGGTACCAAAGTTATGGTCTGCCATTGTATATGTAACTGTTTGGTCTGTTGATCCAGTTTTTGGCAGACAGATAGCTGGCATGCTGTCATGGTGTTATGAAAACATATCCGCCACTTGGCACCTGATGAGCGCATGAGTTGGCGTTCAAAGGTGGCAGCAACTGATATGAAGGTAGACCTCTTTTCAAATCTGCGTCTTCACAAGACCGCAGCGTGATGAGGCGATAGCCTTTCTGAGCCATGCATTGGTTCATAACCTCCTTGCGCAAAGATGCATTTGCGTCGTAGGAATACACATCGCCGCCGTACACTTGACCGCCACTTTGATAGCAGGAGTACGTGCCTCCTGAGTTATAGCAGGTTGTAGTGACCGGTACTCTGTAGGCAGGATTTTGAGCGACGTGCGTACTCACCGGAACACGTTGCGCAGCACTGACCCGGCAATCTATTTCTTCTGTTTTTGGGGCACTTGGGGCGACGTTTTGCCGATACCAAAAGTTCGTCGTCGATTGGCATGATGCAAGCAGAATGCTTATGGATGCTGCTGTGAAGTGTTTCCAGCTGGCTACTACTGCCCTCATAGCTTCCCCCTAACAAGCAATGTTAGCAACTACTTGAATAGTTAACCACGGAGATTAACTTCTGTCATCCACCTTCCCCACCTTCTCAGACTTCTTCGCCGCATACCGCTCCTGCTTAGCGTGGACGCTATCAACAATCTCCGTGCCCTTGTCCAATGCGCTGAGCACGTGCGAGCCATAGAACCTGTCAATCATATCCGTGCTAGTCCTAGCATTCATAGCCAACGTCTCTATGCTGATGCCTGCGTGTATGCCTGTGACGATGGCAGTGTGGCGCAGGCTGTAGAGAGTGCGGTTCTTGCCATTAGCATCTGTCTTCAACCCAGCAGCTCTCATCACAGCATCAAACTGACGTGTCAGCTCCTTCAGCGCATACTCACGATTGGCGTGTTGCGGCATAAAGATGAAGTCATCACTCTTGCCATAGCCATCAGTCACCCGCTGCGCTGATATGTTGCGATAGTGCTCTGGCGCATATTCAGTGCTGGTCATTATGCGGGAGTGACGCTTGGTTTTGGGATGGCGGAGTTCTAGAAACTCAATGCCGCCGCGTGTGACTGGGAATATGTGCCTGTGCTTGAGTATCTTTATGTCTGTGGGGCGCACATAGGTGTTGCGCATAAACATGATGAGGAAATAGACGTCTTTGGTGATGGTGACATTGCGATAGGGCTTGGCACCAGCCTTCACAATGTCGTCAACGATGTCCACATCCTTATAAACAGGCAGCGTTTCGCCAGTCAGCTTGTTCGCCATCTGCCACAGCCGTGAATATTCCCCATTGTTAAAATATCCACGTGGGTCATCGTCAACACGCACACGGGGCATCATAGGCACGGCGTGGATGAACTGCTTCTTCACCGCCTCCTGTAGCAGCTTGCTGATGATGGTGAAGTAGCTCTTCTGCGAAGATTTAGCCAAACGCTTGCGCACCAGATACATCTTGAACTGCTCAAGCGTGTCAGCGTTGATGTCCTTCAGCTCATAATCTCTAAAGAAGGGCTTGATGTGTTTGTCATACACATACTTGTCTATGCGGTTCTTCTGCGGGTTCAGTTCGCCCTGTGACACCATAACAGACTGCTTCTCCCACAAGCTGTTGGCGACAGTGTGGAGTGTGCGCTTGCTGCTGAGTTTGCGTTTGCCCTGCTCACTACCGTGTATCTGCTGTAGCATATCAGCGTAGATGAGCTTGGCTTCACGCTGCGCTTCAGACAGGTCTGTCTTCTTCGTGCTGCGCTTGCGTTGAGCCCCATCCAAATAAACACGGAACTGCCAAAAGCTGCTGGCTAGACATTTGTAGAGGATGGCTGACTGAGGCAGCTGTTTAACCTGCTGTATGGTGCTGGTGATTGGCGTGGTGCGGAACTTCCCACCAACAGCCTCAGCACCTCCCACAGCGTCCGTTTCCGTGTGTTCAACACGCAATCTCAACAGCGCCCCCACCAGCCCTCAAAGCTGCTATAGTATGTGAGCGACAGATTATGTGGATAAGCGGGATTGGGCAACCAGCAGGCAAAGTAGCATAGGGTGTGAGTATGCTACTTTCCGCAGCAGTCAGAAACTTAAGTGCTTGTTTCTGCTGGTATTTTTGGTGGAGCCAGACGGAATCGAACCGACGACCTCTTCAATGCCATTGAAGCGCTCTCCCAACTGAGCTATGGCCCCACTTTTTCAAGGCCTCGCAATGGAGGCCTTGGGATACAGTCCTTTGGGGAGGACCGCGGCACCCGCGTCGGTGACGTCAGGTTGCGGGCGGGTGTATAGCTTGAACACACCCCCTTCACAAGCCCAGCGGACAAAAAACATTCTGTCTGTCCGCACGGGCCGGAAATCGAGGGGATCAGCTCTCCTCGTCATCCTCCAGATCGCCATCGATCAGGCCCGCGACGTCATCGGCGTCGCCCTCTTCCTCTTCGAGGAAGGTTTCGTCGGCTACATCGTCCTCGATCTCGATGTCGTCATCGGTCGAAACCACGGCCTTGTCATCGCCGGCGTCCGCATCCTCGAGCGAGACGAGCTCGACATTGCCCACATCCGCTTCCGCATCATCGTCGGAGGCGGCGGCGCGCGCCGGGGCGCGGCTCAGGGCCACGGGCTGGAACGTCGTCCCGCATTTCGGACACACGATGGGGTCACGGGAGAGGTCGAAGAATTTCGCGCCGCAATTCTGGCACTGGCGCTTCATGCCGAGTTCGGGTTTCGCCACTGGTTCAGAACCTCTGTCAAAGGGCTTACGCCGCGGCCCTGCGTCAGCATGGGGCGCGACTGCTCAGATCGTTGGAAATCCGGTTAGTCGGGCGCGCGCCGCCTGTCAAATGAGAAAATGCGTCATTGCGCCAAACCCGCCGATCGCCCCGGATTTCGTGCGGGCTTTCGCGGGGTCTTTCGTGGGGTCTTTCGTGACATGGGCCCACAGCCCATGCTAGGAGCCAGCCGATCCCCGGAGCCGCAAGAGGTACATGTGTCCGCCGCATCAGCGCCCCCATCCCACGGCCATGGTCACGGCCAAGGTCACGGCAACGCCCCCGCCAGTCCCCTCACAGCCCGCCGCTGCGGCGCCCTGTCCGGCCGCCTGCGGCCGCCAGGCGACAAATCGATCTCCCACCGCGCGCTCATCATGGGGCTGCTGGCGGTCGGCGAGACCATGATCGAGGGCCTGCTGGAGGGCGACGACGTCTTGCGCACGGCGCAGGCCTGCCGGGCGCTGGGGGCGAAGGTGGAGCGGCTGGGGCCGGGCCGCTGGCGCGTCGAGGGCGCGGGCCTTGGCGCTCTGGCGACGCCGCGCGAGGTTCTTGATTTCGGCAACGCCGGCACGGGCACGCGGCTGTTGATGGGCGTCGTGGGCGGCCACGCCATCACCGCCACCTTCGATGGCGACGCCTCCCTGCGCAAGCGCCCCATGCGCCGCATTCTCGATCCCCTGACGCTCATGGGCGCCGAAGTCGTGTCCGAGGCCGAGGGCGGGCGCGTGCCCGTCACGCTCAAGGGCGCCGCCGATCCCACCCCCATCGAATACCGCACCCCCGTCCCCTCGGCGCAGCTGAAATCCGCGGTCCTGCTCGCCGGGCTCAACTCTCCCGGCCGCACGGTGGTCATCGAGACCGAGGCCTCGCGCGACCACACCGAAAAGCTGCTGGCCTATTTCGGGGCGCAGATCGCCAGCGAGCCCCATGGCGAGCATGGGCGCAAGATCACGCTTGAAGGTCGCCCCACCCTGCGCCCGCGCCCGGTCATCGTGCCCGCCGACCCCTCGTCGGCCGCCTTCGCCCTGGTGGCGGCGCTGATCGTTCCGGGCTCCGATGTCGTGATCGAAGGCCTGATGATGAACCCGCTGCGGGTGGGCCTGCTCGACTCGCTCATGGAGATGGGCGCGGACATCGACGTGCTGGACCGGCGCATCGAGGGCGGCGAGGATGTGGCGGATCTGCGCGTGCGCCATGGGTCGCTTAGGGGCGCGGACATTCCCGCCGCCCGCGCCCCCGCCATGATCGACGAATATCCCATCCTCGCGGTCGCCGCCGCTTTTGCGACGGGCGAGACGCGCATGCGCGGCCTTAACGAGCTCAGGGTGAAGGAATCAGACCGTCTGGCGGCGGTCGCCGACGGGCTGACCGCCTGCGGCGTCAAGAACCGCATCGAGGGCGACGATCTGATCGTGGAGGGCGCGGGCTCCGCGCGCGGGGGCGGGACGGTCGCCACCCATCTCGATCACCGCATCGCCATGAGCTTCCTCGTCATGGGCCTCGCCAGCGACGAGCCCGTGACCGTCGACGACTCCAATATGATCGCCACCAGCTTCCCCACCTTCCGCCCGGCCATGGAACGGCTGGGCGCCACATTCGGGTGAAGCCATGATCATCGCACTCGACGGGCCCGCCGCCTCGGGCAAGGGAACGCTCGCGCGTCGGCTCGCGGCCCATTACGGCCTGCCCCATCTCGACACCGGCCTTCTCTACCGGGCCACCGCCCGCGCGCTCATGGCGGCGGGCGAACGGCTCGATGATGAGCGCCGGGCCGTGGAGGCCGCACGCGGCCTCGCGCTGATGGATTTCGACGAGGACAGCCTGCGCGGGCGCGAAATGGGCGAGGCGGCCTCGGTCGTCGGGGCCATCCCCGCCGTGCGCGAGGCCCTGCTGGAGATGCAGCGCAGCTTCGCCAGCCGCCCGGAAGGCGCAGTGCTGGACGGGCGCGACATCGGCACCGTCATCTGCCCGCAGGCGCAGGTGAAGATCTTCGTCACCGCAAGCCCCGAGACCCGCGCCAACCGTCGCGCGCTGGAGCTGGCCAGGCGCGGGGAGAAGGTCGATTACGCCGCCGTGCTGGAGGACATCCGCAAGCGCGACGAACGCGACTCCCAACGCTCTTCCGCCCCCCTGCTGGCGGCGGCTGACGCGGTGACGCTGGACACGACGGCGCTGGACATCGAGGGGGCCGTGAAGGCGGCGCTGGCGATTGTGGCGGAGCGGGCGGCATCGAAAGTGTGATCGCCGTTTGTGTCTCATCCCTGAGGCGCAAAAAACTTTGTCGCTCAAAAAACGGCTTTCATCATCATCAAACACCCGGCGCGCCCTTCGACGCGCCGGGGGAATTCCGGCTCAGACCTTGCCAGCGAAGGCGTCCGCCAGCAGCGCATGGGCCAGCGCGTAGCCGTAGTGGCTGGCGTGGGCCGAATATTGCGAGGACGGCGGGCGATTGGCGCTGGGGTCGGTGAAGCTGTGGAACACGCCGCCGAAGGCGAGGATCGTCCAGTCCGCCCCGGCTTTGCGCATCTCCTCCTCGAGCGCGTCCCGGTCGCCCTTGGGCGCGATGGGATCATCGGCGCCATGGACAGCCAGCACCTTCGCCTTCACGGCGCCGGGCTCGGCGGGCAGGCCGGTGCGCAGGTTGCCGTGGAAGCTCACCACCGCCGCCACGTCAGCGCCGGAGCGGGCGAGATCCAGGACGTTGGAGCCCCCGAAACAATAGCCGAAGGCGGCGCGGCGGCTGGCGTCGCCGATGCCGCGCGCCTTGGTGGCCGTCGTCATGGCGTCAAGCGCCGCGTTGATGCGCGCGCGCGTCTCCTGCGGCTGCTTGATGAGCGGGCCGAGGAACTCCATGGGGACTTCGCTGCCCGTGGGACGGCCGGTCAGGCCATACATGTCGACGAGGAAGACCACATAGCCCTCCTTCGCCATCCCCACGGCGCCCTCGATGGACTTTTCCGTGACGCCGGCCCAGTTGGGGGCCATGAGCAGCAGGGGCAGGCTTTTGGCCGCCTCGTCATAGACCAGCACGCCCTCGCAGTGCACCGCGCCGACGGAATAGGGGATTTTCTCGATTTTCATGGGGCTTCCTTCCGATTGGACTTTAGACGTCATTCCAGATTTCGCGCGCGGTCTCGACGACGAGCCGCAATTTGGCTTCCTGCTCCTGCATCGTGACCGGATTGCCCTCTTCGATGCTGGCGAAGCCGCATTGAGGACTGATGGCGAGGCGGTCGAGATCGACGAAGGCGGTGGCGTCGGCGACCCGGCGCTTCAGCAGCTCCTTGTCCTCCAGCGCGCCCGCCTTGGTCGAGACGAGGCCCAGGACGACCGTCTTGCCCTTGGGGACGAATCGTAGCGGCTCGAAACCACCAGCGCGCTCGGAGTCATATTCGAGATAGTAAAAGGGGATTTCGAGGGCGTTGAAGAGCCGGTCGGCGACCGAATCATAGCTGCCTTCCGAGTGGAACTGCCCGGCGCGGTTGCCCCGACACAGATGCATGCCGATGCGCATGGGCGGCGCGGCGCGCAGGACTTGGTTGGTCACTTCGATATAGCGGTCGATCAGGGTGGACCAATCGTCGCCCCGCGCGGCGAGCTCGCCCTGCACATGGGGGTCGCCGAATTTGGCGAAGGCGGTTTCGTCGATCTGGACATAGCTGCAGCCAGCCTCCGCCAAGGCCTTCAATTCCCTTGCGAAAGCATCGACTGTATCGGCCCAGAACGTATCCGTGTCCTTGTAGGCGCTGGCCAGGACCGCCTGATCGCCGCCCCGGAAATGCAGGGCGCAGGGGCCGGGGATGGTGATCTTGGGGGTCAAAGTCGTCTTCGACTGCAAAAACCTGAAGTCATCAACATGGATCGGCTTCCTCCACTGAAGGCGCGAGCGCACGCGGGCCTGGGGCTGGACGCCCCGGCGCGGAACCAGCGCCGTTCCCTGCTGGTCGGCGGGAACCCAGGCCGGGTCGATGTCGCCAAGCTCTGAGAAGAAGAAGCTGTGGTAGGAATGGCGGCGGAACTCGCCATCGGTGACGAACCGCAGCCCGACCCGCTCCTGCAACGCCACCGCCTCGCCGATCGCCGCATCCTCCGCCTGCCGCAAAGCCTCGTCGCTGACCTGCCCGAAGCGATGCTTGCGCCGCAGCTCCAGCAGCCCGGCCGGGCGCAGAAGGCTGCCGATATGTTCGGCGCGGAATGGCGGATGCTGCAAGTCTTGTCCTCCCATGATCCGAGCGCCTGTGGCGGCGCGCGCGGCGTCATCATCTCAGGGTCCGCGGGAAAAACAATGGGCGCCGCGCCGTTACGAAAGACCGACTTGACCTTCGCCTTGAATGCAGATCAATTGCTGTGATCATGTCATGATTCTTTTCAGGGAAAGTCATTCAAATGAAAATCTCACATCCATTCAGACTTTTCTGCCTCGCCCTCTGCCTTGCGCCCCTCGCTCAGGCGCCTGCGATTGCCCAGAACGCGCCGCCCATCTGGGCCTATCACACCACCCCCGAGGGCGCCTCGCCCCTGCCCGCCCAGGCGGACGACGGCGCAAAACGCACATTTCCCGGCAGCGAGGTGAGCATGACCCTCACCGAAACGCGAAACCGCTTCCTCGCGAATGATTGGCATCCCACGAGCCATCCCGCCATGCCCGAGCCCGTGCTCCATGGCCGCAAGCCCAACACCTACGCCTGCGGCTTCTGCCATCGCGCGGAAGGGCAGGGCGGGGCCGATAGCGCCAACATCAGCGGGTTGAGCAAGGACTACATCGTGCGGCAGGTGCAGGAAATGCGCTCCCATGCCCGTCAGACGGCGGTCGATCAGCGCCTTCCGATGGTGTTGAAGAGCCATGTGTTCAATTCTGTCACCGATGAGGAGATCATCGAGGCGGCTACCTATTTCTCGAGCCTTCCGGCGCGTTCCTATGTCAAGGTCGTGGAGACGGACGTCGTCCCCAAAACCGCCTCCTATCTCAATCTCTTCCTTGTGCCTGCGCCAGACGGGGGGACTGAGCCTCTGGGCCAGCGCATCATCGAAATCCCCGATGACGTCGACCGCTTTGAAATGCGCGACAGCCGCGCCTCCTTCACCGCCTTCGTTCCGCGCGGCAGCATCGCGCGCGGGCGGGCTTTAGCGGAAAGCGGCGGAGAGGCGGGCCTGCCCTGCGCCGCCTGCCATGGGGACGGACTGAAGGGCGGCATAGGCCCAAGGCTCGCGGGCCACTACGCCACCTATCTCGTCCGCCAGCTCCATGACTTGCAAACCGGCAAGCGCCGGGGCGAACAGGCCGGGCAGATGGCGGCGACGGTCGAGAAGCTCACCCTCCCCGACATGATCGCGCTGGCCGCCTATGCGGCGAGCCTGACGCCGTGAGGCGGAGCCGACACCCAGCTATAAAAAAGAGCGCCCCCGGAAGGGCGCTCTCTGATCTGGGAAGTCGAGGATCCGTCCACCGAAGCGACCGCCGATCTGATCTCGACTTTTCGGTTGCAAATGTAATTCCCGGCGAAGCAGAAGTCAATGCCGATCCGCACTGACGATATTGAGCCCCTTACGTCCTTGTTATCACGGGAACGTCTGGCTGCGCTGGTCGAACTGACCGGCTCGCCTGAAGCTGCGATCATGCTCCATCAAGAAACGCTCCGATTGGGCGCTTCTCTGATGCATATTATTGCTACGATCGAAATTGCGGTGCGAAACGCTGTAGGTTGC
The DNA here is from genome assembly GCA_947453205.1 of Beijerinckiaceae bacterium. Lineage (GTDB taxonomy): Bacteria > Pseudomonadota > Alphaproteobacteria > Rhizobiales > Beijerinckiaceae > Terripilifer. The sequence goes on along the minus strand of CANGFT010000062.1, from coordinate 1,235 downwards.
TGTCTGGAAGGCCACTTCAAATCGCAGCACTGGTTGACCAATCCATCGCCACCTTTCGTTTGGAAAGAAATAGAACAGAAGAAAATCATTTCAGCGGTGGATAGCGCGCAGCGGTCTGAATATTCGAAACTTTCTCAATCCGGAAAAGCAGCCTTGGACAGCCTCGCCTTTCCCTCCGGGCGGCCGCAGAATCTGCCGCACCTGAAGCGCGCGAAGAGGCGGCGCAAGGAAATCGACGTCACCCATGGAAAGATTGTTGCGGAATTGACATTCTATTTCTGGAAAAGACTTTTTGGCCCCGACTACGAGCAGACGCTTTGGCGGCCTGCACTTAAAAAAAACATTTCCAGACAAACGGTTAAGCAGATCGGAGATTGCCATCCAACTAGAGCAAATTTATCAGTCGAGAAATCGCCTTGCTCATCATGAACCCGTGCTTTTTGCTCGCTTCGACAACACAATGAACGCTATCATTTTCGTCTCGCAGCGGCTTGGATCGCCGACGGCCGATGCAGCAAGCCCTCTCGCCAATCTTCTGGAAGACGATATCCGGGACATCACACTACAGTCGGAAAACCTTCATCGCAGGCTGAAGTCCTACCGAACCTGAGAATTCCGTCGCCCGCCGCCCATTCCCCCGCTTGTGGTCGCCCCGCGCGCCTGATAAGAGTCCGCCGCCTGCGGATTCCCGTCGCGGGCGTTGCTTCTGACCGCCGGTCTGCGCCGGCCCGCCACAGGCGGGGCCCTGTCCAACGTGACGGGCGCCAGCGGAACGAGGCGAGGATCACTCGAACCGCCGGCGCATGCCCGACCACGGGCGCTCAGGAGTCCCAATGTCATCTTCCCAGTCCAGCTTCGCGCCCACGCGCGACGATTTTGCTGCTATGCTCGATGCGAGCTTTTCCGAGACCGAGGCCTTTGAAGGTTCGGTCGTCAAGGGAACCGTCGTCGCCATCGAAAAGGATGTCGCGGTCATCGACATCGGTCTGAAGACCGAAGGCCGCATCGCCCTCAAGGAATTCGCAGGCCCCAACCGTGACATCGTCCTCAAGGTGGGCGACGAGGTCGAGGTCTACCTGGAGCGCGTCGAAAATGCGCTCGGCGAGGCCGTCATCTCGCGCGACAAGGCGCGCCGCGAGGAGAGCTGGGTCAAGCTCGAAAAGGCGTTCGAGGCCAAGGAAAAGGTCGACGGCGTCATCTTCAATCAGGTCAAGGGCGGCTTCACCGTCGATCTC
>CANGFT010000061.1 GCA_947453205.1 Beijerinckiaceae bacterium | reverse complement strand
GGGCGAAGCAGATGCATCAAAAAGAGTATGGTCGGAGTGGCGGGATTCGAACCCACGACCCCTTGTCCCCCAGACAAGTGCGCTAACCGGGCTGCGCTACACTCCGACTGCGCGTCTTATAGAGAAGGCGCCCGCTGCGTGCAACCTAGGAAACCCCTCTGCGACGCTTTTCCTTCGCCATCGCCCCAATCAGGGGAAAACCGCATCAATGCGCATGGGCGGCGCGCAGAATGCGCTGCGCCTCCTCGATTTCGGCGAGGGCTGTGCGCAGGGCGCCGCTCATGTCAGCGAAGAGATCGGCGGCCTCGTGTGCGGCCTCTTCGCTATGGGCTGAAATGGGCGCCGGGCTTTCACCAGCGGGCGCAGCGCCTCCACGGGGCATGGCCATGACGGCGCGCACTCCGCGCTCCTTCAACATGCGCTGTACGCCGCGGATCGTATAGCCCTCGCCATAGAGAAGGCTGCGGATCGTGCGCAGGAGGTCCATGTCTTCGGGGCGGTAATAGCGGCGCCCGCCCCCGCGCTTCATGGGGCGGATCTGGGAAAAGCGCGTCTCCCAGAAACGCAGGACGTGCTGGGGAACGTCGAGCTCCTCGGCGGCTTCGCTGATCGTGCGGAAGGCGTCGACGCTCTTTTCCATTCACATCCCCGGGTCAGTCGTCGAGCGGCGCACCATTGATTCGCGCCTTCAGAAGATTCGAAGGTTTGAATACCATAACCCGGCGCGGCGTGATCGGCACCTCGACGCCTGTCTTGGGATTGCGGCCGATGCGCTCGCCCTTGGAGCGGACGACAAAGGATCCGAAGGACGAGAGCTTCACGGTCTCTCCGCGCGCGATCGTGTCCGAAATCTCATGAAGGAAAGCCTCCACCAGATGGGCGGATTCAGCGCGGGACAGACCGACGCGCTGGTAAACAGCCTCCGATAGATCGGCTCTGGTGACCGTGCGCGAAATGCGTGTGGCGGGATCAGATTTTGTCATGGCTCATGTAACCTCAAAACCAGAATACACCCATTGAATTTAGAAGGAAATTCGATTTCGCCTCTTAACTCAGCCTTTGTAAGGCTAAACAAGGTTAAGCACAAGCGCAACAATAAAAATCACCATCGAATCAGCGCGGATCCCCAGGTGAAGCCCCCGCCCATGGCCTCGATCATTACAAGATCGCCCTTCTTGACGCGTCCATCGGCGCTGGCGGTGGCCAGAGCCAGCGGAATGGACGCTGCGGACGTGTTGCCATGCAGGCTCACGGTCTTCACGATCTTCTCGGGCGCTATGCCCAGCTTCTCCGCCGAGGCGTCGATGATCCGCTCATTGGCCTGATGCGGCACGAACCAATCGAGATCGTCCGCCGTGTAGCCAGTTGCGGCGAAAGCGTCCGTCATGACATCCGTCACCATGCCGACGGCATGACGGAAGACTTCCTTGCCCGCCATGCGCAGGTGGCCCGTCGTCCCGGTCGTCGAGGGGCCGCCATCGACGAAGAGCTTCTCGCGATGGCGTCCGTCCGAGCGCAGATGCGTGGTCAGCACGCCACGGTCCGCGACCGAGCCATCCCCCGGCTGCGCCTCAAGAATGATGGCGCCGGCGCCATCGCCAAAGAGCACGCAGGTCGTGCGGTCGTTCCAGTCGACCAGGCGCGAAAAGGTTTCCGCGCCAATCACCAGCGCGCGCTTGTGCGAGCCCGAGGTCAGGAACTTGTCGGCTGTGGCGACGGCGAACACAAAGCCAGAGCACACCGCCTGCAGATCGAAAGCGACGCCCCGGGTGATGCCGAGCGCAGCCTGCACCTGCGTGGCGGTGGAGGGAAATGTGTAATCGGGGGTCGCGGTGCCCAGCACGATCAGATCAATGTCGTCGGGACCAAGCCCCGCCGCATCGAGCGCGCGTTGCGCTGCCTTCGTCGCCAGCATCGAGGTCGTCTCGCCCTCCGCCGCCAGATGACGCGCGCGGATGCCTGTGCGCTTGACGATCCACTCGTCCGTCGTATCGACCATCTTTTCGAGATCGGCGTTGGTGACGCGGCGCTCTGGCAGGCAGGATCCAACGCCCACCACGACGGAACGCAATTTGCTGGTCGGCTGGGTCACGATTTCAATCCGTTTCAGGCGCGTGCTGGGCCGCAGCCGCGGCTGCCCCGAGGGAAGTCCGGCTGTCCTGCCAGGCGGCGAGCGATTCACGGATGCGCGAGAGCAGATCCTGCCGCACCATCTTGTAGCCGATGTCGATCGCGCCCGCGAAGCCGATCTCGTCCGTGCCGCCGTGGCTTTTGATGACGATTCCCTCCAGGCCCAGGAACACGCCGCCATTGGCGCGACGTGGGTCCATCTTCGCCTTCAGGGCGTCGAAGGCGCTTTTGGCCAGAAGATAACCGATTCGCGCCATAAAGCTCGCCTGAATCGCCTCGCGCAGAACCGTGGCGAGCTGGCGGGCCGTGCCTTCGGCGGTCTTCAGGGCGATGTTGCCGGTGAAGCCCTCGGTCACAACCACATCGACCGCGCCCTTGCCGATGTCGTCGCCTTCGACGAAGCCATGATAGGTCAGGCTCGGCAGATCTGCCTCGCGCAACATGCGCCCGGCGGCCTTCACCTCCTCGATGCCCTTGATCTCCTCGACGCCGACATTGAGCAATCCGACGGTCGGGCGCGGCAGGCCGAAAACGATGCTGGCCATGGCGGCGCCCATGACGGACAGATCAACGTAATGCTGCGCGTCGCCGCCGATGCTGGCGCCGACGTCGAGCACGATGGAGGCGCCGCGCAGGGTCGGCCAGATGCCGGCGATGGCGGGACGGTCGATCTGCGCCATGGTGCGAAGGCAGAATTTCGCCATGGCCATGAGCGCGCCGGTGTTGCCTGCGGAGACGGCGACATCCGCCTCGCCCTTCTTCACCGCCTCGAGCGCCAGCCACATGGAGGAGTTGCGGCGTCCATGACGCAGCGCCTGGCTCGGCTTGTCGCCCATCTTCACCCATACGTCCGTGTGGACGAAGGTCGTGACGGCCTTGAGGGCGGGATGCTGGTCAAGGAGCGGAAGGACGACGGCCTCGTCGCCATACATCAGAAAGCGGATGTCCGAGCGCTGGGTCAGCGCATGGGCCGCGCCGGGGATGACGACGGAGGGACCGTGGTCGCCGCCCATGGCGTCAAGGGCTATCCGGACCTGGGGTTTCATGACCAGCGTGACTCCTGCCCGACGTAAGGACCGCAATCGTCGGGGTGGCGGACAATAACCGTTAACGCTGCGAACGCAATGCGGCGATAGGGCTAGTTTTCTTCCCGCCCTTGTTTCAGTTTCGCAAGGGCGGCGAAAGGCGAAACCTCAACAATATCGTCTGCTTCGGTCGTTTCGGGGACGAATTCCACACCCTCTTTGCGCGGATAGGGATCAAGGCCCAGAGTCAGCTCCTCGCAGGCGAGCGCGCCAAGGTCGATCTGGCCGTTGATGATGGGGTCCGGAGGCTCGGGAATATTTTCTGCATCAGGATCTTCTTCATGACGGCGGGCATAGGCGGCCTCCGCCCGCTCGACCTGCGCCAATGTCGCGAAGATGACGTCAACGGGCTGGACGACGTCGCGCTCAAAGGGCTCAAGACTGACGACGCAGACCTGCGTGACCCTCGCTTTCACCTCGCCCCTGACCTGAAACCGCTCGCGGCCCGCCGCCGTCAACTCGAAGGAGGCGGCCAGGTTCACGATGGCGGGAATTTGGTTGAGCCGCGCGATCTCGTCGGCTTCCGCCTCGGTGGCCTTGATCGTCAGCCGCAGGGGCTTGTCCTCGGCCTGCGCGACCTCGACCATGCGCGAGAAAGGCCCGCGCGGCGCCTTCACCGCGCCCGCCACATGCACGCCCTCGCGCAAGGGCGCCTTGCCGACAGGCTTGCCTTTCGGCCGGGAGGCGGGCTTTGACGAAGAAGGTCCGGGGCGGCGTGTTTTCATGGCGCTATCCTACTCGGTCGCCTCGGGCTGGGGAATGGGCGCAGATCCCGACAGGAAGGTCTCCAGCGACACCTCTGACAGAGCCGCCTCCACGGCGAAGGCGTAGCGGGCGAGGCGCGCGGCGCGGGCTGCGCCCTCCGCCCCATCAAGCCCATAGACATTGCGCGCAAGGGCCTCGGCGAGCTGCTCAAGCGATCCTGCGCTCAAGGCGGCGTCATAGGCCTTGCGGCGCCCAAGAAAGGCGGCGGCGAATTTCTTGATGCGCTTGGGGACGGCGAGATCCCCCACGCCAAGCTCCCGCATGGCGGCGTCGAGTTCGCTGAAGATCCGGTCCGTGAGATCCTGGGAAAGCTCGGGCGCGGGGGCGGGAAGCGACGCGAGACGGCGGACAAGCAGCGTCGCGCAGAGGGCCAGCAGCTCAAAACGGCCCTCGAATGTGTCGGCCACGCCATACTCTGTATAAAGCGAAGGTCGACGCACGGCCGCCACGATATCGCCGTGAAGCCGTTCGATGACTTGATCGTTTCCGGACCGTCGGAACAAGCCGAAAATCATTGTCCTGCCTCCGGGGCGGGCGCCACAGAGCCGCCGCGACGCTCACGCCCTTGCAAATCCATGCCACGGGGGTTAGGCATCGAATGAGCGGGTTGCAAGCAAAATCCTGCGCAGGCAGGGTCTTTCACGTCACCTTTGGATCAAGGGACTTTGTCCCGGGGGCTGAGTTCATCATGCGAACGTCGAAAACCAGCATCGCGGGATTTAGCCGGGCCAGCGTCGCGAAACTGGCCTTCGCCGCCCTGCTCTCGCTCTCGCTTGGCGGATGTCTGGGCTACGACGGCGAACTTCAGCATGGCTATGTCGCCGATGAACGCCTTCTCGAACAGGTGAAGGTTGGCTCTTCGGCGGAACAGGTGCTCGTCGTTCTGGGCACGCCCTCGACCACCTCCACGGTGGGCGGGTCGGCCTGGTATTACATTTCCCAGCGCGCGACCCAGACCCTCGCCTTCCAGCAGCCGAATATCGTGGAGCGACGCATCTTCTCGGTCTACTTTGACAAGAACAAGAAGGTCGAGCGCATCGCCAACTACGGTCTGCAGGATGGACAGGTCTTTGACTTCGTCTCCCGCACCACGCCAACGGCTGGCGCAGAATCCTCCTTCATCTCCAACGCCATGAAGAACCTGCTGAGGTTCTGAGGCGCGGAGCGCAGGGCGGCTCAAGCGAAGCGCTCCCTTGGGGGCGCTTTTTTCTTGGCTCCAGCCTGATCGGGAATTTGGCTGAAGCCACTGACCATCTAGCTGAATTGTATCAGTTTTTCACCTCGGGCGATGATGCAGCTCCACAGGAGGCGGGCGTTTCCGTCTCCTTCGTTCGAGGAGACCGCAATGATCGCCAGATTGTCCATCGCCGCAACTATCGCAGGATTGGCCCTGCTGACGGCGGCGCCCGCCTTCGCGGCGAACAGCCAGAACCGCAACCAGATCGTGTCCAAATGCGTGAACAGGGCGCAGACCCAGGTCCCAAGCCGCGGGGACGACACCTCCGTGCAGCAAGGCAGAATGGCGATCTACAGCTCTTGCATGCGCTCCCACGGTCTGCGGCCCTGAACCTGCGCAGCCCTCACCTTTCAAAATCTGGGGGGACGGGTGCGCCCGCCCCTCCCCTCGCTAGCGCGCGAAAGCCGACACCACCTCGACCACCTTCTGGTCGATGCCGCGAAAACCGTGATGGCCCTGCGCCTCGCAGGGGTTCCCGACCTCCTCGCCCCCCTCAAGCCATACGACCCGGGCCTTGCCTTGCGCCCAGGCGACGAAGGGCGCAACGCCTGCGGGAGATGTGACCCAACAGCGATCCTGCCTGTGATGCACCACGAGGGTCGGCGGCAGCAGGTCCGCAGTTCGCAATAGGGTGATGGCGTTGTCTTCTGATCTACGGCGCGCGTTGCCGGGGGGCTCGCCGGTCGACGCGTCGCTCAGGAAACCGGACGTTAGGACGAGCCTGTCGGGCCTCGCACCCTTCGCGATTCCTTCCGCCGCCCACTGGGTGCCGCGCGAGGTTCCAACCACAGTCACCGGGCGCTTCACCGTCTTCATGAGATCGACGAGGGCGGCGAGATCATAGCCCCGGTCCGGCACGAGCACGGCGAAACCCTTCTGGGCATAGGCCATGCGGGTCCGCACAAGCTGGTTCCCCTGCCGCTTGATGACGCCCCCCTCCTCCACCTCGATCCGGCCATCGCCGCCCGCAAGCAGGATGACCGAGCCGACGGGCTTCGCCGGCTTGATGAGCGCAGCCTTCACGCCGCCGACCGCCACAGTCGAAACCGAAGGGCCGACCTGCGCGCGGACCGGGGCGGCGAAGAGGGTGAGGATGATGAAACCGAGAGAGCGGAGGAAGGCGAGGCGCATGGGCGAAGGCTCAGTCTTGCAATCGAGGTGGAAAAGCCACGGAGATCAAGTTGATACAACCCAATGCAGGGCCAGTCGACTGGACAACAAAAAGGGCGGAGTCTCCCCCGCCCTCCCATTTCATGATTAAGGCCAGCCCTTAGTGGGCGAGGACCGCGAGCAGCAGCAAGGCCACGATGTTGGTGATCTTGATGGCGGGGTTCACGGCGGGACCAGCGGTGTCCTTGTAGGGGTCGCCGACGGTGTCGCCGGTCACGGAAGCCTTGTGAGCCTCGCCGCCCTTCAGGTGCTTGACGCCGTCCTTGTCGACGAAGCCGTCCTCGAAGCTCTTCTTGGCGTTGTCCCAGGCGCCGCCGCCCGAGGTCATGGAGATCGCGACGAAGAGGCCGTTGACGATCACGCCGAGCAGCGAGGCGCCGAGCGCCGCGAAGGCCGAGGCCTTGGATCCCGAGATGAAGAGCACGCCGAAGTAGGCGACGAGCGGCGCCAGCACGGGCAGCATGGAGGGAATGATCATCTCATTGATGGCGGCGCGGGTGAGCATGTCCACCGCACGGCCATAGTCGGGACGATCCGCGCCGGTCATGATGCCGGGCTTCTCCTTGAACTGGCGACGGACTTCCTCCACCACCGAACCGGCCGCGCGGCCAACCGCCGTCATGGCGATGCCGCCGAACAGGTAGGGGATCAGGCCGCCGAAGATCAGGCCAGCCACCACATAGGGGTTGGCGAGATCGAAGGAGACCTTGCCGACGTCCTTGAAGTAGGGACGGCCCGCATCCACGAAGGCCTGCAGGTCATTGGTGTAGGCGGCGAAAAGCACCAGGGCGCCAAGACCGGCGGAGCCGATCGCATAGCCCTTGGTGACGGCCTTGGTCGTGTTGCCGACCGCGTCGAGCGCGTCGGTGGAGTGGCGCACTTCCTTGGGCAGGCCAGCCATTTCCGCAATGCCGCCCGCATTGTCCGTCACCGGACCGAAGGCGTCGAGCGCGACGATGATGCCGGCGAGGCCGAGCATGGTGGTCACCGCGATGGCCGTGCCGTAGAGCCCGGCGAGCTGGTAGGTCGACAGAATGCCGCCCACGATGACCATGGCCGGCAGCGCGGTTGATTCCAGCGAGATCGCGAGACCCTGGATCACGTTGGTGCCGTGACCTGTGACCGACGCCTGCGCAATGGAGACCACGGGGCGCTTGCCGGTGGCGGTGTAGTATTCGGTGATGACCACCAGGAAACCAGTCACCACGAGGCCGATGAGGCCGCAGATGAACAGGTTCGAACCCGTGATCGTCTGACCCGCGACGGTCCCGAACACGCCCCAGCCCGTGACGTAATGGGTGGCGACCGCGAGGCCGGCGACCGACAGGACGCCAGCGGCGATCAGGCCCTTGTAGAGCGCGCCCATGATCGAGTTGTCGGCGCCCAGCTTCACGAAATAGGTGCCCGCGATCGAGGTCACGATGCAGGCCGCGCAGATCGCCATGGGATAGATCATGGAGTTCAGCAGCAGGGCCTGGTCCTTGGCGAAGAAGATCGCGCCGAGCACCATGGTGGCGACGACCGTCACCACATAGGTCTCGAAGAGGTCGGCCGCCATGCCGGCGCAGTCGCCCACGTTGTCGCCCACGTTGTCGGCGATTGTGGCGGGATTGCGCGGATCGTCTTCGGGGATGCCGGCCTCGACCTTGCCGACGAGGTCGGCGCCGACGTCAGCGCCCTTGGTGAAGATGCCGCCGCCCAGACGGGCGAAGATCGAAATGAGCGAAGCGCCGAAGCCGAGGGCCACCAGCGAGTCGATCACGACGCGGTCGGAGGCGGCAAGGCCAAGGCTCATGGTGAGATAGGCGAAATAGACCGCGACGCCCAGGAGCGCGAGGCCCGCCACGAGCATGCCCGTGACCGCGCCAGCCTTGAAGGAGATGTCGAGGCCTTCGGCCAGAGAGCGGCTCGCCGCCTGCGCCGTGCGCACGTTGGCGCGCACCGAGACGTTCATGCCGATGAAGCCCGCCGCGCCCGAAAGCACCGCGCCGATGACGAAGCCGACCGCCACGAGGCCGCCAAGCAGCCACCACAGAAGGCCGAAGATCACCACGCCCACATAGGCGATGGTCGTATATTGACGATTGAGATAGGCCTGCGCGCCCTCAGCGACCGCAGCCGCAATCTCCTGCATGCGGGCGTTGCCCGCGTCCGCCGCCATCAGGTTCGACACCGTGACGGCGCCATAGACCACTGACAGCAGTCCGCACAAGATAATAAGCCAAATGCTCATTTATTCCGCCCCTTGCATTATTGACTCAGATAGGGCGCAACACGCCCGTCACGCGGCTCCCGACCGCGGCCGGACACTCTTTGACAGATTCCCGCGCGGATAGCAAAGCTGCCGCGCCTCGGGCGGGCGACTGATTGCGCTGGATCAATGTGGGGCCTGGCGGCGCTGGCTACCCGTTAAAGCCGCCTATGGAGCCAGCCATGACCGAGCCTGCCAAGCCCGAGCCCTCCCAGACCGACCATTCCGCCGAGGAAGCGGCCATCCAGACCTGCGTGCGCGCCTTCTATGACCGCGCCAGGGCGGATGACCTGCTGGGGCCCGTATTCGACGGCTGGATCAAGGATTGGGCCCAACATCTTAAAATGATGGATGATTTCTGGTCAGGCGCGCTGCTGGGAACCCAGCGTTACACTGCCGCCCCCTTCCCGCCTCATCTCAAGCTTGCGATGAATCAGGCCCATTTCGACCGCTGGCAGGCGCTCTGGGTTCCCACCGCCGAGGCCACCCTGCCCGACTCCACCCGTGGCAAGGCCGTGTCCATCGCCGAGCACATGTCGCATTGCTGGGGCCGCGCCTATGCGACCATGAAAAGCCAGATGCAGTCGGCCTGAGCCGATCCACCCCCTTCTTCTGCCCCGCCCGATGCTATAAATGCTGTCGTCGCAGGCAGGGGGATCAGGGGTGACGCAGGACGGCGGGCGGATCGCGGCACGGGCGGGCGAGCTTCTGGAGAGGCTGAGGGCGACGCGCCCCCTTGTCCAGAACATCACCAACTTCGTCTCCATGGACACGGTCGCCAATGCGCTTCTGGCTCTCGGCGCTTCGCCAGCCATGGTTCACTCCATCGAGGAATCGGCCGATTTCGCAGCGCGGGCGGATGTGCTGACGGTCAACACCGGCACGCTCTCGCCGCCCTTCCTCGCAGGGGGCGAAAGCGCGGCGACCGCCGCCCATATGCTGGGCCGTCCCTGGGTGCTCGATCCCGTCGGCGTCGGCGGCGGCAAGTTCCGCAATGAGGCCGTTCTGCGCCTGCTGCGCCATCGCCCGGCCGTCATCCGGGGCAACGCCTCCGAAATCATGGGGATCGCCCGCGTCGCCGGGCTGAACGCCGAGGCCGCCGCCCCGCGCGGGGTCGACGCCGCACATACGACCGACCAGGCCTCGGTGACCGCAAGGCTCGTCGCCCGCCATCATCTTTGCGTGGTGGCCGCCACCGGCGCCGTCGATCTCGTGACCGATGGCGAGCGTGTCCTGCGCCTCGCCAATGGGCACGAGCTGATGACCCGCGTCACGGCGCTGGGATGCGCCCTCTCTTCGGTTGTGGCGGCCTTCTGCGCCGTAAGCGAGGATGCTTTCGAGGCGACCGCCAGCGCGATCGCCGTCTATGGAGTGGCGGGCGAAATGGCGGCGGAGGTCGCCAGCCGCCCGGGAAGCTACCGTGTGGCCTTCATGGACATGCTCGACGCCGTGACCCCCGCCGACCTCGCCGCCAGACTGAAGGTGCTCTGATGTTCGACCCCTCGACCCTGCGTCTTTGCCTCGTCACCGACCGCGACCTCTCCCAGGGCCGCAGTCTCGTCGATGTGGTGAGCGCCGCCGTGCAGGGCGGCGTGACCATGGTCCAGCTGCGCGAGAAGACCGCGCCGACCCGCGTCTTTCTGGAGGAGGCGCGGGCGCTGAAGGCTATTCTTACGCCGCTTGGCGTGCCGCTCATCATCAACGACCGCGCCGACATTGCGCTGGCCGTTGGCGCCGACGGCGTCCATGTGGGCCAGACCGACATGCCCGTCGCGATTCTGCGGGGGCTGCTGGGGCCAGAGGCGATCATCGGCCTGTCGATCACCAACCACCAGCAGATCTCGAGCCCGGACGCCGCCCTGCCCGATTATCTGGGCCTCGGCCCGCTCTATCTGCAGCAGACCAAGCCCAACGCGGCGACCCCGCTGGGCGTCGAAGGCTTCCGCACCCTGCGCGCGGCCACAACCAAGCCGGTGGTCGCCATCGGCGGTCTGAAGGCCGACAATTCCGCGCCCGTGCTGGCGGCGGGGGCTGATGGGCTGGCGGTGGTGTCGGGCATCGTGAGCGCGCAGGATGTGAAGGGCGCGGCGGAGGCCTTCGGGCGGTTGTTTGCGGCGTGAGCCTTTCATCATGCCCCGCATGACGTCACTGTCGCCCCTCGATGTTCTGGCGCAGACAAGCGATCCGTTCACGCCGAGGGCATCATGACGCCGGGAATTCGAACGCTCCTCTTCAGCATCTTGATCCTCTCGTCGACTGCGGCGCTCGCGCAACGCGCCCCGCTTGCGGGGATTGGCGTCGTCCTCATGCACGGCAAGGGCGGGCGGCCTGAAGCCAACATTTCGTCGCTCGCCGCAGCCCTTGAAGCTCAAGGAGCGAAAGTGTCGAGCCCGCGCATGGCCTGGAGCGGCGAGCGCGGACAGCCGACCAGCTATGCGGTTGACTATGATGCCGCCCTTCGAACGATTGATCCGGCCATCGCCCAACTGCGCAAGGGCGGGGCGACAAAGATCATCGTCGCCGGGCAAAGCATCGGCGCAAACGCCGCCATCGGCTATGGCGCGCGATATGGAAAGACCCTGCAGGGCGTGATCGCCATTGCGGCGGGCCATACGCCCGAGCGATGGGCGCGCAACCCCGAGATCGCCCGGGGGGTGCAAGAGGCGCAGGCGCTGATCGCCCAAGGCCAGGGCGAGAAGATGCGTGGTTTTCCGGACATTAATCAGGGCCGGACCTTCGAAGTCCCGGCGACGCCGCGCGCCTGGCTCTCCTTCTTCGAGCCGCAGGGGCCGGCGAACATGCCACGGAATGCGCAGGCGCTTCCCCGCATTCCCTTTCTATGGGTCATCGGACGTCAAGACATGCTTGCGGGCGCCGGGCCGGACTACGCCTTCGCAAGGGCGCCCGCCCATCCCAAAAGCAGATATCTGGAGATCGACGCCGGGCATATGGACGGGCCGGACAAGGCCATCAGCGTCATCACGGACTGGCTGAAAACGCTCTGAACCCGCCAAGGCGGGCTCGCAGGCGATGCGGACCTTCCGGGCCGACCTCATTTGACTTGCCTCAAAGCGCAGGACTAGCCTGCGCCCTAAGGCTGCGCCATAAACTGCGAGATCCACGAGGAAACACCCGATGACCTTTCACAGGCCCGCCCCCACGCTGGCGAACCGCAGCGCGTTTTACAGCGATAACAAGCTTATCATCGGGCTTTTCGGGGCGAATTGCTCGTCGGGCCGGGCCGTCACCCTGCTGGAGAATCGCTGGACAGGGGGGTGGCGGGACAGTCTGCGCCTCGCCCAGATGGCGGATGACATCGGCATCGACTTCATGCTGCCCATCGGCCGCTGGAAAGGCTATGGCGGCGTCACGGATTATCAGGGCGCGACGCTGGAGACCTTCACCTGGGCGTCCGGCCTGCTGGCCTCCACCAGGCGCATCACCGTCTTCGGCACCATCCACGCTCCCCTCTACAACCCGATCATGGCCGCCAAGATGTGCGTCACCGCCGACCATGTGGGCGAAGGCCGCTTCGGGCTCAACATGGTCTGCGGCTGGAACGAGGGCGAGTTCGAAATGTTCGGCGTGACCCAGCGCGATCATGAGCGTCGCTATGAATATGCGCAGGACTGGATGAATGTCGTCCTCCGAGCCTGGTCGCCGGAGGGCGAGTTCGATTATGCGGGAACGCACCTCAACCTGCGGGGCGTGCGCGCCAAGCCCAAGCCCTGGGGGGATACGCGCCCGGTCATCATGAACGCCGGCGCCTCCGCCAATGGCCGGGCCTTCGCCATCCGCAACTGCGACGCCTTCTTCACCACCGCCTCGCGCGAAAGCGTGCAGGAGACGCAGGCGAAGGTGGGGGAGATCAAGGCCGAGGCGCGCGCGCTTGGACGCGAGCTTGAGGTCTACACGGTCGGCGTCGTCACCTGCCGCCCCTCCATGAAAGAGGCGCAGGACTATCATCATTACGCAGCCGTGGAGCGCGCCGACTGGTCGGCCGTGGACTGCATCATGGCGATCAAGGGCCTGACGCCCGAAAGCATGGGGCAGGAAGCCTTCGAAAAGCGCCGCGCCCAATACGCCAACGGCATGGGCGGCGTGCCCATCGTGGGCGATCCCGACCATGTGGCCGACCAGCTCGCGCGGCTCAATGAATCGGGCCTGCGCGGCATCGCCCTGTCCATGGTGAATTACGCCGAAGAGCTCCCCTATTTCGCTCAGGAAGTCCTGCCCCGCCTCGAAAAGCGCGGGATCCGCGTGCCCGTCAAGGGATGAAATCAGGCGTTCGGCGGCAGGCGACATCCCGACTGCCTACTGCCGACTGCCTCTAATGATCGTGATCGTCCGGGTCGGGCGCTGGCCCCATGGCGGCCCGCAGGACGCCAGGCAGGTCGTGGCGCACCGTCTCGATTTCGGCGCGCGCGGCGGGGACCGGCGCCAGGGTTTCGGCCTCCCGCAGGATGGCGTCGACCGCCGGCTTCGTCAGCAGGCCGCGCAGCACGAGGGTCGTCAGCACGGTCTTGATCGTGGCGCTCAAGGCCTCCACGCGCCCCTCAAGGGCGGCGATCCGGTCTGCGTCGGTGGTCATGCGCTGTCTCCTGTGTCCAGAGTGATTATAGGCCGACCCGCACCCGGCGCCAGCGCCGCCATTTGACAGATGGGCCCTCCGCACTCCCTATAGCGCCAATCACCCCTCCCGGAACATCCGTAAACTCATGTCCGATTCCCCTAAAAGCGACGGCTGGCTCGCCTTCCGGTCGCGCGATTTCCGTTATTTCTTCGGCTCGCGTTTTCTCTCCTCCCTTTCCGCCATGATGATCGACGTCGGCGTGAGCTGGATGGTCTACGCCATGACGGACAGCACCTTCGCCATCGGTCTGGTGGGCCTTTGCTCCTTCATGCCCAACATCGTCTTCATGCTGGCGGTGGGCCATGTGGCCGACCGCTATGACCGTCGCAGGGTGCTCATCATCTGCTACATCGGCAACACCATCGCCTCGGCGGGGCTGATCCTTTGCGCTCTGACGCCGGGGGTGGAGGTCTGGGTGGTCTATACCCTCGTCTTCCTGTTCGGCACGGCGCGGGCCTTCGCCAATCCTGCAAGCCAGGCCCTTCTGCCCATGATCGTGCCGCGCGAGGCCTTCTCAAGCGCCCTCGCCTGGAATTCCTCCACCTGGCAGGTCGCCTCCATCTCCGGCCCCGCCCTGACGGGGCTCGCCTATATGGCGGGGCCGCATCTCGTCTTCATCATCACGACGCTGAGTTACGTGGCCTGCGTGCTCCTGCTCGTCGTCATCCAGCCGCGCCTTGCGGCCGCCGCCCACGAGCCCGTGAGCTGGCGTACGCTCACCGCAGGCTGGCGCTTCATCTGGGCCAAGCCCGCCATCCTCGGCTCCATCTCGGTCGATCTCTTCGCGGTTCTGCTGGGCGGCGCCACAGCGCTGCTGCCGGTCTATGCGAAGGAGGTCTTCCACACCGACGCCATCGGCCTTGGCATCCTCACCTGCATGCCGGCCGTGGGCGCGCTCGTCTGCTCGGTGATCCTCGCGCGGACCGGCGTTGGAGGACGCTGCGGCCACAAGATGTTCGCCGCCGTCGCCATCTTCGGCCTCGCCACCATCGGCTTCGGGCTCTCGACCAACATTTACGTCGCGGGGTTCTTCCTCGTCATCGCGGGCTTCGTCGATATGGTCAGCGTGCAGATCCGGCAGCTGCTCGTGCAGCTTGAGACGCCGGACGCCATGCGCGGGCGCGTGTCGGCGGTCAACGGCATCTTCATCGGCGCGTCCAACGAACTGGGCGCCTTCGAGTCAGGCGCGCTCGCCGCGCTCACAGGGCCGGTCGCAGCCGTGGTTCTGGGCGGCGTCGGCTCCATCGCGGTCGCCGCGGTCTGGGCGCGGCTGTTTCCCGAGCTGCGCAAGCGCGACCGGCTGATCTGAAGCCTCAGGAGTGATCCTGCGCGGAATCATAAGCTGACATGGGCTTGCGCGGCCTGATGCGGCGTTCCTGCATGATCTCGAGCTGCATATGCTGGATCTCCGCGAGGCGCTGCCATTGCTTGGAGATGAGATAGTCTATCTTCTCATGGAGATGGCGGATCTCAAGCTCCGCCTTCAGGTTCACGCGATAATCATTGAACGCACGCAGGCGGTCCTTGGCCTCCTGACGCTTCTGGCTCATCATGATGATCGGTGCCTGAATGGCGGCGATGCAAGAGAGCAGAAGGTTGAGCAGGATGAAGGGATAGGGGTCGAAGGCCCTGGTCTCGCCCTGAATCAGATTGAACCCCATCCAGACGGCGAGCACGACGAAAAAGGAGATCAGGAAAGCCCAACTGCCGCCGAAACTCGCCAGATGGTCGGAGAGGACCTCACCGATGGTGCGTTGCTCCTCGAACTCTTCTTCCGTGTTCTCGGCGATCGTGTCCTGATTGGAGATGCTCTCGGCGACCTGCCGGTCGAGTTCGCTGAACTCGCCATGCTCCTGCTGAAGCAGCTCCTCCATATAGATCATTCGGTAACGGGCAAGCTCTGTCCGGCTGATCATGGCGTTGGGGGGCAGATCCGGGAAATCAGCGCGGATGCGTTCGGCAAGGCTCGGTCTAAGGCCATCGATGTTCACGAGTTCGCGGCGGCGGAATTTCTTTCCGCTGATCGCCGAAGGGGCCTTTTTACGACGCCGGGACAGCGCGCCGACGGCGCCTTGCCCCGCCCCGTCCGCTTCGCCCTCAATGTCGCTCTCATCGTCATCGAGCAAGGCCTCGTCGTCGATGGACTCGGAATATTCGAGCGAAGAAGGCTCCTCGTCCTCGATCGGGGCGCCGCTGCGCAACCCCGTCTTCAGAGGGTCCTGGTCCTGGGGGGCCGTCTTGGGATCGCGTTCAGCCATGATATGTCTCCGCCCCTGCGGATGCCGATTTCATGTGACGGTTTGATGGCATTTGCCTCCAAGAGTCCAGCCGCTTATGTTCCGCCCATCAACGGGTCCGGGAAACTCGCGGGGAAACACCATGAAAAATCCATTCGCTGCGCTCGCCTTCGTCCTTGGCGCCCTTGCAGGCGCCGCCCCCGCGCGGGCGCAGGCGCCTCGGGAGCTCGCCTATGTCTATTCAGGGCCAACTTCCTACTACTGGGATATCTTCATCGCGCAGGAGAAGGGCTTCCTGAGAGATGAGGGCGTCAAGCTCGATATGATCATGGCCGACAATGTGGCGCAGCAGACGCAGATGCTCATCACGGGCGCGGCGCAGGTCATAGGCGCCAACGCCGAGGTCGCCATCGCCGCCATGGAGAAGGGCGCGCCCATCACCATCGTCGGCGCCCAGACCGCCAAACAGGGCTTCGTCTTCATGGCCCGGCCCGAGATCAAGACCTACGCGGACCTCAAGGGCAAGCTGCTGGGCGCCACCCAGCTGCAGGACGCCTCCGCCACCATGCTGATGGAGCTGCTCAAGAAGAACGGCGTCGAGCGCAACAGCTATGACCTCGTGGCCCTCGGCGGCACGCCCAACCGTTTTGCGGCGCTGACCAATGGCGCGGTCGCCGGCACCTTGCTGAGCCCCCCGCTCGACTACAAGGCGGCGTCCCTTGGCATGCGCAAGCTTGGCTACGCCTTCGAGGCCTTCGACGGGCCGCAGGTCGTCTATACCGTGCAGAAGGCCTGGGCGCAGAAGAATGAGGAAACGCTGGTGCGCTTCCTGAGGTCGGCGGCGCGCGGCATGGCCTTTCTCTACGACCCCGCCAATCGCGAGGAGAGCGCAAATATCCTCGTGAAGACCATCGGAGGCACGAAGGAAGACGCTCTCAAGAACTATGACGACTGGATGGGCCCCAACAAGGTCATGGCGGAAAATCTGCGGCTCACCGCACAGGGGCTGAAATCCTTCCTCGATCTGCGCGGCTCAAAGGAAGATCCGGCGAAATTCCTCGATCTGAGCTATCTTGAGAAGGCGCTCGCGAAGAAATAGAGCCCCCAGCTTCGCCTGATCCGCAATCGCGGCGGCGACGTAAGCCGAAGTTGACATAAGCGGCTCAGGAGGCTTGCGAAGGTGGCGAAAAGCGATGCGCAGGGCGGCCCGGCCCTTGTCTGGTTTCGGGACGATCTGCGCCTGTCCGACCAACCGGCGCTGGCGGCGGCGGTCGCAAGCGGCGCCCCCATCCTCTGCCTTTACGTCTTCGACGAGGAAAGCCCGGGCCTGCGGCCCCTCGGCGGCGCCTCGCGCTGGTGGCTGCACCACAGCCTCGAGGCCCTGTCGGCCTCGCTGGAGGCCATCGGCGGGCGGCTCGACATTCTGCGCGGCAAGGCGGGCGAGCTTGTCCCGGCGGCCGCGCGGGCCGCGGGCGCCTCCGGCGTCTTCTGGACACGACGCTACGAGGCGCCGACCATCGAAGTCGACAGCGGCGTGAAGGCGGAGCTGTCCGCGCTGGGCATGCGCGTCGAAAGCTTCAACGGCCAGCTCCTCTTCGAGCCCTGGACGCTGCGGACCAAGACCGGAGATTTCTACAAGGTCTTCACCCCCTTCTGGAAGACCTGCCTCGCCCTGCCCGATCCCGGCGCCCCCACGCCCGCGCCGCGAAAGCTCAAGGCGGCGCCATGGCCCGCAGGCGCGCCCAGGCCCATCAGCCTCGACGCCCTTGGCCTTCTGCCCCGCAAACCGGACTGGGCGGGGGGCCTGCGCGCCGCATGGACGCCCGGGGAAGCCGGGGCGAAGGCGCGTTTGGCGGATTTCCTCGATGTGGGCATCGCCTCCTACGCCAGCCACCGCGACCGGCCGGACATTCCCGCCACCTCCCGCCTCTCCCCGCATCTGCGCTTTGGCGAGATCAGCCCCCGGCAGGCCTTCGCCGCCGCGCGCCACGCTTGCGACGCCGGTCAGGCGCCGGCGCGGGATGTCGAGAAATTCGTCGCGGAGCTTGGCTGGCGGGAGTTTTCCTACCACCTGCTGTTTCACAACCCCGAACTCGCCCGCAAAAACTTCCAGGCCCGATTCGACGCTTTCTCCTGGCGCGCGCTGGGCGAGGCTGAACTCAGCGCCTGGCGCAAAGGCCGCACAGGCTATCCCATCGTCGACGCTGGCATGCGCGAGCTCTGGCTGACCGGGACCATGCACAACCGGGTGCGCATGATCGCGGCCTCATTCCTCATCAAGGATCTGATGGCCGACTGGCGCGTGGGGGAGGAATGGTTCTGGGATACGCTCTGCGACGCAGATCCCGCGAGCAACGCCGCGAGCTGGCAGTGGGTCGCAGGGTCGGGGGCTGATGCGGCCCCCTATTTCCGGGTCTTCAACCCGATCCTGCAGGGCATGAAGTTCGATCCGGAAGGCGCCTATGTCCGCACCTATGTCCCGGAGCTCGCGGCTCTGCCAGACGAATGGATCCACAAGCCCTGGGAGGCGCCGCCGCTTGTGCTGAAAGCCGCGGGCGTCTCCCTGCCGCGCGACTATCCCCTTCCCATGGTCGACCATGGGAAGGCCCGCGACCGGGCGCTTGCAGCTTTTGCGGAATTGAAGGCGGCGACGGCCTGAGGGCTCAGCGCCGCCGCGAGAAGAAGCGGTCGAGAATGCGGCCCACGGGGCCCGTCAGGCGGAGCGGCGCATCGGTGACGGCGAAGCAGATGCAATCTTCGCCCTCGCTCGTCCTGGGACGATGATCCACGTCAGCATCGACGATGGAGATGTCGCCCCGGCCGTAGCGGCCTGTCACATCCGAGAAGGCGCCCGACAGCACGAGCGTGACCTCTGAGCCTTCGTGGGTGTGGGAGGGCACGCTGCGGCCACCGCCGATCCACAAGAGCGAAGCCTCGCCCTGGTCGTTCTCGGCGATGCGGCACTCGCGCACCCCCGGCAGCTTCATGCGCCATTTGACGTCGCCGAGATCACGGCCGACGAAGCGCAGCAAGGGGGCGGGCAAAATCGTGGAGGTGGGAAGCGCGGGCGGGGCCTCCCGGACAGGCGCATCGGCGAAGATGCGGGCGAGACGCGCGTCCCGGTCATCAAGCTTCTTGGGGGTGACGTCATCCATTTCGGCGGCGGCCAGATCCTCGAGCGCCGCGACGAAGCGTCGATTCCTTGAGCTCAGCAGCAAATGGGAAGCCACCAGGGCGTGGGTCGCGGGCTCAAGTCCGCCGACGCAGTAGGACGCCAACAAAGCGTCAAGCGGCCTTGCCGCTCCCTGCCTCGACGGATCCTGCATATGAGGGGCGAGGCTGTATTCAGAATGCATTGGCCGCACCTGGCGCTCCAGTTGGACGTAACGTGCGCTTTACGGTCGATCTCCGGGACTGGATCACGAGCCCTTTCCGCGCCAAAACACGCCCGTCTTGCGGATTGCCGACCTTCACCCTAATTAAGCCGTGGAATCGCGAAAGGCGTGACATGACTCAAACTATAAACGTCATCGGGGCCATCGGAAACACCCCGCTGATCAAACTTCGCCGCGCCTCCGAAGAGACTGGATGCACCATTTTAGGCAAGGCGGAGTTCATGAATCCCGGCGGTTCCGTCAAGGACCGCGCCGCCCTCGCCATCGTCCGCGACGCCATGTCGCAGGGCAAGCTGAAGCCCGGCGGCGTCATCGTCGAGGGCACCGCGGGCAATACGGGCATCGGTCTGGCGCTCGTCGCCAACGCCATGGGCTTCCGCACGGTCATCGTCATTCCCGACACCCAGTCCCAGGAAAAGAAGGACATGCTGCGGCTGCAGGGCGCAGAGCTGATCGAAGTGCCCGCCGTGCCCTACGCAAACCCCAACAACTATGTGAAGCTCTCCGGCCGCCTCGCCGAGCGCCTCGCGCGCGAGTGTCCGGAGGGGGCGATCTGGGCCAACCAGTTCGACAATATCGCCAACCGGGCCGGCCATGAGGCGACGACGGGGCCGGAGATCTGGGACCAGACCGAGGGCAAGGTCGACGGCTTCACCTGCGCGGTCGGCACGGGGGGGACGCTGGCGGGCGTCGGCATGGCGCTGAAGGCGCGCAACCCCAACATCAAGATCGCCCTCGCCGATCCCATGGGTGCGACGCTTTATTCCTGGTATGCGCGCGGCGAGCTGAAGGCTGAGGGCTCCTCGATCACCGAGGGCATCGGCCAGGGCCGCGTGACCGCCAACCTCGTGGACGCCCCGGTCGACATGGCCTTCCAGATCACCGACGAGGAGGCCCTGCCCATCGTCTTCGATCTCGCGGAGCGCGAGGGCCTGCTGCTCGGCGGCTCATCCGGGGTCAATGTGGCCGGCGCCATCCGCCTCGCCAAGGCGCTGGGGCCCGGCCATACGATCGTGACGATCCTGTGCGATTCCGGCGCCCGCTACGCCTCGAAGCTCTATAATCCGCAGTTCCTGGCCTCGAAAAATCTGCCGACGCCGGGCTGGCTCTTGCGCAAGCCGGAGATAAAGCCAGATTTCATCTGAGAAACAAAAGGATGCCGCCATGACTTCACAGGATGGTTTTGGGATTCTTGTGGGCACGGAATGGCTGGCGGCCCATCTCGGCGACGCCGATCTCATCGTGCTCGACGGCTCCTGGCACATGCCTGCCACGGGTCGGGACGGTCGGCGCGAGTTCCTCGCGGGCCATATTCCGGGCGCGGCCTTCTTCGATCTCGACGCCGTCAGCGACCAGACGACCCCCCTGCCCCACATGCTGCCCTCGCCCGAGGATTTCGCCAGCGCCATGAGCGCCCTTGGTGTCAGCAATGACAAGCGCGTGGTCGTATATGACGGCGCGGGCCTGTTTTCGGCCCCGCGCCTTTGGTGGATGCTGCGGGTGTTCGGCCACGACAGGGTCGCCATCCTCGACGGGGGCCTGCCGAAATGGACCGCCGAGGGCCATCCGCTGGACAAGGGAGAGGCGCATCCCACGGCGGGGCGCTTCACAGCAAAGCTTCACGCTGAAGCCGTGGCGGATCTGGCGCAGGTGCGCGCTGCCCTCGACGCGAAAAGCGCGCAGGTGCTCGACGCCCGCTCCGCTGACCGCTTCTTTGGCCGCGCGCCAGAACCGCGCCCCGGCCTCGCCAGCGGCCATATGCCCGGCGCCCTCAGCCTGCCCATGACCGACCTCATGGAGAATGGACGGCTGAAAGACCCGCAGGCCCTCGAAGCCGCGCTCAGGGGCGCAGGCGTCAGCCCGGACAGGCCGGTCATCACCACCTGCGGCTCCGGGGTCTCAGCCGCCGTCATCACGCTGGCCCTGGCCCGCCTGGGACGGCCGACCGGGCGGCTTTATGATGGATCCTGGACGGAATGGGGCGCACGCGCCGACCTGCCGGTCGCCACGAGCTAGCGCGGCCGCATCTTCCCAAACGCAATTCTCTTGCAAGGCCGGGCAACCTACGCCCGGCCTTCTTCGTTGCTGGACTCATGCTGGGGCCTTGAGACACGGAGCTTGAGCGATGTGCGATTACTCCCTTGAAATGTATGGGTCACGACCGGCCCGCGAGTCCGAACGCTATGAGACCGTGCGCTTCCCCTCCGGCAGCGTCGGCCTGGCCTCGCCCGGCGATTGCGGCACGGCGGTCTGCGTGCAGTATGACACCCGGCTGCGGCTGGAGAACATTCCCCTCCATCTGCAAGCGAGCCTGAGGGTCAAATCCTGCGAGGACGCGACCTTCATCCGCCTTGACCACGGCGCCTATCGGGACGGCCTGCGTTTTGACAACGGGCGGGAGATCTCCATCCAGCAGCTCAACAGCGGGGTCTGTGCGGTCATCATCCCCGTCGATGCTCCCCGGTCCGAGGCCGTCAGGGCCTTTGAGCGCGCCTGACGCGCCGGGGCCGGCGGCCCGTCATCCATGAAAATGCAGCCGCCCGGTCGAACGGGCGGCTGATTGCTTAAAAATAAAGCAATTCGAACAGGATTTATCCACAATGCCCCGTCAACGCTCAGGATGGGGAGCGCGACCGACCTCTCTTGCGTAAATTCCCATCAAAATTTCCGGCGCATGTGAAAATCACCGTGGCGGTTTGCTGCGGCAGATGCTATCAGCCAGCGGTTTCCTGACCTGAGCCGGACCCATGCCGGGCGGCTTGGCCGGATCTTTTTAAGGGGGCTGCGCCGTGAAAAAGATCGAGGCGATCATCAAGCCGTTCAAACTCGACGAGGTCAAGGAAGCCTTGCAGGAAGCCGGGCTTCAAGGCATCACCGTCACTGAAGCCAAGGGCTTCGGCCGCCAGAAGGGCCATACGGAGCTCTATCGCGGCGCCGAATATGTCGTCGATTTTCTGCCCAAGGTGAAAATCGAGGTCGTGCTGGGCGACGAAATGGTCGAGCGCGCCGTCGAGGCCATCCGCAAGGCCGCCCAGACCGGCCGCATCGGCGATGGCAAGATTTTTGTATCCAACATCGAAGGCGCGATCCGCATCCGCACGGGCGAAACGGGCTCTGACGCGATCTGACGCGCCCTCCTGTAGCGATTTCTCAACAGTTCAACGCTCAACCTATCAACGAGAGGCTTTG
>CANGFT010000060.1 GCA_947453205.1 Beijerinckiaceae bacterium | reverse complement strand
GCCGTTGGGCAGGAAGTACTTGATGATGTTGTCGCCGTCCGTCTTGAACAGGACATTGGTGCCGCGCAGGTTACGAATCTGCTTCTTGGTCCGCTTGATCATGCCGTGGCGCTTGCCGCGCTGGGCGTACAGCACCTTGCCGGTGCCCGTGATCTTGAAGCGCTTCTTGGCGCCCGATTTGGTCTTCAACTTGGGCATTTTGCTCTCCTTGGGCCATGCAGCCCTTCGGTGTTGGGTCCAGCCATCCCCGTTGGGAGGACTGGTTCGCGTCGGAATGAGCGAATGAACCGCCACGGCAGCCCTTCAGCCGGTCGGTTCGAAGCCGCGCTTATAGTGGGCTGAGCGCCGCTTGGCAAGCCGGTGTGATTCGCTCAGAACCCCACGCGCAGCCCCAGCCCCGCATGGAGGCTGCGGCCCATATGACGGTCGCCCGTCACGCCGGAGAAGAAGGCGTCCACGCTCATGCGCTGGTCGATGCGATAGCCAAGGCGCGCGCCATATTCCAGCCAGTCGGAAGCCGCCGTGTCCCCCGTGCTCTCGCCCGCCCCGGCCACCGCCACCCGCACTGAGCTGGAGGGCTTGGCGCCGCGCGCCACGGCCGCGCGCAGCCCCAGATCAAAGGCGTCGCTGAGCTGATGGGTGACCTGCCCGCCGAATTTGACGGCGCGCATGCTGTCGCGCCCGGAGGACATCGTCGCGTTGAAGGGATTGGCGGGCCCGGCCGCCTCAGCGTAGCCGCTGGAGTCCAGACCATAGCGGGCGATGCTGATCGAAAGCGCGGCCTGCGTGTCTTTGCTCACATCGAAAGCCGCGCCAAGGCTGGCGAAGGCCTGGGCATAGGAGCCGGTCGTCCGGCCCTTCACCGTCACGGGATCGGCGGCGTTCATGTAGCTGCGCTGCAAGGCGAGCGAGGCCCTGGGCGCGACATAGCCGCCAGCCTCCACGAAGGGCGACAGGCCGCGAAAGCCGCCGATGACATAATTGGCCGCCCCCGCCGCCATGAAGGCGCTGCGGAGATCGACGCCCGGCGAATCGGCGCTCAACGCCGCGAGCCCGCCCCGCAGGGTGAGGCCCTCGCCGTTGAACCAGCGCCCGTTCACGCCGCCGGACGCAGAGCCTGCTGCGGCGAATGGTCCGACAGACCCTTGCGCCGGCCCCGATGCGAGGAGACGCCAGGGCAGGTCGATCATCGGCGTGGCATGGGCCTGCATCTGCGCCATCGAACCAGCGCGTCGGCGCACGAGCTCGGTCGCGGAATCGCGCAGCGCCTCGGGGCTGGCGACGCCGGCCAGGGGGGCGCCCAACCCATCCGCATAACGCACGACATAGGAGGCGGAGCCCGTGACTTTGGCCACGATCCACTCCCCATCTCGCGAGATCCTCGCGGCGTTGAGGAGCGTGATGGACCCCATGTTCACCCCGGCCTCGTTCAGCAGGACATTGAGATCCTTCATGCCGGTCGCCTGCGTCCAGCGAAAGGCCAGGTTATTGCTGAGGCCGACCACGACCCGGCCATCGGCGCTGATGTCTTTGGCGGAGGTCGTTTTTGCAGCAAGGGCGCCAAGATCCGCCCAGCCGGCGCCTTTGCGCCAGATGAAGGCGTGGGTCACCGCATCATCGCCCAAATAAGATCCGACGATCGTGTTCCCCGAGGCGTCGACGGCGTAGGCGGACGAGTCTTCGGGGGCTGAAGTCCTTGTTATGCCCAGGGTCTCCAGGGTCCAGGCGGACCCGACGAGCGTCCAGCGAACGGCTTTGCTCGGCTGCTGGAGCGATGGGGCCGAGAGACCGACGATCACCTTGCCGTCAGGGGTCACATCGGCTGCGAAGCCAACGCTGTCGCCTGGCAGAATCGGGAGCGCGACCGGATCGTCATAGGCTCCTTTCACCACATTCAAGCGCCAGGTGAGCGGAGATCCATTGGTTTGTTCGCCGACGATGAGGCCGCCGCCATCGCTGGCGGCCTCCGCCGAGCCCGTTCCCGGCAACTGCCCGCTTGTGTTCACATCAGGCCGCCACCACCACCAGACCAGGTTCTTGCGTCCTAAGACCAGCGAAGCATCGGTGGAGAACCGGGCGCCGACAAAGCCGGACGGGGAAGCCTGGGCCACGCCATTCGCCCAGAGCCATCCGACGCCGCTCGCATCGTTTCCCGTGATGAGGACCTGCGGCGCGCCATTGCGCACGAGAATTTCAACGGCGCTTGCGGTCTTCCAGAGTGGGGGCTGGACGGTCAGATAGCATCGCCCGACCGACATGCCGACGCAGGCTTCAAGGGCCCGCGCAGGGGTGACGAGGCACGCAAGGACCAAACAGCTTGATCCCATGACGACGGCGCGCAAGGCCGTCACGCAATTCCGGACGGAGGGTGTCATGCCAACCTCATGACGCAAAGAACTCGAACGCAAAGATCATTAAACTAAACCATAGCAATTACGGCCTGCCGACATTTGTCAAATGATTTTTGAAGTTTCGGGCCGCGCGCGCAGAAACCCGTGAACTGCGGTCAAGATCAGCCCGCCGTCGCCATTCAGTCATGGATATCCGTCATCTTAGCCCGTTCTCCTATGCTGCAGGCGCTTTCGGCGCCCGAAAGCCTGTGATAGAAGGCGCGGGCGGTGACCGGGCGAGAACCCGGATGGCGAGCGCTTGTGCGCGCGCCCCATTGGAAAGCGAAGGATCGTGATGAGCGAAAGGCGCTCGAGCTTCGGATATGAAGACCTGCTGGCTTGCGGGCGCGGCGAACTCTTTGGTCAGGGCAACGCCCAGCTGCCGCTGCCGCCCATGCTGATGTTCGACCGGATCACGGAGATCTCCGAGACCGGCGGCGCCAATGGCAAGGGCCTGATTCGCGCAGAATTCGACATCAAGCCCGACCTCTGGTTCTTCGGCTGCCATTTTCAGGGCGATCCCGTCATGCCCGGCTGCCTTGGCCTTGACGCGCTCTGGCAGCTCTGCGGCTTTTATCTGGGCTGGCTGGGCTCGCCCGGCCGCGGCCGCGCCCTTGGCGTGGGCGAAGTGAAGTTCACCGGCCAGGTTCTACCGAGCGTCCAGAAGGTCGTCTACGGCATCGATTTCAAGCGCGTGTTCCGCACCAAGCTGGTGCTGGGCATCGCCGACGGCTTCGTCGAGGCCGATGGCGTGCGCATCTACGAGGCCAAGGATCTGCGCGTCGGCCTGTTCCAGCCGGGCGCCTGAGCCTTAACCTCCGACATTCATCTGTCCGCAGGAGAAACGTATGAGACGGGTTGTCGTCACCGGCATGGGGATCGTCTCCTCGATCGGCAACAATGTGCAGGAGGTGACCACCTCCCTGCGCAACGCCACTCCCGGCATTGTGCGGGCGGACAAATATGCCGAGCTTGGCTTCCGTTGTCAGGTCCACGGCGCCCCGACCCTCGATCCCGAGACCCTGGTGGACCGACGCGCCATGCGGTTCCACGGCGGCGGCACGGCCTGGAACCATGTGGCCATGGAGCAGGCCATCGCTGACTCCGGCCTTGAGGAATCCGACATCTCCAACGACCGCACCGGCATCATCATGGGCTCGGGCGGTCCCTCCGCGCGCACCCTGGTGGAGGCCGCCGACATCACGCGCACCAAGGGCCCCAAGCGCGTCGGCCCCTTCGCCGTGCCAAAGGCCATGTCCTCCACGGCCTCCGCCACCCTCGCGACCTGGTTCAAGATCCGCGGCGTGAACTATTCGATCTCCTCGGCCTGCTCCACCTCGGCCCATTGCATCGGCAATGCGGCGGAGATGATCCAGTGGGGCAAGCAGGATGTGATGTTCGCGGGCGGCTGCGAGGAGCTCGACTGGACTCTCTCCGTGCTCTTCGACGCCATGGGCGCCATGTCCTCAAGCTATAACGACACGCCTGGCACGGCCTCGCGCGCCTATGACAAGACCCGCGACGGCTTCGTCATCGCAGGCGGCGCCGGCGTCCTTGTGCTCGAAGAATATGAACACGCCAAGGCGCGCGGCGCGAAGATCTATGCGGAGATCGCGGGCTATGGCGCGACCTCTGACGGCCATGACATGGTCGCGCCCTCGGGCGAGGGCGCCATGCGCTGCATGCGCCAGGCGCTCGCCACGGTGAAGACGCCCATCGACTACATCAACCCGCACGCCACCTCGACGCCCATCGGCGACCTCAAGGAGATCGAGGCGATCCGCGCCGTCTTCGGCGACAGGATTCCCGCCATCTCCGCCACGAAGTCCCTCTCGGGCCATTCGCTGGGCGCGGCGGGCGTGCAGGAGGCGATCTATTCGCTGCTCATGATGCAGCATGGCTTCATCGCCGAAAGCGCCAACATCACCGAAATCGACCCGGCCTTCGCCGACATGCCCATCCTGCGCAAGCGGCAGGACAATGCGCAGCTCGGCACGGTCCTGTCGAACTCTTTCGGCTTCGGCGGCACCAACGCCACGCTGGTGATGAAGCATATCGACCTGTGACGCGAGAAGGGCCGCAGCGCGTCCGTCCCGCGGCCCAGTCATGTAACGATTTGCAATCAATTGTTACTTTGTCAAAGCGTCGATCCGGGCGACGAGTTGGCCCGGTGAACGCTCAAGCTGCGATGCGTTCCTGACGTGAAGGGAAGACTGGCTTGTTGATGCAAGGAAAGCGCGGCCTCATCATGGGGGTCGCCAACGATCATTCGATCGCCTGGGGAATCGCCAGGGCCGTGGCCGCGCAAGGCGCCGAACTCGCCTTCACCTATCAGGGAGAGGCCCTTGGCAAGCGGGTGAAGCCGCTCGCCGAAAGCATCGGCTCCGACATCGTCCTGCCCTGCGACGTCGAGGACATCGCCAGCGTCGACGCGGTCTTTGACGCGCTCGCGGCCCGCTGGGGCAAGCTTGATTTCGTCGTCCACGCCATCGGCTTTTCCGACAAGAACGAACTCAAGGGCCGATATATCGAGCAGACAACCCGCGAGAATTTCTCCCGCACCATGGTCATCTCCTGCTTTTCCTTCACCGAAGTCGCCCAGCGCGCCGCAGGGATGATGAATGAGGGCGGCTCGCTCCTGACCCTGACCTATGGCGGCGCGTCGCGGGTCATGCCGAACTATAATGTCATGGGTCTCGCCA
Organism: Beijerinckiaceae bacterium; assembly: GCA_947453205.1. Lineage (GTDB taxonomy): Bacteria > Pseudomonadota > Alphaproteobacteria > Rhizobiales > Beijerinckiaceae > Terripilifer. The sequence continues at coordinate 18,081 of CANGFT010000060.1, read as the reverse complement.
AAGCGGCGCTGGAATCCTCCGTGCGTTATCTCGCCAGCGATCTTGGCCCCTCCGGCATCCGCGTCAACGCCATTTCCGCAGGCCCCATCCGCACGCTGGCGGGCGCCGGCATCGGCGAGGCGCGCGCCATGTTCGCCTTCCAGCGCGCCCACTCGCCGCTGCGCCGCGCCGTCACCATCGAGGATGTCGGCGGCTCCGCCCTCTATCTTCTCTCGGACCTCTCCTCCGGCGTGACCGGCGAGGTTCATTTCGTCGATGCGGGTTATAACGTCATCTCCATGCCGCGCCCGGAGGACATGAAGGGCGAGGCGGACTGATCCGTCTCTCCTGACCCGTTTATCAAAACTTTTCTTTTTTGAACCTAAAGCATAAGCTCAACAATATTTTTTGAATTCATGAGGTTTCCAATGGTCGTCTCCGGGCCGCAGGCGCCAGCCGCGCAGCAACCGCTTGTGTCGGTCTCATTTGCCCAGATTCTGGGCATTGGCTTTCTGATCTGCATCGTCATTTCCTGGCCCTCGATCAAGTCCGTCTGGCTTGATGGAAATTTTGGCGACACCGACGACGCCATGCGCATGGTGCAGGTGCGTGACTGGCTGGCAGGACAGGCCTGGCATGACCTGCGCGCCATGCGGCTTGATCCGCCCGGCGGCGTCCTCATGCACTGGTCGCGGGTGGTGGATCTGCCCGTCGCAGCCCTGTTGCGCATCTTTGGCCTTTTCGCGGAGCCCCAAGCCGCCGAGCGCCTCGCCCGCATTGTCTTTCCCCTGATCCTGCAGGGGTTGCTGCTCTGGGGGGTCGGCCTCTGCGGCCAGCTTCTTGCGGGAGCCTTCGGCGCCATGGTCGCGGTCTTTCTCACCGTCGTCTCGGGCATGAGTGTGGGCCAGTTCATCCCCGGTCGCATCGACCATCATGCGCCGCAGATCGTGCTGCTGGCGCTGATGACTTTCGCCTGCCTGAGGGGGCTTGATCCGCAGCGCCCACGCATGGCGGCGCTCGCCGGGGTTTGCGCGGCCTTGAGCCTCGCCATCGCCATCGAGAACCTGCCCTTTATCATCGTGCTCATGGCGATCTTCCCCCTCGCCTATGCGGCGCAGGGGCGGTCCATGCGCGCGGCGCTCGGCTGGATGGGTGTGGGCTGGGGGGTGAGCCTGCTTGTCTTCTACGCCCTGTTTCAGACGCCTGCTCTCTGGTTCGTCAGCGCCTGCGACGCCATTTCTGCGGTGCATCTGCGCGGCGGCCTTGCGGGGGCGGTCTCCATGCTGGCGCTGGCGACGTTCGACCGCTGGCGGGCGCCGGGATTGCGCGGGCGCGTCATCGCTACAGCCCTCCTCGGCATCATCGCCGCGCTGCCCCTCTGGTTCGACCGGCAGTGCTATCTCGATCCCTTCAACGCCGTCGATCCCCTGGTGCGTGAGCTCTGGCTGGCCAATGTCCGTGAGGCCCAGAGCGTGAAAAGCTTTCTCGCCGACCATCCCGAAGGCTTCGGCATGGGGGTCATGCCCTGGGCGCTGGGCGCGCTCGCCATCGCCGCAGCCGCATGGTCTGAGCGCGGCCTTGCGCGGACACGCTATCTCGCGCTGCTGGCCCTGACCCTCGCGGGCTGCGCCACCGCGCTCTACATGCTGCGCTCCATCAGCAGCGTGACGCCGCTGGCCTTGCTGGGCGGCGTCTGGGCGGTGACGCGGGCGCAGCAGGCCTGCGGCAGGCGCGAGCTGCTCGCCGCAGCCGTGTTGATCCCTACGCTCGCCCCCTTCACCTTTTTTGGTTGGGCGATGGTTCTGCCCCTTGAAGAGCGGCCGCTCGAACAAAAGCAGGAAAAGAGCCTCGCGAGCTGCATGGCGTCAGCAGCTTATCCAGCGTTGCGCAGCTTGCCGCAGGGCGTGTTTCTCGCGCTCCCCGACCTTGGCCCCTTCATCCTTGCGCTGACCGGCCATAGCGTCCTCGCCGGCCCCTATCATCGCAACAATCAGGGCAATCGACGGATGTATGAGATTTTCCTTGAGAGGCCCGAGGCGGCGCGGGAGATGATGCGGGCCGCCGGGCTGCGCTATGTGGCGCTGTGCGATTGGTCCAATACGGCGGCGCATCTGATCCGCAGGGCGCCGGAGGGTTTCGCCGCCGCCCTCGCCAGCGAGGCGCCCCCGGCTTGGCTGCGTCCCATCAGGCTGGAGACGCCCGTGAAAGTCTATGAAGTCGCTGAGGCGCCCTGACCGTCAGGCGGCGCCTGCGATCTCCGCCACGATGGCCCTTGCGGCCGCCACGGGGTCGGCGGCCTGCGTCACGGGACGGCCCACCACGAGATGGTCGGCGCCCGCCGCGATGGCGCGGGCCGGGGTCATCACGCGCTTCTGGTCCCCCAGAACGCCATCGGCCATGCGGATGCCCGGCGTGACCAGAAGCATGTCAGGGCCGACCAGCGCCCGCATCTCCGCCGCTTCCTCAGCCGACAGAATGAGGCCATGGACGCCAGCCGTTTGAGCCTGCCTGGCGCGCCGCGCCACCATTTCCCTGACCCCGAAGGCGAAGCCCGCCTCGGCGAGGTCAGCGTCGTCATAGGAGGTCATGACCGTGACCGCCAGCAGCTTCATGGGCGAGCCGCCCAGCGCCCCACGCGCCGCCTTCATGGTCTGGGGATAAGCGTGGATGGTCAGGAAGGCCGCGCCGAGCCCGGCGACCTGTTCGGTGGCCTTGGCGACGGTGTTGGGGATGTCGTGCAGCTTGAGGTCAAGAAAGACCTTCTTCCCGGACGCGATCAGCTCGCGGGCGAGGCCAAGCCCCCCGCCATAGGTCAGCTCCATGCCGATCTTGTAGAAGCTGACCGCATCGCCCAGCCGGGCCACCATGGCTTCGGCGGCGGTGACGCTGGGCAGGTCGAGGGCGACGATGAGGCGGTCGCGGGGGTCGATCATGGTCATGGAAGCGCCTAGTCTCTGGGCCGTTTCTTGTGTTCGCCGATCTTGCGCAGCAGGGTGATCGCCGGGCGCAGGGCCGGGTCATTGCTCATGCGCAGCCGTTGCAGTTCGAATTGACGGCGCGCCCGCTGGGTGCGCTCCTTGATGCCGACGCCCACCTTGTCGCGGGTCTCGCGGAAGCCCTCCTCGACCCGGTCGCGCGTCTCGCGGATCTCGCCCCGCATCTTCTCGGCGCCCGCCTTGAACTTCACGGCGAAGGCGCCGGGCTTCTTGTGGATCAGGGCGGGGGAGCCCGTGGGGCGATAGACCCAGACGCGGGCGGGCGGCAGATTGAGCCAGACGGGCGGCGAGGGCTCGGCCTCGAAGAGCGTGGACCCATTGGCGCGGCTGCGCCTGGGAATGGGAGAGACCATGCCATAGGTGAACTGAATGAAACGTCCCTCGGGATGCATCAGGCCGAAGGACTGGCGCAGCAGCTCCGTCCGGTCCGCGTCAGGACGGGTGAGCAGGGGAAGGCTCGAGACGACGGCGGCGGCAGGCTCCTCAAGAACGCCATCCAGCGTCTTCGCCAGATCATAGGCGTCGCCCTGCACGATCCTGCAGCGGGGGAACCGGCGGGCGAGCAATTTGCAGAAATAGGGGTCGAACTCCACAAGCACGAGGCGTTCGGGGGCGACGCCCCGTTTGAGCAGAGCGACGGTGACCGGACCGGTGCCCGGACCAAGTTCGATGACTGGGCCGTTGGAGGCCGGGTCCACATAACGCGCCATCATGCGCGCCAGAAAGCGCCCCGAAGGCGAGACGGCGCCGGTGATCCTGGGATTCTCCACCCAGGCCTTGAAGAAACGCGCTTCGTCGGCGAACCGCTCCTCAAGAGGCGCCTTGCCGTCTTTGCCCTGTGAGTTCTGGCGCTTCATTTGCGAACGCAAACGCGAATCCTCTCCCTGGGGCGCGACATGACGGGCCTTGCGCGCTTCTTCTACCCGCATCCGGCGAATATGTCATGCTGGGGATGGCGAATTCCAGCAGAGGTGAAAGAGGGACGACAGCGTCAGGAATGGCTGATGTTGTCGAAGAAATCTTTCATCTTGGCGAAAAATCCGGCGGATTCGGGATGGGTCTTGTTAGAGGATTCCGCTTCGAATTCAGCCAGAAGCTCGCGCTGGCGCTTGGTGAGGTTCTGGGGCGTCTCGACGCGGGCCTGGATATGGAGGTCGCCGACCTCGCGCGAGCGCAGCACCGGCATGCCCTTGCCCCGCAGCTTGAACTGGCGGCCGGACTGGGTTCCCTCGGGGATCTTCACCACGGATTCGGACCCATCGAGGGTGCGCACCGTGACCTCGCCGCCGAGGGTGGCCTGCACCATGGAGATCGGCACCTGACAGAAGAGGTCCGCGCCATCGCGCTGGAAGAAGGGATGGGGCTTGATGGACAGGAAGATGTAGAGGTCGCCCGATGGACCCCCGCGCATCCCCGCCTCACCCTCGCCAGACAGGCGTATGCGGGTGCCGTCCTCGACGCCGGCGGGAATGTTCACGGACAGGTTGCGCTCACGCGTCACGCGGCCGGCGCCCGTACAGGCGGTGCAGGGGTTGTCGATGACCTGGCCGCGTCCGGCGCAGGTCGGGCAGGTGCGCTCGATGGCGAAGAAGCCCTGCTGGGCGCGGACCCGGCCATGGCCTGCGCAGGTCGTGCAGGTCTTGGGCTTCGAGCCCGCCTTGGCGCCGGAGCCGGCGCAGGCTTCGCAGGCGATGGAGGTGGGAACCTTGATGGTCGCCGTCTTCCCCCCGAAGGCGTCCTCGAGATTGATCTCCAGATTGTAGCGCAGGTCCGCGCCGCGCTCGCGGCCGTTGCCGCGCCCGCGCCCGCCCCCGCCGCCGCCAAAGCCGCCGAAGAGATCCTCGAAAATGTCCGACATGGAGGAGGCGAAGCCATCTGCGCCAAAGCCGCCGGGGCCGCCTCCGCCCTGTTCGAAGGCGGCGTGGCCGAAGCGGTCATAGGCGGCGCGCTTGTCCTTGTCGGAGAGGGCCTGATAGGCCTCGTTGATCTCCTTGAACTTGACTTCCGCTTCCTTGTCGCCGGGGTTGCGGTCGGGGTGATGCTGCATGGCCGCCTTGCGGAAAGCCGATTTCAGCTCCGCTTCCGTGCAGGTGCGGGAGACGCCGAGGAGTTCGTAATAGTCAGCTTTCGCCATTGTCAGGCATCACCGTTAGAGTCTGACCGCGGGTCGGGCGCGGACTGAATGATGGAGGGGAGCGCGTCGATCAGTTCGGGAAGGCTGGTCGTCACCGTTTCCCAGATCACAGGAAAGTCGAGATCGATATAGTTATGAGCGATGCGGTTGCGCATGGCGAGCATCAAACGCCATGGAACGTTGGGATAGCGCGCCGCCAGAGCCTCATGGTCCCGCAAAAACCGGGTGGCGGCCTCGCCAATATTGATCAGATTCATCGCGACAGCTGCTTGGGTCCGCGCATCCCCAAGGAAATCACCAAGAGACATGCCCTCGACGAAGGACACGGCGGTGCTGGCGGACTCAAGCATTTGCTCCAGAAGCGCTTTTGCGTAGGTGCGGCTCATATCGGAACCGCCTCCGCCAGAACTTCCTCGCGGAAATATTTTGAGAGTTCCGCAGGCGTGCGCAAATCGACCTTAACTCCCAGCAGATCCTGAAGGTCCATCTGCAAGCCGCCGAGATGGAAGAGGGTCGCGCCGGGCAAGGCGTCGACGAGGATGTCGATGTCGCTGTCCTCGCGGTCGTCGCCATGAAGGGCCGAGCCGAAGAGGCGCGGATTGGCCGTGGGGTAGCGCGACACCAGGGCGCGCACCGCCTCACGTTTTCCTTCAAGCGCCATGGAGGGCTTCATCGCAGCGTCCCGCGAAATCAGGCGAGCGGGGATCGGCCCGCTCGCCCAGCGCCATCAGGCGCCCTTCTTCTTGTCGTCGCCGCCGACTTCCTTGAAGTCCGCGTCGATCACGTCGTCATGATGGGCGTGGGCCTGCGCGCCCTCGGGGGCGGGCGCGCCCTCTTCGCCCTGCTGGGCCTTGTACATGGCCTCGCCGAGCTTCATGCTGGCCTGCAGAAGATCATCGTTGCGGGCCTTGATGGTCTCGGCGTCGTCGCCTTCAAGCGCGCTGCGCAGGGCCGTGACGGCGGCCTCGATGGCGCTCTTGTCAGCCTGCGAGACCTTGTCGCCGAAGTCCTTGAGGGACTTTTCGGCGGTGTGGATCGAGGCCTCGCCATGGTTCTTGGCGTCCACCAGCTCGCGGCGCTCCTTGTCTTCTGCAGCATGAGCCTCGGCGTCCTTCACCATGCGCTCGATGTCGGCGTCGCTGAGGCCGCCGGAGGCCTGGATGCGGATCTGCTGCTCCTTGTTGGTCGCCTTGTCCTTGGCCGTCACATTGACGATGCCGTTGGCGTCGATGTCGAAGGTCACCTCGACTTGCGGCACGCCGCGCGGCGCGGGCGGGATGCCCACGAGGTCGAACTGGCCGAGAACCTTGTTGTCCGCCGCCATTTCGCGCTCGCCCTGGAAGACGCGGATGGTCACCGCCGTCTGATTGTCCTCGGCGGTGGAGAAGACCTGGCTCTTCTTGGTGGGGATCGTGGTGTTGCGGTCGATGAGGCGGGTGAAGACGCCGCCCAGGGTCTCGATGCCAAGGGACAGGGGGGTCACGTCGAGCAGGAGGACGTCCTTGACGTCGCCCTGAAGCACGCCCGCCTGAACGGCGGCGCCGATGGCCACGACTTCATCGGGGTTGACGCCCTTGTGGGGCTCCTTGCCGAAGAACTGCTTCACGACTTCCTGCACCTTGGGCATGCGGGTCATGCCGCCCACGAGCACCACTTCGCCGATCTCGGCGGCGGTGAGGCCAGCGTCCTTCAGCGCCTTGCGGCAGGGCTCGATGGTCTTCTGGATGAGGTCGTCGACCAGCGCCTCGAACTTGGCGCGGGTCAGCTTCAGCGCCATATGCTTGGGGCCGCTGGCGTCGGCGGTGATGTAGGGCAGGTTGATTTCGGTCTGGGTGGCCGAGGAGAGCTCGATCTTCGCCTTTTCGGCGGCCTCCTTGAGGCGCTGCAGGGCGAGCTTGTCTTTCTTCAGGTCGATGCCGTTCTCTTTCTTGAACTCGTCGGCCAGATATTCGACGAGCCGCATGTCGAAGTCTTCGCCGCCGAGGAAGGTGTCGCCATTGGTGGACTTCACCTCGAAGACGCCGTCGCCGATCTCCAGCACCGACACGTCGAAGGTGCCGCCGCCAAGGTCATAGACCGCGATGGTCCCGGAGCCCTTCTTGTCGAGGCCATAGGCGAGCGCCGCCGCCGTCGGCTCGTTGATGATGCGCAGCACCTCGAGGCCCGCGATCTTGCCCGCGTCCTTGGTGGCCTGACGCTGGGCGTCGTTGAAATAGGCGGGGACCGTGATGACGGCCTGAGTGACGGTCTGGCCGAGATAGGCCTCGGCGGTCTCCTTCATCTTGGTGAGGGTGAAGGCGGAGATCTGCGAGGGGGAATATTGCTTGCCGTCGGCGTCGACCCAGGCGTCGCCATTGCCGCCCTTAACGATCTTGTAGGGGACCAGCGACATGTCCTTCTGGGTCATGGGGTCGTTGAAGGTGCGGCCGATCAGGCGCTTGATCGCGAAGAAGGTGCGCTCGGGATTCGTGACCGCCTGGCGCTTGGCCGGCTGGCCGACGAGGCGCTCACCGTCGTCAGTGAAAGCCACGATCGAGGGCGTCGTGCGCGCGCCTTCAGAATTCTCGATGACCTTGGGGGTGGACCCTTCCATCACGCAGACGCAGGAATTCGTCGTGCCGAGGTCGATGCCAATTACTTTCGCCATGTCCATTTTCCTTTCCATACGCAGGACCCCGGACCCCGAAGCGATCCGACCAGCGGGCGGGGGCGACCATCCAGATCGTAGCCCGCCCGGTCCCCGATGCTGCTGAGATTGGTATTCAGCGCCCCGACTGCAAGGGCGCCTGCCCAGTTGTTCGAAACCCAGCGGCTATATAGGCGCCGCGATTTTTCGTCGCAACGGGCGCAAGGCGGCTGGAGGGGACGCAAACCGGAGCCTGCGGCTCGGATCTGCGCCCGCTCGGACCTGTCAGGTCCGGTTGATCGTCAGCCCCAGCTTCGGGGGCCTGGCGAGGGTCTGGAAGATCACGCAATAGCGCTCGGTCAGCTTGATGAGCGAATCGATCTGCTCCTGGGTGGCCTCGGTGTCGAGGTCGAAGGCGAGGCGGATTTCGCGGAAGCCCACGGGCGCATCCTTGGCGACGCCCAGCGTGCCGCGGAAATCGAGGTCGCCTTCGGCGCGCACCACGCCCGCCTTGAGGGGAATTCCAAGGGCGGTGGCGACCGCCTTCAGGGTCACGCCCGCGCAGGCGACCAGCGCCTCGAGCAGCATGTCGCCCGAGCACAGCTCCGCGCCCGAACCGCCGGTGGCCGGATGCAGGCCCGCCACAGCAAGAGCCCTTCCCGTCTCGACCTTGCAGGCGATCTTGGACTCGTCGATCGAGCCATGGGCCTTCAAGGTGATGATGGCGGAGTCGGGATCGGACTTGTACTTGTCCTTGTAGGGCGCCTGCATGGCGCGCAGCGCTTCGGAATCCATGGGATGCTCCTGTCTGGTTTCGGGCGCCCCGGTCAGGGCGTGATGGCCGTCCGGCGCCTCGCGCCTCTTTCCTGTCTGGCTCCGCAGGCCAAGGACCGCCTCGAAGCCTGTCAGGAGGTGTTCAAGCGCCGCCTATAGAAGAGCCCGGCGCCTCACGCAAGCGCATCCCCCGGCGCGATGGGCGCTCCGCTGAGGCGCCGCAGGAAACCGGCGAGATCATCTGTGGTGAAATCCACATGGGGCGGAATGACGCGCGGCTGCTCCCAGGACTCGCGATGGTCGACCTGTCCCTTCCGGGGCACGACGAGGGTCGTCACCATGCCCCGCGCATGGGGCGTCTGCAGATTGATGACGATGTCCTCGAACATGGCCGCGCGCGAGGGCTCGACCTCATGTTTGTCGAAGAATCGGTCATAGGTCTCCTGCGCGGGCTTGGGCATGAGATCGGCCGCGACGATGTCGAAGATGTCCTCGAAGAGATGGTCGAGCCCGAGCTTCTGGGCGGTGCGCAGGGCATGTTCGCGCGAGCCGTTGGTGAGGATGAGCTTGCGCCCGCGCAGGGCCGCGATGGCGCTGGCGAGCGAATGGTCGGGGGCGAGGCTGGAGCGGTCGATGTCGTGGACGAATTCGAGGAACTGGCTGGCGCTGACCTCATGCTCCAGCATCAGGCCGTTCAGGGTCGTGCCATAGCGCTGGTAATAATATTTCTGCAGGGCCCGCGAGGACATGGCGTCGAGGCCGAAAAGATCGGCCAGAAAAAGCGTGATGCGCGCGTCGATCTTGGGCCAGAGGTCGCTGTCGGAGGGATAGAGTGTGTTGTCGAGGTCGAAGACCCATGTGTCCACATGGGCGAAGCGTGCGGCGAGCTGCGCATCGCTCGCCGCCGCGGCGGGCGTCGCCGGGCTGAGGCTTCCGACAACCGGGCCGTCTTCCGTATGGTCGATTTTCAATGCTGCTCCTGCGGATCGGGGAAAGGATAAGCTACAGTCCCCCGATCCGGTTTCCAAATGATTTGGGAATCGGCCTATCGGGTGATGAGCGTTCCCGCCCCGCCATCGGTCAGAAGTTCGACCAGAACCGCATGTGGCGTCTTGCCGTCGAGGATGACGACGCCCTCCACGCCCTGTTCAATGGCGTAGATGCAGGTCTCGACCTTGGGGATCATGCCCCCGGTGATCGTCCCGTCGGCGATCAGCGCGCGGATCTGGCTGACGCTCAGCTCCTTGATGAGCTGCTTGTCCTTGTCGAGCACGCCGGGCACGTCCGTCAGGAACAAAAGGCGCTTGGCCTTGAGCGCGCCCGCGATGGCGCCCGCGAAAGTGTCGGCGTTCACATTGTAGGTCTCGCCATCCGCGCCCTGACAGACCGGGGCGAGGACCGGGATCAGCTCGCGGCCCAGCACCTGCGAGAGAACGGTCGTGTCGACCTTCGAGGGGTCGCCGACGAAACCAAGGTCGAGATCGACGTCCTGGTTGAGGGCGGGATCATGCACGCGCGTCACCTTGGTGGCGGTGACCATGTTGCCGTCCTTGCCGCACAGGCCGATCGCCCGCCCGCCGGCGGCGTTGATGAAGCCGACGATCTGCTTGTTGATGGAGCCTGCAAGCACCATCTCGACGATCTCGACGGTGGCCTTGTCGGTGATGCGCAGACCCGCCGCGAATTCAGACTTGATGCCGAGCTTCTTGAGCATGGCGCCGATCTGCGGCCCGCCGCCGTGGACGACGACCGGATTCACGCCGGACTGCTCCAGCAGCACCATGTCGCGGGCGAAGCTGCGCGCCACATCCTCGTCGCCCATGGCGTGCCCGCCGTATTTCACCACGACGATGGTTTCGTCATAGCGCAGCATATGGGGCAGGGCCTGCATGAGGATTTCGGCCTGATGCTGGGGGCTGCTCTTGGAGGCGTCGGTCATGGCGTGTTTCCGGCGGGCTGGGACTGCGCCGTCGTTGTAGCGGCTGGAGAGCGAAAGCTCAATGCGGGGGCGCCTCTGCCGGGGCTCACATCCCCATCTGCGCGAGCAGCCGCGCGACGCCTGCCCGCAATTCCGGCACGCCCTCGCCGGTCTGCGAAGAGGTGAAGATCACCTCCGGGAAGGCGGCGGTCTGCCTGGCGAGCCCGGCCAGCACCTTTTCGATGCGGTCGTCGACCTCGGCCTTCTTCACCTCGTCGCGTTTGGTCAGGATCACCTGATAAGAGACCGCGCAGCTGTCCAGCAGCTTGAACATCTCGAGGTCCACGTCCTTCAGCCCATGGCGGCCATCCACCAGCACATAGACGCGCTTGAGGCTGGCGCGTCCGCGCAGATAGCCGCGCATCAATTGCGTCCAGGACGAGATTTTGGATTTCGACGCCGCCGCATAGCCATAGCCCGGCATGTCGATGAGGCGCATGCGCTCATTGGGCGGCTCGGCGCCCAAAGCGAAGAAATTCAGCTGCTGGGTGCGGCCGGGTGTGTGCGAGGTGCGCGCCAGAGCCTTGCGGTTCGTCAGCGCGTTCAGCAGGGAGGATTTTCCCACATTGGAGCGGCCTGCGAAAGCGATCTCCGGCGGCCCCATGGGCGGCAGCCCGTCGATCTTCGAGGCGGCCCAGATGAAGTCGCAATGGCCCGCGAAGAGCTTGCGTCCTTCTTCCGCGAAGTCCAGCTCCTGCGGCGCCGCCGGGTCGTCCTGATCCTGCATCAGCTCTTGGCCGGCTTGTTGACGAGTTTGCGCAGGTTGTCCCACAACTCCACCTTCACGCCCGCCTTGCGCATGATGAAATACTGCTGGGCGACGGAGAGCGTGTTGTTCCAGGTCCAGTAGATCACCAGACCGGCGGGGAAGGCGCCCAGCATGAAGGTGAAGATCACGGGCATCCAGGCGAACATCTGCTTCTGCACGGGATCGGTCGGCTCAGGGTTCATCTTCATCTGAATGAACATCGAGACGCCCATGATGATGGGCCATACGCCCAGCACGAGAAAATGGCCGACCAGGGGCAGCTGCGTCGGGTCGAATGGCAGCAGGCCGAACAGGTTGAACAGATTGGTCGGGTCAGGCGCGGACAGGTCGCGGATCCAGCCGAAGAAGGGCGCCTGGCGCATCTCGATGGTGATGAAGATCACCTTGTAGAGCGCGAAGAAGACGGGAATCTGCACGGCGATGGGCAGGCAGCCCGCCACCGGGTTGATGCCCTCGCGCTTGTAGAGCTCCATGAACTCCTGCTGCTGCTTCTGCTTGTCGTCGGCATAGCGCGCCTTGATGGCCTCCATCTGCGGCTGCACGGCCTTCATCTTCGCCATGGACAGATAGCTGCGGTTGGCGAGCGGGAAGAAGACGCCCTTGACGATGACGGTCACGATGAGGATCGCCACGCCAAAATTGCCGAAGATGCCGAAGATATAGTCGATCAGCCAGAACAGGGGCTTGGTGATGAAATAGAACCAGCCCCAATCGATCATCAGGTCAAAATTCTTGATGTTCAACGCCTTCTGGTAGTCGTCGATGGCGCGGGTCTCCTTGGCGCCGGCGAAGACGAGGGTCTGCGTCTGCGCGCTCGCCCCCGGCGCGATCGTAAGCGCATCCAGCAGCGCGTCGCTCTGGTAGGACTTCACGCCATCGCCTGTGGAGGAGAACCTCCCCTTGAAGTTCTTGGCCTGTTCGGGGATCACCACCGAGGCCCAGTATTTCTCCGTGAAGCCAAGCCAGCCGCCGACGCCTTCGCTCAGATGGGTCGCCTTGGCCTCTTTTTCGATTGTGTCATAGGTGAACTCCTGCACGCGGGATTCGCCGACGATGCCGACGAAGCCTTCGTGCAGAACCGCATAGCCGTCCGTCTTCGGCTTGCCGCGGCGCGCCACGAGCGCATAGGGATAGAGGCTCACTTCGGCGGCTGTGGCGTTGCGAACGCCATCGGTGACCGTGAACATATAACGGTCGTCCACCGAGATCTTGCGGGTGAAGACGAGGCCCTGGCCGTTGTCATGGGTCAGGGTGACGGGCTTGGCGGGCGTCAGCACGTCCGAATCCGCGCTCCAGAGCGTGTCGGCCTTCGGCAGCGCGACATTGGCGCCGGGCTGCCCGACAAAGCCTGTATCGGCATAGAAAGGCTGGGGCGCATTGGCGGGCGAGAGCAACACGATGTTGGGGCTGTCCGGCTTCACGGTCTCGCGATAGCCCTTGAGGGCGACGTCGTCGATGCGTCCGCCCTTGAGCGAGATGGAGCCCTTGAGGGCGGGGGTGTCGATGCGGATGCGGGGGCTTGCGGCGAGGGCCGCCTCGCGGGTCAGCGCCGTCTCCGGCGTCGCCGCAGCGGGGGCTGTGGAGGGCGCGCCTGCGGGCGCCGCCGGGGCGGCTCCGGGCGTCTGCGCGGCCGGAGCGGGAGCCGGGGTCGGCGCGCCGGGGGCCGCGGCCTGTGTCTGGGCCGCGATTTCCCGCGCGCGCTCCTGCTTCGGCCCCGCGTAGAAATATTGCCAGGCGACGATGACCAGCAGGGACAGGCCCATGGCGAGGAAGAGGTTCTTCTGGTCTTCGCGCATTGTCTCGATCAGCCTGCTTTGGGGTGTGGAGAGCCGTGCGGAGCGTCGCGCGGCGGTCAGGTCGGGCGGGTGGGGCGGGAGCCGCCGGCCGCGCGTTTGGGGTCGTCCAGTTTCTGCAGCGCGCGTTCGAGCTCAAGGCCCAGCGCGCGAAACTCCATCGTCAGAGCCTCTCGCCGCGCGATCAGCACATAATCATGATCGGGGCGCAGGGGAAGAGCTTTTCCAAGCCGCACCGCCTCGCGCAGGCGGCGGCGGATGCGGTTGCGCACCACGGAATTGCCGGTCTTTTTGGTCACGGTGAAGCCGACGCGGGCGATTTCGCCCGCATCCCCCTCGCTCAGCCGCTTGCGCGCCTGCAACGCGAAAGCGCGCGCAGTCACGCGCGCGCCTTTGGCGGCTCTCACGAAATCGGCTCTTTTGCGAAGCCGGGAAGGCGGCGCCAGAGAGAGGCCGCCTTCAGACGCAGGACCGGTCATGGACGCAGCCCCTCGCTGAAAGGCTCGTGCAGGCTCAGGCCGAGAGTTTCTTGCGGCCGCGCGCACGGCGAGCGGCGATGACGCGGCGGCCGCCGACGGTGGCCATGCGCGCGCGGAAACCGTGACGGCGCTTGCGCACGAGTTTGCTGGGCTGAAAAGTCCGCTTCACGGGTATGCTCCGGTTTGGGGGACAGCGCGCGCCCGCTTGCCGCAGGCTGATCCAAGGCGCTGTCGCAGTATGAGAAAGGCTCCGTTCCGTGTGGGCGAGGACCATTCTGGCGACCAGAACAGCGACCACGCGCACGGAAGATCCCGGCGCGAACCGAAATCTGTTGCGCGGCTTATAGGGCCAAGGCCACAGGCGAGTCAATCAGCCCTGAGCGCGCTCCGTCGGCTACCCAGGGCCAAAAATAAGGCCAAATCTGTGGTCCGGGGATTTTTTGAGCCGTAAGATTGGCTGAGATCAGCTGTCAGGCGCCCCATTCCAAAATGCGAGCGCGTGACGCCGCCGGGAAGCGCCATGGTTCAGGAAGCGGAAAAAGGCGTTGCGGAAGGGCCAGTCCCCGCCAGGGCCGTCGTTCGGCGCGTCGTGCGCTTCGGGCTGGCGAACCGATTGCTGGTCATTCTTCTGCTCTTCATCATGCTGTCGGAAATCGCGACCTATATTCCCACCATCGCCAATTTCCGCAACGCCTGGCTGCGCGACCGGCTGGCGGCGGCCTCAACTGCCGCGCTGGTGTTCGAGGCGGCGCCGGCAGGCCTCGTGCGGGCCGAGCTTGAGGCGGCGCTGCTGCAGAGCGTGGGCGCGCGCACCCTCGTCCTGAAGACCAGCAACACCCGCCGTCTGCTGGCGGTCTCCCAGATGCCGGAGCAGATCGACGAAAGCTTTGACCTGCGCGATCCCTCGAGCCTCGACTCCATCCTGGCCGCCTTCCGCACATTGACCGCGACGCAAAACCGGGTGCTCAATCTCCTGGGCGAGGGGCCGACAGGCTCGGACCTGATCGAGATCACGCTCGATGAGGCGCCCTTGCAGCGGGATATGTGGGCCCATTCGATCACTGTTCTGCTGCTGTCGCTGATAAGCTCGGGCTTTGTGGCGCTTGTGGCTGCTGTGGTTATACACCTTCTGGTGCTTCGGCCCGTGCGGCGGCTGACCTCCAGCATCACGGCTTTTGGCCGCAACCCCGAGGGGGCGGGCCTGGTGATCGAGCCTTCGGGACGCAGCGACGAGATCGGCATCGCCGAGGACGAACTCGCCATCATGCAGCAGGATCTCCTGCGCGAACTCACCCGCAAGAAGCGCCTTGCGGCCCTTGGCCTCGCGGTGGCCAAGATCAACCACGACATGCGCAACATGCTCGCCTCCGCCCAGCTTCTGTCCGACAGGCTGGCGGATCTGCCGGATCCCGTCGTCTCGCGCATCGCGCCCAAGCTGGTGGCGACGCTGGACCGCGCCATCTCGTTCTGCCAGTCGACGCTGGTCTATGGCCGCGCGGTGGAGCGCGCGCCCAAATCGAGCAGGCTCTCGCTGAATCCGCTGGTGACCGACGTGGTCGAGACCATCGCCCCGCTGGCGCCGGGGATTTCGATAGACAATGCGGTGCAGCGTGATTTCGAGGTCCATGCGGACGCTGAGCAATTGTTCCGCGCCCTGCTCAACCTCGTCCGCAATGCGGCGGACGCCCTGACTGGCGCCGGGGCCGCCATGGGCGATGCGCCGCTGGTGCGCATCCGCGCCCGCAAAGAGGGCGCGGCGGCTGTCATAGAGGTCTGCGACAATGGGCCAGGCGTGCCCGCCCGCGCCCGCGCGAACCTGTTCCAGGCCTTCACGGGCTCCTCCCGGCCCGGTGGAACGGGACTGGGCCTGTCCATCGCCGCCGACATCGTCCACGCCCATGGCGGCGAGATCACGCTCGTGCCCGCCAACGCGGACCGGGGTCTGGGCGGCGCGACATTCCGCATCACCCTGCCCCAGCGACGCAGGAAAAACAGCGCGCCGCTGGAGGCCGCCTGACCCCCGGCGTCGGCCCTTCGCGTTAAAAGCCCTGCAAAAGGATCGCGCCCTATTGCAAAGACCATCCGAAGCCGCTACACGAACCTCGCCGGCCCAACCGGCCTGATCGACCTGCGGTCTCCACCCGCTCGATTGGCACGCGCCCGTAGCTCAGCTGGATAGAGCACCAGACTACGAATCTGGGGGTCAGAGGTTCGAATCCTTTCGGGCGCGCCATTATTTTCAATGACTTAGCCACAATATCCGGCTCCCTTGTTTCCCAGAAAACTGAAATGGGAAGCGTATGGGAAGCAGGAGCGGGTGCGTCCCACCGTTTTGATCAGCCGACGCCTCGTTATCCCGAGGGGGATGAGAACCTTGCGGCAGGCAGCGGCTCACGCAGTAGCTATCGCCCTCATTTGAAGGTGCACCCCTATCAAGAGCTGGCGTGCCGAAAACCGGTCGCGCGCGTGCGCGCGTATGTGTGGGGAAATTACCGGTTTTCACCAACACCGCCGGACAGGAATTTATTTCGTCAACCTCGCCCCGGGCGTCGGCTCTGCGAAAAGAACGACGCCGTGCTCCAGCAACGCCTGCTCGATGCGGGCGTCATTGGGGGCGCTGGTAGGCCGCCGGTCGTGCTTGCGCTCCCAGAAGCGGACTGCGCGTTCATCAACGCCAAGCGCCGCCCCCAACGTCCGCTGGGTCAGCCCAGCCAAAACTCGGGCGGCGCGGAGCTGGCGGCCGGTGACGAGATTTTTGGTGTATCTAGCCATCGTCACCTCCATTACCGCCAACTACCCCCAGCGTCGCCAACAGCGCCATCTCCAGCGCCTCCAGCTGCTCCTCGTTCAACGACGAGACATCCAGCTTCCTCGTCACTTGCTGCTGCACAGGCCCACCCCCCGGCCCGCTGTGTTCGAGCCTTTGCGCGTCATGCCAGCCACTGGCGGCCCGGGAGCGGTTCTTGAGCCCCAGCGTGACGACGGCAGCGTTCCCGGCCTCCCCGCTGGCCAGCGCGATGGCCCGGCGCTCCCAGAAGAGCAGAGACCTAGCCCTACCGTCCTCCACGGACTGCCGGAACTCCTCATACTGCCCTTGCCAAGTGAAGGCAGTCCGCGGCCCCACCCCGCAGGAAGCAGCCGCCGCCTCAAGGCTGAGCCCCGTCGCCATGGCGTCGGCGATCAACTTCCCGATCTCTGGACGGTAGTTGGTGGGGCGGCCGCCGGGGTGTTTGGGCTTTCGGTCGCCATGGGTCATACGCCAACTCCGAAGCTGCGCTGGCTGCTCGCGCAATCAAAAATATTAGATATCTAATAATACCGGATTGCTGTTGTTCAGGCAACAAAAGCCGACGAACCCGCAATCCTGAACCGGATACCGCTCAACCGGAAAAAATAAGGCGATGGACTACATGCCGACTCGGGGTCACGTAATTGGCGCTGGAAAAGCCCTCACAGCCTCTTATGGCCCGTTCCGCTCCAAGGCCCCGCCGCCTCAGGCCGTCGCCTGCCAATCAAGCCCCGGCGCCCAGCCAACATAGCCATGGTCGACGAGCGTCTTGTTGTTGAGCTCCCAGACATAGCAGGAGCCGTCGTTGGCGTTGCGCAAGAGAATATCGCTTTTGCCATCGCCATTGAAGTCGCCCGTCCCCTTCACCTGCCAGGCGGCGCCCGGCGTCCACCCGACAAAGCCGCTATCGACAAGGCTCTTCCCGTTAAGCTCCCAAATGTAGCAGGAGCCATCAACGGCGTTCTGCAGAAGGACATCGCTCTTGCCATCGCCATTAAAATCGCCGGTCCCCTTGGCCACCCAGTCCTTGCCCGGCGCCCAGCCGACATAACCGCTGTCGACGAGGGTCTTGCTGTTCAATTCCCAGATGAAGCAGGATCCATCACCAGCATACTGCAGGAGAATGTCGCTCTTGCCATCACCGTTGAAGTCGCCCGTCCCCTTCACCTGCCAAGCGGAGCCCGGCGTCCAGCCGACAAAGCCGCTATCGACGAGGCCCTTCCCGTTAAGCTCCCAGATGTAGCAGGATCCGTCGTTGGTGTTCTGCAGAAGGACATCGCTCTTGCCGTCGCCGTTGAAATCGCCTGTCCCCTTGGCCACCCAGTCCTTCCCAGGCGTCCAGCCGACATAGCCGTTGTCGACGAGGGTCTTGTTGTTCAATTCCCAGATGTAGCAGGTTCCATCCTTGGCATTCTGCAGGAGAATGTCGCTCTTGCCATCCCCGTTGAAGTCGCCTGTGCCCTTGGCGACCCAGTCCTTGCCCGGCGCCCAACCGACATACCCGCTATCGACGAGGGCCTTGTTGTTGAGGTTCCAGACATAGCAAGAGCCATCGACGGCGTTCTGCAGGAGAATGTCGCTCTTCCCGTCGCCGTTGAAGTCATGGCCTGAAGAAGCAGCGCCTGTAAGCATAGACGCGATCGCCACCGTCTGGTCGGCGAATTGGAGATACTTGACGCCTGTGAGCGTATCTACGCCGTCACGGCCCTGCACGTTGTCGGTGATGACATAGGCGCCCTTCGTTGCGTCAATAGCGATGGTGTAG
>CANGFT010000059.1 GCA_947453205.1 Beijerinckiaceae bacterium | reverse complement strand
GCGGCTCTGGGCATGGCGGGGCGCATGGCCTATGACTGGGACATCGCCAACCAGAAGCATCTTGACGCTCAGGAGCGCGCCAGCGGCGTCTCCAGCGGCCTGTCGGCTTTCTCCAAAGCCGCGCGCGCAGCCCTCCAGTCCGGCATCCTCGGTCTTGGGGCCTATCTGGCGATGCATGGCGAGGCGAGCTCCGGCATCATCATCGCCGCCTCCATCATGACATCGCGCGCGCTGGCGCCGGTTGAACTGGTGATCGCGCACTGGAAGCCGTTTGGCGCGGCGCGCCAGAGCTGGAGACGCCTGCACGATCTCTTCGCGGCCTTCCCCGAGGCCGCAGACCCGCTGCCGCTTGAGGCGCCCCGTCGGACCCTGCGGGTCGAAGGCCTTGTCCTCACGCCGCCCAATGTCGCCAAGGTGGTGGTGGCGAACGTCTCCTTCGAGCTGCAGGCCGGCAGCGCGCTCGGCGTCATCGGCCCCAGCGCCTGCGGCAAGTCCTCTCTGGCGAAGGCGATTGTGGGAGTCTGGCGCCCGCAGCGCGGCTCAGTGCGGCTCGATGGCGCCAGCCTCAGCCAGTGGTCGCAGGAATCCCTCGGGCGCCATATCGGCTACCTGCCGCAAGACGTCGAATTGTTCCCCGGAACCATCGCCCGCAACATCGCGCGCTTCGATCCCAATCCCAATCCCGACGCGGTGATCCGCGCCGCCCAGCAGGCAGGCGTGCATGACATGATCGTGCATCTGCCCGAGGGCTATGATACGCGCCTTGGCGATGGCGGCGTCTCCCTTTCGGGTGGTCAGCGCCAGCGCATCGCGCTCGCCCGCGCGCTCTATGGCGACCCCTTCCTCGTCGTGCTTGACGAGCCCAATTCAAGCCTCGACGTCGATGGCGAACAGGCCCTCACCAAGGCCATTTTGAACGTGCGCGAACGCGGCGGCGTCGCAGTCGTCATGGCCCACAGGCCCAGCGCCCTCGCCACGGTCGATCTTGTGCTGGCGATGGCCGATGGCGAGGCCAAGGCCTTCGGGCCGCGCGATGAAGTGCTGCGCAAGGTGCTGCGCCCCGTCGCGCAGCCGCCTATGCCTGTCGTCTTGGGGACCGGGACATGAACAAGCCTTCCTATGACACCAGAGCCGCCATGCGGCACGCCTTGCTCGGCGGCGTTTTCGTCACCAGCCTTCTCACGCTCGGCATCGGTGGATGGGCGAGCACAACCGAGATCGCCGGCGCCGTCGTCGCGCCGGGCTCCCTTGTGGTGGAATCCAACGTCAAGAAGGTGCAGCACCCAACCGGCGGCGTCGTCGGCGAAGTGCGCGTGCAGGATGGCGACCGGGTCAAGGCGGGCGACATCCTCGTGCGCCTCGACGACACCCAGACCCGCGCGAGCCTCGCCATCGTCACCAAGGCGCTCGACGAACTTGCGGCGCAGCAGGCGCGCAATGAAGCTGAACGTGACGGGTTGCCTGAGGTCACCTTCCCGCCTGAACTCATGGCGCGCATCTCTGACCCCGATGTGGCGCGTGTGGTGGAGGGCGAGCGTCGCCTCTTCGAGAACCGCCGCAACGCCCGTCAGGGCCAGAGCGCCCAGCTGCGCGAGCGCATCTCCCAGCTCATGGAGCAGATCCAGGGCCTGGAAGATCAGGTCAACGCCAAGGGCCTTGAGATCAAGCTGGTCGCGCAGGAGCTGATCGGCGTCCGCGAACTCTGGAAGAAGAATCTCGTCCAGATCACCCGCGTCACCTCGCTGGAGCGCGACGGCGCCCGCCTCGAAGGCGAGCGGGGATCGTTGATGTCGAACATCGCGCAGACCCGTGGCAAGATCACGGAGACGGAGCTGCAGATCATCCAGATCGATCAGGACCTGCGCACCGAGGTGAGCAAGAGCCTGGGCGAGATTCGCGGCCGCACCTCCGAATATGTGGAGAAGAAGATCGCCGCCGAAGACCAGTTGCGGCGCATCGACATCCGCTCGCCTCAGGACGGCGTCGTGCATCAGCTCACGGCCCATACGGTCGGCGGCGTGATCCTGCCCCAGGGCGAGCCGATCATGCTCATCGTGCCCGAGGCTGACGCGCTCACGGCTGAAGTCAAGATCGCCCCGCAGGACATCGACCAGGTGCGCGTGGGGCAGCCCGCAGTCATGCGCTTCTCGGCCTTCAACCAGCGCACCACGCCGGAATTGAATGGCGAGGTGAGCCGGATCTCCGCCGACGTCAGTCAGGACGCGAAAACCGGTGCGACCTTCTATACGCTTCGCCTCAGCGTCTCCGAAGGTGAAATGGAGCGGCTCAACGGCTTGCGGCTGCTGCCGGGCATGCCGGTCGAGAGCTTCATCCAGACCGGCGAGCGCACGGTCATCACCTATCTGACCAAGCCGCTGATGGATCAGATCAGGAAGGCTTGGCGCGAAAAGTAAGGCTCGGCGCGGGCGGCATGGTCCGGCGCCGTCTGCGCCCTACCCGCCCCTGCATTCACGCCAGAACCGCGCCGCGCCGTCGTGCAGGGGTGCATCGAAGGGGCTCGACGGCCCCTCGGTGAAGAGCTCCTCGATCCCCCGATATTCCGGCTCCCAGACGATCTCGGCGGCCCGCGCCACGGCCGCTCGCGCAGCCTTGTAGGCGAGCTCCTCGGGGAAGTCGGCGCGGGCGTAGAGGGGCCAGCCGCTATAGTCGATGCACCAGTGGTCGTCCGGCGCGCTCCACATGCCCTTGGGCAAGAGCACCCGCCGCCATCCAAGGCCACCGAGAAAGGCGAAGTGGTCGGGCTCCAGATCGACGAAGCGCAGCCCGCCCTTCACGGCCATGTCGAGCCAGACGGGCAAGCCTTCGTCGAAGATGGCGTCGAGCTCGCCCGCGTCCAGCGCGCTGACGCGGCGGGGATCGGCGGGGGCGCCGGTGAGATTGAGCTTGCCGCCCCAGGACTCGATGTCGGCGAGGCTGAAGCCATAGTAGGACAGGGCCTGATCGATGAAGACGCGGGTCGAATGGGTCACGTCCTCCTTCACGGAGACATGCAGCGGATATTTGCGGTCCTTCACGTCCTTCAGGGATTTCAGGCCGGTCTTGGGATGGATCATGAAGACGAAGCGGTCGAAGCTCGGATACATCGCGATGACCCGCAGCGGCAGCGGCTCCTTGAAGAGGCCGACGCCCCTGACCGCCTGCGTCAGGAAGCCCGATGGATTGACCATGGCCATCTCGAGCCCGCCGCGCGCCACGTCGAGGGCGAGGATGGGCGAGCCTGTGCCCATACGCATGGCGGGGCGCCAGGCCTCGCCCGATCCATTGCCGATGGCGATGCACATGTCCCTGTCGCCGCCATAGGGCGTGTTGGGGTCGCCCGCGACGTCGAGGCCGATCTCCCAGAGAAATTTTGCGCGCCGGAAATTGGCGCCGCGCGGAAGCGGTTCAGGCATGGATGGTCCCCCCTTTTCCGCTCATGCTGCCACGCCTGAGGCGCAGGCTCAAGCGCAGGCCCGAAGACCCGCTGCGGCCTCCAACCCGTCCATGTCGAGAATGCGCACGCCATCGGGAATCACCGCGATGAGCTTGCGCCGCGCAAGTCGCGTCATGCTGCGGCTGACGGTCTCAAGGGTGAGGCCGAGATAGTCGCCGATGTCCTGCCGGGTCATGGGCAGATCGACGCGGGCGGACAGGCCATGCACCGGCGCCCAGCGCAGGCGCAGGCTCAGAAGAAAGGCCGCGACCTTCTCCTCCGCGCTGCGCCGCCCAAGCAGCGACATATGGTCCTGCGCGCGGCTGAGTTCGCTCGAACAGGCGGCCAAGACCTGCCGCATCAAATGGGGCGCGGCCTCCAGCAGCGCCGCAAACCTGGCCTGCTCGCACCGGCACAGGGTCGCGGGCGTCAGGGCGCTCGCGGTGAAGCGGTTGCAGGCCTGCAGGGACAGGCCCAGAAAATCCCCGGGCAAGGCGATGCCCAGCACCTGCCGACGCCCGTCCTGAAGCAGTTTGGACAGCAGGACGACGCCGCTGACAAGGCTCCAGACGGCCTCGGTCGGGGCGCCCTCTTCGAAGACGGTCGCCTTGGCCTCGAAACGCACCCGGCGCGCAAGATCGCCAAGCTCCGCCTCCACCGGGCGGGATGGCGGCGCAGCCCCGGACGACGGCCGCAGGCCCCCGCGCGCGCCAGTCTGGCCATGATTGAGCTGGCCTGGATTGAGCTGGCCAAGATCGAGAGAGGCAAGATCAAGCTGAACAGGATCGAGCCGCCCAAGTCCCCCCGCATCAAGCATGCGCGCCTCCCTGAAGCGCGCCATGGGGCGCGTCATAGGGGGCGCCATGGGGGGAGCCATGGGGGGAGCCATGGGGGGCGCCATGGGGGGCGCCATGGGGGGCGCAAAGACAGCGGCCCGCCCCACGCGCCTTCGGACGCGGCGCCGCAAGGCCCTGCCCGCCGCCGCCGCGCCCAACCACGCCCCATCTCCCCGCCTCCGCTTGCCTGCGCATCGCAACTCCATGACGCTCCCCCTCGCGGTGCGAAGACCACGAGCGCAAAGACAACGAGGGCGGGAGCCATGAAGTTGCGTCGGCAGCACCAAAGATCAGCCAAGCAGACCGCAAGCGGGTTGCGCGATCGGGCGCAGACTGCTAGCTGATGCCATGCCTGAGGGCGGGCCGGTTTAGCTCAGTTGGTAGAGCAACTGATTTGTAATCAGTAGGTCGCGGGTTCGATTCCTGCAACCGGCACCATTTAAGTCATTGAAATATAGAAAAAATATCAGATCAGCAGCGTCGTTCAATCCGATCTTCTTAAAAACGAACCGGACATTGACCGGACGCACCGGTCATATAGGGTCGCCTTCCCGACGCCCGATGAGGTTTTCGCCAATGATGCGCCCTCGCTTGATCCCTAACTCATGGCGGACGCGGCGAAGCTGAGGCTCGGGGTCGAAGACAATTCAGGCGTCGAGGCTCACGCTTCAGTGCAAAAAATCTACGCCACGCCAGCGCGCGTCCTGGACATTCTGCGCGGCACTAGGAAACAGCCTCGCTGACATTCACCCTGACGCCACGGCCGGAACTGGGGACAGCGTGTTGAGCCACCGACTGGGTCCCTTGGGCCTTTTCCCAGATGAGGCGGATCGCGGTCCTTGGACCACAGCCCCCTAGAACTGGGGTGGGCCTGCTGAGGGTGGGCCTTAGACGGAGTTAAGCTCGTGCGGTGAGCAACGCTGAACAGTTCGCAGCCAGTCGCCTTTATGCAATCGCCCAGTCGCTCAGCGGTATGTGGAGGGTGTTGTACAGGCTGGTGATATGCCCCGGGTCGGTCGTCGCCATATTGCGTGCCGGTCGGCGGCGCCCAACTGCCGTTCACGTCGCCCTTGATGATGCAAGCGAGGGTTCAGTCTCACCATCGGCAAACCCACGATCTGTTCGTGGAAGTCCACGATCCAAAGTGCGAACTAACGGTTACGGAACATCTCCGCCACCCACGCGGCCTCACCCTCGTCTGCTGCGCGGGCGCTGATCCGCCCCCCCCGACGGTCGATCAGTCCATCCTACCCGCGCTCCTCGAAAACGTCCCTCAAGGGCTGGAAATGGCGCTCGCTGAACCCAAGAAGCTCTCCCGCTTCGACACAACTCAAGCGTCACGCCCGATGCGAACTGATCGCATCCAAAACACGCGTCATCCGAACCTCCGGCGACATGCGGCCCTCCGATCCCAAAACCGGACAAACCACCTGCTACAAAAACCGGACAGATCGTGAGCTTGCTACAGCGAGACAGGAAGCTCTTGCCAAACCCCTTCGTCTCGCCGCACACTCCAGACAATGAAACAAGCGGTCCGATAGGTGCTTGTTACAAACAAACGCCAAGCGTTGGGGGAAATCATGTCCGATAAGGAAGACGTCAGCCGTCGTTCACTGTTGCGATCCGCGACGGTCGCGGGCGCCGCAGTCGCCGCCACGATGACCCCGCCCGCCATGGCGCCCCAGAGCGCGCAGGCGCAGACACCCGCCGCGTCCGCCGCGCCGGTTGTCGCAAACGCCGCAACCGCCAGTGCCGGATACACCTTCCTGGGCCCCGTCGAGGCAGCCTTTTTCGAGGCCGTCGCCGATCATATGGTTCCCGCAGACGAGCTGACCCCGGGGGGCGTCGATCTCGGGATCGCGGTGTTCATTGATCGGGCGCTCGCGGGAAGCTGGGGCAAGGGGGACCGGCTCTATGCGCAGGGTCCCTGGAAGCTCGGCACGCCGAACCAGGGTTATCAATTGCCGCTGACGCCAGCCGAACTCTTCCGCGCGGGCGTCGAGCAAACCAACATTCATTGCGCGAAAACCTTTGGTGGAAAGACCTTCGATGGATTGACGTCGCAGGACAAGGAACAGGTTCTGAAGGGGCTGGAGACAGGAACGATCAAATTCGAAAGCGGCCTGCCATCCACCGTCTTCTTCGCCGAAATGTATCAGGCCGTCATGCAGGGCATGTTCGCTGACCCCATTTATGGCGGCAACCGCGACAAGGCGTCGTGGAAGATGATCGGCTTTCCCGGCGTGATCGAAGTGAATCAGAAGAACATTGTCGATTATCGCAACAAGAAATTCCCGACAGAGCCCCTCTCCATTGCAGATGTCGGCTAAGGAGCATCCGGACATGGTGACCAAACTCAGGGAAACGGATGTTGTCATTGTCGGCATGGGCTGGACCGGCGGCATCCTGGCGAAAGAACTGGCTGAAGCCGGCATGAAGGTCGTGGCGCTCGAGCGTGGGCGCATGCGCACGCCTGCGGACGATTTCGCGGTGCCCAATATTCGCGACGAGCTTCGCTACACCAATCGCAACGACCTGATGATGAATACGGCGCAGGACACCCTGACCGTCCGCAATCTGGTCAAGGAAACGGCGCTGCCCATGCGCCGCCTGGGCTCGTTCTTGCCGGGCTCCGGGGTTGGCGGCGCCGGCGCCCATTGGAATGGCCATACCTGGCGCTGGACCGATCATGAGTTCAAGATCAGGTCTCACTACGAGCAGACATACGGCAAGTCCTTCATTCCTGACGACATGACGATTCAGGACTGGGGAATCTCCTATGAAGAACTCGAGCCTTATTATGACAAATTCGAATATACGGCGGGAATTTCGGGCAAGGCGGGCAATATCAAGGGCAAAATCGATTCTGCGGGAAATGTGTTCGAGGCGCCGCGCGCGCGGGACTATCCCTTGCCGCCGCTGGAGTCGCCCTATTCCAGCATGATGTTCGAGGGCGTCGCCCGTGACATGGGGCTGCATCCCTTCAAGCGTCCCACCGCCAACGCCTCCCGTGCCTACACCAATCCGGACGGATCGCAATTTGGCGCCTGCCAGTACTGCGGCTTTTGCGAGCGTTATGGGTGTGAGGCGAACGCCAAGGGAAGCCCGCTGATCACGGTGGTGCCTATCGCGATGCGCAATGCGAACTTCGAGTTGCGCACGAATTCGTGGGTTCAAAAAGTGCTGCTGGATTCCACAGGAAAGAAGGCGACTGGCGTTCTGTATGTCAACATGTCCACCGGCGAGGAGTTCGAGCAGCCCGCCAGCCTCGTTCTGCTCTGCGCCTATGGGCTCAACAATGTGCATCTGCTGATGCTGTCGGGGGTTGGCCAGATCTATGATCCTGAAAGCCAGAAAGGACTGGTGGGCAAGAACTACAGCTACCAGATCGGCACGAGCGCCCAGCTGTTTTTTGAAGACAAGATCTTCAATCCCTTCATGGCCACTGGCGGCACCGGGAGCGTCTGCGACGACTACAACGTCAATATGGATTTTGATCGGGGCAAGGCCGGCTTCGTTGGCGGCGCCTCCATCTCTTCGGGTGGAACCAATGGGCGCCCCATCGAGTATCGCCCCTTGCCGCCCGGGTCGCCTCGTTGGGGCTCGCAATGGAAGAAGAACGTCGCCAAATGGTATAATTCGACGATGTCAGTCTCCTCCAGCGGTTCGGTCATGGCGAGCCGCTACAACTATCTGGACCTTGATCCCACCTACAAGAACATCTTCGGCGCGCCCCTGATGCGCATGACATTTGAATATGCGGAGAACGAGCGCAAGCAGAACGCCTATATGGCGACAGTCGTGAACAAGATCGTCGACTCCATGAATCCGACCTTCAAGACAACGGCTGTGGCGCGCGCGTCATGGTCTGTGGTCCCCTATCAAACCACCCATAACACCGGCGGCGCGATCATGGGGACCAACCCCGGCAATAGTGTCGTCAACAATTACTTGCAGAGTTGGGATGTATCCAATCTCTTCGTCATGGGCGCCTCCGCCTTTCCGCATAACGCCGCCTACAATCCGACCGGCCCTGTCGGAGCGATGGCCTACCGCACCGCCGAAGTCATAAAGACGCGGTATAAAGCGAATCCGGGACCCTTGCTTTGAGATGAGTGAAACGATGTGGAATTCTTCGCATGCGCGCATCTGGCTCATCGCAGCAGTTTTCTCGGTCGCGTTTCTTTCGCCGGTCGGATCCTTTGCGCAGTCTGCAGAGGATCTGTTCAAGGATTGCGCGACCTGCCATTCTCTGGAGCCCGGTAAAAACGGGGTAGGCCCGTCATTGCACGGGCTTGTTGGACGCCGAATCGCGACAGTCGAGGGCTTTCGCTATTCCAATATCCTGAAGGCGCAGACTGTGGTCTGGAACGAGAGTTTGCTGGATCGCTTCATCGCTGATCCTCAGGCCATGTTTCGCGGCAACAAGATGCCCTATTCGGGGATGAGCGATGCGGCGGCGCGCAAGGTGCTGGTCGATTGGCTGGTCAGTCAGCGGTAGAGCGCCCGCTGTCTGAAAATCGGAACACCCGATTTCAGCCATTCCGACCCGCACTGTCCGCATGAGCTCAACCTTCCCTCGGCGCCCTTCGATCCCCTGGGATGCGACGGGCGCCGAGGCGAAGCTCGGGTCAGCGGCTGGCTTTTTCCGGATGCAGAACGAGTTTCTGCACGCGCCAGTTCAGAACTTCCGCCACATAAAGCTCGTTTTCGCTCGGGCAGGCGATTTCGTGCACCCAGCCGAACTGCTTGAGTTGCTTGCCTGCGCGGCCGAATGTGCCCAGCAGTTTTCCGTCAAGGGTGAATTTGTAGATTCGCCCGGGGAAGGAATCCGAAGTGTAGAGATACTGCGTCTTGCCGGGTGTGATGCAGACCGTCCAGGGGGCGCCGGGCATCTGGGTCATGCTGCCCTGATAGCCCTGCAGCGTGGGGGGCTGGTTGCCTATGGCCGGGCGTGCGTCCGGGGGCAGGGGCAGATCGACCGAAATCGCCCGCAGGAATTTCCCCTGGCCGTCGAAGACCTGGATCCGGCGGTTGCCGCGGTCGGCCACATAGATGTTGCCGGCATTATCCGCAGCGATGGAATGGGGCGTGTCGAATTGCCCCTCCGCCTTGCCCGGTGAGCCCCATGAGGTGACCCAGTCGCCATTCTTGTCGACCTTGCCAATTCGCGAGTTCCAGTAGCCGTCCGAGAAATAGGCGTTGCCCTGGGGATCCCAGGTGACATCCGTCGGTTGGCGGAAACGGCCGTTGTCAAAATTTGTGGGCTTGGGATGTCCGGTGCGATGATAGGGCTCGGACTCTTCATCCGAGGCCTCGGCCTTGCGTCCGAACACCATTTCCACGCGTCCGGCAGGGTTGAATTTGACGATGGTGTCGGAGCCCTTGTCCACGACCCAGATATTGTCCTGCGCATCCACCTTCACCGTATGGGC
This sequence comes from Beijerinckiaceae bacterium, assembly GCA_947453205.1. Taxonomy (GTDB): domain Bacteria; phylum Pseudomonadota; class Alphaproteobacteria; order Rhizobiales; family Beijerinckiaceae; genus Terripilifer. Next base: position 13,672 of record CANGFT010000059.1, on the reverse strand, counting down.
GTAGGACCAGGCGTAGAGATTCTTGCCGATCTCCCGAACAAAATTCCCTTTCTGGTCGAATTCCAGAAGCTGCGAGGCCTGGGCGCGATAGGCGGCGCCGGTGACATTGCCGCGCGAGAACACAAAGACATGCTTCTTGGAGTTGACAGCCACGCCGGACGCTTCGCCCAGGTGCAGATCATTGGGAAGCTTGAGAAAATTCGGGACCGAGTCGAACGGAATCTCGGGCGCGCTCTGCGCCTGCGCGCGGCTCGCCGCCACACAAAGCGACAGGGCGGCGGTGACTGCGATGGAAACGCCCGCCATCCCTGATCTGGCGCGCGCCCCTGTCATGCTCTTTGATCTGGCGGAAATGGATAAGATCGGCATTGTTCGCTCCCTCTTTATTTGATCTTTCGGCCAGTGTGGCATGAGCGCCGACTTATGAAAAGCGTGATTTCCACCGGGGCTGAGGCCCCAGGCCGATCATGGCGCAGGGGCCATTGGTCATCAGCATGATCTTGTCGGCAAGATGCATGGCCTCGGCCACATCGTGGGTGATCCTGATCAGTGTCTGGCCGGTGTCGCGACAGATGCGGCGCGCCTCGTCCTGCAAGGGGCCGCGCGTGAATGCGTCGAGCGCCGAAAAGGGCTCATCCATGAGCGGAATCTTGGGCTGGATGGAACGCGCGCGCGCGATGCCCACGCGCTGGCGCATCCCGCCCGAGAGCTCCGCAGGGCGCTTCACCTCGGCGCCATGCAGGCCCACCAGATCAACGGCGCGCTGGGCGCGCTCCAGCACCTCAGCGCGCTTGAGCGAGGGCCAGCGGGAGGACACTGCATAAGCCGGACAGCGTCGGCCCTGAACAGGAACCTCGCTTAGGCAGATCTGGCGGACGCCTCAGCCAGCAGGCTCAAACACCCGCGTGGACGCGATAAGCTTGCGGATTTCCGGCACGCAGGACCCGCAGTTGGTGCCCGCTTTCACGGCGGCGCCCACAGCCGTTGTATCGCAAGCGCCATCTTCAATCGCGTCGCGAATGGCGCCCTGGCTTACGCCGAAACAGGAGCAAACCATCGGACCCCGATCCGCCACGCCACCGACATCGCGCACGCTCAAGGCAAAGCGGCGCCAGGTGGCGTCGATGACATCGGCCGCCAGCAAATCCTTCAGCCTTTCCCACACAGGCTCGCCGCCGGGCGGCGCCAGGAACAAAGCGGCTTCCAGCCGCCCCTCCCTGAAGGCCGCTGCGCGATAAAGTCCCCCCAGAGCATCAATAAGTTCGGCAACTTCGCAATGGGCGAAACGCGCATTGAACCAGTCCGCCGATTCACGAACCGACATGTCGCTCGCGACGCGATAACCAACGCCGTCTCTCAGCGATGCGCGCGCCCACCACCAGGCCTCAGGAAAACGAGCCGCCTCACGAGCGACAAACCCCCCTTCCCGTTCGAAGCGCAGCGGCGTCAAGCGTACGGGCGTCGCCTTCAATTCCGGCTGTCCCGAGAAAGGATCCGTCGCCGGATTCACCAGCGCGCCCACACGCCCATGGGACGAGCTTTCCCCCGACCAGTGAATGGGGGCGAAGACGGCGCCTGCCTCTTGCGCCTCAGTCACATCGACACGCAGCAGGGCTTGCCCGAACGGGGATCCGATCTGCGCGAAGCCGCCGATCGTCAGCCCCAACTGCGCGGCGTCTTGCGGATGGACGCTGACGAAGGGCTCCGGCGCATGGGCGCCAAGACGCGGGCTGCGTCCCGTGCGCGTCATGGTGTGCCACTGATCGCGCATGCGGCCCGTGTTGAGCATCAGGGGAAAGTCGGATGACGGCGCCAGCGAAAGCGCAGGCTTTTTCAGCTCCACAAATCGCGCGCGTCCATCGGGTGTCTGGAAGGCGCCCCTGGTGAAGAGGCGCGCCACACCAACGCGCTCGCCTTGTTTCAAAGGCCACTGCACCGGCGCCAAACCTTCATAGGCGGCATTGCCGACCTGCGCGAGACCCCCAATATCGAAACCGCGTGACCCCTCGTTTTCAAAACAGGACAAGGCCGCATGTTCGCGGAAAATGTCCGCCGGGCCTGCATAGGTAAAGGCTTCGGCGAAACCCATGCGTTTGGCGACTTCGCAGACGATCCACCAATCGGGCCGCGCTTCGCCAGGCAGCGCCAGAAAGGAACGCTGGCGCGAGATGCGCCGTTCCGAATTGGTGACAGCGCCATCCTTCTCACCCCATGCCGCCGCTGGCAACAGCACATTGGCGCCAGCGTTGAGCGTATCATTGGAGAGCAGAACTTCCGAGATGGCGAAGAAGTCGAGCAAGCCCAGCGCCGCGCGCGCATGGTCTGCCTTGGGCAGCGACACCGCCGGATTCGTCGCCATGACCCAGAGCGCGCGAATGCGTCTCTGGGCGATTGCGTCGAACATCTGCACGGCCTTCATACCCTCACGCTCCGCCATCAGCGGCGCGTTCCAGAAGCGCTTGACGCGATCCACTTCAGCAGGCGAAAAACCCATATGCGCCGCAAGCATATTGGCGAGCCCGCCCGCTTCCCTCCCACCCATGGCGTTGGGTTGCCCCGTGAGCGAAAAAGGTCCGGCACCCTCCTTGCCAATGCGCCCGCTCGCCAGATGGCAATGGATGATGGCGTCGACTTTATCTGTTCCCTGAGCCGACTGATTGACGCCCTGGCTCCAGGCGGTGACGACCCGCTTTGTGCTGATCCACGCATCGCAGAAGGCGTTGATCAGCGAGGGCTCAAGGCGGCAACGCACCGAGACGGTGGCGAGATCGGGTGCGATGTCGCGCGCCGTTTGCAGCGCAGCCTCAAAGCCCGATGTGTGTTTCGCAACAAAATCATGGTCGATTGCGCCGCGCGCTACAATCTCCTGCAGCAACCAGGCGAAGAGCACGGTGTCCATGCCCGGAGCAATCGGCAGAAACAGATCGGCTTCATCGGCGGAGGGTGTGCGGCGGGGATCGATGACGATGAGTTTCGCGCCCCGCTGCGTTCGGTTGGCCTGCATGCGCTGGAAGAGAACCGGATGACACCATGCGGCGTTGGAGCCCACGAGCACGATAAGGTCGGCTTTATCGAGATCCTCATAGGACCCGGGCACGAGATCTCCGCCAAAGGCGCGCTTGTGGCCCGCAACCGACGACGCCATGCAGAGGCGCGAATTGGTGTCCACATTGGCCGAGCCCAGAAAACCCTTCATCAGTTTGTTGGCGACGTAATAATCTTCCGTCAGCAATTGCCCCGATAGATAAAAGGCCAGCGCGTCAGGTCCATGGGCCCGGGCATTGCGCGAAAACCCTTCAACCACCGCATCCAGCGCAATGTCCCACGAAACGCGCTCATAGGCGCCGCTGGCCTTGCGCATCATGGGATGCAGCAAGCGCCCCTCCAGCGAAACCGTCTCGCCAAGCGCTGACCCCTTGGAGCACAGGCGACCGAAATTCGCGGGATGCTCGGGATCGCCTGCAATGGTGGCGCCGCCAGCGCCATCAGGCGTAGCAAGCACCCCACAACCGACGCCACAATAGGGGCAGGTCGTGCGGATGGCGTCCATGGCGTTTGCGCCGTCCATCATAGGTTCCTCAGTAGACATCGGCTTGATAGCGGCCCGCTTTTTTCAAGGCGCTTACGAAAGCCACAGCCTCATCAGTGGAGCGCGCGCCATGGGTGGCGACGATGTCAACCAGAGCCGCCTCCACATCCTTCGCCATGCGTTTGGCGTCGCCGCAGACATAAAAATGCGCACCCTCCGTCAGCCATCCCCAAAGCGCCGCGCCCACCTCGCGCATGCGGTCCTGCACATAGAATTTATCGGCCCCATCGCGCGACCATGCCAGCGACAGGCGCGTGAGGGCGCCGCGCTCTCGCATGGCTTCCAGCTCGTCGCGATAAAAGAAGTCCGTATCCATGCGCTGGTGGCCGAAGAAAAGCCAGTTCTTGCCGGGCGCGCCAACAGCCTCGCGCTCCTGCAAGAAAGCGCGGAAAGGCGCGACTCCGGTGCCAGGGCCCACCATGATGACAGGCTTTGACGGATCCTGCGGCAAAGCGAATCCATGGGCCTTCTGCACATAGGCGCGCAGCGTCATGCCGGGCGCGGCGCGGTCAGCAAGGAACGTGGAGGCGACGCCCAGGCGCCTGCGCTTGCCGATGACATAGCGCACCGCATCCACCGTGAGCGTAAGGCGACCCGCCTTGTGTTTGGGCGAGGAGGAGATCGAGTAGAGGCGGGGTTGCAGAGGCTCCAGCGCATCCACAAAAGCTTCGGGATGTGGACGCGCTTGCGAAAATTTCTGCAAGGCGGCGAGCACGTCGAGATTGGAGGCGTCACCATCGGGATCTTCGCCCCGCGCCAGCGCGCGCGCCTTCTGCCGCTGCGCGCCGCCGCAAATGAAGGACATCAGTTCGAACAATGCGTCCGGCGCAGCGCCTAATGAAACCTCATCGCTCAAAACCTCGCGCAGGGTGCGTCCACGCAGAGGCGTCACATGGGAGGCGCCGAGCATGGCGATGATCTGATCGACGAGGCCAAGGTCATTTGCGGGAAAAACGCCGAAGGAATCGCCTGCTTCATAGGTAAGGCCAGAGGCCGCCAGATCGAACTCAACATGCCATGTGTCTTTCGCCGAACCATCCTTGTTGAGACGGCAGCGCGACACAAAGGCCACATCGACAGGGTTTTCGCGGCAGGTTCCGGGGGCGCCAAGCGCCGCGGGCGCTGCGTCCACGACCTTGGCCACAGGCGCGGCTGCGCCGATTTCGCTCGCAAGCTCCTTCAGCATGCGCGCGGTCTCCTTGCCGCCGGGCGCGCAGAGATTGAGCCGCGCCTCCTTCGTCTCGAACAGCGCGTTGGCGTAGTCTGCGCAGTTGTAGCCGCACTGACCGCAATCCTGCTGGGCCATGGCCGCCATGAGGCGCGGCGCGAGCGGGCGTCCTTTCGCAAGTTGCATGCGATCCTCGATCTTCATCGAGGGATCATGCCAGGGGGCGTCGTCATTGTCGGCAAGGGCTGGACCAGCGGCGGGCGCGCCAAGGGCTGCGGCTTCGGCGTCTCCAAGCGCCATGGCCCCTTGCGGATCCGTCAACAAGGTCGCTGCGAAAACGCCCGACAGCCATGCGCGCTGCTCCGCCGTGAAGGGCGCGCTTTCAGGGATCAGAAACACCGGCGCGGGCATGGGCTGAGCGATCATCACATCTGCTCCGCAAGTCGTTTGAGCGCCTCGATCTCATGGCGCGCGGTGAATGCCTGGAAGCTTTCGCTGGCGTCGATGCGATGGGTCGCCCATGCGCGCAGCAGCGCCTCAACCGCCTTTGGCGCATCGCTGGCGCGCAGATCCGACTGCAGCAGGCGCCCGATGGCGCCCTGCGCCCCAAAGCCGCCGCCCACATGCAGATGATAGCCTTCGACCTGATCGCCCTCATCGTTCACGGTGACCTTGGCGCCGATGAGGCCGATGTCGCCGATATAGTGTTGCGCGCAGGAATGATGGCAGCCCGTGAGGTGGATATTCACGGGCAGGTCGACGCTCATGCGCGCATCCACATGTTCAGCGATGCGAAGGGCGTCGCCCTTGGTGTCGGAGGCTGCGAATTTGCAGCCGGTGGAGCCCGTGCAAGCGACAAGCCCGGCGCGGAGATTCGACACGCTAGTGGAAAGGCCCGCCGCGTGAATGGCTGCGCAGGCAGCCTCAACCCGGGCATCGGGCACACCCGAGAGCAGAAGATTCTGCCAAACCGTCAGACGAATGTCGCCATCACCGAAGGCGCGAGCGACCTCCGCAATGTCGTGCATCTGCGCGCAAGTGATCTTGCCCAGCGGCGTCCATACGCCGATCCAGTTGAGGCCTGCCTGACGCTGCGGATGCACGCCAATATGCGCGAGCCGATCATGGGCTGCGCGCGGCGCGACATGTTTTTCATCGACGCGTGCAAGCTTTCGCCCCAGCCTTTCTTCGACGGCGACGAGAAAGCGCTCGAAACCCCAGGCGTCCAAGAGATATTTCAGCCGCGCCTTGTTGCGGTTGGTGCGATCCCCATGGGCGATGAAGACGCGCACGATGGCGTCCGCGACAGCCACCGCCTCGTCAGCCGCAACGAGGACGCCAGTGTCGCGCGCGAGATCGCGGTGGCCGGTGATGCCGCCAAGCGCAAGGCGATACCAGACGCCGTGCGCCGCCTCGGCGCCCTCCAGCACGCGCACCGCCTGAAAGCCGATGTCATTGGTGTCCTCCAGGGTGGGGATCACGCCACCGCCGTCAAAGGACACATTGAACTTGCGCGGCAGGCCATAGAGCGAGCGGTCGTTCAGGATATGATGATGCCAGGCGCTTGCGTGGGGGCGCGTGTCGATGAGTTCTTGCGCATCAATGCCTGCCGTCGCCGAGCCCGTGACATTGCGGATGTTGTCGGCGCCGGAACCCTTGCTGACGATGCCCGCATCCGCAAGCAATTCGAGCACATCGGGCGCGCGCTCGGCCTTGATCTCGCGAATCTGCAGATTGGCGCGGGTGGTGACATGGGCGTAGCCGCCGCCATGGGCCTGCGCCAGGTCGGCCACCACACCCAGTTGCCAATGCCTGAGGATTCCGTTGGGGATGCGCATACGACACATGTAGCTGTCTTGCGCTGGCGCTACGTAAAAGACCCCATGATAACGCCAGCGGAAATTATCCTCGGGTTTGGGATAGGCGCCTGATTTCGCCTGCGTGCGAAAGCGCCCATAGGCGTCGAAGGGATGTTCCGCCCGCTTCCACTTCTCCTGATCGGCAAGCTTGCCGCCCTTTGCGGTGACCTGATCCTGCGCATCGAGATGCGGCTTGTCGGGTCCATGATTGCCTGCGGCGGCGACTGGCGCAGCGGCGCCCTTGCCCCCGCGCATAGCCTGCGCGCCCGAAAGAAAACCTTCAAGGTAGCGTTTTTGTTCGGCGGTGAATTCACTGCTCACGATGGGCCTCACGCCGCCTCGCGCACACAGAGCGCGCGTCCGAAGATCAGGTCGTTTCGCATGTCATCGATGGGCTGCGCACGTTCGATGAGATCGAGATACCAGAGCCCATCGCTGGTCTCTCCATAGAGCACGCAGCCCGCCAGAACGGTTCCCTGCGGGGTCTCTCGCAGCACGAGCTTGCGATAGTGGTGCAGTCCTTGGTCGCGCCACACCAGCGCCTGCGCGCCCTCGCCCAGATGATCGCCCGCGGAAAAGACGCCGATGCCGGAGACCTTGAGATTGGTGGCTGTCACAGCGCCTTCAAACACCGCTTCGTCATCATTGAGCACACGGGCCAACACACGCGCCTGCTCATAGGCGGGCTGCACGAGGCCATAGGCGACGCCTCGATGTTCGGCGCATTCGCCCAGCGCGAAAATGTTGTCGGCGCTTGAGCGCATGGCGTCATCCACCACAATGCCGCGCTTTGTGGTGAGACCCGCAGAGGCGGCGAGCTGGATATTCGGCGCAATGCCTACGGCCATGACCACCATATCGACGGCGATCTCCTGTCCATCGCTGAAAGCAAGCCTCTCGACCTCATCTTCGCCAAGGATCGCGGCGGACTTTGCTTCGAGCATCACACGAATCCCGCGACGCTCCAGATCCTGCTTCAGCAGGCTCGCGCCCGCCGGATCGAGCTGGCGCTCCATCAAACGATCCATCACATGCACCACGGTCACATGGACGCCCGCCTTCGCCAGACCATAGGCGGCCTCAAGGCCCAGCAGGCCGCCGCCTATCACGGCGGCGCTCGCTCCGGGCTTTATGGCGGCGCGCATCCGCTCCACATCGGCGCAATCGCGAAAGGTGAGCACACCCCGCAGATCAGCGCCCGGCAATGGCAAGCGCACGGCGTTGGAGCCGGTGGCGAGGACCAGTTTGTCCCATGAGAGATGCGATCCATCCCCAAGGGTGACGAGTCGATGCTGCCTGTCAATTCCGACCACGCGTTCGCCAAGGCGCAAATCCACGCCCTTTGCGCGCCACCACGAGGCAGGCTTCAGGTCGATCTCGTCCTCGGCCACGTCCTGCGCCAGCAGTGAAGACAGCAGCACACGGTTATAGGGAAGCCGCGCTTCGGCGCCGATCACCGTTATGGCGAAACGGTCTGGCGCGCAGCCGACAAGCTCCTCCACGAGCCGTGTCGCCGCCATGCCGCCGCCGATGATGAGAAGCCGCTCGCGCATGGTCTTTCCCTAGGCCGCTTCGACAAAACGATGGCGCTCGTAAAGAAATTTGAGCACCGCTTCGCGCGCCGCCAGATAGGCGGGATCAGCCACCAGTTCGAGGCGGTGGCGCGGGCGCGGCAGCGCTACGGTCAGCACTTCGCCAATGGTGGCGGAGGGACCGTTCGTCATCATCACGATGCGGTCCGACAAAAGCACGGCTTCGTCGACATCATGGGTGATCATGATCATGGTGTTCTTGAGCCCTGCGTGAATCTGCATCACGCTGTCCTGAAGATGCGCCCGCGTCAGCGCATCCAGTGCGCCGAAGGGCTCGTCGAGCAGCAGGATCTTGGGCTCCATGGCCAGCGCGCGGGCGATGCCGACGCGCTGTTTCATGCCGCCGGAAATCTCCGCCGGGCGCTTGTCGCGCGCATGGGACATCTGGACGAGATCAAGGTTGTGCATGATCCATGCATGGCGCTCAGCGCGCGTTTTCACGCCGCCGAAGACCTTGTTCACCGCCAGCGATACATTTTCATAGACCGTGAGCCAGGGCAGCAGGGAATGGTTCTGGAACACCACGGCGCGCTCCGGCCCCGGCGCATTTACTTCGCGGTCTTCCAGCAACACGCCGCCGGAGGTGACCTGCGTCAGGCCCGCGATAAGGTTGAGCAAGGTGGACTTGCCGCAGCCGGAATGGCCGATGATGGAGATGACCTCGCCTTTGTCGATGCTGAGATTGATGTCCTTCAACACCTCGCTCTCAACGGCGCCGCGCCGGAAGGTCTTGTCGATGTGATCGAGTTTAAGATAGGCCGCCATGGAACGCATCCTCAGTTTGCGGCTGTGCCACGGGTGATCAGGGAGCCGAGTCCGGCCACGAGGCGGTCGAGCACGAAGCCGACGACGCCGATATAGACAAGCGCCACAACGATGTCGGGCAGGCGCGAGGAGTTCCAGGCGTCCCAGATGAAGAAGCCGATGCCGACGCCGCCGGTGAGCATTTCAGCGGCGACGATGGAGAGCCACGAGAGGCCGATGCCGATGCGCAGGCCCGTGAAGATATAGGGCGCCGCCGAGGGCGCCATGATCTTGAAGAAGAACTCGACCTGATTGAGCCGCAGCACCTGCGCGACGTTGCGATAGTCCTGAGGAATGTTGCGCACGCCCACCGCCGTATTGATCAGCACGGGCCAGATCGAGGTGATGAAGATGACGAAGATTGCGGAAGGATTGCTGTCGCGGAACGCAGCAAGCGCAATCGGCAGCCACGCGAGCGGCGGCACAGTGCGCAGGATCTGGAAGATGGGATCAAGCCCCCGCATGGCCCAGACCGATTGCCCGACCACAGCGCCCATGACCACGCCGACAACAGCCGAGAGGCTGAAGCCCACAATGACACGCTGCAGCGATGTCAGCACACGCCAGCCCAGCCCGATATCCTGCGAGCCGTTGATGAAGAAGGGATCGAGGATCAGGTCCTTCGCCTCGCTCCACACCTGCGTGGGCGGCGGCAAGGTTGCTCCAGGCCGTCCAAAAGCGATCTGCCAGATCATCAAAAGCGCCGCCAGCGAGATGAGCGGCGGGATCACCGCGACTGCGGTGGAGCGCAGCATGAGCCCCAGACGCGCCGTCACGCGCGTCTGGAGCGCCTTCACGGGCTTTGCTGAAGCGACAGCCGTTGCTGCGGTTGTGGTGTCCGTTTTCATGGCGGCGATGCTCATGGGATGCAGTCTCTTAAATCACGTCGCGAAACGAAAGGCGGAGCGTCAGGCGCACGCCTCACGCGATCCGCTTGATGGCGAGGCTCTTGAGATAAGCGGCGGGATTGGCGGGATCGAAGGTCTTGCCATCGAAGAAGGTCTCGACGCCGCGCGAATCCGTCGCCGGAATTTCAGCGGCGCCGACGCCGAGGGTCTTGGCCGCATCGCGCCAGACATCCGACCGGTTCACCTTGTCCACGAGGCCATTCACATCGAGCCCCGCATCGAACTTGCCCCAGCGAATATCCTCGGTGAGGAACCAGGCGTCATGGCTCTTATAGGGGAATGAGGCGTGACCTTCCCAGAACTTCATATAGAGATCGGTGCCCTTGGCCACGCGGCCATTCCCATAGTTGATGTCGCCCTTGAGTCGGCCCAGCACATCGGCCGGCGGCACGTTGAACCATTGGCGACGGCCCAGAATGTTGGCCATCTCCTCCTTGTTCGCCATGCTGTCGCACCACTTCTGCGCCTCCATCACGGCCATGAGGATGGCGCGTGTTGCGATGGGGTTCTTGTCCACGAAATCTGCGCGCATCCCCAACGCCTTCTCGGGATGCTTCTTCCAGATTTCCCCGGTGGTGCAGGCGCTGAAGCCGATGTTCTGGTTGACGAGCTGTTCGTTCCACGGCTCGCCCACGCAGAAGGCGTCCATATTGCCGACCTTCATGTTCGCGACCATCTGCGGGGGCGGCACGACGATGGTGGAGACATCCTTGTCGGGATCAATGCCGCCAGCAGCGAGCCAATAACGGATCCAGAGGTCATGGGTGCCGCCGGGGAAGGTCATGGCGACCTTCACTTCCTTGCCCTCGGCTTTCTTCTTGGCGAAGACCTCTTTCAGTTTGGAAGAATCGAGGCCGACGCCTGTGTCCTTGTATTCGCCCGCGATGGAGATCGCCTGGGAGTCGAGATTCAGGCGCGCCACGATATACATGGGCGTGGGCACATTGTTCTGCGTCACCTTGCCGGTGGAGATGAGGTAGGGCATGGGCGAGAGGATATGCGCGCCGTCGATGCCATTGCTGGCGCCTCCCAGCACAAGGTTGTCGCGGGTCGCGGCCCAGGAGGCCTGCTTCTCGATGGCCATTTCCGTGAGGCCATATTTGTCGAAGAAACCCTTTTCCTTCGCCACGATCATGGGGGCGGCGTCGGTGAGCGCGATATAGCCGAGCTTGGCCCCCTTGACCTCAGGCCCAGCCGATTGGGCGAAGGCCCCGCCGGGCAGATGGATCCGCGCCGCGCCGAGGAGGGCTGCGGCGCCGCCGCCGGCACGCAGCAGGGAGCGGCGGGTGAGGGAGGAAGTCAGGGTGCCGTTGGAGCTTTTCGCCATCGTGCTGTCTCCGCGCTCGAATGCAAAAAGCCGCTGCCCCGCCCGCCCTGGAGGAAGCGGAGGAAACAGCGGCTTTGCTGCAAAGGGTCTCAAAGGATTTTTCGGCGCCATTGCCGTTGCGCTGCAACATACAAGCGCCGTGCCAACGCGGAATGGTTCGTAAAGTCCTCAAATGATTGATTTCGGCGCGAAAGATACATGCTGTGATGCGTGCAGTTTAATCGCTCTGCACGAAATTTATGCAACGCAGCTGTATGCAGCTAGAGCCCTGCGGCGACGGCGAAATCGGCGGAGAAGACTTGTTCCGCCATGGCTATGGCCCCAGCCCGGTCGCTGATCTGGCCCGCCTCCAGCATCAGCTCGACGATCCACGGCGCGCATCCATCCGGGCGATGCAGCCCCGGCCCCGTGAAGCGGATGAAGTCAGCCCGCTCACGGATAGCGCCATGCTGGTCCAGCGCCAGACGGCCCGACAGGGTGCGGGCGATCATCTCGGCGGGGCAGTCGAGCCGATCCGGCCGCGCCATAGCCTGCGCGAGATCCGCGCGGTTGGCGGGTTCGGCGACAAAGGCGCAGGCCCGCCCCAGCGCGCGCAGCAGGGCCGCGCCCTCCCCGTCCCGGGTCAGACGTCCCTGTGCGGGCATGGCGAGCACCTTTTCGGGGGCGTCGGCCAGAACCTCGCAGCCCAGCGCCACGAGCACGCCGCGCCCGCGATCCACCGCCAGCGAGTTCCACGGACTGCCCACGCAGAAGCCGTCGATCAATCCCCGATCCATGAAATCGACCATGAAGGGCGGCGGCGCCACCACCAGCTCCACATCCCGGTCAGCATCGAGCCCACCCGCCCGCAGAAAGTGGCGGAGCAGATATGTATGGGCGGAGAAGAGGTGAACGGTGGCCAGCGTGAGGCGGTTCGCCCCCGTAGCCTGCCTTGCGCGCACAACCGCCGCCAGCCCCCGGGCGGCGGTCATCCAGTCCGTCAGGGGATCGCAGTCGGCGCCCGCGAAATCCTCCAGCAGGCGCTTCGACAGGGTGATTCCATTGCCGTTCAGGTTGAGCAGAAAGGGCGCCCGCAGGGGACACTTCGCCTGTCCCACGCCCAGGCTCGCCGCCAGCGCCAGCGGGGCCAGCATATGGGCGGCGTCGTAATGGCCGACCATGAGCCGGTCCCGCAGATTGGCCCAGGAGACGTCGCGGTGCAGGTTGATCGTCAGCCCTTCCGCCCGGGCGAAGCCAAAATCGACGGCGGCGATCAGGGGCGCCGCATCCGTGAGGGGCAGAAAGCCGATGGTGAGGGGCGCGCTCATCAGCAGATCTCCGAAGCGGTGATGATGGCCCGGGCGATGTCTCCCAGACGCGCCTTCTGGTTCATGGCCGCGCGGCGCATCATGGCGTAGGCCTCCTCCTCACCGATGGCGCGGGTCTTCATGAGCAGGGCCTTGGCGCGGTCGATGGTCTTGCGGTCAGCGAGCGCGGTCTTCGTTTCCGCCAGTTCTTCGGCAAGCCGTGCGAAGACATGAAAACGGGTGACGCACATGTCGACGATGTTCTTCACCCGGTCTTTGTGCAGCCCGTTGACGATGTAGGCGGAGACCCCCGCCTCCACCGCTGCGCGGGTCTGATCGGCGTCGGACTCGTCCACGAACATGGTGATGGGGCGGCGCACCAGGCGGCTCACCTGAAACATCTGTTCGAGAGAATCGCGCTGGGGATTGGCCAGATCGATCAGCACAACATCCGGGTCGATTTCGTTGATCCGCCGCACCAGCATGTCGGTTGAGGAGAGCCGCACCACATGGCTGAAGCCGCCTTCGCGCAAGCCATCCTCGATGATGGCGGCCCTTATGGGGCTCTCATCGACCAGCAGAACCTTGAGGCTGGACTCCATGGGGACTTGCCAAGCTGAGGATAACGCAGAAGGAAAAGCCATTACGGCAAGGCGGTCAATCTAGCACGCCTATGCACGTCATTCAAACAGCACTCGTTGCTGAGAGCATATCCGCGAGCCGCCAACGTAACGCCAAGCACATGCGCGGCGACAACAGATGGCTAACTTTACCCAGAGTCCGTTGATTGTCTCGGCCAACGCATTGTCATAGCTGTCGCCGACGCTGCCAACCAAAGGCTCGATACAGGCATCCTTCAACCGCTCTGAATGCCGGATCGATAAATATTGGCTGCCGCGATCGCTGTGATGAACAAGGCCCATCGCTTTAACGGGCCGCCGGTCGTGCACGGCCTGTTCAAGCGCATCGAGGACGAAGCCGGCATGAGCCGAGCTGCTCACACGCCAACCGACAATGCGACGGGCATAAGCGTCGATAACGAAGGCGACATAAAAAAGCTCTTCCAGGTTGCGACGTAGTTGAAGTCGCATACCCAAAGCCTGTTCGGCGCCGGAACCTGGAATTGGCGGTTGACCTTG